>DAIDJM010000020.1 GCA_027451405.1 Acetobacteraceae bacterium | reverse complement strand
AGGGCGGCGGCGGAGGCGAGCAGGGCGGTGGCGATCAGGTCTCGACGGTGCATTGGGGTTGCTTTCGGGGCGGCAAGGGTTTGGTGGGCGGCACGATACGCGGGCGATGCGTGGGGGGATAGGTGGGCGGCGGTGGGGGCGGGGTTGCTCCGACACGCGCGGTGGGGGTTGCGGGTTGGGGGGATCAAACACCCGGGTTTGGGTTTTTACCCGGGCTGCGCTGGCCTATATGGTGAAGCCATGAGCGAACGTGCGCCGAGGGTTGAGGAGGAAGAGGCCGAACTGGAGGCGCGTGCGCTGGCCGCGGCGATTGCCGAGTCCGATGCCGATCCGCGCACGGTGCCTCACGAGGCGGTGCGGGCCTGGTTGCTGCGGCTGGCGGAAGGGGAATTCAACGCGCCGCCGCCTGAACCGCGGTAGCCTTGCCGGTTGTTTGGCGCACTCGTGCGCTGGCCGATATCGGCCGGATCATTCGACACATCGCGGTCGATAACCCGATTGCCGCCCAGCAGGTGGGACGAGAGCTGTTGTTGGCCGGCGACAGCCTGGGCATGTTTCCGCGTCGCGGCCGGGTTGGTCGGCAGGTGGGGACGCGGGAGTTGGTTGCCGTGTTTCCCTATATTCTCGTGTATCGGGTTGAAGACGGCGGATTGGTGACTGTTTTGCGCGTCTGGCATGGCGCGCAGGATCGTCGGTGACGATTTTCTACGTCATGGGGACTGAGGCCGTTCGGCCCCAGTGGGATCGCGGCGCTTGTGCCATGGGTTCGAGCAAGCGCCGCGATGGGGCAGAGCCTCTGCCCGCCGGAGGCCTCTTCTCAGTTATACTTGGCTAGTTCGAGTTTGCCGATTTGGTTCCGGTGCACCTCATCCGGCCCGTCGGCGAAGCGTAGGGTGCGGGCGCTGGCGTAATGATACGCTAACGGGAAATCCTGGCACACCGCGGCACCCCCATGCACCTGCATCGCCCAGTCGAGCACTTGCAGCGCCATGTTGGGGGCGACCACTTTGATCATCGCGATTTCGGCGCGGGCGGCTTTGTTGCCGGCCGTGTCCATCATGTAGGCGGCTTTCAGCGTCAGCAGGCGCGCCTGTTCGATGCGGCAGCGGGCGTCCGCAATGCGTTCCAGCGTGACGGTTTGTTCGGCGATCGGTTTGCCGAAGGCGACGCGGGATTTGGCGCGCTGGCACATCAGTTCGAGCGCGCGTTCGGCTTTGCCGATCAGGCGCATGCAATGATGGATGCGGCCGGGGCCTAAGCGGCCTTGGGCGATTTCGAAGCCGCGGCCTTCGCCGAGCAGCATGTTGCTGGCGGGGACACGCACGTTGCGGAAATCGACCTCCATGTGGCCGTGCGGCGCGTCGTCGTAGCCGAACACGGTGAGCGGGCGGAGGATTTCGACGCCAGGCGTGTCGCGCGGGACCAGGATCATGGATTGCTGGGCGTGGCGCGGCGCGTTGGGGTTGGTTTTGCCCATGAAGATGAAGATCCGGCAGCGCGGGTCGCCGGCGCCGGAGGTCCACCATTTGCGGCCATTGATGACGTATTCGTCGCCCTGGCGCTCGATGCGGGATTCGATGTTGGTCGCGTCCGAGGAGGCGACCGCGGGCTCGGTCATCGCGAAGGCGCTGCGGATCTTGCCGTCGAGCAGCGGCATCAGCCAGCGCTCTTTCTGGGCTTCCGTGCCGTAGCGCTCGAGCACTTCCATGTTGCCGGTGTCGGGGGCGGAGCAGTTGAACACCTCGCTCGCCCATTCGACGCGGCCCATGATTTCGGCGAGCGGCGCGTATTCGAGGTTGGTGAGGCCCGCGCCGTGCGGGCTGTCGGGGAGGAAGAGGTTCCATAACCCCTCGGCGCGGGCGAGGGGTTTGAGCTCCTCGATCAGCTTCAGGGGCTGCCAGCGGTCGCCGGTGTTGATCTCTTCATGGAAGCGGGATTCGTTGGGGTAGATGTGGCGGTCCATGAAGGACGCTACTTTGTCCTGATATTTCTTGGTTTTTTCGGAGTAATCGAAGTTCATGGGTGTTTCCTTTTGTTCTTTTTCTGAAGAAAAAGAACCAAAAAGACTTTTGTCTGTTTGAGCGACCCCCCGCCACCGGGGCGGGCACTCCAACAGACAAAAGTTTTTTGGTTCTTTTTTTCAAAAAAGAACCTCTTCCTTACGGTTCAACAACCACCTTCCCCTGAGCTTTGCGCTCCATCACATGGAGTATCGCGTCCGCCGTCTGCGTCAGTGGAAACCGCGCTCCGACGTGCGGCTTGAGTTTGCCTTCGGCGAACCAGCGGAACAGGAGCTCGACGTTGCGCCGGTGGTGGTCGGGTTCGCGGGATGTGAAGGCGCCCCAGAAGACGCCGATGGCTTGGGCTTCTTTCAGGAGCAGCAGGTTGAGGGGTAGTTTCGGGATGTCGCCGGCGGCGAAGCCGACCACGAGGAGTCTGCCGCCCCAGGCGAGGGCGCGGACGGCGGCTTCGGTGAAGGGGCCGCCGACCGGGTCGTAGGCGACGTCGATGCCGGCGGGGTAGCGGCGTTTCAGTTCCGCTTTCAGATCGGTCTGGCTGTAGTCGATGGTGTCGGCGGCGCCGTGCTGCCGGGCGAGGGCGCATTTTTCGGGGCTGGAGCAGGCGGCGATGACGGTGGCGTCCATGGCGGCGCCGAGCTCGACGGCGGCGAGGCCGACGCCGCCGGCGGCGCCGAGCACGAGGAGGGTTTCGCCGGCGCGGAGCCGGGCTTTGTCGGCCAGCGCGTGGAGCGAGGTGCCGTGGGCGAGCAGGAAGCCGGCGGCTTCGTCGAACGGCATGGCGGGGGGGAGTTTGATGGCGCGGTCGGCCTGGGCGATGGCGCGTTCGGCGAAGCCGCCCATGCCGCAGAGGGCGACGACGCGGTCGCCGGGGGCGAAGCCGTCCACGTTGGGGCCGATGGCGGCGACGGTTCCGGCGATTTCGCTTCCGGGGGTGAAGGGGGTGGGTGGCTTCACCTGGTATTCGCCGCGGATCATGAGGCCGTCGGGGAAGTTCACGCCGGCGGCGTGGACGGCGATGAGGAGCTCACCGGGGCCGGGGATGGGCTCGGGGATATCCTCGATGCGGAGTTGCTCGACGGGGCCGAAGGCGTGGCACAGGGCGGCTTTCACGCGGGCGGGTCTCCCGGGATGTATGCGTCAATGTGTGGCACCATGCGGCAGGGTGGGCAAGGGAGGGGCGGGTTGGCCGAGTATGGGGTGGCCGTTCCGGAGGCGCCGGGCGTTTGGCGGGTGGTGGCGCGCAATCCGGGGCCACTGACCGAGCGGGGCACGAACAGCTGGCTGGTGGAGGATGAGGGCGGGGTCGCGTTGATCGATCCGGGGCCGGCGGATGCGGCGCATCTGGCGGCGATCGTGGCGGCGGGCGGGGGGCGGATCGGGCGGATTTTGCTGACGCACACGCATCCCGATCATGCGCGCGGGGCGGCGGGGCTCGCGCGGATGACGGGGGCGCCGGTGATGGGGTTCGGGCGGCCGTGGGACAAGGCGGTGCGGATCGAGGGGGCGCTTGGGGAGGGGGACCGGGTGGGGCCGTTCACGGTGCTGCACACGCCGGGTCATGCGTCGGATCATCTCTGTTTCGCGCATGCGGCGGGGCTGTTCACGGGCGATCACGTGATGGGGTGGAGCACCAGCGTGGTGGCGCCGCCGGATGGGAGCATGGCGGATTACCTGGCGAGTTTGCGGCGGCTGCTGGGGCGGGGCGATGCGGCCTATTTTCCGGGGCATGGGGCGGTGGTGCGGGAGCCGGAGCGGCTGGTGCGGGGGATGATCATGCACCGGGTGCAGCGGGAGGCGGCGGTGCTGGGGGCGGTGCGCGCGGGGCTCTGCGTGCCGGCGTCGATCGTGGAGCGGCTTTATGCGGGGCTCGATCCGCGGCTGGTGCGGGCGGCGGAGGCTTCGGTGCTCGCGCATCTGTTGAAGCTCGAGGGGGAGGGGCGCGTGGTGCGCGAGGACGGGGAGTTCCGGGTGGTTTGAAGGGAAGGTGTTCTTTTTTGAAAAAAAGAACCAAAAAACTTTTGGGTTTTGGTCGGACCTTGCTTGGTCCGGGGTAAATACGAAAAGTCTTTTTGCTTCTTTTTCTTCAGAAGAAGAAGAATCTTCCTGCCTGCCAACTCAAGGACGACCCTCATGCGCGTCGGCGTGCCCAAGGAAATCAAGGTCCACGAATATCGCGTGGGGCTCACGCCGGATGCGGCGCACGAATATGTGGCGCATGGGCATGAGGTGATCGTCGAGACCGGCGCGGGCGGGGGGATCGGGGCGACCGACCAGGCTTACGTGGCGGCCGGGGCTCGGATCGTCGGCACGGCGGCGGAGGTGTTCGCCGGGGCGCAGATGGTCGTGAAGGTGAAGGAGCCGCAGCCGTCGGAATGGGCGCAGCTGCGTGAGGGGCAGATTTTGTTCACCTATCTGCATCTGGCGCCCGATCCGGCGCAGGCGCAGGGGCTGATGGCCTCGGGTGTGACGGCGATCGCTTACGAGACCGTGACGGATGGCGCGGGCGGGCTGCCGCTGCTGGCGCCGATGAGCGAGGTGGCGGGGCGGCTTTCGATCGAGGCGGCGGGCGAGGCGCTGCGGCGGCATAATGGCGGGCGCGGCATGCTGCTCGGCGGGGTGCCGGGGGTGGTGCCGGCGCGGGTCGTGGTGCTGGGCGGCGGCGTGGTCGGGACCCATGCGGCGCGGATGGCGGTGGGGCTCGGGGCGGAGGTGACGGTGATCGACCGGTCGCTGCCGCGGCTGCGGTTTCTCGATGAATTGTTCGAGGGGCGGGCGCGGACGCGGTTCGCGAGCCTGGCGGCGATCGCCGAGGAGGTGGCGGCGGCGGATGCGGTGATCGGCGCGGTGCTGGTGCCGGGGGCGAGCGCGCCCAAGCTGGTGACGCGGGCGATGCTCAAGACCATGAAGCCGCGCGCGGTGGTGGTGGATGTGGCGATCGATCAGGGCGGGTGTTTCGAGACCAGCCGGCCGACCACGCATGCCGATCCGACCTACGAGGTGGATGGGATCATTCATTATTGCGTGGCCAATATGCCGGGGGCGGTGCCGCTGACCTCGAGCCATGCGCTGAACAATGCGACGCTGCCGTTCGGGCTGGCGCTCGCCGAGAAGGGGATCGGCGCGCTGGCCGATCCGCATTTGCGCGACGGGCTCAATGTGCACCGGGGGCGGGTGTATAACCGGGCGGTGGCCGAGAGTCTGGGGATCGAGTTCGAGGCGCCGGAACGGTTGATGGCGGCTTGAGGCCCTGACCTTTTCGCCGGCCGGTTCTTCGCTGGCCGGTTCGCTTGCCGGGCGGGCCGCGCGGCGGCAGAGTGGCGGGATGATCCGTGCTCTGACCGCCGCGCTGTGTCTGGGTTTCGCGCCGATGGCGTGGGCGGCGAGTATCGAGGGGATCCGGGTCGGCGACAATCTGATCAATGTCGCGCCGCGCCTTGGGCATCCGAGCGATTTCGATACGGCGACCGGGGCGACGCTGCTGGCCTGGGATCTGGGGAGCGTGCGGCTGTCGCTCGCGGTGGTGCCGGGGAGCCGGGAGATCGTTTCGGTTGAGGAACTGGGTGGCGATGCCGCGCAGCCGCCGCCGGCGATGCTGGGCGGTCTCGTGCTGGGCAAGACGACGCTCGGCGATATCCGGTCGCGGTTCGGGAGCGACGGATTCACGTTTGCGAGCAATGCCAAGCTGGAACGGGATGGGAAGGCCGTGATGGTGCGCTGCTACGGGCTGCGCCAGCCGGCCAATGTGGTGCTCGCGGTGATCACGGGGGCCAGCGCGCCCGGCGCGGATGCCGCGAGTTCGGTGCTGCATGGCGTGATTTTGGCCGATATGGACTATCTGAAACAGAATTGGGGCAGCGAGGGCGCGGCCGATCCGGCCTATCACCCGATCGATTTGCCCTGACGCTGCCGTTCGGCATTCATCCGTGGGTGGCGCTTGCGGTGGTGGCGGCGACCGCGGCGACCGATGCGCTCTATGTGCTGTTTTCGTCGGCCGTGGCGTCGCGGCGGGCTTGGGCGGCGGCGAACTGGAGTGCCGCCTGGTATCTCGTCTCGGCTTTCGCGGTGATCCGCTATACCGGTAATCCGGCGTATGTGCTGTTCGCGGCGATCGGGTCGTGGGTCGGGGCGTTCGCGACGGTGCGCTGGCTGCGGCGAAGATAGGGGATGCCGAAGCGTTCGCGTCGAACGGACGAAAGGTTTTTGGTTCTTTTTTTCAAAAAAGAACCCCTTCGCAGCGGCGTGACGGCCCGGCTCCGACCGGGAGACGGGACCGGCGCTGTCGCCGGCGCTCCGGCGGGGATGGCGGTTGCGGCGGGCGATCGTCGCGTAGAGCGTGGTCGGGCTTGACGCACATCAACGATGCCGCGCTCGCGAAGCCGGCATGATGCGCCATGCCTCACGGTCATGCGCAGGAGACGCCGGCGGCGCTGCTTCGCGATTTGCGGGCGCTGCGGGCGGATGTGCATCGGGAGGGCCGGCTCGCCTGGTTGGAGTGGCGGCCACGGCTGCACCGGCCGGAGACCGCGGCCAGCCTGCTCAATTTCGCGCATTATCTGGCGCTGCGGCGGCGCGATCTGCGGCCGCTGCAGGACCGGCTGGCGCCGCTCGGGCTCTCGTCGCTCGGGCGGGCCGAGGGGCATGTGCTGGCCTCGATCGACGCGGTCCTGGGGGCGCTGAGCCGGCTGGTCGAGCCGCCCGGGGAGGCGCGATGGCCGCCCGATCCGCGGCATTTCCGGCGCGGCGGGGAGCGGCTGCGCGCCAATAGCGATGCGCTGTTCGGTCCGCGGCCGGTCCGGCGCGCAACCCGGATCATGGCGACGCTGAGCCGCGAGGCGGCTTCCGATCCCGCCTGCGCGCTCGCCCTCGTCCGGCGCGGCGCGGATCTCGTGCGGATCAATTGCGCGCACGATTCCGCGTCCGAGTGGGGGGCCATGGCGGCTTTCACCCGCGAGGCGGCGCAGATGGCCGGGCGGTCGGTGCGGATATTGATGGATATTGCCGGGCCGAAGCTGCGCACCGGCGACACCTGGCATCCGAAGGGCGACAAGCGGCTCGAGGTGGGCGACACGCTGATCCTGGTCGCGTCGGAGGCGGCCCTGGCGGATGACGGCGCGTCGTTCGCCGCCATGGTGGAGCCGGCCGAGATCCTGCTCCGGCTCGCACCCGGCGCGCGTGTGGCGATCGACGACGGGCTGGTCGAGGGCACGGTCGAGGCGATCCGCGCCGATGGGGCGGCGGTGGTGCGGATCGGGCGGGCGCCGGAGATGGGCTACAAGCTCAAGCCCTGCAAGGGGCTGAACTTTCCGGGCACGGAACTGGGGCTGGCGCCGCTCAGCGCGCGGGATCTGACCGATCTCGACGTCATTGCCGCGCACGCGGACATCGTCGGTCATTCCTTCGTCAACATGGCGGCGGATGTCGCGGCGCTGCAGCGGGCGCTCGTGGCGCGGCGCCCGCCGGGGGCGAGGCCGCTCGGGCTGATTGCGAAGATCGAGAACGATGCGGCGGTCCGCAACCTGCCCGAGATCGTCGTGCAGGCCGCCGGCGTGCAGCCCTTCGGCGTGATGATCGCGCGCGGCGATCTCGCGGTGGAGATCGGGTTCGCGCGGGTGGCCGAGATGCAGGAGGAAGTGCTGTGGGCCTGCGAGGCGGCCCATGTTCCGGTGATCTGGGCGACGCAGGTGCTGGAGAGCCTGGTCAAGACCGGCTCGCCGACCAGAGGCGAAATGACCGACGCGGCGATGGCGACACGGGCGGAGTGCGTGATGCTGAACAAGGGCCCGTATCTGCTGGAGGCGATCGATGCGCTCGATGGCCTGCTCGTGCGGATGGCCGAGCATCAGAGCAAGAAGACGTCGCGGCTGCGCGCGTTGCGGAGCTGGGCGGGTTAGGGAGGGTTCTTTTTTGAAAAAAAGAACCAAAAAACTTTGGTCTGTTTAAGGGACCTTTCGACGGCGGATCCTATGCGAGCCGGCCTCGTCGCATAGGAACGGATATCGAAAGGTCCGGATCGCGCAGAAGAAAAGAATCTTTTTCCAGCCGCGTGGCGGCCCGCTCCCCTCAATCGACTTATCGGCCGGCACTTGCCGGCTCTTGGGCCCGGGTTGAACGGTTGCAGGAGGGGCTGCGCCGGGAACGATGGGAAGAGCGACTTTTTTCGACATTCACCAGGGGTGTTTTTCATACCAGGACGCGCTTGCCTTGCGCGTGCGATACGTTAGTGTGGGCGAGCGTTTCGTGGAGGAAAGAGATGCGCTTCTCGGGGTTCGTTGCCGGCGCGGCGGGTTCGGCCTGGGTGGCTTTCGCGTTGCCGGTCTCGGCGGCGACGGCACCGCCGCTGGCGGTTGATCAGGGGGCGAAATGGACGGCGCAGGACGCGGCGCAGTTCTACGTCCAGGATCAAGGGTCGCAGATCATGCCGCTCTCCTGGATGCGGGCGCTCAAGCGCAGCGACGGCAGGCCGTTCCTCTCTGAAAGCCTGCAGCGCTACGGGTATCTGCCGAATCCGGCTTCGCCGACACCGGATCTTCCGGTGGGGTTCACGGTGAATGGGGGCGGGGCGGAAGCCATGGTCGGCATGACCTGCGCGGCGTGCCACACGCGGCAGATCGAGGTGAATGGCCAAGCCTACCGCATCGATGGCGGCCCGGCGATCGTGGATTTCCAGGCGTTTCTGGCCGATCTCGATGCTTCGGCGGCGGCAGTGCTCGGCAGCGCGGCGCAGTTCGACGCCTTCGCCACCGACGTTCTGGGGTCGGGGGCGACCGATCGCGAGCGCGCGGCGCTCCGGAGCGCATTCGAGACCTGGTTTACCCGCTATGATACGCTCATGCAACGCGCGTTGCCCTATCCGGGCTGGGGTCCTGGAAGACTCGACGCGGTGGCGATGATCTTCAATCGCCTGACCGGCCTCGATATCGGCAAGCCGCCAACCTATCTCATTCCGCACAACATCCATAGCGCCGACGCGCCAGTGCGCTATCCGTTCCTGTGGAACGCAACGATCCAGGACCACACGCAATGGCCGGGCTTCGCCGATAACGGCAGCCCGGTTCTGGGACTTGCGCGCAATTTGGGCGAGGTATTCGGGGTCTTTGCGACCTTCATGCCGCAGAAAGGGTGGTTCGGGATCGATTATCTGAGCGCCAATTCGGCCAATTTCCCCGGACTGATCACGCTCGAGAAACTGGTCGACAAGATCGGTCCGCCGCGCTGGCCGTTTGCGATCAATGCCGCGCTCGCGAAAGAGGGCAAGGCGATCTTCGACCGGCCGACCGCCGATGGCGGATGCGTCAGCTGCCATGGCATCAAGCCTGGCGTGACGCGCTTCCCATTCTATAAGACCTGGGCGACGCCGGTGCTGGCGGTCGGCACCGACGCGCGGGAATATCAGAGCCTCGAGGCGATAGCGGATACCGGTGTGCTGAACGGTGCGTCGAGCCTGCTCGATCCGACGCCGCTCATGCCGACGGACGCATCCTTCAAGATACTTGGGCTTTCGGTGATCGCAACGATCACGCAGTATTGCACCTACAACCCTATCACCTGCGCGCTCAATCTCAGCGTGACGTCGCCGCTCGGGGCCAGCGCGCTCGATGCCGGGGCCGGGTCCGGCTTGCGGGATCTTCGCCGGTTGTTCCGGACCACGCAGCCGGTGCAGGCCAAGTACGAATCGCGGGTGCTCGAGGGAATTTGGGCCGCGGCGCCTTACCTGCATAACGGATCGGTGCCGACATTGGCGGAGCTGCTGACGCCCCCCGCGCAGCGGGTTCGGGTTTTCGCGGTCGGGTCGAATTACGATCCGGTGAATGTGGGGCTTGCCGCCACGCAGCAGCAGTTCGGCAGCTATCTCTATCGCGCGACCGGATGCGACGATGTCAAATCGGGCAACAGCAATTGCGGGCATGACTATGGCACGCGGCTGTCGGCGTCCGAGAAGGCGGCGTTGCTGGAGTATTTGAAGACGCTGTAATGGCGAGCCCCCGATCCCTCTCTCTTAAGGGAGAGAGGGATCCTCTCGACGCTCGGGCGATCCCGGCCGCCAGCCGGGCCGGATAGGATCCGACATCGAAAGGTCCGGATCAAACAGAAGAAAGTTTTTTGGTTTTTTTTTCAAAAAAGAACAATCACCCCGTCTTCCTTTGCGGCGGCAGATCGATCTTCAGCGACAATTCGCGCAGCCGGGCGGGCGGCACGGCGGCGGGGGCGCCCATCAGCAGGTCCTCGCCTTGCTGGTTGAGCGGGAAGAGGATCACTTCGCGGATGTTGGGTTCTTCCGCGAGCAGCATGACCATGCGGTCGATGCCGGGGGCGCTGCCGCCATGGGGGGGCGCGCCGTAGCGGAAGGCGTTCAGCATGCCGCCGAAGCGGGCTTCCACCTCGTCGGCGGTGTAGCCGGCGATTTCGAAGGCGCGGATCATGATGTCGGGGCGGTGGTTGCGGATCGCGCCCGATGATAGTTCGATACCGTTACAGACGATGTCGTATTGGTAGGCCTTGATGGTCAGCGGGTCCTGGCCGTTGAGCGCTTCCATGCCGCCCTGGGGCATGCTGAACGGGTTGTGGGAGAAGTCGATCTGCCCGGTTTCCTCGTTGCGCTCGTACATCGGGAAGTCGGTGATCCAGCAGAAGCGGAACGCGTTGGGTTCGACCAGGCTCAGCTCCTGGGCGATGCGGGTGCGGACGGCTCCCGCGAATTTCTGGGCGTCGTCGCGCTTGCCGGCGGCGAAGAAGACCGCGTCGCCCGGGGCGAGCGCGCAGGCTTCGCGGATGGCGGCGGCGCGTTCGGGTTCGAGGTTCTTGGCGATCGGGCCTTTGGGGCCGTCCGCCTCGAAGGTGATGTAGCCGAGGCCTCCGGCGCCTTCGGCGCGGGCCCATTCGTTGAGTTTGTCGAAGAAGGCGCGCGGGCGGGAGGCGGCGCCGGGGGCGGGGATGGCGCGCACGATGCCGCCCGAGGCCGCGATTTTCGCGAACAGGCCGAAGCTGCCGCCGGCGAAATGTTCCGTCACGTCGCGGATGATCAGCGGGTTGCGCAGGTCGGGCTTGTCGGTGCCGTAATCGAGCAGCGCCTGGTCGTAGGGGATGCGGCGGAACGGGTGCGGGTCGACGCGGCGGCCTTCGGCGAATTCCTCGAAGATGCCGGCGATGACGGGTTCGATGGCGGCGAACACGTCTTCCTGGGTCACGAAGCTCATTTCGAAGTCGAGCTGGTAGAATTCGCCGGGCGAGCGGTCGGCGCGGCTGGCTTCGTCGCGGAAGCAGGGGGCGATCTGGAAATAGCGGTCGAAGCCGGCGACCATCAGCAATTGCTTGAATTGCTGGGGCGCCTGCGGCAGCGCGTAGAATTTGCCGGGATGCAGCCGGGCGGGGACGAGGAAGTCGCGCGCGCCCTCGGGGCTGCTGGCGGTGAGGATCGGGGTCTGGAACTCGGTGAAGCCCTGCGCGATCATGCGGCGGCGGATGGAGGCGATGATCTCGGCGCGCAACATCATGTTGCGGTGGACGCGCTCGCGGCGGAGATCGAGATAGCGGTAGCGCAGGCGCAGTTCGTCGGGGAAATGCTCGTGGCCGGCGACCTGGATGGGAAGCGTGTCGGCGGTGGATTGGACGGCGATCTCGCGGACGCGCAGCTCGATCTCGCCGGTGGGCAGGCGCGGGTTGATGGTGCCGGAATCGCGCAGCACGACCTCGCCGGTGACGGTGATGACGGTCTCGGGGCGGGCGGCGTCGGCGACGGCGAAGGCGGCGCTGCCGGCGGGGAAGACGAGCTGGGTCAGACCGTAATGGTCGCGCAGATCGATGAAGAGCAGGCCGCCATGGTCGCGCTTGGAATGGATCCAGCCGGAGAGGCGGGCGGTCGAGCCGGCGTCGGCGGCGCGGAGGGCGCCGCAGGTGTGGGTGCGGTAGGCGTGCATGGGTGGGGCTGTGCCTTCGCGGTGGCGGGAAGGCAAGCCTCCGGCGGGCGGGGCAGGCTCTGCCTTCCCTGCACCCCTCCGCTGGGGCCTTTCGGCCCCAGCGGGCTCGCCATCGTGTGCGCCATCGGTTCAAGCACCGATGGCGAGGCAGAGCCCGGGCCGTTCTAGAGCGGGTTCACTCTGACTGTGGTCAGAGTGAACCCGCTCTAGGCTCTTTGATTTGGCGAGCAACTTTATCACCCAGACCGATTCCGGTCTGGGTGATGTTGCTCTAAAGCCGCCCCCGCTCGTCGCGCTCGGGCGCGACCGGGCCGTTGACGCTGAGATCCTCCTCGAGGCGTTCCTCGAGCGGGGTCACGCGGTTCACGTCGGTGGCCTTCTCGATGCGTTCGACGTTTTCGGCGCCGGCGCGGGTGCCGCCGTGGCGGTCGGCGCCGCCTTGGGCGGGGCGGTCGTGGTTGCCGGTGTGCTGCTGGGCTTCGTTGCGGCGTTCGGCGTCGCGTTCGATGCGGGTTTCGGTGTTTTCCATCGCGGCCTCCTGATCGCGGGACAACGCGCGGGAGGCGGCCGGGGTCAGCTCGAAAAGCTCTGGGCGAGGCTGCCGGCGACCATGCGCCAGCCATCGACCATGACGAAAAAGATCAGCTTGAAGGGCAGCGAGACGCCGCTTGGCGGCAGCATCATCATGCCGAGCGACATCAGCACGCTCGAGACCACGAGGTCGATGATGGTGAAGGGCAGGTAGAGCAGGAAGCCCATTTCGAAGGCGCGGCGCAGCTCGCCGACCATGAAGGCGGGGATCAGCGCGCGCCAGGGCGGGTGCGCCGGGTCGGCGGGCGGCAGGTGGCCGAGATCCTGGAAGAGCTGGAGATCGGGCGCGCGGGCGTTGGCGGCCATGAAGTGGCGGAACGGTTCGGCGGCGAGACGGATGCCTTCGAGCTCGGGGATCTGCCCCTGGGTCATGGGCAGGATGCCCTGGGTCCAGGCCTGGTCGAGGGCCGGCTGCATGACGAAGAAGGTGAGGAAGAGGGCGAGGCCGATCAGGACCACGTTGGGCGGTGTGCCCTGAGCGCCGAGCGCGCCGCGCAGCAGCGACAGCACGATGACGATGCGGGTGAAGGCGGTGGCCATCACGATCAGGCTCGGGGCCAGCGAGAGGACCGTGAACAGCGCGGTGAGCTGGATGATGCGGCCGGTGGTGCCGGGGTCGCCGGGGTGGCCGAGATCGAGATTGAGGGACTGCGCGTGGGCGAGGGTGGGGGCGAGGGTGGGGAGGAGCGCCAGCGCCAGCGCGAGCGGGAGGGTGAGCCGGGTCATTCGGGTTTGGGGGGCAGCAGGAGGGCGGATTCGGATGCGGGACCGGCGAGGATGAGGAGGCGTGTGCCCTCGGCATCGATCAGGTGAAGGCGGCGGCGCGGGCCGATGGCGAGGGTGGCGCGGAGGGTGAGGCCTGGCGCGCTCGGGGTGGGCCGCAGGCGGGCGAGGCGGCCGGCGAGCCAGACGAGGCCGAGCACGAGCGCGAGGGCGGCGGCGGCGGTGATGGCCTGGTGCCCGAGGGAGACGGTCAGGGCGCAGATCCCCGGAGTTCGGCGGCGAGGTCTTCGAGACGGCGCAGCAGGTCGAGCAGGGTGGGACGCATGGCGCGGGCTTCGGCGTGCGGCAGGTCGAGCGTGCGGGCGCAGAGCTGGCCGATGCCGTCCTCGAGGCCGGCGAGGTCGACGCGGCGGCCGTTGCGGGCCAGGGCGCGGGCGGTGGCGATGGTGGTGGCGAGGCGGGCGGCGAGGGAGGCCGGCGCGCTCGGCGCGGCGGCGAGGGGCAGGGCGGAGGCCATGCGGCGAGTATGCGCGGGGCGGGTTAGCGAAAGGTCAGCGGCGGCGTTGAGATTTTGGTCATGAGTTTGGCGGAGGATGCCGCGTCGGCCGGGATTGGCTGGGATGCCGAGATAGGCAGGGATGCCGAGATAGGCAGGGATGCCGGGGGAGGCAGGGATGATCGAGGCGGATGCGGCGCGGCCCGGCTCTTCCGGAGCGGGCGATTTCTTTTCGCTGGCGGAGCGCCGGCTGGGCTGGCTCGATGCCCGCCAGCAGGTGCTGGCACAGAACATCGCGAACGCGAATACGCCCGATTACCGGCCGCGGGACCTGAGCGCTTTCGAGCAGGTGCTGGCGGATCGCGGGCTGGGTCCGGCGCGAACCGATCCCGGGCATCTCGGGGGAACGCTCGGCGCGGCGCGGCTGGTGCAGACGGTGCCTTCGGCGCGCGGGCCGGACGGCAATGCGGTGGATGTCGAGGATCAGCTGACCAAGGTGGCGGATGTCGAGACGCAGCAGGCGCTGGTCGGCAATCTCTGGAAGAGCACGATGAATCTGTATCTGGCGGCGCTCGGGCGCTGAGGCGGACGGGGATGGATCTTTCCGAGGCGCTGACGATTTCCGCGCGGGGCATGAGCGCGCAGACCGAACGGCTGCGCGTGATTGCCGAGAATATCGCCAATCAGGATAGCAGCGGTTCGACGCCGGGGGCGGCGCCGTATCGGCGGCGCACCGTTGTGTTCGCCAATGAACTGGACCGCAATCTCGGTCTGGAGACGGTTCGGGTGAAGCAGGTACTGCCCGACCCGAGCGCGTTTCCGCTGAAATACGATCCCTCCAATCCGGCCGCGGACGGGAAAGGCTATGTGAAGATGCCGAACGTGAACGGGTTCGTCGAGATGATGGACATGCGGGAGGCGGAGCAGACCTATAGCGCCAACCTCAACGTCATGCAGGCTTCGCGGGCGATGCTGACGCGCACGATCGATTTGTTGAAATGAGCCTCATTTCGCCGAGCGCGGCGCAGGCGGCACTGGCGTATCGCTCGGTCGATTCGCTGCCGCTCGAGGGCGTCCCGGCACCGGGCGGGGGTGGGCAGGGCGGCGCAAGCTTCGCCTCCATGCTCGGCGACGCGCTCGGCGGCGTCATCGCGCAGGGCAAGCAGGCGGATGGGCTGGCGGTGCAGGCCGTCGCCGGGCATGGCGACATCACCCAGGTGGTGACTGCTGTTTCGCAGGCGCAACTGGCGTTGCAGACGACGGTGGCGGTGCGGGACCGTGTGCTGCAGGCCTACCAGGACATCATCAAGATGCCGATCTGAGCGGGGCGGTTCATGTCCGGGCTCGATGTGGTCGCGGTGCTGCATGCGAGCATGGTGCTGGGCGTCAAACTATGCGCGCCGGTGCTGCTCGCGACGCTTGCCGCGGGGTTGCTCGTCAGCGTGGTGCAGGCGGTGACGCAGATCAGCGATTCGACGCTCTCTTTCCTGCCGAAACTGGTGGCGGCCGGGGCGGGGCTTTGGTTGGCAGGGCCGGCGCTCGCCCGCGCACTCGCCGATTATGCGCGCCATGTCTTCGAAGGAATCGTGCGTATCGGCGGGCAGTGAGCGGCCGGGGATGACGCGGCGCGCAGGCATCCGGGCCGCGGCGGGGCGGCGGCCGCGCGCGCCCGAAATGGCGGGGGAGCGCCATGCCTGATCCGACCGCGCTCGGCGGCCCTCTGAGCGGAGAGGCGTTTGCGTTCGTGCTCGTGCTCTGCCGCTGCGGCGCCTGCGTGATGCTGCTGCCGGGGCTGGGCGAGGCGGAGCCGCCGGCTTTGTTGCGCGTGGGATTTGCAGGCGCGCTCGCTCTGCTGCTCACGCCGGCGATCGCGGCGGGGATGCCCCGAGTGCCGGAATCGCCGGCGCTGCTGGCCTCGATGGTGGCGGCCGAACTGCTCGTCGGCGCGACCTTGGGATGGCTCGCGCGGTTGCTCGCGCTCGCGCTGCCGGCGGCGGGACAAATCGTTTCGTTGATGACCGGGCTTTCCAGCGTGCTGCAGCCCGATGCCGAATTCGGCGCGCAAAGCGCGGTGCTGGGGCGGTTGTTCGGGATCGTCGCCCCTGTCGTGATCCTGGCGAGCGGGCTCTATGCGCTGCCACTGACGGCACTGGCCCGCAGCTACGCGATCTTTCCGGCCGGACAATGGCTGGGCACGGCCGATCTGGCGGCTCAGGCGACGGAAGCGGTCGGGGCGAGCTTCGGGCTCGCGGTGCGGCTGGCGGCGCCGTTTCTGGTGGCGGGAACCATCTGGCAGGTGGGGCTCGGGTTGCTGTCGCGGCTAGTGCCGCAATTGCAGGTCTATGTCGCGTCGCTGCCGGGGCAGGTGCTGGGGGGGCTTTTGCTGCTGGGACTGCTCGCGAGCGTCCTGGTCGGCAGTTGGGCGGAGGCGGTTCGGGCGGGGTTTGGGGGGTTGCCTTGATTTGATACCGCAATAAGAAGAAGGGGTTCTTTTTTGGAAAAAAGAACCAAAAAACTCTTCATTTTTGATCGCGGTTGTGGTGGCGGCTTTCGGATGCGATCGATTGGGGGGGGCTATCCCGGTTTTGCGGGGAGGGATGGGGTGGCGATCGGAGTCGGGAGATTGTCGCGGCTGCGCGCGGAGAGAGGGACAAGTCCCCAGTTACGCTCGATGAACTTCAGGATCGAGGCGTGATCCTCGTAGGTGTGGTCGACATAGCCGGACCGGGCGAAGGGGGAGACGGCGATCATCACGGTGCGGGAGCCGTCACCGAAGAAATCGATCGGCTGGATGAAGCCGGAATCGGGGTTTCCGCCTGACTCGTCGAAGGTGATCAGGATCGCCGTGTCCGCCCAGAGAGCCGGATTGGCTTGCACGCTCTCGACGATTTTTTCGGCGAAAGCCTCGAACAAAGGCGGTGTCGACATGCCGGGGTGGCTGTCGCCGAGGTCGTTGGGCTTGACGAAGGAGACCGCCGGCAGCGTGCCGGCGCTCACGGCGATCGGGCCGCCGGTGTGGCCGTAGGCCGGATATTCGTTGTCGATCTCCACGGGATCGGCGGTTTGCGAACGATTCATGATGCCGGCCCATGATGCGGCCGCGCCGCCATGCGACAGGGCACCGGAGACGACGGATTGGGGGCCTCGGGGCCCGAAAGGGATCGCGGCGCGCGTTCGGCGCCGTGCCGTGGGCGCCGGGCCGGGGCGCCGGGCGGGGGCGACGCGTATCGCCGCGGGAGGCGCTGAGCCGTGGAGGACGCCTCCGAACCCGCAACGCCGAGACGCCTCGAAAAGGCCCGCCAATCCGGCGATGTTCCGCTATCGCGCGAGCTGGTGATGCTGGCCGCGCTCGGCTGCGGCCTCGCGGCCCTGGCCGGCATGACGGGGGATGCGCCGGCCTGGCTGGCGGCCTCGATCGAGCGCGCCGGCGGGCCGGTGCGTGGCGCCTGGCGGAGCGCGGCGGGGGGCTTGCTGGTCGTGGTGGCGCCGTGTGCGGCGGCGGCGGCCGGCGCGGCGCTCGCGACCCTGGGACAGACCGGCTTCCTGATGCGCCCCGCCGCGCTCGCGCCGGATCTCGGGCGGATCAGCCCGGCGCGGGGGATCCAGCGGCTGCTGGGCGCGGAGACGCTGGTGCAGGCGGCGAGGGCGCTCGCCAAGGTCGCCGCGCTCGGGTTCGTTCTCTGGCGGGTGCTCGAGGCGGTTCTGCCGCGGCTCGGACAGGCGGCGGGGGAAGCGCCGGCGCAGCTTCTGCCGCTGCTGCGGCAGGCGATCTGGCAGCTCGCGCTGCCGCTGCTCGGGCTGCAGGCGGCGATCGCGGTGCTCGATCTCGCCTGGGTCCGGTTCCGGCATGGGCAGCGGCTGCGGATGACGCGGCAGCAGGTGCGCGACGAGCATCGCGAGGCCGAGGGCAATCCGCAGGTGAAGCAGCGCATGCGGCAGGTGGCCCGCGCGCGGGCGCGGCGGCGGATGATGGCTTCGGTGCCGAAGGCGGCCGTGGTGGTGACGAACCCGACCCATTACGCCGTGGCGCTGGCCTATGAGCGGGGGTCGCCGGGCGCGCCGCGCGTGGTGGCCAAGGGGGTGGACGAGCTGGCGGCGCGAATCCGCGAGGCGGCTCTCGCGCATCGCGTTCCTATCGTTGCCAATCCTCCACTAGCGCGCGCATTGTATCCGCTCGAACTGGAGACGGAGATTCCGGCGGAACATTTCCGGGCCGTGGCGGAGATCGTCGCCTATGTGTGGCGGTTGCGCGCCGAACGGGGGCGGCTTTGAGGCGGCGCGGGATCGGTGCGCTGCTGGGCGGCGACCGGGCGCTGCTGCGCGCCGCGTTCGAGGCGGCGGAGGGGGCGCTCTGGCTGGTGGGGCCGGATGGGGCGCTCGCGGGCGAGGCGGGCGAGGCAGGCCCCGCGCCCGTCGCGTCGCTCGCTTCGCTGCCGGAGCCGGCGCGGCGGATCCTGATGGCGGGCCTGCGCGACGCGCTGCCGGCGCGGGCGGAGGCGGCGCTGGGGGCGGGCGAGGCCTGCACGCATTGGCGGTTTCATTTCGCCCCGGTGGCATTGGGCGCGGTCGCGGGGGTTTTGCATGCCGCCGATCTCTCGGCCTTGCGGGCCGCGGAGGCACAGTTGCGGCAAGCGCAGCGGCTTTCCTCGGTGGGCGAGCTGGCGGCGGGGATCGCGCACGATTTCAACAATCTGCTGACCGCGATCGTGGGGTCGGTGGAGACGCTGATTGCGGAACCGGAGCTTGGGGGGCGGGGCGAGCTCGCGCAGATCCGCGAGAGCGCGGGGCGCGGGGCGGCGCTGGTGCGGCAATTGCTGGCTTTTTCGCGGCAGCAGACGCTGCAGCCGGTGCGGCTCGGCGTGGACGAGGCAGTGGGGCGGGCGGCGGATTTGCTGCGGCGGCTGATCGGCGGCGGGGTGGAATTGCGGCTCGAACTCGCCGCACCCGGGCGGCGCGTGCTGTTCGATCCGACACAGTTCGACCAGGTGCTGGTCAATCTGGCGATGAACGCCGCGCAGGCGATGCGGGGACAGGGCGCGATCACCATTTCGACCGGGCGGCGGAACGTTCTGCGGACCATGGCGCTGGGCAGCGAGACGGTGCCGCCGGGGCGCTATGTGACGGTGGAGGTGCGCGACACCGGGCCGGGCATCGCGGCCGAGATTCTGCCGCGGATTTTCGAGCCGTTCTTCACGACGCGGCGCGGCAGCGGCGGGACCGGGCTCGGGCTTTCGACCGTGCATGGGATCGTGCGCCAGTCGGGCGGGTTTCTCGCGGTCGAGAGCGTGGTGGGCGAGGGGACGTGTTTTCAGATCCTGCTGCCGCGGCCTGAGACCGAGGCGACGGAGGCGGCGCCGGCGCGGGACCCGCATCCGCGGGAGGAACCGGCGCCGGCGCCGAGAATGCGGAGCGGCCGGGTCTTGCTGGTGGAGGACGAGGCGCCGGTGCGCAAGCTCGCGGAGCGGGCGCTGGGGCGCGCCGGATTCACGGTCACCGCCTGCGATACGGCGCGGGCGGCGCTCGATATCGCGTCCGGATCGGAGGCGGAATTGACGGCGGTGGTGTCGGACGTCGTGCTGCCGGGGATGGATGGGCCGGCGCTGGTGCGGGCGCTGCGCGTCAGCGTGCCGCATCTGCCGGCGGTGCTGGTGTCGGGCTATGCCGACGGGCGGCAGCGCGAGGCGCTGGCCGCCGACGATATCGTTTTTTTGCCAAAACCGTTCGCCATGCGCGAGCTGGTGGCCGCCCTGGAGCGGGCATGTTGCGGGGAAGCCGCGGCGTAATGCGTGCGGATCGCCTCATCACGATTGCCTCCGGCGGGCAGGGGCTTTGCCCCTCGCCATCGGTGCTTGAACCGATGGCGCAAACGATGGCGAGCCCACTGAGGCCGGAAGGCCCCAGACCCCGCCAGGAAATGGGGTCTGGGGCCTTTCGGCCCCAGCTTGTCCCGGGCAGAGCCCGGGCCGCCGGAGGCGCGCCTGCACCCAAGGGCGCTCCGCGTCAGAATTGTGCGGGCGGGCGGGTGACGCCGGTATAGTCGCCGATCACGACGGCGTTGTAGGGCGCGTTCAGCTGGTTGGGGCCGTTGCCGGGAACGTTCGTCATTCCGTATTGGAACTGGATGTGCCGGTCGGGTGTCAGGATGAACACGCGGTCGTTGAACTGGTCGGCGATCAGCGTGGCGCCGTAGGCGAGGCGCACCGCGTTGCTGGGGTTGGGCGACGGGTTGCTGTTCGGGCCGCGGTTGGTGAAATACTGGAAGACCGTCTCGCCTTCGGGGCTGATTTCGAGGATCCGGTTGTTGCCGGAATCGGTGATCAGCGTGTCGCCGCCGGGCAGGCGGCTGGCGAAGGCGACGATGTTGAGGCCCATCGAATATTCGAAGACGATCTTGTTGTTTCGATAGGGGTTGATCTCGATCACCCGGCTGTTGTTCTCGTCGGCGATCAGGATGTTGCCGTTCCGCAGCAATTCGGCACTGTTGGGGCTGTTGAGCGCGCCCGGGCCCGAGGTTGGCCCATATTGATAAAGAACGTTGTGCCGCTTGTCGACTTCGAGAATGCGGTTGTTGCCCTGATCCGTGATCAGGAAGGTGTGGCGTGGGGTTTCGATCGCGAAGACCGGGACGTTGAGCTGGTTCGGGCCGGCGCCGGAGATCCCGGCCTGGCCGTATTGCCAGACGATGCGGCCGAGCTGGTCGACGACGATGACGCGGTTGTCGGGGCAGGTGGCGGTGCCGGTGCCGACGATGAGCGTGAGGCCTTGGGCGAGCCGCTCGACGTCGTTCGGGGCGATGACGGCGTGGGGGCCGGGATTGCAGAGGGACGGGTCGTTGGAGCCGAAGCTCCAGACGATCCGGTGGTTCCGCGTCACCTCGAGGGCGCGGTTGTTGAATTGGTCGGAGATCAGCACGTTGCCGGGTTCGTTGAACGAAACCTCGTCGGCGACGGCGGGGCCGGCCAGCAGCAGGCCGATGGCGAGGGTAAGGCGCATGATTATCCTCCCGGGAAATAGCGTGAACGGCGCCAAGACGGGGGGACGGGGCCGGTTATTCCCCGGCGGGATGGGTTTTTTTTGCGCGCTGTCCGGCAGGCGGAGCGCGGCGGCCTCTGCCCGCCGCAGCCGCGCCTACGCAACCCGGGCGGCGGTTCGGGTCCAGCGCCGATCGCACCAGGTCCAGGCTTCGATGGTGATCTCGCCGGCGGCGATATGGATCCGGTTGAAGCCGTTGGGTTCGCCGCGGAGACGGGTGGAGGTGGCGGAGGCGCCTTGCAGGATCAGGGGCGCGGGCGGTTCCGGGGCGGCGAGGCGGGAGTAGGAGCGATGGAGGTGGCCGGCGAGCACGAGCGCGACCTTCTGGGCGGCGAAGGCGGCGAGCGCGCGGGCGGAGCCGCCGGCGACGGTGGTGAAGGGGAGGGTTTCGGGGGGCAGCAGCGGGTGGTGCGCGACGACGATGCGGGTGAGGTGGGGCGGCAGGGCGCCGAGCTGGTCGAGCGCGCGGGCGAGGCGGGGGCGGGTCACGCGGCCGCGGGACCAGTCGGGGTGGAAGCCGGCGCGGCGGGCGGTGTTGAGGCCGACCACGCCGACATTGTCGTCGCGCCAGACGGGCTCCGTGTCCGGCGCGATTTCGTCGCGCCAGCGCTGATAGGGGAAGAGGAAGCGCTCGCCGAGCCGGTAGGGGGTGATGTCGTGGTTGCCCGGGACCGCGAGCCAGGGGGCGCCGAGACTGTCGAGGAAGCCGCGGGCGGCGCGGAACTCGGTGCGGCGGGCGCCTTGGGTGAGGTCGCCGCTGACGGCGACGAGGTCGGGGGGATTGTGTTGGACGTGATCGACCAGGGCCTGGACGATCCATTTGTCGGTGGCGCCGAAATGGAGGTCGGTGAGGTGGAGGATGGTGGTCATGGGTGGGAGTAACGCCGCCGGCGGCCTGGGGCTTTGCCCCTGCCCGGCGGAGGCAATGCCCGCTAAGGTAGGGTGACATGCCCGCAGACGAATTCGACCCCGAAACATTTCCCGAGGAACTCTATCTCGAGGCGTTCCTCGATGTGCGGGCGGCGGTCGAGGCGGGGAAGCTGCCGAGCGGCTATCACCATTGGCTGAATTTCGGGCGGGCGGAGATCGAGGCGGGGCAGCGGCCTTCCCCGTTCGGGGCGGGGCGGCCGGGGCCGCTGCGGTCGGTGCTGCCGCCTGCCGATCCGAACGAGCCGGTGCCGCCCAGTCCCGGGCTTTCGGTGCTGCCGGCCTCGCCCGATGCGCTGCCGTATCTGAAGCCGCCCGAGCCCGAAGGCTATCCGAGCGAGGCGGCGCGGTTCGACGAGGCGCTTTATCTCGCCATCAATCCGGATGTGGCGGAGGCAGTGGCGGCGGGGCGCGTCGCGAGCGGGCGGGCGCATTGGCTGGCGGAGGGGCGCGCGGAGGAGCGCGCGGGCAAGCGGCCGAGCCTGACCGACGATCGCTGGTATCGGACGCCGCCGGCGCCGGCGCCGCCGCCCGATGTCAGCGGTTTCGATGCCGAAAGTTATTGCCTGCTCTATCCGGATGTGGGGCGCGCCACGGGTGGCGATCCGGCGGCGGCGCGGGCGCATTGGATCGAGCACGGGCGGCTCGAGGGCAGGCTCGGGCCAGGCGTGGCGCCGTGCCGGGAATGGCGCGCGAGCGCGGCCGGCGTGCTCGCCAAGCCGTTCGGGTTCAACGTGTTCGGGCCGTTCGCGGCGACGAGCGGGCTTGGGACCGCGGCGCGGGGGTTGCTGCGCGCGATCCGCAGCGTCGGGATCGATACCGATCTGCACCCGTTCGACGTGAGCCGGGGGAAGCCGCGCCTGCTGCCGGGGGCGCGCGAGCGGAGGCCGAAATTCCGGATCAATCTGCTGCTCGCGAACGCCGATCAGGTGGCGCGGCTCGTCTCGCTCTATCCCGAGGGGACGTTCGACGACGCCTACAACATCGCTGTGTGGGCCTGGGAGCTTCTGGCCTTCCGGCCGGATTGGTACACTGCCTTCGCGCCGCTCGACGAGGTGTGGACGAATAGCCAGTTCGAGGTCGAAAGTATCGGCGCGGTCTCGCCGGTGCCGGTGACGAAGATCCGGCTGCCGGTGGAGGTCTCGCCGGTGCCGGCGGAGGTGGGGCGGGCGGCGTTCGGACTGCCGCGCGACCGGCTCGTGTTCCTGGTCGCGTTCGACGTGGGCAGCACGAGCGCGCGAAAAAATCCGCAGATGGTGGTCGAGGCGTTCCGCGAGGCGTTCGACGCTGACGAGAACGTGTTTCTCGTGATCAAGTTCCACTCGACCACGATCGAGCCGGGCATCACGCGGGCGATCAACCAGGCGCTGCGCGGCGCCGAGAATGTGCTCGTGATTTCGGACATGCTGACCGAGCACGACATGGGTTTGCTGCGCTCGGCCTGCGATTGTTTCGTCAGCGCGCACCGGAGCGAGGGGTTCGGCCTCAACATCGCCGAGTTCATGGCGATGGGCAAGCCGGTGATCGCCACGAATTATTCGGGCAATTGCGAGTTCTTCGACGAGAGCGTGGGATTTCCGCTGCGCTACCGTCTGGTCGAGATCGAGCGGGAGGCGGGTCCGTATCAGCCGTTCGCGGTGTGGGCGGAGCCCGATCGCGCCTCGCTCGTGGCGGCGTTCCGGGAGGTTTACGACGATCAGCCCGAGGCCTGGGCGCGAGGGGCGCGGGCGGCCGCGCGGATGCGCGAGCAGTTCAGCGTGGCCGCGATCGGCAACGAAATCCGGCGGCGCGTGCATGTGGCGGGGCTGGCTTCCGAGATGCCGCCGTTCCTGGCCTGGCTCGGGCGGGCGCGGGGATTGACGGGGCCGTCGCCGGTCGCCTGCATGACGCCGGCGCAGCGGCGGGCGGTCGCGGCACTCGGGCCGAAGCGGCCGGTGATCAGCGTGATCGTGCCGGTGTTCGACACGCCGGCGTCCTATCTGGCGGCGTGCATCGCATCGGTGCGGGCGCAGACCTATCCGTTCTGGGAGCTCTGCCTCTGCGACGATGCTTCGAGCCATCCCGATACGTTGCAATTGCTGGCGCGGATCCAGGGGATCGACCCCCGCATCCGGATCCGCAGGCTGACGGAAAACCGGGGGATCGCGGAGGCCTCGAACCTCGCGGTCGAGATGGCGAGCGGAGAGTTCATCGCCATGCTCGATCACGACGACACGATCGAGCCGGACGCGCTGCTCGAAGTGGCGCGCGCGCTGTTCCATGCGCCCGAGACCGACGTGATTTACACGGATGAGGACAAGATCGATCCGAACGGGGTGCTGATCGATACCTACTACAAGCCGGATTTTTCGCCCGAGCATCTCGAATCCGTCATGTATGTGCTGCACATGATGGTGGTGCGGAAGAAATTGTTCCTGGAACTGGGCGGATTCCGCGACGAGTATGCCGGGGCGCAGGATTACGATCTGATGCTGCGGCTCTCGCGGCGGACCCAGAAAGTGCATCACATCCAGAAAGCGCTCTACCATTGGCGGGCGATCCCGGGATCGGCGGCGGCGGTGGTGGATGCCAAACCCTATGCGCTGGAGGCGGGGTTCCGGGCGCTGTCGGATCATGTGCGGGAGAAATACGGCAAGCGCGGCTGGGTGGAGCCGGGGCTGCTGCCGGGGACGTTCCGGGTGCGGCGCAAGCTGCTGGGGCGGCCGCGCGCGACGCTGCTGATCCTGACCAACAACGCCGAACTCGAGCTGACGGGACGGGGCAGGTTTCACATGGTCGACAATCTCGTCGACAGCATCCTGCGCCGCACCGCCTACCGGAATTACGAAATCGTGGTGGTGGACAACGGCAAGCTGCTGCCGGCGCAGATCGAGCGCTTCGCGTCATTGGGTGTGCGGGTCGAGGATTATCCCGGGCCAGTGGTGCCGTTCAATTATGCGGCGAAAGCGAATTTCGCGGTGCGCGCCTGCCGGACCGAGCATCTGGTGTTCCTCAACGACGATATGGAAATCATCAATGAGGATTGGCTCACGGCCCTGCTCGAACTCTCACAGGATCCCGAGATCGGCGCGGTGGGCGCGCGGCTGCTGCATGCGGACGGGACGATTCAGCATGTGGGCTGCGTGATCGGCGTGAATGGCGGGGCGGCGCATGTCTATCATTCGTTCCCGGGGGATTTCGTCGGCTATAACGGATTTACGCATCTGATCCGGAATTACTCGGCGGTGACGGGGGCGTGCCTGGCGACCCGCAAGAGCGTGCTCTCGGCGGTCGGCGGGCTCGATGAGAGTTTCGCGATCGATTTCAACGATACCGATCTCTGCCTGCGTATCCTCGAGGCGGGATATCGCGTGGTCTATACGCCTTACGCGCAGCTCTTTCATTTCGAGGGCATGTCGGCGCCGCGCGTGCGGCAGGATGCCGACGAGCGGCGGCGGTTCGTGGCGCGCTGGGCGCGGTACATGGAGAACGATCCGCATTTCAATCCGAACTTTGCGCGCAACCGGTTCGATTTCGCGGTGGTTTGAGGCGAGGTGGCCTCATGAGCGGGGCCGCGGCGAGTTTGCCGCCCGAGGCGGAGGGTGAGGGGCTCTCGAGCAAGGCGGCGGCCGCGCGCCTCGCGCAATTCGGACCGAATGTCGTCGCCGACGCGACCGAGAGTGTCTGGCGCGCGCTGATCCGACAATTCTGGGCGCCCGTGCCCTGGATGCTCGAGGCCGCCATCGCCGTGCAGATCGGATTGCACGAGGATCTCGAGGCGGCCGTGATCGGCGGCCTTCTTGTATTCAATGCGATGCTGTCGTTTTTTCAGCACAGGCGCGCGCAGGCCGCCCTGGCGCTGCTCAAGGCGCGGCTGGCGCTGACGGCTTCGGTGCGGCGCGATGGGGCCTGGATCCGCGTGCCGGCGGCGGACCTCGTTCCGGGCGATCTGGTGAAATTGTCGCTGGGCGCGGTGGTGCCGGCGGATCTGCGATTGCGGGCCGGCACCGTCCTGCTCGATCAGTCGATGCTCACCGGCGAATCGATTCCCGCCGATATCGGTGCCGGGCGGCCGGCCTACGCGGGCGCGCTCGTGCGCCGCGGGGAGGCAACGGGCACGGTGACCGCGACCGGGGCGCGCAGCTATTTCGGTCGCACGGCGGAACTGGTGCGGATCGCCCATCCGGAGAGCGCCGAGCAGCGCGCCATCGTCGCCGTCGTGCGCAATTTGACCGTGTTCAACGGCGGCATCCTCGCCGCGGCGGTGATTTACGCACGCTTCGCGCATCTGCCGTTCGCGGGCGTGGTGCCTTTCCTGCTCACCGGGATTCTGGCGTCGGTGCCGGTGGCGCTACCGGCCACCTTCACTCTCTCGACCGCGCTGGCGGCGCAGCGGCTGGCTCGTCTCGGCGTGCTGCCGACGCGGCTTTCCGCGGTCCATGAAGCGGCGAGCATGGATGTCTTGTGCTCGGATAAGACCGGCACGCTCACGCAGAATGCGCTCAGCGTCGAAGATGTGCGGCCCATGCCGGGATTTTCGCGCGCGCGCGTCCTGGCGCTGGCGGTGCTCGCGAGCGCCGAGGGCGGCCAGGATCCGGTCGACGAGGCGATCCGGAAGGCCGCGGCCGAGACCGTCGCGGAGGCGCCGATCGGGCCGGTGACGCGGTTCATACCGTTTGATCCGGACAACAAAATGGCATCGGCGGAGGTGGCGGGCGGGTCGCTCCTGGTCGTCAAGGGCGCCTATGATGGGGTCTGCGGCATGACCGAAATCCCGGCGGAAGCGCCGGCCGGGCGTGCCGCGCTGGCGGCCTCGGGCAACCGTGTGCTCGCGGTCGCGGCGGGACCGCAGGGTGCGTTGCGGCTCGCCGGGCTGCTTGGACTGAGCGATCCGCCGCGGGCGGATGCGGGCGAACTGATCGGCGCCTTGGCGGGTCTCGGTGTTCGTACGGTGATGGTGACCGGCGATGCGCCGGATACGGCGGCGACGATCGCGCGGCGTGTCGGTCTGGCCGGCCGCCTGTTTCCGCAACGGGTTTTGGGGAAGAGCGTCGATCCGGCGGAGTTTGATGTGTTTGCCGGCGTGTTTCCGGAGGACAAATACCGGCTCGTCCAGGCTTTCCAATCGGCCGGGCACATCGTCGGGATGTGCGGTGACGGGGCGAACGACGCGCCGGCGCTGCGGCAGGCGCAGATCGGGATCGCCGTCGCGAGCGCGACCGATGTGGCGAAGGCCGCGGCGGCGATCGTCCTGACGCAACCGGGGCTCGGCGGGATCCTGGAAGCTGTCCGGGAGGGGAGGGCGACGTTTCAGCGCATTCTGACGTACATGCTGAATACGCTGATCAAGAAGATCGAGACCGTGCTGTTTCTGGCCGCCGGCCTGCTGATGACCGGGCATGCGGTGCTGACGCCGCTGCTGATGGTTCTCCTGCTGGTGACCAACGATTTTCTGACGATGGCGCTCAGCACCGATCGGACTGCCGCCGGGGCACGGCCGGAACGCTGGCGCATCCGGCAGATCACCGCGGCCGCGGTGGCGCTCGGATTTCTCAAACTCGCGTTCCTGGCCGCTGTGCTGGCGGTCGGGGCCCATTCACTGCGGCTTCCGCTCGGTCCTTTGCGCACCCTGGCGTTTCTCGCTCTCGCGTTCGGCGGCCAGGCGACGCTCTACGTGGTGCGGCAGCGGGGCGCGTTTTGGCGCACCGCGCCGAGCCCGTGGCTTCTCGCGTCCAGCGTTGCGGATATCGGCATCGCCACGGCGATCGCCACGACGGGGTGGCTGACGGCGCCTCTGCCCTGGCGGCTGGTGCTTGCTTTGCTGGGCGGCACGGCGACGTTCGCGTTGCTGCTCGACGGCGCGAAATGGGCGGTGTTCACGGCGTTGCGGATACGGTGAGGGGGGCGCATGCGACATATTGCGCTCGACGCGGTTCTGTTCGGCCTGGCCGCGTTCGTCCTGTTCAGGATGGGGGTGTTTCGCCGAGACGATGACGAGCGGCGATGAGGAACGGCGCGCCGGGGCGTTCGGTGAAAAGGCAGAGGCTTTCGACGCGGCGGGGCGTTGCGCCCGCGGGCGCGAAATGGGATTCCGCGAGGGGCTGGATGCGGGCGCGCTCGGGTTCCGTGAGGCGGCGAGTCAGGGTCATGTGGAATTGCCAGGATTCCATGACGTAGGGGTAGCCCCAGAGCTGTAACATTTCCTCCTGATAGGGTGTCAGGCCGGCGGCGCGGCGGCGGGCGAGCTCTTCGGGTAGGCTCGGGGCGCGCAGGGGTTCGGTTGCGCGGACGCAATCGTCGGCCAGGGCGCGGATTTCGGGGCAGGGGGCGGTCAGCAGCAGGGCGAGGAATCCGTCGAGGCAGGCGACGCGGAGCGGGGGGAGGTCGAAGGGTTTTGTTGCGGCGGCGAGGCGCTGCGCGGCGGCGGCGAAGTCGGACCAAGGGGCGGCGAGGCGCATTGGCGGGCGCAGCGTGGCGTGGAAGCCGTAATGGCGAGGCTCGGCGGTGAATTCGGCGAGGTTCGGGAAATCCGGCTGGGGGAGTGTCGCGCCGGTTTCGGGGTCGCGGCCGAGCCAGCTGTTGGCGAGGCGCGTGAGCGGATCCGTGGGTTCGGGCGCGTAATAGAGCGCGGCTCTTGGATCGTTCAATTTGCGTCACCCCTCACCCAACCCTCTCCCCGGACGGGAGAGGGCTTTTGGGGTCTGGGGCCTTTCGGCCCCAGCGGGTCCCGGGCAGAGCCCGGGCCGCCGGAGGCGCGCTCGTTCAGGCAACCCTGTTGCCGGCGGCCCAGACTTTCCGAACCACCGGAAGGGTTTCGTGCATGCGGATTTGCACGAGGTCCGCGCGCAGGCCTGGCTCGATGCGGCCGCGGTCGGTGAGGCCGATCATGCGGGCGGGGCCGTCGGTGATGAGGCGGAGCGCGGCGGGGAGCGGGAGGTCCGCGCGATCGGGCAGCAGGAAGGCGGCTTCGATCAGGCTTTGCGGCACGTAGTCGGAGGCGAGCGCGTCGATCAGGCCCGCGCGGATCAGTTCCGCGGCCGAGACGTTGCCGGTGTGGGAGCCGCCGCGGACGACGTTGGGGGCGCCGGCGATGGTCTGGTGGCCGAGGCGCTTGGCGGCGGCGGCGGCGTCGCGCGTGACCGGGAATTCGGCGATGCGGATGCCGGCGGCGTGGTTTTCGGCGATTTCGGCCTCGGTGCGGTCGTCGTGGCTGGCGACCATGGCCGGGTTCACGAGGGCCAGGAGGGAAGCGCGGTTGGCCTCGCGCAGGCGGGCTTGTTGCGCCTGCAGTTCGGCGATGCGCGCGTCCGTGCGCTCGGGGGGTTCGCCGTCGCGCAGCCGCATGGCGCGGTATTGCGCGAGATTGGCGTATTGGCCGGTGCCGGGCGTGTGGTCCATCAGGCTGATGAGGCGGAGCAGGGGGTGGCCGAGCAGCGGGCGGAGCTGGTCGATCATGCCGATGGCGGGCAGCTCGCAGCGGAGATGGAGATAGTGGTCGGCGCGGAGCAGGCCGGTCGGAGCGAGGTAGGCGAGGTCGGCGGCGCCCTCGGTGCAGGTGCGGGGGCGGTCCTCGTCGAAGCCGAGATCGCCGACGCAGAGCGCGTCGAAGATGGTGGTGATGCCGGCAGCGGCGCATTGGGCGTCGTGGGCGAGGAGGGCCGAGCGCGAGGGCCAGCGGACGCCGCCGCGGGGCTGGACCTGGCGCTCGAGATTGTCGGTGTGGAGGTCGATGGCGCCGGGGATGAGGAAATCGCCGTCGCAGTCGAGGGCGGCGGGGAGGCGGCTCGGGCCCGGGTCGATCGCGGCGATGCGGCCGGCGCGGAGGAGGAGCGAGCCGCGGCGGATTTCGCCGGGCAGCGCGATCCGGGCATTGGTGAGGATGGTTTCGGAGGGTCTGGCTCCCGGAGCAGGGCTCGAACCTGCGACCGAGCGATTAACAGTCGCTTGCTCTACCAACTGAGCTATCCGGGACCAGAGGCGCGGCTCTATAGCGAGGGCGGCGGGCGGCGTAAAGACGGGGTCTGGGGCCGCCGGCCCCAGTGGGCTCGCCATCGTTTGCGCCATCGGTTCAAGCACCGATGTCGAGGGGCAAAGCCCCTGCCCGCCGGAGGCGCGTTCAAACGGTCTCCTGCGCCGTCGCGATGGAGGCGAGCGCCACCAGCAGATCCGTGGGCGCAATGATCCCGATCATGCGGCCGTCGCGGTTCGTCACGGCGACCGGGTGGGTGGCGGCGTCGGTCATCAGCGGGACCAGATCCACCGCCGGCAGGTCGGGCCGCACGGTGCGGGCGGGCAGCATCATCGCGGCGAGATCGTCGCGGGCGAGGGCCAGGCCGCGCAGGTCGATGAAGCCACGGACGTGGCGTTCGCGGTCGGTGACCGGCAGCGCGGTGAAATTATGTTTCAGCAATAAACGCAGCGCCTCGGCGGGGGCGGTGTCCTCGGTCACGCTGATGATGTCGCGCGACATGATGTCGGCGCAGCTGGGGGCGCCGTGGGTACGCTCGAGGGCGCGGGCTTCGACCTGGCGGACCAGGGTCGCGACGTCGCCGCGCTCGATGTCGAAGGTTTCGTGCAGGTCGGCGAGCGCCGCTTCGATGTCCTGTTCCTGGATGCCGGTGCGGCGTTCGGGCGGGGTGTCGCGCGTGCCGTGGATGTTGGGGGCGGGGGGCGGGACGCGGTGGGGGTAGGCGTGGCCGGAGATTCGGTGGAAGGCGAGGCCGATCGCGACGATGATGGTGGAGTTCAGGCAGACCGGGACCAGCGGATAGAGATAGCCGAGCGCGGCGATTTGTTTCCAGGCCAGAACCGTCCCCAGGGCCACCGCGCCGCCTGGCGGGTGGAGCGAGCGGGTGAGGGACATGGCGGCGATGGCGCCGGCGACCGCGAGCGCGATGGCGGCGAAGGGCTGGTGGACGAACAGGCAGATCGTGACGCCGACGAGGGCGGAAATCGTGTTGCCGCCGATGATCGACCAGGGTTGCGCGAGCGGGCTCGCCGGCACCGCGAAGAGCAGGACCGCGGAGGCGCCGAGCGGGGCGATGATCAGCGGCTCGGCGAGCGGGGCGAGGGCCGCGAGCGGGATCTTCGGGGCGAGCAGCGTGCAGAGATAGCCGGTGCCGCCGATGCCGAAGAGCGCGCCGCAGCAGGCCAGCGCGCGGTCGAGCCAGGTGGCGCCGGCGAGGCGGAGGGACGGGAAGGGGCGCATGGGTGCTTTGCGTTTTCGTTCTTGGACGGGCGACCCCCGGCGAATGCCCTGCCCGGGCGGTTCCGGCAAGGGCCGGCTCAGGCGAAGCCGGCGGTCCGGCGGGGGCGGTAGGGGGCTTCGAGGCGCGCGATCTCGGCCGGCGTGAGATCGAGATCGAGGGCGGCGACGGCGCTCTCGAGATGGCCCGGCTTGCTCGCGCCGATGATGGGCGCGGTGACGCCGGGGCGGGCGAGCAGCCAGGCCAGCGCCACGGTCGCCATCGAGGTGTCGCGCTCGGCGGCGATGGCGGATACGGCCTCGATGATGGCGCGGTCGGCGCTTTCGCTGCCGTCATAGAGCGTGCGGCCGAACTGGTCGGTGCCGGCGCGCAGGGTGGCGGGACTCTCGGTCCAGGGGCGGGCGAGGCGGCCGCGGGCGAGCGGGCTCCAGGGGATCACGCCGATGCCCTCCTCGATGCAGAGCGGCAGCATCTCGCGCTCCTCCTCGCGGTAGAGCAGGTTGAGATGATTCTGCATCGAGACGAAGCGGGTCTGGCCGGCGGCCTGCGCGAGATGGAGCGATTTGCAGAACTGCCAGGCATGCATCGAGGAAGCGCCGATATAGCGCGCCTTGCCGGCGCGGACGACGTCGTGCAGCGCCTCCAGCGTCTCCTCGATCGGTGTTTCGGGATCGAATCGGTGAATCTGGTAGAGATCGACATGGTCGGTGCCGAGGCGCGTCAGGCTCGCGTCGATCTCGGCGAGGATCGTCTTGCGCGAGAGGCCGCCGCCATTGGGGCCGGGGCGCATGACTCCGTGCACCTTGGTGGCGATCACCACCTCGTCGCGGCGCGTCATGTCGCGCAGCGCGCGGCCGAGGATCTCCTCGCTCGAGCCGAGCGAATAGACGTTGGCGGTGTCGAAGAAATTGATGCCGAGCTCGAGCGCGCGGGCGATGAAGAGGCGCGCCTCGGGCTCCGGCAGGGTCCATTCATGGGTGCCGCGGGCGGGGTCGCCGTAGGTCATGCAGCCGAGGCACAGGCGCGAGACTTTCAGGCCGGTGCGGCCGAGATTGACGTATTGCAAGTGGCTTTCTCCTGCGGAAATCCCTACCGCAACGGTCGGGTGTCGCCTAATCGTGTGGATCGTCGAGGTTGGGGGAAAACGAATGCGCCGGTGGATCTGGCTTGCGATGGCGTTGGTGGTGACGGGTGGTGCGGTGCAGACGCCGCGCGACCATACGGCGGAGGAAGGGGCGGCGCTGTTCGTGGTGGCCTGCCTGCCGGGGACGGGGACGCCCGCCAAGCTGCGGAACTGGGCGAGCCGGCATCAGTTGCCGGCCTTGCCGCCGGAGGCGGCGGCCAGTTTCCTGGGCGGCCAGCCGGGTCAGGTCTACATGGCCACCCGGCTCGGCGCGATGATGGCGCTGCTTTCCTATAATAATGGCGCCTGCGGGGTGAATATCGAGTCCGTGGACTTCAACCGCGCGGTGTCGCAGCTGAGCGGCGACATGCAGCGCAGAGGGTTCGATCTGTCGCCGGTGGCGGCGGAGGCGAAGCCGGGGGTGAAGACCGCGGTGGCGTTCAAGGCGCTGACGGCGAAGCGGGGCTGGCTGATCACCGCGACCATGCATCCGCATGAGGATGCGCCGGGGGTTTTGCCCGAGGTGGATCTGCTGGCGACGGCGGGTTCGTAAGCCCGCTCCGCTCCGGTGCTCGAAAATCACCGCCAGCCGACTCACCAGAACCGGTTCTCGGGCCAGCTCCGGGCGGGGGCGGCGTTCGGATGGAACCGCGAACCGGGCTCATTTGACGGGCGGCGCGCGCGGCCCCTATAAGCCGCCCCTCGCAAGCAGCCCAGGCTGGAGTTCGGTCCCGTGAAGCGCACGTACCAACCGTCGAAGCTCGTCCGCAAGCGCCGGCACGGCTTTCGCGCCCGCATGGCGACGGTGGGTGGCCGCCGCGTGCTCGCCAGCCGCCGCGCCAAGGGCCGCAAGCGCCTGTCGGCGTAAGCCGCGTGCGCCCGGCCCGCGGCGCCGACTCATGACAGCCTTGACCCCACCCGGCCGGCTGAAACGCCGGGCCGAGTTTTTGCGCGCCGCATCCGATGGGCGGAAGGTGCCCATGCCTGGACTGCTACTGCAGGCGCGGGACCGGGGCGATGCGGCGCCCGCGCGGCTCGGCTTCACCGTGACCAAGAAGGTCGGCAACGCGGTGGTGCGCAACCGGACCAAGCGCCGGCTGCGTGAGGCGGCGCGGCTCGTGCTTCGCGAGCGGCAGGTGGTGGGGGCCGACCTGGTGCTGATCGGGCGCGACAAGACGCGCGCGCGGCCGTTCGCGCTGCTGCTCGAGGATCTGCGGCAGGCGCTCGCGCGGGCGCTGCCGTCATGAGTCCGGTCGCCGCCGGCATCGCCGCGCTCGTGCGCGTCTATCAGTGGGTTTTCCGCCCGGTGATCGGCACCACCTGCCGGTTCGCGCCGAGCTGCAGCGATTATGCGCTCGAGGCGCTGCGCACGCATGGCGCGCTCCGCGGCTCGTGGCTTGCCGCACGGCGGCTCCTGCGCTGCAACCCATGGTTCGCGGGCGGGCACGATCCGGTGCCGCCCGCCTCCCGAACGCCGAGCTAGGTTCCGGATGGATCAAAGACGCCTGCTGCTGTTCATCGCGATTTCGCTCGCGATCGTCACGGTGTTCCAGTGGCTGCTCCCGCCGCCGCCGCCCAACCATCCGGCGCACGCGCCGGTGCCGCCGCCCGTCGCCGCCCCCGCCTCGCCCGAGGTCGCGCCCAGCACGGCGAGCGAGACCGAAGTCCCGATCCATGTGCCGCGGCTGCCGATCGATGCGCGCTCGGTGATCGGCAGTCTCAGCCTCGAGGGCGCGCGCCTCGATGATCTGAGCCTGCGCGGCTACCATGAGACGGTCGACCAGAAATCGCCGCTGGTGCGCCTGCTGGCCCCGCCCGGCGATCCGCAGCCGAGCTACATCCAGTTCGGCTGGAGCGGTGGCCCGGGCGTCGTGGTGCCGGACGATCACACGGTCTGGCAAGCGAACGGCACGAAACTGACCGACACGCAGCCGGTCGTGCTGACCTGGAACAACGGGCAGGGGCTCACCTTCCGGATCGATCTGCTGATCGACCGGCATTACATGTTCACGGCGCATCAGAGCGTGTTCAACGGCAGCGGCAAGCCGGTGGATGTGTGGCCGTGGCAGCGCGTGCGGCGCGATTACGCGCCCAAGACATCGGGCTATGGCGTGCTGTTCGAGGGCATGATGGGCGCCGTCGATCAGCGCATCAAGGAAGTGGGCTATCCGAGCGCCAAGAGCGAGGCCGCGAAGCATGACGGCGTCGCCTTCCAGAAGGGTGCCACCGGCGGCTGGGCCGGTTTCTCCGACAAATACTGGCTGACGGCGGCGATCCCCGACCAGTCGGTGCCGTCCAAGACGAGCTGGGACCACACCGAGCTGAACGGGCACGACCGGTATCAGGTCAGCTACGTCACCGAGCAGCCCGAGCACATCGCGCCGGGCGGCGATCAGGGGGTGGCCACGCGCGCCTTCGCCGGCGCCAAGGTGGTGCGGCTGCTCGATCATTATCAGAGCCGCGACCATGTGCCGCTGCTCAGCTACGCGGTCGATTGGGGCTGGTTCTTCTTCATCACCAAGCCGTTCTTCTACGCGATCGATTTCCTCAACGGCATCACCGGCAATTTCGGCATCGCCATCCTGATCTTCACGGTGTTCGTGAAGCTCGCCTTCTATCCGCTGGCCGCGAGCAGCTACCGCTCGATGGGCAAGATGCGGCTGCTGGCGCCGAAGATTCAGGCGGCGCGCGAGCGCTTCAAGGACGATCCGGCGCGCCAGCAGCAGGCGATGATGGAGGTCTACAAGCAGGAGGGCATCAGCCCGATGGCGCAGGCCGGCGGCTGTCTGCCGCTGGTGATCCAGATCCCGGTGTTCTTCTCGCTCTACAAAGTCATTCTCATCAACATCGAGATGCGGCACGCGCCGTTCTTCGGCTGGATCCAAGATCTCTCGGCGACCGACCCGACCAACGTGTTCAACCTGTTCGGGCTGATCCCCTACGATCCGGCGGCGATCTCGCCGACGCTGCACTTGGGCATCTGGCCGCTGATCCTGGGGCTGACGATGTTCTTCCAGCAGCGGCTCAACCCGCCGCCGCCCGACCCCACTCAGGCGCGCATCTTTCAGTTCATGCCCATCATCTTCACCTTCATGATGGGCCGCTTCCCGGCCGGGCTGGTGATTTACTGGAGCTGGAACAATACGCTCACGATCGCGCAGCAATGGTATATCCAGCGCGGCGCGAAGCTGACCGGGCCCGCGGCGAAGCCGGCTGCCATCACGCCGCCCAAGCCCAAGCCCCGTAAGGCCAAGGCTTGACCGAGGCGCCCGGCCTCGGGGCCGCGGCGCCGGCGGACGCGGACGAAGCGGCGCGGATCGAGGCGGGGCGCAAGCTCTTCGCGCAGCCGTGCCGCTTTTTCTATGCGGCGCAAAGGCTCGATCAGCTGCCGCCGCCGGCGGGGCCGGAAATCGCCTTCGCCGGCCGCTCGAACGCCGGCAAATCCTCGCTGGTCAACGCGCTGACGGGCCAGAAGACCCTGGCCCGCGCGTCCAACACGCCCGGCCGCACGCGGCAGCTCAATTTCTTCTCGCTCGGCCGCAAGCTGATCCTCGTGGACATGCCCGGCTACGGCTACGCCCAGGCCGGAAAAGCCATCAAGCGTGACTGGCAGGGTCTGATGTTCGACTATTTGCGCGGACGGCCGGATCTGCGGCGCGTGCTGCTGCTGCTCGACGCGCGGATCGAGGTGAAGGCGTCGGATGTTGCGGTAATGGAACTGCTGGACCGGGCGGCGGTAAATTACCAGATCGTGCTGACCAAGATCGACGGCGTGAAGCCGCCGGCGCTGGCGCGCAAGATTGCCGCGACGCAGGCGGTGGCGCGCAAGCACCCCGCGGCGCATCCGGTGGTGATCGCGACGAGCAGCGTGAGCGGGGTGGGGATCGAGGCGCTGCGGGCGGAGATTGCGGGGTTGCTTTGAGGCGCTACTCGGATTCGTTGTCCAGTTCGGCATCGGCCTCGTCCATCGCGTGCGGATCGACGTCGAGTTCTTCGCGGATGTTGGCCACTTCGGTCGCGACGTCATCGAGCAGGAGGGCGAGATCGGCGCCCGCGAGCCCTTCCACCGGCACGCGACCCCAGACCGTCAGATTGCCGTCCGGATTGCAGGACAGACGGAAAGGCGTGATCGGGCTATCGTAATGGTTGCGGCGAAGCAACCACAGCGTGCGGCCGTATTCGAGCTCGGCCGGCAGCCGGATGACCGGCGCCACGATGGTCAGCGTCTCCGGGGACTCGACGAACAGCACCAGCGTGACGTCGTCGCCCACCGTGATCTGCACATTGCCTTCGGCGTCGCCGCCGAGTTCGGGGATGCCAAGCGCGGTCGCGAGTTCGGCATAGAGCCGGCGGTGCGCCTCATCCACGGCTCGCGGCCTTCTTCTCGGCGAACGCCAGTTCCTTCTTCATCGCCTTGTAGAACTCCTTGTGGCCGTGGCTCTGCACGCCGGGCAGCGGAACGAAGCGTTTCTTGTCGGATTTGCCGCGATAATGCTTCACCAGAAAATCGAACTGCGCCGCGACCTCGTCCCAGCTCACCGCGCCGCGCAAATCCTTCGACACGGTCTGCAGCAGCCCGAAACTGGCGCCGTCCTTCTTCTCATCGCGCATCTTCGGATAGACCACGGTCTTCAGCACGCGCGTCGTCACCGCGAAGACCTGTTTCGCCTCGTTGACGAGGCCGACCGCCCCGCCGACGCTGGTCTTCGGCACGTCCTCGTCGCCCGCGTGATCAATGACGTAATCGAGATTCGCCTTGTGGATCTCGCGCGCGATGTAGGCGGCGCAGTCCGGCTTGCCGAGCGCGAGCTTGTCCATGTCGGACAGGAACGTGGCCACGGCTTGATTGCGCTGTTTCGCCGCCTCGGGCCAGGTCTGGGCCTTGGCCTGCTTGATCCGGTCGGCGACCGCGGTCCGCATATCCCAGGCGCGCCCCGCGTGCGGATAGGGCGGCTTGGCATCCTTGAGCGTCTTGAGCTGATCCATGCCGATCGACATGACCATCTGCCAGCCATTGGCGAATTTGTAGGTGGCCGGCTGGTTGCCCCGGTCCAGAACCGTTTCGGCCTCTTCCTTGGTGCGCTTGCGGATTTCGGCGACCACCTCGGGGTCGGGATCGAATTCGAGCGTGCCGTTCACGGTCCCGGACATGTCGACTTCCACAACCTCGCCATCCTCCTTCGTCCAGGTGAATTTGAGCGGAACGACGACGAAATCCTTGGCATGCTCCTGCGCGTCCACAGAGAGCGCGTATTCCGCGGCCCAGTTCTTGGCATCTAGCAGCGGGCCGTCTTTGAAGCGATCGCCGACGCGTGCCCAGAACCCGCCCAGGTGCGGCAGTTCGCCCTGCTTGACGGCGGTCGCGCTCGCGGAGCCCTGGAACGCGAAACTCAGCGAGCGCTCCTGCGGTATCGGATCGAGCGGGCGCTCATTGCCGATGCTCGATTGGGTCGGCATGTTGTTCATCACGCCGCCATCGACGAAGCGCACTTTCCACGGCTCGGCATCCTTGATCTTCGTGCGCTTGCCGGTGATCGGATCCAGCGCGTCGTACATATAGTCGGACAGGTCGATATCGACCGGCTTGAACACGACCGGAAACGCCGCCGAGGCCTGCACGGCGAGCGCAACCGGCATGGCGGGCACCGTATCGGCGTTGAAGATGAAGCTCTGGCCGCCATCGTTCTTGTCGCCGGATTTGACCTGCTTGACCTTGCCTTTCCTGGTCTCCCGCGAGAGATCGAGCTCCTGGGTGTAGGTTCCGGTGACGGAAATCTCCTTGATCTTCGGAATGATCCGGGAGAGATCGCGCATGTCCTGAAAGGTGGGGCCGAGCTTCGGGTCCATGCGATCGAGGATCGCATCGACCACCTTGTCGCGCGCACCGTTATTGTCGTGCGCATACTGCGCCTGATATTCGGCGATCCGCTTGCGGACGGTCTCATCCATGTTGCCCGCGACCACCTCGCGCACGCCCTCGCCGGTGAGCGGCGAACCACGGTTGCCGATCGCGGCACCGAGCAGCTTGTACCATTTGCCCATGGTGCCGTCGGTGATCTTCTCGACCGTGTCGGCTTTGTCGCCGGTGTTGTCGACGATGGGCTGTAGTTCCTCGAGCGTGATGCCCGAGGCGAGCAGTGCCGAGGTGATCGCGCCGACCGAGGCGCCGTTGACGGTGGTCACCTTGTCCATGGCACCGCTCATCAGCGCTTCGGCGGCGCCGTACAGCGCCGTTCCCTTGCCGCCGCCGCCGGCGAAGTTCAACGTGTTCAGCGGCGGCGGCGGCGCTTTGAAAACGATACCGTCCTTGCCGCGCGTGATGGCGATGCCGGCATCGTCATAGGCGACCTTTTTCTTGACCTTGACGGTCTTGCGCGCCTTCCCGCGGCTGCTGCCGATCAACGACTGACGGCCGCCGGGCCGGTCGATCGACGGGTCGGGCGCCTGCACCTGCAGCGGTCCTATACCCTCGAGCGGGATCGGCATACCGAGCATGCGCTTGATCCATTGCGCGCGGTCGGCGGTGGCTGATTCACTCATGGTTCGATCCTTGCCGTGCCTTGATCGGTCAACCCAAGGCTTTCTCGAGCGAGGTCAGCGCCGCGGAGAGCGTCGCGCGCAACGCGAGCGGCACGCCGAACGGATTATGGTCGAGACCGTCGATGATCTTATCGGTCGCAACGAAGGTCAGATAGTCGCCGATTGCTTCCCGCGCCTCGCGCAGCAGCGCCGCGCGGCGCCGCTCGTCGGGGCTGGAGATCAGCGCGTCCAGCGCCGCGGCGACCCGCGCATCGAGCGCGTCGAGTACCCAGGCGACCTCGTTCTGGTAGGCGGCCTCGAGCTTCGGACCGAGACCGCGTGCGGCGTAGGCGTCCACCACTTTCGACTGCAGCGCGCCGACCGAAGCCGAAACCTTGCGGCGGGTCGCCGCCCAGTCGGCCCGCGCCTTTTCCAGCCCGTCAACGCTGGCCGCGGCCGGCGCGGCGCCCGCGCCGGCGACCGCGACGCCCAGAACACGGGCGATCCAATCCGCCTGCGTGGCGCCCACCGCTCCCGCCGGCGCAAGCCCCGTGCTGGTCGTGGGGTCAGACAAAATCGCCTCCCAAGCGTTCCGGTAGGCAGCGAGTGTTCAACAGTTGCGGGCGAAACACCAGAGGTCGGCGCGACCCTGGCGTGCAGGGCGGCGGGCGGCCGGCGCTACGCCTCGCGCATCTCCCAGGCCGGCACCCCCGGCACGCACAGCAGCGGCACGCCGTTCTCGGTCCGCACCTTTGGGCTCAGGCCCATCGCCGCGCGCACGGCGCGGAACATTCCGCCATGCGCCACCACCAGGACGGGCCCTTCCAGCGCGATCGCGCGGTTCATCGCCGGGATCACGCGGTCGCAGAGATGGGCGAACGGCTCGCCGCCCTCGGGTGTGTATTCGCCGGTGACCCAGCTCGCGTACCACTCGCCCATCGGCTGGCCTTCCTGTTCGCCGAACCAGGATTCGCGCAGATCGGGGTCGGTCGTGAAACCGAGGCCGAGCACGGCGCCCACGATCTCCGCGGTTTCCACCGCGCGGCCGAGCGTGGAGCAGACCATGCGGGCGATGCCGCGGCCGCGAAGGCGCTCGGCGGCGGCGCGGGCCTGGGCGCGGCCGGCCTCGTTGAGCGGCACCTCGACATTGCCTTGCGTCAGTTTCCGCGTGTTCCAGTCGGTCTCGCCGTGGCGGAGAAACCAGAATTCGCGGGGGCTGAGCGGCGGCATCAATCGAACAGCGTGCTGACCGAGGATTCCTCGGAAATCCGGTGCATCGCCTCGGCGAGCAGCGGCGCGATCGAAAGCTGGCGCACGTTGCGGGCGAGGCGCACCGCTTCGGTCGCCGCGATGCTGTCGGTGATGGTCATCATCTCGATCGGGCTCGCGGCGATGCGCGCGACCGCGCCGCCTGAGAGCACGCCGTGGGTGACATAGACGCTGACCGAGCGGGCGCCCTCGGAGATCAGCGCGTCGGCGGCGTTGCAGAGCGTGCCGCCGGAATCGCAGATATCGTCGATCAGGATGCAGTCGCGGCCGCTGACATCGCCGATCACGTTCATCACCTCGGAGACGCCGGCGCGCTCGCGGCGCTTGTCGATGATGGCGAGATCGACATTGAGCCGCGTCGCCATCGCGCGGGCGCGGAGCACGCCGCCGACATCGGGCGAGACGATCATGATGTCGCGGCCCTCGTAACGCTGCTTGATGTCGTTGACGAAGATCGGCGCGGCGAAAAGATTGTCGGTGGGAATGTCGAAGAAGCCCTGGATCTGTCCGGCGTGCAGATCGAGCGTCAGCACGCGGTCCGCACCCGCCTCGGTGATCAGGTTGGCGACCAGCTTGGCGCTGATCGGCGTGCGCGGCGCCGATTTACGGTCCTGCCGGGCATAGCCGAAATAGGGGATCACCGCGGTCTTGCGGCGCGCGCTCGAGCGGCGCAGCGCATCGAGCATGATCAGCAATTCCATGAGATTGTCGTTGACCGGATAGCTCGTGGTCTGCACCACGAAGACATCCTCGCCGCGCACGTTCTCGTGGATTTCGACGAACACTTCCATGTCCGCGAAACGCCGCACCGAGGCGCGCGTCAGCGGCAGGTTCAGGCAAGCGGCAACCGCCTCCGCGAGCGGGCGGTTGCTGTTGCAGGCAACGATCTTCATCGGTGTGGAATGGGTCCCCCGGGCGCGGGCGGGGTTCTAGCAATGCGTCAAGGTTCTGTCACGGAGCCGCCGGCCAAAGCGTGGCGCAACTGTGTCCGGCAAGCCTCGGCATCCGCCACGCACCCGCCCGCCAGCCACCAGCTCCGCACACGCCGCAGCGCCTCGCCGACCGCCGGCCCCGGCCGCGCGCCGAGCGCCAGCGCGTCGCGACCCTCGAGCGGAAAGCGCGGCGTGGGCATCGCGGCCAGCCGCGCCCGCAGCCGGTCCCACTCGGGCCCCACCCCCGGCGCCAGCCAGGCGCGGCCGATCAGCGCCCCGCGCCCCTCATCCGCCAGCAGACGACGCAGCGCCGCATCGTCATCGCCGGGAAACGGCACCGGACCCGCGCGCAGCGCCGCGAGCCGCTCCGCCTCCTGGTTCGAAAAGCGGAGCCGCGCCGCGAGACCCTCGGCCGGTCCCGTCAGCAGTGCCGCCAGCCGCAACACCGGATCCGCCGGCACACCCCCGGCCACCAGCGGCGCGAGCCGCGCCGGATCGGCGCCCTCCGGCAGCACCGCGTCGAGCACGCCCGTCGCCGCCATCAGCGCCAAAGCCCTGCGCGGATCGGACGCGGCCAGAATGCGCTTCAGTTCGCTCCAGACCCGTTCCGCCGACAGAAGCCCAAGCCCCGCCAGCCCGGCCCGGATCGCGGCGAGGGCCTCGCCGTCCGGCGCGCCCCGCCCGTAGCGCGCGAAAAACCGGAAAAACCGCAGAATCCGTAAGTAATCCTCGGCTACCCGCCGCGCCGCCTCGCCCACGAAGCGCACCCGCCCGGCCACCAGATCCTCGCCGCCCCCGAAATAATCATGCACCGCGCCAGCCCGGTCCATCGACATCGCATTGATCGTGAAATCGCGCCGCGCCGCATCGGCCTGCCAATCGTCGGTCCACTCGACCCGCGCATGCCGCCCATCGGTCTCGGTGTCGCGCCGCAACGTCGTGATCTCGAACGGACGGCCGGCACTCACCGCCGTCACCGTGCCATGCGCGAGCCCGGTCGGCACCGCCTTGATCCCAGCCCGGACCAGCGCCGCCATCACCCGCTCCGGCGGATCGGGCACCGCCAGATCGATGTCCGCCACAGGCAACCCCGCGAGCGCATCCCGCACCGACCCACCGACCAGCCTGGCGCCAGGCAACGCAGCGAGCACCGGAGAGAGGCCGGGCGTCTCCAGGATCGCTCTCACGGTGCCCCCGTTGGGTTGCGGCGCGCCTCCGGCGGGCAAGGGCTCTGCCCTTGCATCCCGCTGGGGCCGTAGGCCCCAGACCCCTTCACCTGGGTGGGGTGGATAGGTCACGTCTGATGCGAGCTCGCATCGGACGTGACCTATCCACCCCACCCAAGTAACGGGGTTTGGGGCCGCCGGCCCCAATGGGGTGCAGGGGCAAAGCCCCTGCCCGCCGGAGGCACATCGCAGCCTACCGCGGCGCCGGGAGGTCGATCCAGGAGAGGTGTCCGCCTTTTCCGGCGCCCGTGTCGAGGAACACGGCGTGGCCGCCGAGGTCGCCGCGCAGGGTCAGGGGCCGGCCGTCGCGCGAGCGTTGGTCGTGGCCGCAATAGACGGTGAGGGTGGGAGGGATGTGGTGGATCCAGCGGGTGAGGCGTTCGGGGAAACCGTCGGGTTGGGTTCGGCCGGTGACTTCGCCGAACAGGGCGCGGGAGAGCAGCGGGTCGACGCGGCCGAGGCCTGGGGGGGCGGGTTGGTTCAGCATGCTGGTGTGGAAGGCGGCGTGGACGAAGAAGAGCGGGCCGTCGAGCAGCCAGGCGGGGGCGCGGGTGGCTTCGGCGAGGGTTCGGTCGCGCAGGGTGGGGGTGAGGGCGTCCAGCGTGGCTTCGAGTTCGGGGGAGATGCGGACGCGCTCGCCGGCGATGGCGCGGGCGAGTTTGCGGTCGTGGTTGCCGAGCAGGAACAGGCCGCGGCTTTCGTCGATCAGCTGGAACATGGTTCGCAGCACGCCGGCGCTGTCGGGGCCGCCGTCGGTGAGGTCGCCGAGCTGGATGAGGAAATGGTCGGTTTCGGCGGCGAAGGCGAAGGCGTGGGCGTCCCCGTGCACATCGCCGACCACGCGCAGCGCCCGTCCCGGCGGCACTGCGAGCGCGGCGGTCACGCCGCTTCGGGCGCGCCCTGGCGCACCGTGTCGCGATAGGCGGCCAGCGCCCTGGCGCGGCCTTCGGCGAGATCGACGATCGGGTTCGGGTAGGTGCGGCCGAGCGTGATGTTGGCGGCGGCGAGGATGGGGGCGGGGGCAGCCCAGGGGGCGTGGATGAAGCGCGCGGGGAGGCCGGCGAGTTCGGGCACGAAGCGGCGGACATAGTGGCCGTCGGGATCGAATTTTTCGCCCTGGCTCAGCGGGTTGAACACGCGGAAGAAAGGCTGGGCGTCGATGCCGGTTCCCGCGACCCACTGCCAGCTCGCGCCGTTGCTGGCGAGGTCGGCGTCGACCAGCGTGTCCCAGAACCAGCGCTCGCCGTCGCGCCAGTCGATCAGCAGATGTTTGGTGAGGAACGAGGCGACGATCATGCGGACGCGGTTGTGCATCCAGCCGGTTTCCCAGAGCTGGCGCATGCCGGCATCGACGATGGGGATGCCGGTGCGGCCGCGCTGCCAGGCGGCGAGTTCGCGCGCCGCGCGGCGGTAGGGGAGCGCCTCGAAGGCGGGGCGCAGCGCCTGGTCGGGGAGGGTGCGGTGGTGCCAGAGCAGGTAGGCGGAGAAATCGCGCCAGATCAGTTCCGAGAGGTAGGTGTCGATGGCGGCGCTGGCGGGCAGCGCGCGGCAGGCGTGCCAGACGGTGGCGGGGGAGATTTCGCCCCAGTGGAGATGGGGCGAGAGCATCGAGGTGCCGGGTTCGGCCGGCAGGTTGCGGCCGGCATCGTAGGCGTGGACGGCGCGGGCGAGGAAGGTTTTGAGGCGCGCGCGGGCGCCGGCTTCGCCGGGCTGCCAGGTGGCGCGGATGCCCCCGGCCCAGTCCGGGTGGGTGGGCAGCAGGTTCCAGCTTTCGAGCGGCTCGGAATGCGGGGTGTGGTCGGGGCCCGGGAGGGTTTTGGGGGCCGGCAGCGGCTGGGCGGGCTCGGGGCCGGCGCGGACGGCGCGGGCGAAGGGCGTGTACATCCCGTAGATGCCGCCGGTCTTGGTGGTGATTTTCCAGGGTTCGAACAGCGTCGAGAGGCGGTGGCGGACGAGGCGGCGTCCGGCGGATTCGAGGGTTTTGGCGATTGCCGCGTCGGCGTCGCGCCACCAGGGTTCGTGGGCGACGCCGGTGTGGATTTCGCTGGCGCCGGTCTCTTCGGCGACCTGCGGAATGATGTCCGTGGCGCGACCGCTGCGGAGCACGAGCTGGCTGCCGCGGGACGTGAAGGCGGCGGCGAGCGCGGCGAGGCTGCCATGGAGCCACCAGCGGGAGGCGCCGCCGAGCGGCCAGCGTCCCGGCGCCGCCTCGTCGAGCACGTAGAGACCGAGCACGGGGCCGCCGCCCGCGAGTGCGGCGTGCAGCGCCGGATGGTCGGCGAGGCGGAGATCCTGCCGGAACCAGACGAGCTTCATGGGCGACTATGTGGTCGGGGCGGTCGGGCCGGCCAGGGGCTTACTGATGCCAGGGCAGCTGGGCGGCCTTCCATCCGGCGACATTGCCGCGATGGCCTTCGGCGTCGTGCGGGCCCTCGAACCCATCGGCGACGTTGAACACCTCGGGAAAGCCGGCGCCGGCGGCGGCCAGGGCCGCGGCCAGGCTGCGCACGCCGCTGCGGCAGATGAAGAAGAGCCGGTCCGTGGGCTCGAGCCCGGCGTCGCGCAGGGCCTCGACGAACCCCGGATTGACGTTGCCGCTCGGATAGAATTGCCACGAGATCAGCACGACCTGCTTGCCGGCGGCCCGCAGGTCGGGGATGCCGACATACTGCCATTCCGCGTCGGTCCGCACGTCGACCAGTTGCGCCCGCGGTTCTGCGAGCAGCGCGGCCCAGGTCTCCGCCGCCGAAACGTTGGCCACCATTTCCATTTCCGCTCGTTTCATCCGGGGCCGGAAACTGCCGTCTCCCGGGACCCGGAACAACCCCGATCGGGGGTTGCGGCGTTCGAGGAGACCACAACTTGCGGCTTCGTGCGTAAATTGTGTGTTTTCGCTGCGCGATTCGCGCGCCGGCCGAGGATCGCCGATGTCTTTCTCCGACTTCACCCCGCACGGTTTCTGCCTCGCCTGGGATCCCGGGCTGATCTGGCTGCAGGCGCTGTCGGATATGGGCACCGCGATCGCCTATTATTCGATCCCGGCGGCGCTCCTGGTGTTCATCCGGCGGCGGCAGGATCTCGTCTTCAAGCCGGTCTTCGCGCTGTTCGCGGCCTTCATCGTCGCCTGCGGCACGACTCACCTGATGTCGGTCGTCACGCTCTGGGTGCCGGCCTATTGGACCGAGGGGCTGATCAAGGCGGTGACCGCGCTGCTGTCGATCGGCACCGCGGTCGTGCTCTGGCCGATGTTGCCGAAGGCGCTCGCGCTGCCATCGCCGCGGCATCTGCGGGAGGCGAATGCCGCACTCGCCTTGCGCATCGCCGAGCGGGACGCGGCCTACGACCAGTTGCGGGCGAGTGAAGCGCGGCTGCACCGTTTCTACGCGCGCACGCCGGCGCCGCTGCACGCGACCGACGCGGCTGGCCGGCTGATCGCGGTGAGCGATCGCTGGCTCGATTTGCTGGGGTATGCGCGGGAGGAGGTGCTCGGGCGGAGCATCGCCGATTTCTACGATCCCGCGCAGCGCGACGAGGTGCTGGCGATGTTCCGGCGATTCGAGGCGGGTTCGGCGCCGGCGCGGGTGGAGCGCCGGCTGCGCTGCAAATCCGGCCAGCACCGCGAGGTCGAGGCGGTGTTCGACATCGAGCGCGACGAGGCGGGGGGGCTGCAGCACGTGCTCGTGGTGCTGACCGACATCACCGCGCGCAAGCAGGCCGAGGCGGCGCTCGCGGCGAGCGAGGAGCGGTTGCGCCAGGCGCAGAAAATGGAGGCGGTGGGTCAGCTGACCGGCGGGATCGCCCACGATTTCAACAATCTGCTGACCAGCATCCTGGGGTCGCTCGATCTGCTGGGGGGCGATGCCTCGCTCTCGGAGCGCGGGCGGCGGCGCGTGGAGATCGCGCTGGCGGCGTCGCGGCGGGCAGCGGAGCTCACCAGCCAGCTTCTGAGCTTTTCGCGCAAGCAGCGGCTCGCGCCGCAGACGCTGGCGCCGGTCGAGGTGGTGGAGGGAATCCGGGCGTTGCTGGCGCGGACGGTGGGCGAGCGGATCGCGCTCGAGATCGAGGCCGAGCCCGCGCCCTGGGCCGTGACGGCGGACCGCAACCAGCTCGAGGCGGCGTTGCTCAATCTGGTGATCAACGCGCGCGACGCGATCGGGGGCAGCGGCCGGGTGCTGATCCAGTTCGCCAATCTGGCGGTGGCGGCGCCGGAGATCGAGGCGCTGGCGGGCGAGCCGCTCGCCGAGGGCGATTACGTGGCGATCACGGTGGAGGATGACGGGGCGGGGATGACGGAGGCGGTGCGGGCGCGGGCCTTCGAGCCGTTCTTCACGACCAAGCCGCCGGGCATGGGGACCGGGCTCGGCCTGTCGCAGACCTACGGTTTCGCGCGGCAATCGGGTGGGGCGGTTCGGCTCGACAGCACGCCTGGGGCGGGAACCCGCGCGACGCTGCTGCTGCCGGCGGCGCGCGACGCGGCGATCCGGCCGGCACGGGAGCCTGGCGCGGCGGCGGCGGCGGTCGGGCAGGGCCAGCGGATTTTGCTGGCGGAGGACGATCCGCTGTTACGCGCGACCGTCTGCGAGGCACTCGCCGAGCAGGGCTATCGCGTGACGGCGGCGGAGAATGCGGACGAGGCGCTCGCGAAGATCGGCAAGGAGGGCGAATTCGCGCTGCTGTTCACCGATATCCGGATGCCGGGGACGTTGGATGGGGTGGGGCTGGCGCTTGCCGCGCGGCAGCTGCGGCCCGACCTGCGGATCCTGTTCGCGACCGGATACAGCGAGCGGGCGGCGCTGGATCGCTGGCCGGAGCCGATCGAGCTTCTGCCCAAGCCGTTCACGCTGCAGCGTCTGCTGGCGACGGTTTCGGGGATTTTGCAGCCCGATCCTGTCGGGCCTTGAGGCGTGCCTCCGGCGCGGGCCACTGGGACCGTCAAATCATGGGGGTCCGGGGCCTTTCGGCCCCAGCGGGTGCAGGGCGGAGCCCTGCCCGCCGGAGGCGCGCTGTGAAGGCTCGTCTCTCAGAGAAGTCGCCCCTCGAACGGTAACGCGAGGTCCGGCGACTCGAACTCCACCACCCAGAGATCGGGATCGCGGCCGATCTGGCGGGCCAGGTAGGCGTCGGCCGCCGCGTCGTCGACCGGCGCCTCGCCGGTCGCGCGCAGCCAGGCCAGTTCCTCGCCGCGCCGTGTCTGGCTCAGCACCAGGACGCCCTCGCGGCCGCGCAGCACCACCAGCACGCCGCCGGCATCGGGGTCGCCGCGGCGCACCACGACGGCGGGGCGCCCGGCGAGGTCGGAGCGGCGGACCGCGGCGCTCACCCAGAGCGCGGTTTTCACGCGCGGCTCGCTCATACCCCTCGCACTTCGCGCGCGCGCCCCCTCATGGCAGAGACGAACCCATGCGCCCGATCCTCCTCGCCCTTTGTCTCGCCCTCGCCTCCGCCTTCGCCGCCGCGCCGGGCCGCGCCGCCGACCGGTTCCGGTTCGGGCTCGACTGGCTCGCGGAGGCCGAATATGGCGGCTACTATCAGGCGCTCGCGACCGGCATCTATGCCCGCTACGGGCTCGATGTCGCGATCCGGCAAGGCGGGCCGCAGGTCAATCAGAGCCAGTTGCTGCTGGCCGGACGGCTGGACGGTTCGATCGCGAGCAATTCCTACCTCGTGCTGAACTTCGTGCAGCAGCAACTGCCGCTCGTGGCGGTCGCGGCCTTTTTCCAGAAGGACCCCTCGATCCTGATCGCCCATCCGGGGCGGGGAAACGACAGTTTCGCGGCGCTGAAGGGCAAGAAGATCATGATCGGCGCCGACACCCGCGCCGGCTGGTGGAACTTCCTGAAGCAGAAATTCGGCTACGACGACAGCCAGATCCGCACCTACACCTTCAATCTCGGCCCGTTCCTGGCCGATCCGGAGGCGATCCAGCAGGGCTATCTCGGCTCGGAGCCCTATCTCGTGCGGCAGGCGGCGGGCTTCGATCCGGTGGTGCTGAAACTGTCGGATGCGGGGTTCGCGGGCTACGGCAATCTGGTCGCGGTGCGGCGGGATACGGTCGAGAAGCGCCCCGACCTGATCCGCCGCTTCGTCGCCGCCTCGGCCGAAGGGTGGAAAAGCTATCTCGACGGCGATCCGGGTCCGGGCGACGCGCTGATCCGCCGCGCCAACCCGGAGATGACGGAGGCGCTGCTCGCCTATGGGCGGGAGGCGATGAAGCGCGGGCGGATCGTCGAGGACGGGGTGCCGATCGGCAGCATGAGCGACGCGCGCTGGCAGCAATTTTTCACGCAGATGCGCGATGCCGGCCTCTATCCGGCCGATCTCGACTGGCGCAGCGGCTATACGCGGCAGTTCCTTGCTGGTCATTGAGGGGGCGAGCCGCCGCTTTCCGGGCGGCACGGTGGCGCTCGAGAGGGTCGATCTCCGCGTCGAGCGGGGCGATTTCCTGGTACTGCTCGGGCCCTCGGGCTGCGGGAAATCGACGCTGCTGCGGCTGATCGCGGGGCTCGACGCGCCCGATGCGGGGCGGCTCGACTGGGAGGGCGGGCGGCCCGGTCCGGGGGAAGTCGGGTTCGTGTTCCAGGATGCGACACTGCTGCCCTGGGCCAGCGCCGAGGCGAACGTGGCGCTGCCGTTCCGGCTGCGCGGCGCGGCCGGGGACGGTCGGGCGCGGGCGGCGCTCGCCGAAGTGGGGCTGGCCGGGTTCGAGGGCGCGCGGCCGCGCGCGCTGTCGGGGGGGATGCGGATGCGGGTCTCGATCGCGCGGGCGTTGGCGCCGCGGCCGCGGCTGTTGCTCATGGACGAGCCCTTCGCGGCGCTCGACGAGGCGACCCGGCATGGGCTGCAGGCGCAGCTGCGGGCGCTGGTGGCCGAGCATGGCGTGACCTGCGTCTTCGTCACGCACTCGCTTTACGAGGCGGCGTTCCTGGCGACGCGGGTCGCGGTGATGACGGCGCGGCCCGGGCGGATCGCGCGCGAGCTGGCGCTGCCGGCGGAAGCGCCGGCGGACCGGCTGGGGCCGGATTACAGCGCGCGGCTGCGCCAGGTGTCGGAGGCGGTTCACGCCATCGCATGAGGCAGGCGGCACTCTCCTTCGCGCTCTCGCTGGCGCTCTGGCAGGGTCTGGTCTGGGGGCTCGGGGTCCCGGCCTATCTGCTGCCGGGGCCGGTCGCGATCGTGCGGGCGTTCGCTGCGGACTGGGCGGGCATGCTGCGCGCGCTGCTGGCGACCTTGTCGGTCGCCGGCGCCGCCCTGCTGCTGGCGACGCTGCTCGGGGTGGTGCTGGCGGTCGCGATGGCGGCGAGCCGCTGGGCGGAGGCGGCGCTGCGGCCCTGGACCGTGATCCTGCAGGTGACGCCGGTGGTGGCGATCGCGCCGCTGATCGTGGTGTGGGTGGGCGATCCGTTCGCGGCCATGACCGTGTGCGCGACGGTCGTGGCGTTCTTTCCGGTCTTCTCCAGCACCGCGGCGGGGCTCGCCGCGACGCCGCCCGAGTGGCTCGAGCTGTTCCGCCTGCAGGGCGCCCGGCGCTGGCAGGAGGTGCTGTGGCTGCGGCTGCCGGCGGCGCTGCCCTACTTCCTGTCCGGCTTGCGGATTTCGGGTGGGCTCGCGCTCGTGGGGGCGGTGGTGGCGGAGTTCGTGACCGGCGCCGGCGGGGTGGCGTCGGGGCTGGCGTTCCGCATCCTGGAGGCGGGCTACCGGCTGCAGATACCGCGGATGTTCGCGGCCCTGGCGCTGCTGGCGGTGGCCGGGCTCGCGGTGAATGCGGCACTCGGGGCGGTCGAGCGGCGGATCACCGCGAAGCTGGTCTGAGGGCGGCCGGGGGGCTCGCGCCGGGAGCGCGCGGCGGGGCGCGGCAGGCAACGCCGGGAAGGCCCCGGCGTCTTGGGCGCATGCGCATCCTCTCGATGATGGCCCAGGCCTATCCGCCGCAGCAGGCCGGCGGCATGCAGATCGTCGCCCGGGACCGCGCGCTGGACCTCGAGGGGCGCGGCCATGCCGTGGCGCTGGCCGCGGCGCTCAGCCTGCGCGGCCGTACCGGGCTGCGCGCCGCGGCGCAGTTCGCGCGGGGCACCTATCCGATCGCGCGCGAGCGGCGCGACGGGCTCGCGCTGTTCCGGGTGCGGGGCATCCGCCGCCGCGCGGGCGCCGTGCTCGATGCCTTCGCGCCCGATGCGGTGCTGCTGGCCTCCATGGATGCGCGGCCGATCGCGCGCGAGATCAGCCGGCGGGGCATTCCCCTCGTCGTCTGCTTCCATGACGCGGAGATCGACCGCTGGGGCGGCGGCAGCGAGGGCATCGTCGCGCGCTTCGTCAGCAATTCCCGCTACACGGCGAGCGTCTATGAGCGGAGCTTCGGCATCCGCTCGGTCGTCATTCCGCCGCCGGTGCGATCAGACCGCTACCGAGTGCCGCCGGGTCAGGGCGACAGCATCGTCTTCGTCAATCCGGTGGCGGAAAAAGGCCTGGCGGTGGCGCTGGCGCTGGCCGCTGCCTGTCCGGACCTGCCTTTTCTTTTCGTGGAATCCTGGGTGCTGCGGCGGCGCGAGCGCCGGGCGTTGCGCGACCAGATCCGGCCTTTTCCGAACATCCGGCTGATCCCGGCGCAGGCGGATATGCGCCCGGTCTATGCGGCGGCGCGGCTGGTGCTGGTGCCGAGCCGATGGGGCGAGGGGTGGGGGCGGGTGGCCTCGGAGGCGCAGGTCAGCGCCATCCCGGTGCTGGCCGCCTCGGTGGGCGGGCTGCCGGAGGCGGTGGGGCCGGGGGGCGTGCTGGTGCCGCCCGACGCGCCGCCCGGCGAGTGGGTGGCGGCGCTGCGGCGCATGCTCGAGCCCGGCGCGTATGCGCGGCTTTCGGCGGCGGCGGGGGATCATGCGCGGCGGGAAGATTTCACCTTCGAACACGCGATGGGCCGGGTCGTGGCGGAGCTGCGGGCGGCCGTGGAAATGGGACCGGAAGGTGCTAGTGCCGAAACCGAAACCGCTGCGTAGCGTTATGGCCGCCCGTATGGGGACGGAACCTTGGATGCGCTAACTCGGGAATGCCTGGCGCCGGCGATCGAACCGAAGCCGGACCCTCTGGTGCCGACCGTCTTTCACACCGATTGGTGGCTCGAGTCCGTGACCGGCCCGGGCGGGTGGGACGAGGCGGAGGTGTTTGCTTCGGGCCGGCGGATCGGGCGCTTCCCCTATCTGCATCACCGGATGATCGGCGGGCAGTCGCTCTGCTCGATGCCGCCGCTCACCCATTTCCTGGGGCCGGCCGTGGATGAGGGACGGGGCGCGGCCTGCAACCGCGCGCTCAAGCGGGCGCAGATCACGCGCGAGCTGCTCGACCGGCTGCCGCGGGCGAGCGGGTTTTACCACAAGATGCATCGCGGCGTGACCGATACGCTGGTGTTTCAGGAGCGTGGATTTCCGACCAGCGTGCAATTCACGTTCGAGCTGCCGCCCGCGTCGGCCCCGGTGCTGTGGCGGGGCCTGCGCGACAAGACGCGCAACGTGATCCGCCGCGCGCAGGAGACGTTCGAGATCGCCGAGCAGAGCGACGTGGATGCCTTCGTGTTCGATTATGAGCGCAATCTCGCGCGGCGCGGGGAGATCAATTACTATCCCGGACCGGTTCTGCGGCGCGCGGTTGCCGCGTCGCTGCACCATCGGCAGGGGCATATTCTGAGCGCGCGGGACGAGGCGGGGCGGTCGGTCGCCGCGATCTTCTGCATCTGGGATACGGTCAGCGCCTATTATCTGCTCACCACGCGCGACGAGGGCGCGGGCAGCGGCGCGGTGGCGCTGCTGCTGTGGGAGGCGATCTGCCGAAGCGCCGCGCTGGGGCTGATCTTCGATTTCGACGGTGTGGCGGATGACGGCAGCCGGCTGTTTTTCACGGGCTTCGGCGGAACGGTGCAGCCGCGATACATCGTCTCGAAATACTCGCTCGCGCATCGTCTGGCGGGACGGATCGCGAATCCCTGGAAAAAGCGGATTCGGCACCGTTTCTATTAGAGCAACATCACCCAGACCGGAATCGGTCTGGGTGATAAAGTTGCTCGTCAAATCAAAGAGCCTAGAGCGGGATGGGTTTGGATCGGCTCATCCGGATTGCCTCCGGCGGGCAGGGGCTTTGCCCCTTGCCATGGGGGCTTGGACCCATGGCGCAGCCATGACGAGCCCATTGGGGACCTTTCGGCTCCAGCGGGTCCCAGGCGGAGCCCAGGACGCCGGGGGCGCGCCTCAACCCAAACACGCTTCGCTCGGAAGCCGATCAAGCCAGGCGCGCAACGGCCCTAACCCGGCGGGGTCGATCCGGTAGATGCGGCGCGTGCCCTCGGCCGTGTCGGTGACGAGGCCGGCGTCCTTGAGGCATGTGAGATGTTGCGAGACGGCCGGACGGCTCACCGGCAGGTCGCGCGCGAGGTCGGCGACCGAGCTCGGGGCGCGGGAGAGGCGCTCGAAGAGCGCGCGGCTTTCGCCCGTCAAGCGACGGCGGGGCGGATTATTTTTCGTGCAGTTTTTTCTGCAGGTCGCGGGCGAACATGCCGAGGCGGCGCTCCATCGCGACCGGCGCCTCGCAGGCATAGCGCATGGTGGCCTGGGTTTCCTGGAAGGCGCGAATGTCGAAGTCGCGCTCGCCGGTGATGGCGCCGTGGTTGGGATCGCTCGCGGGGTCCTGATCGGCCTTGGTGCTGATGTTTCCGACGACATTGCCCATCAGCCGTTGCCGGCGGCCGAGCTGCTCGATGCGCGAAATGAGCGGCGTGCGCTCGTCGTTGGTCTCGTCGACGATGGCGCTGAACAGCAGCGGCAGCTTCTGGGCGCGGTCGGCGGGGGAGATGGTGGCGACGTAATCGTTGAGCTTGGCCAGCGCCTCGCGGTCGGGTGTGTCGCGGTTGACGATGTCGGGGACCAGGGCGAACAGGGTTTCGTCGTCGCGCCAGGCCGTATGTTGCGGAACGGGACCATCCCAGTAGGCGCCGGGTTCGAGCACCGGCACGAGCGCCTGCGCGCAGGGCCAGTCGGGATCGACCGGCTGCGGCTGCGCGCGGGCGGCGAGCGGGGCGAGCAGGGCAAGCGCGGCAAGCAGGGCGAGGCGGCCGGACATCGTCATCACTCCATGCCGGGACCGAGGCGGCGTGCCAGCAGGCCGCGTCCCGGATCGTAGAAAAAGATCGCGCCCGCGAGAAAGATCGCGAGATAGGCGCAGACCACGAGCGCCGAGAGGGGCGCGATGCGCACATAGAGCGCGAAGCGGATCAGCTCGACGGCGTGGGTGAAGGGGTTGGCCTCGGCGGCGCGCCAGAGGGTGAGGCTCGCTTCCTGCATGCGCCAGAGCGGGTAGAGCGCCGAGGAGGTGAAGAACATCGGGAAGATCACGAAATTCATCACGCCAGCGAAATTCTCGAGCTGGCGGATCAGCGAGGAGAGCAGCAGCCCGAGCGCCCCGAGCATGAGGCCGGCGAGGATCAGCGCGGGCAGCACGCAGAGATAGCCGATGGCGGGGGGACGGATGTCCCAGAACCAGGCGATGGCGAGAAAGATGTAGACCTGCACGATGGAGACGGCGACGCCGGCGAAGAGTTTGCCGGTGAGCAGGAACCAGCGCGGGAAGGGGCTGACCAGCAGCAGCCGCATGCTGCCCATCTCGCGGTCATAGACCATCGAGAGGGCGCTTTGCATGCTGGCGAACAGCTGCACCATGCCGATCAGTCCGGGCGCGATATAGACTTCGTAGGGGATGTAGGTGCGGTAGGGCGGGATGATGGAGACGCCGAGCACGAAATGAAAGCCGGCGGCGAAGACCACGAGCCAGAGCAGCGGACGCACCAGCGCCGAGAGGAAGCGGCCGCGCTGGCCGAGCCAGCGCAAACCCTCGCGGCGGATGATGCCGGCAAGGCAGGTGAGCCAGGCGGCGCGGGAGGCGGTCGCGAGGCGGGTGGTCATGCGGCGGCCCGGCGCGTGAGCTGCGCGAAGGCGGCGGCGAGCGAGCCGGCGGGCGCGGCAATCTGTTGCGGGGTCGAATCGGCGCGGATCCGGCCCTCATGCAGCACGATGATTCGGGCGGCGGCTTCGGCCTCGTCGATCAGGTGGGTCGCCCAGAGCACGCCGACGCCGCGCTCGCGGCAGAGCGCCTGGACGTCGGCGAGCAGCGTCGCGCGGCTGTCGATATCGAGCCCGACGGTGGGTTCGTCGAGCAGCAGCAATGCCGGGCGATGCAGCAAGGCGCGGGCGAGTTCGAGACGGCGGCGCTGGCCGCCGGAGAGCGCGCGGGCGCGTTCGCGCTTCCGGTCGGCGAGGCCCGCGCGGCGCAGCGCGGCCTCGATGTCGGGAGCCGCATCGCGCGGCGCGACGCCGTGCAGCGCGGCATGGTAGGCGAGATTCTGCGCGAGCGTCAGATCGAGATCGAGGGTCGGTTGCTGGAAGACGACGCCGAGTTGCGCGAGCGCTTCTCTCGGCTCGGTGGCGAGGTCGTGGCCGAACACCGCGATGCGGCCCTGGCGCGCGGCGTAGAGTCTTGTTGCGAGAGCGAACAGGGTGGTCTTGCCGGCGCCGTTCGGGCCGAGCAGCACGCAGAGTTCGCCGGGGGCGACGCGGAGCGCGATGTCGCGCAGGACCTGGCGTTTGCCGAAAGCGAAGGCGAGGCCTTCGATCTCGAGGGCGGCGGTCGCGCTGGCGCTGTCACGGGGCAACGGCGATCCCCCAGGGCGCCTGGCCGACCGGCACCGATTGCGTGACCTCGAGCGCTTTGACGTCGATCACCGACATGTCGTTGGAGACGCCGTTGGCGACGAACAGCAGCGACTGGTCGGGCGAGAAAGCGCCGTGCCAGACGCGCTGGCCGACGAGCAGATATTTCTTCACCGCCAGCGTGTCCGTGTCGATGACGGCGACGCGGTTGGCGGGGCCGAGATCGACGAAGGCGGTTTTGCCATCGGCGGTGATGTTGATGCCGACCGCCTGGATCGCGGCTTTGGGCACTTCGGGCAGCGAGAAATGGATGGTGTGGAGGATCTTGTGGCTATGCGCGTCGATGATCGCGACGGTGCCGGCGACCTCGGAAGAGGCCCAGACGCGGTCGCCGTCTTTCGTGAAGACCGCGAAGCGCGGGCGGGTGCCGACGAGCACGCTGGCGGTCACGGTGTGGGTGGCGACGTCGATGAAATGCACCATGCTGGTGGTCTCCGACGTGCAGACCACGGTTTTGCCGTCGGGGCTGACCGCCATGCCCTCGGGTTCGACGCCGACCGGGATTTCCGAGACGATGCGGCCTTGCGGGATGTCGAGCACGCTCACCTGGCTGTTGTTTTCGTTGGCGACGTAGAGCGTGTTGCCGTCGTTGCTCAGCGCCATGAATTCCGGATCCTTGTAGGCCGGCAGGACGCGGTTGACGGTGAGCGTCGCGAGATCGAGCACTTCGATGTGGTCGGCGTCGGACGTGCAGATATAGAGGCTTTTGCCGTCCTTGCTGAGTACGATGCCGCGGGGCCGGGCGCCGACATCGACGGTCTGCACGATGTTGAGCGTCTCGCCGTCGAGCACGGTGATGGTGTTGTCTTTTTCGTTCGAGACGAAAATGCGGTAGGCGAAGGCGGGCCGGCTCGCGAGCAGCAGACAGGCGAGGGCGAGCAGGGCGGGCTTCATGGCTTGAAGTGACATGCGGTTTCCGGCTGGTCGGGGCCGAGCGTGTCGAGCTCGTCGGTCTGGTGGAGGAAGCCGGGCTGTGGCGACACCGAAACAATGGAGCGGGGGCTGGCGAGCAGGATCGGCTGACGGAGCTGTCCGTCCCATGAGCGGAAGGTGAATTCCGGGCCCTTGTAGCCGGCCAGCGTAAAGTCCGGGCCCTGCAGATAGGCGATGATGGCACCGGGATCGGCGCTGGCGGTGCGGGTCGCGGCCTCGCCGACCGCGCGCACCGCGAGCCAGGCGCCGTAATCGGCGTTGGTCATGGGCCGGTGCGCGAGGTCGCGGAAGCGGAGCTGCAATTGCGTGCTGCCATATTCGTCCATGACCGGGGACCAGGCGGTGGGCACGAGCCCCTGCGTGCCGGCCACGGGGCGGGGCTGCGCCGTGCGGTAGGAGAGCTCGTCGCCGAACGCGTCGCTCTCGTCGGCGACGATCAGCACGTCGTAGCTGGCACCCTGGGTCGCCTTGATGACTTCGGCATTGACCTGGAAATGGCCGGTATCGGCCTGTTGCGCGGCTGGATTGAATGTCCAGGGGCGGTCGGCATCGATGCTGAGATGGAATTTCTCGGCCGAGTGGCGGATCGCCGCGGCGTAGTCGGCATCGCCCGGATTGCGGCCGGTCAGCAGCATCAGGCTGGTCCAGTTCTTGGTGACCAGATATTGCATGAGCGCATCGGCCAGCATCGCGCGGCTGGGGGCGAGATGCAGCACGTTGCGGCGGCAATCGGCGCCGCGCAGCCGGTCATCCTCGCTCGTTGCGTCGAGCAGCACGGCATGGTCGGCGCCGGGCGCGTCGGCCATGCGGAGCAGCAGACCGGCGGGAAGGTCGGTGACGAACAGGCGCTGTCCCTTCGCGAGTTCGGCGGTGAAGGCATGGAGCAGCGCGGCGGGGTCGGCGCTGCGGGTGGGTGCGAGCGCGAAGACCTGGCCGGTGAAGCGCCCGGTGGTGTTGGTGTCGGCGATCGCGAGCTCGGCGCCGAGCAGGCCGGGGTCGCGCGGCGGCGGGTTGAGCTCGGCCGAGGGCGGCGGATGCGCCGGCAGCAGGCCGATATACGCAATCGTGATCGGCGCCGCGGCGCGGGCGGCGGGCGCGGCGGCGAGAGCGAAGGCGAGCGCGGCCGCGCGGCGGAGCGAGGGCGGCATCGAGGCGGGGCGGCTCCGGTCAGGCGCCGCAGCGCAGATTGGCTTCGGCCTGTGCGCGGCGCAATTTCTGCAGCGTCTGCTTGGCGATCGGCGTGTCGCGGAAGAGGCCGCCGCGCGGGCCGACGCTCGCCTGCTGCATGCTGAGAATGGTCTCGGCGTTTTCGTAATCCTGGTAGGGCAGCTGATCGGCGATGACGTCGACGCTGCAGGCGCATTTGTCGAGCAGCTGACGCTGGAAGCCGTTCGCCGCGAGACAGCCGATCACATAATCGGCGCGCGCCGCGGTGGGATAATTGTAGCGCGGCGTGTGGGTTTCGTCCTGCGCGTGAACCGGGAGCACGGCGGCGAGAGCCAGCAGGGCGGGAAGCAGGATCGGGACAGAGGCGCGCACAATTCCTCCTGTTTCGGCACGGCCGCATGCTTGCGTTGTCGCTCGGAGAGCGAACATGCTGCGCAGATGCACGCGGCAGGGGGCCGGAGACACGCGGATGATCGAGTTGGTGATCGTATACTGCCTGGCAGCGGACACCAAGACGTGCGTCGAGCGGCGGCTGCCGATGGGCAACGAGGCGTCGCCGGTCGGGTGCACGATGAGCGGCCAGCAGCGCGCGCAGGAATATCTTCGCGAACATCCGGCCTATGTGCTGAAGGGCTGGCGCTGCGAGATGAACGTGCCGTCGCAGGCGGAGCGTGGTGCGCCGGACGCCGCGGCGCCGGGCTGAACGGCGTTCTGTTGCGGCGCAGCATGGATTTCGTGCCGGCTCCCCGCGGATAGGGTCTTGTCAGCGGCCGGCGCGTGCTTTCTGTTATCTCGAGCGGGCAGCGTCCGGACTGCGGCCGGTGGCTCGTTTGCAAGGCCTGGTCAAGGATCTCGGCGCTGAACTGTCTCAGGGTTGCGACAATCGAGCTTCGTGCCTTGACCCCGGTGCTTGCCTGGCTTCGACGATCGCTGTGAAATGACGCAAGGCCGGTCGGGTTCGCTTACGGGCGAGCGGCCGGCTTCGAGGTCCGGCCCTCCTCAAGAACCGGCGGAGTACGTTCAACAATGATCCGAGCCATCGGGCGGAACGGTGGAAACTTCAGGGAGACTTCCATGAGAAAGAGTTTGGCGCGCTCTGTCTGCGTCGCGGCCCTCGCGACGGTTCTCGGCAGCGCTTCGGCCATGGCCAATGACGAGTTGCAGAAGATGTCGGGCGACCCGTCGCAATGGGTCATGCCGCTCGGCAATTACAGCTCGCAGCGATTCAGCGAGCTGAAGCAGATCAACACGCGAACCGCGAAGAATCTGCATCCGGTCTGGACGTTCTCGACCGGCGTGCTGCGCGGCCACGAGGGTGGTCCGCTGGTGATCGGCGACACGATGTATATTTCGACGCCGTTCCCGAACACCGTGTTCGCGCTCGATCTCAACAATAACGGCCGTATCCTCTGGAAGTATGAGCCCAAGCAGGATCCGAACGTCATCCCGGTGATGTGCTGCGACACCGTCAATCGCGGTGTGGCTTACGGCGACGGCATGATCTTCCTGCACCAGGCCGACACGACGCTGGTGGCACTCGACGCCAAGACCGGGAAGGTCGTGTGGTCGGTGAAGGACGGCGATCCGATCGGCAAGGGCGAGACCGGCACCTCGGCGCCGCTCGTCGTCAAGGACAAGGTGCTGGTCGGCATCTCGGGCGGCGAGTTCGGCATCATGGGCCGCATGACCGCCTACAACATCAAGGACGGCAGCAAGGCCTGGACCGCCTACAGCTCCGGCCCCGACAACATGATCATGTTCGACCCGAACAAGACGACCGAGCTCGGCAAGCCGGTCGGCGCCAACAGCTCGCTCGCCACCTGGCAGGGCGATCAGTGGAAGAATGGCGGCGGCGGCACCTGGGGCTGGATCTCCTACGATCCGAAGCTGAACCTGGTCTATTACGGCTCCGGCAATCCCGGCACCTGGAACCCGACCCAGCGGCCGGGCGACAACAAATGGTCGATGACCATCTTCGCGCGTGATCCGGACACCGGCATGGCGAAATGGGTCTACCAGATGACGCCGCACGACCAGTGGGACTATGACGGCGTGAACGAAATGATTCTCGCCGACACCGAAGTGCACGGCAAGATGACCCATGCGCTCGTGCATTTCGACCGCAACGGCTTCGCCTACGTGCTCGATCGCGCGACCGGCAAGCTGCTGCAGGCGAATAAATACGATCCCGCGGTCAACTGGGCGAGCAAGATCGATCTCGCGACCGGCAGGCCCGTGCTGGTCGACAAATACGGTCCGGGCGTGCAGGGCGCGGACCACAACACCAAGGGCGTGTGCCCGGCGGCGCTCGGTTCGAAGGACGAACAGCCTTCGACCTACTCGCCGATCACGCACGTCTTCTACGTGCCGACCAACCATGTCTGCATGGATTACGAGCCGTTCAAGGTGAGCTACACGGCGGGCCAGCCTTTCGTGGGCGCGACGCTGTCGATGTATCCGCCGCCGGGCCAGAGCAATCTCGGCAATTTCATCGCCTATGACGTCAATCAGGGCCGGATCCTCTGGTCCGATCCCGAGACGTTCTCGGTGTGGTCGGGGGCGCTCTCGACGGCCGGCGGCGTCGTCGCCTACGGCACGCTCGATGGCTACCTCAAGGTCGTGGACGCGAAGAGCGGACACCTGCTCTACAAGTTCAAGACGCCGTCGGGGATCATCGGCAACGTCAACACCTTCACCCATGACGGCAAGCAGTATCTCGCGGTGCTGTCCGGCGTGGGTGGCTGGGCCGGCATCGGCATGGCCGCGGGCCTGACCGAGGACACGGCCGGTCTCGGCGCGGTCGGCGCCTACAAGCAGCTGTCGAACTATACGCAACTCGGCGGTGTGCTGACGGTGTTCGGCCTCTCCAACTAATCGAGGACACTTTCCCGCCCCGCTCGCCAATCCGCGAGCGGGGCGGTTTCGTTTTCGCGGCATGCCCGGCTGCCGCATGGAGAATTCCGTATGATCGCGATGCCTCGTTCCCTGATCCTGCTCGGCTGTGCCGCGACGCTGATCGGCGCCGGCGCATGGCTCGCGCCGCCCTCGCGCGCCGCGGAGGAGCCGAAGCCCTACACCGTCAAGGACGGCAACAAGGTCGATGAGGCGACCTACAAGGGCTATCTTTATTACGGCGATCTCTGCATGCGCTGTCACGGGCCGGACGGGCTCGGCAGCTCCTATGCGCCGAACCTGACCGATAGCCTCAAGACCATGACCAAGCAGCAGGTCGAGGAAACCATCATCAATGGCCGCAAGAACGTGAATTCGGCCAACGACAAGGTAATGCCGGCATTCGGCTTCAATCAGGATGCCGTCGACAATATCGACAATATCTATGCCTACCTGAAGGCGCGTTCGGATGGCGCGCTCGGCCGTGGCCACCCCGAGCATCTCAATCAGTGATCGCCCGATGAGGATCGCGTGGATCGCCGCCCTGGCGGGCGGCTGGCTCGCCGCGGGGCCGGCCATGGCCCAGCAATCGCCTGATCTCGTGTCGAAGACGGAACTGCGTGTCTGTGCCGATCCCGCCAACCTGCCGTTCTCGAACGACAAGCAGGAGGGGTTCGAGAACAAGATCGCGCAGCTCGTGGCGCATGAGCTGAAGCTGAAGCTGACCTATGTCTGGTATCCGGACAGTCAGGGCTTCGTGCGTGCCACGCTCATGAAGCATCGCTGCGACGTGATCATGGGAACGGTCGTCGGCAACGATGAGCTGGCGACGACCGATCCCTATTATCACACCGGCTACGTGATGATCTCGCGGCTCTCGGACAATATCACCGCGGACCATATCGGCGATTGGCACATCGCCGGGCGGCGGTTCGGGCTGATCGCGCAAACCCCGCCCACCGATCTGGTGATCCGCCATAATCTGATGGATCGCGTCGCGGTGTATCCGCTGGTGGTCGATACGCGCGTGGACCAGCCGGGCCACCAGATGGTTCGCGACGTGGCCGACGGGAAAGTCGATGTCGGCCTGCTCTGGGGACCGATCGCCGGCTATTGGGCGAACCAGGACGGCGACAAGCTGCGCATCACGTTCATCAATCCCGAGGACAGCCGCGTCCGCCTCGATTACCACATCGCCATGGGGGTGCGGCCCGGCGATGTCGATTTCCGCCGGCGGCTCAACGGGGTGATCGCCAAGGATGAAGGGCAGATCACGAAGATCCTCCGGAGCTACAATATACCGCTGCTCGACGAGCAGAACCATCCGCTCGCGGCGGATCAGAACGCAACACCGGTGCAGTGAGCCGGGGAGGCTCTGCCTCCGCGGCGCCCCTCCGCTGGGGCCGATAGGTTCCGGACCCCGTTCCCTTTGGAGTTGGGATGATGAAAAATATCAGGGGTCTGGGACCTTTTGGCCCCAGCTTGCGCAAGGCGGAGCCCTGCCCGCCGGCGTCGCGTCTTCTCCTCGGTGTGTGGGTTCTTCTGTCACCCTCGCTGGGTGCCGCCGCTCCCGTCAGAGTGGCGGTCGCGGCCTTTGACTATGCCGACACGTCCGGTGAGCCGACCGACCAGGTAGCGGCGCATGCCGAGCGGCTCAAGATGCTGCAGCAGGGTATCGTGCAGGCGCTCGACCAGCGCGGGTTCGATGCGGTGCCGCTCGTGTGCGCGTCGGCGCCATGTTCCGCTTCCAATCTGGATCAGGGCTCGATGCAGAATGCGGCGAAAAAGCAGAATGCGCCCTACGTGGTGTTCGGCGGGGTGCATAAGATCAGCACGCTGATCGAGTTCGGGCATGTCGATGTGATGGACAGTGCGAACGGGCATGCGCTGCTGTCGCGCGAAGTGCAGTTTCGCGGCGACACGAACGACGCCTGGCAACATGCGGCGTCCTATATCGGGGATATGGCGGCGGATACGCTTTCGCGGAAATAGGGCTTCCCTCCGGCGGGCAGGGGGCTTTGCCCCCTGCACCCCCGCTGGGGCCGAAAGGCCCCAGGCCCCATCAAGTTAGAGGGGTGGAGAGGGTGGTTCCCAGCGAGCGGCGGCTCGCATGAAACCACCCTCTCCACCCCGATAAAGGAAAGGGGTCTGGGGCCTTTCGGCCCCAGCGGGGTGCAGGGGCAGAGCCCCTGCCCGCCGGAGGCAAACGCCTCAGTAAAAGAGGATAGCGCCCGCAGAGACCGAATCGGCCGATGCGCTGTTGGGTCCGTGACTCTTGCTGTCCGTGTGGGTGTATTCGCCGACGAGCGTGAGCCAGTCGGTCCAGCTGTAATAGACACCGCCGGTCTCGCTGTCGTTGCGGCGTACGAGTGTCGGGTCGACTTCGCCGGGCGCGAGATAGAGATTGCTGACGCCGTAGCTGGCGATGAGCTTGACCTTGGGGACGATTTTCCAGAGGCCCTGGATGTAACCGCCTTCCGAATCCCGGAGCTGGCCGTTCGGGGCAAGTCCGTCGAAGAGCAGCGCGGTCGTGCCGACACCCTGGCCGCGATAGTAGTAGCCGAGCAGGCCGAACGGGCCAAAGGTGAAGCTGGCGCCGGCTTCTCCGGCGACCGCCGAGTCCGATTTGCGGCTGGTCGTTGTGGTGACGATGCCCTGGACTTCCTGTTGCATGAAGCCGGCCCAGAGATGGGCGGACCAGTCGGGCGCCTTGTAGTCGTAGGTGAAGCGGCCCTGGAACATTGGCGCGCTATGCTGCGTGCCGCCGACCACGGTCGGGCTGAGATAACCTTGCGAGAGGCCGCTGAAATCCACTTCGTTGAGTGGCTGGAACACGCCGATGCTGGCCTGGAAGCCGTTCCAGATCGGGCTGATATAGGTGATCTGCGGCATGAAGTCGGCGTAGATGTAGCCGTAGCCGATGCGGCCGAGCGATGTGTTGCCCGGATCGGCGTTGCCGCCGGTGGCGCCGACGCCGAGCAGGGTCTGGTCGTTCAGGATCGCGTCCTGGCCAAAGAGGCCGATATCGCGACCGAGCTTGACGGTGCCGAAATCCTTGGTGCCGGCGGTGATGTAGGTTTTACGGAAATCGACGCCGGCGGTGCCCAGGGCCGAGGCATTGCCGCCGGAATTGGCGTTGAAGGGACCGTTCGTCGAGCTGTTGATGCCCGGATAGGCGCCGAACACCGCATCGAGATCGATGCCGTCCTGCGTCGTGCTGGCGGACACGATGATGGCGCCCGGCAGCAGGCCGTTGCGGACGGCTGACGAATCGAAGCCGCTGGCGTCGGTGAGACCGCCGGCGACGACGGTGCCCGGGGTGGCGTTGTCGGCGCTCGAGAAGGTGTAGAACGCGTTGACGATGCCGGAGACGTTCAGATCGACGTTGCCGACCTTGATGGTGAGGCCGTTGCCGGGTTTGTAGGGCATGGCGCGCACGATATCCGGCGCGTTCATCATGTCCTCGACCTTCTGCATTTCCGCCTGCATCTGCATCGAGGTCTGGCGCGCGGCTTCGGCCGACGCGGCGGCCTGCATGGCGGCCTGCTGCGTCTGATCCATCTGTTCCGGCGCCGTCATGGAAATGCCGTGGCGGCCGGTGCGCAGGTTGTGCATGTGTTTGGCACGCAGCGCATTGTACTCGGACGGCGTGAGGCTGCCCTTGGCCCGGAGGATGTCGAGCAGGTCGGTGTAGTCGTCGGCGCGGGCGGCGCCCGCCCCGAGCACGATCGCTGCCGCTGCGAGTAGTTGGATTCGTCTTCCGAACATGTCTCCCCCTGATCTTTGCGGGCAGGTTTTGATCCCGCCGTCAGACTTGAAAGTCCCGGAGAGTCAACATCCGCCGGTTGAGCCGGCCTGGATGAGCGCTCCGTAAAAGCTATTACAATTTAGCGACTTCCGCGTCTTCAACGAAGGAAATTGCGATGCGGCGGCGCGATGGTGGCCGATTTGCCCAAAACTGTGGCGAAACCAGCGCATATCTCGAACCCGGGATCCTGGGACAGGCACGGAAACGGGCGCGATTCACGACAACGCGACGGGCCGGCGCTCAATTCCGTACGGTTTGCAATCCGAGCCGGCGCATTTTGCGGTGCAGCGTGGCGCGGCTGATGCCGAGCGCCTTGGCCGCGGCGGAAACGTTGCCGTTCGCGCGGGCCAGCGCGCGATGCACGACGCCGCGTTCGGCGAGGCTCAGCTCTTCGGCTTCGGCGGCCACGTCGTGGAGGATTTCCTGCGCCGGCAATTCCCTCTCGAGCATCGCGTCGGTGATGCCGCAGGCGGCGCGCGCGGCCGAGGTCGCGCCGATGATCAGATCGTCGGCGCCGATCGCCAGTAGCGCGCCCGATCCCCAATCCGCGTCGGGCGCCAGCACGATGCGCGCGCTTGGGAACGCATTGCGGAAATGGCGGGCCTCGATGCGGCGCGCCGCGTCCACCACGGCGGAGGCGATCAGTTTGACGAAGTTTTCGTCGAGATCCTCGCGGCACGAGGAAACGTCGAGCGCCGCGGCCAGCCGGCCGCGATGGTCATGGATCGGGGCCACCGTGCAGGAGAGGCCGATGTTGCGCACATGGAAGTGCTGGTCGCGGTGGATGGTGAGCGCACGCTGTTCGGCGAGGCAGGTGCCGATGCCGTTGGTGCCCTCGAACCGTTCGCTCCAGACGTTGCCGGTCCAGAGACCCCAGCCTTCGAAGGTAGTGTCGTCCGCGCAATGGCCGCGCCGCTCGACCGGCACGCCGTTCTTGTCGGTGAAGAGGACGCAGCAGCCGGCGCCGCCGACCGCCTGGAAAAGCCGGTCGAGCGTGCTGCCGGCGGCTTCGAGCAGCGGCTCGACGCTCTGGCGGGCCTCGCGCAGCTCCTGCTCGGTCAGCCGGTGCGGGGGGCTTTGATCGTAGGGGTCGAGCTTGTAGCGGGTCATGGATCGCGCCCATGAGGCAAGCAGCGCGGACCGGCACGAGGCCGACGGGTCGCTGGTCACGGCCGCGACGAGCTCGGCATGTTTCATGGCTCTCCCTCTCGCGCGGGGCCTCTCTTGCCGGGCGCTTGCGCACCCGGCCGGTGGCCGTTTCCCTGCTCTTGACGCAGACCATAGGCGGCGTCCGCGGCCCTTGAAAACACCGGGCTTCCGACCATCACACAGTTCGGACCTGCTTTTGTCGCAGAACTGCGACAGCGGGTCGCCGGCTTGGGCGGGATCGCATTGCGGGAGATGCGGCCGGGGCGGCTCTATCCCGGCGTCTTGTGGTGTCGCAGGCTCGGCAGGACATGATCGTAGGGAGGATAACCAGAATGCACGCTCTCCGGACCCGTTGCCCGCGCGGGCGGCGGCTCTCGCTCCGGCTCGCACTCGGCGGCTCGGCGCTGTTCGCGGCCGGCGCGGCCCTTGCCGGCACCACGGCCGCGGCGCCGCCGATGCCGGCCTATGCGCCCGTCACCGACGCGCGGCTGGCCAATGCGGCGAACGAAGATGGCTGGCTGATGTATCGCCACGATTATGGCAGCACCGGCTATTCGAAGCTCAGCCAGATCAACGCCGGGAATGTCGCGGGGCTCAAGCAGGTCTGGGATTACAAGAGCGATTTCGATCAGGGCCATGAGGCGCCGCCGGTCGTGAACGGCGACGTGATGTTCATCACCACGCCCAAGGACGAGGTGCACGCCTTCCAGGCCAGCACCGGCAAGCCGCTCTGGACCTACAAGCACGATCTTTCGGCGGTCGGGCTCAAGACGGTGTGCTGCGACGTGGTCAACCGGGGCGTGGCGCTCTACGGCAACAATGTCTATCTCGCAACGCTCGACAATTACGTGGTGGCACTGAACGCGCAGACCGGCGCGGTGGTTTGGAAGACGCAACTGATGGCGCCCGACCTCGGCGGCGCGATGACGCTGGCACCGCTCGTCGTGAAGGGTCGCGTGATCGTGGGGCTTTCGGGCGGCGAATACGGGCTGCGCGGCTCGGTGCGCGCGCTCGACGCGAACAGCGGAAAATTGCTCTGGACCACCTATACGATTCCGTCGCCCAAGGAGCCCGGCGGAAACACCTGGCCCAACAACGGCAGTTACAAGACCGGCGGCGGTGGCGCCTGGCTGACCGGCACCTACGACCAGGATACCGACACGCTGTTCTGGGGGGTGGGCAATCCCGGCCCGTGGCTCGCGACACTGCGCCCGGGCGACAATCTCTACACGGATTCGGTGATCGCGCTCGATCCGGAGAACGGCCACATCAAGTGGCATTATCAATACACGCCGCACGACACGTGGGATTACGACGGCACCAACGAGACGGTGATGACCGACATCACCTACAAGGGGGTCGCGCACAAGGCGATCGTCACGGCGAGCCGCAACGGCTGGTTCTATGCGATCGACCGCAAGAACGGGAAGCTGATCTACGCCACCCGTTTTGTTAGCGCAACTTCGGTGTCGGGCTTCAAGAACGGGCATCCCGTGACCGATTCGGCGCTGCGCCCGGCGGTCGGCAAGCAGGTCTTCACCTGCCCGAGCTTCCTCGGCGGCAAGAACTGGTGGCCGATCGCGGTCGACCCGCAGACGCACTACGCCTACGTCCCGGCCATGCACACTTGCATGACGATCAAGGGTGTCGATCCGGTCGCCTACAAGCCGGGCCTCGCGTTCCTCGACGAAACCTTCAACGTGATGCGCGATCCCGCCTTCCCCAACAACTGGGGCGATGTCGAGGCGATCGACCTCGATACCGGCAAGCAGGCCTGGCATTTCCCGTCCAAGCTGCCATGGAACGACGGCATGCTGGCGACCGCGGGCGGGCTCGTCTTCTCGGGCAGCGCCGATGGTCACCTTTATGCGTTCGATGCCAAGACCGGCGCGGTGAAATGGAAAAGTCCGCAGATGACGTCGGGCATCATCGGCGTGCCGAGCACCTGGTCCGTGGGTGGCAAGCAATATGTCGGCGTCTGGGCCGGCTGGGGCGGCGCCACCCCGATCTGGGGCGGCGACATGGCGAAGGATCCCGCCGTGCAGGACATTCCGACCGGCGGCCATCTTTACGTGTTCTCGCTCTGATCGGGAGGGTTGGATGAACGCGCTCCCCGACGGAAGCCGCGCATGGCGGCGGCGGCTGCTGGGGGGCGCGGGCGCCGCGCTCCTCGCCGGCACCGCTTCGGCCCAGCCACTCGCCCAGCAACTCGCCATGACGCAGAACGCGGGGGCCGGCCAGGAGACCGCCGGGGCGGTGCCCGCGCTCTACACGGCGGCCCAGGCGGCAACAGGCGCCGATAAATTCGCCGCGAACTGTGCGCTTTGCCACGGCAAGAAACTGCAGGGGCGCGTCGGGCCCGCCCTCACCGGCCCGAACTTCGCCTCGGCCAAGGCGAATTTCAAAGTGAGCGACGTCTTCCTGTTCCTCTCGCGGCAGATGCCGGCCCAGCAGCCCGGCTCTCTTCCCAAGCAGGATTACGTGGATATCATGGCCTTTCTGCTGCAGCAGAACGGCTATCCCGCCGGCGGGGTGCCGCTCACCGAGGCTGCCGCGGCAAGCTCGACCGTTCCCTTGCTGTATCACGGCAAGTAACCGAAAAACCCGCTTCGGAGGTCCGCCAATGGTCAGTCAAATTCTCAAGGACGTTTCCCAGCATATCGCGATCCGGCCGCAATACGACAATTATATCGGCGGCAAGTGGGTGGCGCCGGCGAAGGGGCAGTATTTCGACAATATCTCGCCGGTGGACGGCCAGGTGATCTGCAAAATCGCCCGTTCCACGGCCGAGGATATCGAAACCGCGCTCGATGCCGCGCACGCCGCGCGCGAGGCCTGGGGCCGGACTTCCACGGCGGAGCGCTCGCGCCTGCTGCTGCGCATCGCCGACCGGATGGAAGAGAAGCTCGACTTGCTGGCGCTCGTCGAGACCATCGATAACGGCAAGCCGATCCGCGAGACGAAGGCGGCCGACCTGCCGCTCGCGATCGACCATTTCCGCTATTTCGCCGGCGTGCTGCGCGCTCAGGAAGGCGGGATCAGCGAAATCGACCACGACACGATCGCCTACCACTTCCACGAGCCGCTCGGCGTGGTGGGGCAGATCATTCCCTGGAACTTCCCGCTGCTGATGGCGGTCTGGAAGCTGGCGCCGGCGCTCGCGGCGGGCAATTGCGTGGTGCTGAAACCGGCCGAGCAGACGCCGATGAGCATCATGGTGTTCATGGAAGCGATCGCCGACATTCTGCCGCCCGGCGTCGTCAACGTGGTCAACGGCTTCGGCGTCGAAGCCGGCAAGCCGCTCGCCCAGAACCGCCGGATCGCCAAGATCGCCTTCACCGGCGAGACCACGACCGGCCGGCTGATCATGCAGTACGCGTCGGAAAATCTGATTCCGGTCACGCTCGAGCTCGGCGGCAAATCGCCCAACATCTTCTTCGCCGACGTGATGGCCGAGCATGACGATTTCTTCGACAAGGCGCTCGAAGGCTTCACCATGTTCGCGCTCAACCAGGGCGAGGTCTGCACCTGCCCGAGCCGCGCGCTGGTGCATGAGAGCATCTACGACCGGTTCCTCGAAGCCGCGGTCGAGCGCGTCGAGAAAATCAAGATGGGCAGCCCGCTCGATGCCGATACCATGATCGGGGCGCAGGCGAGCCGCGATCAGCTCGAGAAGATCCTGTCCTACATCGATATCGGCAAGCAGGAAGGGGCGCGCGTGCTCACCGGCGGCGGCCGCGCCGATCTCGGCGGCGAGTTCCGCGAGGGTTTCTATGTGAAGCCCACGGTGCTCGAAGGGCACAACAAAATGCGCATCTTCCAGGAGGAGATCTTCGGGCCGGTGCTGTCGGTCACGAAGTTCAAGACCGAGGCGGAGGCGCTCGCGATCGCCAATGATACGCTCTACGGGCTCGGGGCGGGGATCTGGACCCGCGACATCAACCGCGCCTACCGGTTCGGGCGGGGCATCCAGGCCGGGCGGGTCTGGACCAATTGCTACCACCTCTACCCGGCGCACGCGGCGTTCGGCGGCTACAAGCAGTCGGGCATCGGCCGGGAAAACCACCGCATGATGCTGGATCACTACCAGCAGACGAAGAACATGCTGGTGAGCTATTCGCCGAAGGCGCTCGGATTTTTCTGAGGCACGAAAAAGGGGGGCTTTGCCCCCCTTTCCCCCCCAGCAGGAGGCTCTGCCTCCTGCACCTCCGCTGGGGCCGGTGGGCCCCAGACCCCTTTACTTGCGGGCTTCGGCGCAGGCGTAGCTGTTGATCTCGGCGCCGAGGGCGACTTCACGAACGCTCGGGGTCTTCCAGGTCATCGGCACACACTCCCTGTTGTGGCAGAAGAAACGCTGCACAGACCTCCATCTCTTGCCGTGCGCCGCCAGTCAAACCCGGACCCCGAAATCGCACTCTGAATTGTCGCAAAGCTGAGTCAGTCGCTAACGCGCCTGCCGCGGGACCGGAACGCCAGCGGGATTCAGCACCGGGGCCAGCCGACGGAGACCGTCGGCGATGGAGTCGACCACCAGGCGGAGGCGCTCGACGTGGCGTGTGTCGCGATGCAGGCCGAGCCAGATCCCGCGCACTGGGGTGGGGCCGGGGGCAGGCAGGCGCACGAGGCCGGGCCGTGGGTCGGCGAGATAGCAAGGCAGCATCGCGATGCCGAGCGAGGTGCTGGCCGCTTCGAGCTGCGCGTCGCGGCTGTTGGTCCGTAGCGCCACGCGGGCATTGGGAGCCAATCGGGCAAGATATTTGGCCTCCGGGAGCAGCGCGAGATCGGCTTGCAGCGTGATCCATGAATGGCCGGGGGCGCCGACGGCGAAATCGGGCTCCCCGTGCGCCGCGAGATAGCCCTCGCTGGCATAAAGGGCGAAACCCATGTCGCCGACCCGGCGCACGATCGTCTCGTGCTGCTCGAACTGGGCGAGGCGGATCGCGAGATCGGCCTCGCGGCGTGAGAGGGAGAGCGCGCGCGTGTCGGTGATGAGCTCAATCGAGAGGGCCGGGTGCCGCGTGAGCAGCGGTTGCAGCAGCGGCACCAAGATACGGGCGCCAAATGTTTCGACGGTGGTGATCCGTACCTCGCCCTCGACGCGGGCATCCTCGCCCGCGATCGCGCGCTCGACGGCGAGTGCTTCGGCTTCCATGCATTCGACCGCGGCCAGGACACGGGCGCCGGCCGGGGTCAGCACGAAGCCGGCGGGCGTCTTCTGGAGCAGACGGGCACCGGCCCGAGCGTGCAGCGCGTCCAGCCGGCGGCCCATCGTGGTCTGTGTCACATGGAGCGCCCGGGCCGCGGCCGAGAGGTTCCCGTGACGCGCGATGGCGAGGAAGCTCCGCAGGTCGTCCCAGTCGAGCATGGGGTGTTCTATGCGGCTGCGCATGGCGTGTCGAGGAGGGGTGTGCGTTTTCGCATAGCGGGAACGCGGCGTTCCGGAATGGGGAAGATGGCCGAGCGCACGCACATCGGGCGGGCGCCGCGCATTTCGCGCCGCGCCAGGTTTGTTGGGAGACGACCGCCGTGATCGATCGAAATCTTGCGCCTTTCGGCGCTTTTGTGTTGCGCGCCGCCTTGGGGGTGCTGTTCCTGGCCCATGCGGGGCTGAAACTGTTCGTGTTCACGCCGGCCGGAACGGCGAAGTTCTTCGAGAGCGTGGGCGTGCCGGGGCCCGTCGCCTACCTGACGATCGCCATCGAGCTCCTCGGAGGGGTGTCGCTGCTCGCTGGGCTCTATACGCGGCTCGCGGCCCCGGCGCTCATGGCGGTTCTGGCCGGCGCGATCGCGACCGTGCACATCCATAATGGCTTTTTCTTCAATGCCCCGAATGGCGGATGGGAGTTCCCGGCCTTCTGGATCGTGGCGCTCGCGGCGCAGACATTGATCGGGGATGGCGCGTTCGCGCTCGGATCCAGCCGCCCGCGGGGCGCGGTGCAACCGGCGGCAGCCTGATGATAACGGGCCCGGGCTCCGGCGGCGGGGCTCGGGACTGTGGGGAGAGAGGTACGATGCTGCCGAGCCTGTTCCTGAGCCATGGGGCGCCGACGCTGCCGCTGACCGACGCGCCGGCCACCCATTTTCTGCGCGCTCTGCCGGCGCTTCTCGAGGCGCCGCCCGATTCCATTCTCGTCGTCTCGGCGCATTGGGAGACGGAGACGCCGCGCGTGACCGCCGTCGCGGTGAACCAGACGATTCACGATTTCTTCGGGTTTCCGACGGCGCTCAGTGAAATCCGCTATCCGGCGCCGGGATCGCCGGTGATCGCCGCGCGGGTGGAGGCCTGCCTCCGGGCCGCGGGTTTCGCCTGCGACCTGGATCGCGAGCGCGGTCTCGACCACGGCGCCTGGGTGCCTCTGATGCTGATGTATCCTGAGGCAGATGTTCCGGTTTTGCAGCTATCTCTGCAGCGTGGGCAGGGGCCGGACTACCATCTGGCGCTCGGCAGGGCGCTCGCGCCGCTGCGCGAGGCGGGGGTTCTGGTGATCGGGTCGGGGTCGTTCACGCACGATCTAGCCGGGTTTCGCCGGCAGCGCGCCGGCGGGGGCGAGACGGAACCCGAGTCCGTGCGGGCCTTCGCGGATTGGTTCGACGAGGCCCTGCGGGCGGGGAACAGGAGCGCGCTGCTCGATTACCGGCGGCAGGCGCCCTTCGCGGCCGAGAACCACCCGACGGAGGAGCATCTCTTGCCGCTGTTCGTGGCGCTCGGCGCAGGCGGGGGGGCGGTCGAGCGCTGGCATTCGAGCGTCACGCACGGCGTGCTGCGGATGGATGCCTATGCTTTTTGTTCTTTTTCTAAAAGAAAACTTCCTCGCATTTGACGAGCTGGTTGAAAGGCTTCGTCTAAAAGGCATAAAGTCTTTTTGCTTCTTTTTCTTCAGAAAAAGAAGAATCCCTTCTACCGGTCGGTAAGCCGCAATTCGATCCGCCGGTTTCGTGCGTAGGCCGCCGGCGTATCGGCCGGGTCCAGCGGTTGATATTCGCCAAATCCTGCCGCCGCGAGATGCGCCGGCGGTATTCCCTGGGCGATCAGCAATTTCACCACCGTGATCGCGCGTTCCGCCGACAATTCCCAGTTGCTCGTGTAGCGGCCGCGGATTTTTTGGCGATCGGCGTGGCCGTCCACGCGCAAAACCCAGGATAAGTCGGGCGGTATGTCCCGTGCGATGGATTTCAGGGTCGTGGCGATCGCGCGAATCTGTTCGGCGCCGCTCCGGGTGAGGTCGGCGCTGCCGGATGGGAACAGAACCTCGCTTTGGAACACGAAGCGGTCGCCGACGATCGAAATGCCGGGGCGGTGGGCGAGCACGTCGCGCAGGCGGCCGAAGAATTCGCTGCGATATTTCTGGAGTTCGGCGACTTTCGAGGCGAGCGCCGCGTTCAGGCGGGTGCCGAGATCGGCGATCTGGGCGTCTTTTGCGGCGGCATTGCGTTGCGCGAGCTCGAGGGCGGCCGAGAGCTTCGACAGTTGATCGCGGAGCGCATCGATTTGCCGGGAGAGCAGGACGAGCCGCGCTTCCTCGCTCGCCGCGAGCCCGGTTGCGTGGCCCAGTTTGGCGGTCAGCGCGGTGTTTTCGGATTGCGCGGCACCGAGCTGGGATTGCAACTGATCGCGCAGGGCGAGAAGCGCGCGGACCTGGTCGGCGTAGCGGGTGATGGCGCCGGTCTCGCGGCGGTCGGCCTCGCTTTCGGCATCGGCGAGTTGCTGCGTGAGCGTGGCGATGCGCGATTGCGCGCTGGCCAGGCGCAGGCCGAGATCCTGGGCCTGGGATTTGAGGTCGCGCGCGCCGGCCTCGGCGGCGGTGCGGGCCGCTGTGGCTTTGGCCATGGCGTCCTGGAGCTGAGCGAGCTGGCGCGCGGCATCGTCGCGGGCCAGCCGCGCGGACTGCAAATCGCCGGTCAGGTGCGCCACGGTGTCGGTGAGATCCTGGGTCTTGCCTCGCTCGAGCGAGAGCTGATCGGCAAGTTCGGCGACCTGACGGCCGAGGCGGTCGAGCGCGGCGTCGCTGCGATTCAGCGCGACGGTGAGGAATTGCTGGGACAGGACGAAGACGAGAAGGACGAAAATCGTGACCATCAGCAGCGTGGAGAGCGCATCCACGTAGCCGGGCCACGGACTGAGCGCGGACGCGCCGGCGGTGCGGCGGCGGCGGGTCATGCGTTTGGCTCCGGCGGGCAGGGGCTTTGCCCCTGTACCCCTCTCTCCACCCCACCGAACGAGAACGGGTCCGGGCCCTTCCGGCCCCAGCGGGGTGCAGGGGCAGAGCCCCCGGCCGCCGGAGGCAATCTCACTCCGCCCGTGCCGCGACAGTACGGGCGAGCAGCCGGAGTTCCTGTCGCAAATCGGGGCCGAAATCGGTGCTCAGGCGTTGCAGGTGAGCATCGATGTTGCGCAGCAGGGTGGCGGATTCCGGGTCGTTCAGGCGGGTGGCGAGGGCGCGCACCATGTCGGTGAGCGAGAGGACGGCGTCGTTGGTGGCGGCGCGGGAATCTTCGCTGCGGGTGACGAGGCGCTCGAGTTTTTCGAGGGTTTCCGCGGTTTGCTCCAGCAGCGCCTGGACGTAGGCGGGAACCGGGGTCTCGGAGTCGAGCAGGCCCGAGGGAAGCCGCGTCAGGCTGGCGAGCCATTCCTCGAGTTCGTTGAAGAAACGATTTTGCGCCTGGCCGGCGGTGAGGTCGAGGAAGCCGAGCACCAGGGCGCCGGAGAGGCCGAACAGCGAGGAGCCGAAGGCGGTGCTCATGCCGTGCAGCGGGCGGGCGAGGCCTTCCTTCAGTTGTTCGAACATCGCATTGATATCGCCGGAGCCGGCGGAGAGGTTGCCGATCACGTCGCTGACGGCGCCGACGGTGAGCAGCAGGCCCCAGAAAGTGCCGAGCAGGCCGAGGAAGATCATGAGGCCGGTGAGATAGCGCGAGAGTTCGCGGCTTTCGTCGAGGCGGCTCGCGAGGCTGTCGAGCATGGTGCGCGTCGCGGTCGCGGAGAGGGTGAGGCGGCTTTCCTCGCGGCCGGCGGTGCGGGCGGCGAGGAGCTGGGCGAAGGGGGCCAGGAGTTTGGGGGTGGGGAGCGGGGCGGCGCGCGAGGGGGAGATGCGAAACGCCTCGATCCAGTTCGTTTCGCGCGTGAGGCGCAGCACCTGGCGCAGATTCCAGACGATGCCGATGGCCAGCACCGCGAGGATCAGGCCGTTGAGCGGCGGATTGTTGCTGAAGACGACGAGCAGCCGGTCGCTCAGGGCCGCGGCGAGGATGGCGACCGCGGCGAGGAAGGCCAGCATGCGCTGGAGATAGAGGCGCGGGCGGGTCATTTCGGGGCGCGGGCGGCCGGCGCCGGAGCGCCGGCGGCGGGTTCGGCGGGTTTGATCGGCGGGGGTGTGCTGGGGGCGGGCAGGATTTCGGTCACGTCGAGCCGGTCCGGCGGGGCGGTGCCGATATCGTTGAAGCCTTTGGCGATGGCGTGGATGCGGTCGGAGACGAGGCCGGCACGCAGCAGGACGGCGCGGGCGGCGAGCGCCCGGTCGAGCGAGAGGCGGCGGGGGGTGGAGGGGTCATCCGGCGTGCCGGGGGCCCAGGCGGTGATGAAGATTTCCATCTCGGGGTGGGCGAGGGCCTGGGACGCGACCTGGCGGAGCGCGGCCTCGGTGGCGGGGTTCAGATCGGCGCTGTTGGGGCCGAAAGTGATGCGCAGGCCGTTGGCCGCGAGCGGTGTCGCGGTGCCGGCGGCGTCGCGCTTGACCGGGACCGGGGGCGGCGGCGGCGGCGGATGGGCCGGCATGATGAAGGGGGCGGGCTGGATGACCGGATTGGGCGGCGGCGCGGCGGCGACGGGAGGCGGGACGAGAGCGGGTTTGGCGGGCGCGGCGTGAGGTTTCGCCCGTGTGTGACGGGTCGCGCGGTGCGCCGGCGTGGCCGTTTGCGGCTTGGCGGCCGGGGCCAGCGCGTTCAGCGCGTTGTCGTTGGTCGTGACCTGGGCGAGGGCCAACGCCGGCACGAGAAGCAGAAAAGGGAGCGTGCGCATCGGGGCGGAGGCTAGGGCTTCCCGCAGGCGAGGGCCAGGGTGGCGGCTCGTTGCGGGCTTGTGCTGAAGTGTCACAAAGCCTAGCGTCTGTCTTTTCTTGAGGAAAACAGTCATGAACTCGTCGCGAAGCGGCATCGCCCCGGCGGGCACATGCCGGCGGATCGCGCTCGCCGCCACGGCGCTGGCCTGTCTTGGGCTGGCGAGCGGGCCGGCCAGGGCTGCTTTCCCGAATTGCCAGGCGCCGCTTGCCACGCCCAATCCGCCGCTGATGCCGAACGCGGACGGTACCTATCCGAGCGATCCGGCGCTGCCCTATGCGGGCACGCACACGGTGTGGCGCGTCGTCAACGGCATCGAAATCGAGCAGCGCATCAAGACCGCGTCGCAAGTGACGCCGACCGTTCCTTTCATCGTGCATGGCGTGAATTACGAGCCGACGCAGATCGGCGGGGCCGCGAGCTTTCCGCCCTACAATGATTTTTTCTACACGAGCGACACCGACGTGTGGAAACCGCTTTGGGATCGCGACGTGAAAACCCTGCGCGCGCTTGGGGTGAACGGCATTCGCACCTACGGCATGTGGAAGGCGGAGCCGCAATTCGCGCAAGGCGGGCCGGCGCTGGGCACCGTGCAATATTGGCCGCAGATCGATTTCAGGGCCAAGGCCAACGAGACGGCGGACGTGCAGTTCTGCATGCCGAACAACAACGGCGTATATGCTTTCGTGCACCGGTCGCACACGGCGTTTCTCGACCGTCTCTGGAACAACGGCGTCAACCCGATCTATATCTGGATCGGTATCTCCTTGCCGCTCGATATCGTGCTGCCGGGCACGCCGCCGGCGGACGAGGCGGCTTATGTTCAGTTCTATCGCTATACCGCCAAATGGCTGGCGAAGATGTATGGCAACCATCCGGCGGTGATGGGCTTCGTCGTCGGCAACGAGATCGACACCGCGGGAACCACGCCGAACAAGCTATTCTGGGATGTGGTCAACGATATCGGGCAGGTGGTGAAGGCCAGCGCACCCGACAAGCTGACCATGACGGTGTTTCATGACACGCCGGACTACAACGCGATGGTGAGCGGCACCGGGCTGCGCGGGCCGCAACTCTACAGCAACGACGTTTACGGGTTCAATCCGTATAACAATCCCTCCGTGGACGGCACGCTGTTCCAGACATTCGGCAAGAACGTGGTGGAATGCACACGGCCGGACGGGTCTTCCTGCAAGAAGCCGCTGTTGTTTGGCGAGTTCGGCACGCCCGCGGATACGCATGAGCCGAACTCGGCCATCTCGAACACCTCCTATCCGCTGGCCTGGTCGGAGCCGAACGAGCTTTGGAATCCCAACCCGCCGCCACCGCAATGCCTGGCGTCCAGCCAGCTCGGTCCGCCGCCGGGGCCGGGAGGAAAGGGACCGGAGGCGGAATATGCCGCGCAGATGACGATCGGACACGTGATGCCGGCGCGGAACGGGGCCTATCTCATGCCGTCGGGGCTGACCGTTTATTTCCCGGGCAGCACGGCGGGGCAACCGCTCAAGGCCGCGCTCCAGGCGGACTGGCTGGATAGCTTTCTCAAGACCGCGGCGGCCTACCGGGTCGATCCGAATGCGCCGGTGCATGCCCGGAAATTCAATTCCGGGGGGTTTGCGTTCGAGTGGCGTGACGAGTGGTGGAAGGGCAACGAGAAATATCCGTTCTTCCACAGCATCAGCGGCACCGATGAATGCACGTCCTGCCCGGCGATGGCGTGCAACACGGGGGCGGCGAACGCCACGTTTCCGGGCGGCTGGGGCGATGAGGAATGGTTCGGCGTGACCGGTGCCAAACCGAACGGCCGCAAGGCGAGCGATCCCGTGGTCAATCCGTTTACCGGCAAGCTGAATGGCGGGCCGGATACGCTCGAACCACGGGCCGCGATCGTTGCGATTTGCCAGGATTACGGCGCGGCGGCCTGCGCGCCCTGATCTTCGCGGCCGGCGAGCGCCGGTTCGCGGATGATGCGGACCTCTAGCCGGCCCTCGCGGCCGCGGATCGGTATCTCGGTGCCCGCCCAAGCGTGGGCGGGCATGCCGGCGGTCGCGAAGACGGCGTCCGAGACGATCGCGGTGGCCTCGAAGTCGCGGGCCATTTCCTGGAGACGGTGGGCGATGTTGACGGTTTCGCCGAGCGCCGTGAAGGCAACCTGGTCGGCGAAGCCGATTTCGCCGACGATCGTGCGGCCGCAATGCAGGCCGGCGCCGTAGCGGAGTTCCACGCCGGCTTCCTGACGGAAGAGGTCGGCGACGGAGGACAGTTCGGCCGCCAGAACATCGAGCGCGCGCAGCGCCTCCGAGCAGGCTTCGGCGGGCGGCGTCTCGAGGCCGAACAGGGCCAGCACGCCGTCGCCCAGGAATTGGACGGGGCGGCCGCCGCTCGCGACGATCGCGCGGGAGACCGCGTCGATGAAACGGCCGAGCAGGAAGACGCTGTCGAACGGGGTGCGGCGTTCGGCGAGCCGGGTCGAGCCGCGCAGATCGACGAATAGGGCCGCGACGAACCGTTCCTCGCCCGGGGTGCGCGGGGCGCGGCCGATCACGAAATCGAGCGCGACCGCGGGCGGGATGAGCGGCAGGACCGTGAGGCTGGCGGTGGGGCGGAGCTGGCAGGCGAGGCGGATATGGGCGGGGTCGGCGCCGATGCCGGTGAGGACCGCGAGCTCATGCGGGGCGGGGGGCGGCAACGGGTCGTCGCTGCGGGCGATGCGGATGCGGCAGGTGGAGCAGCGGGCCCGGCCGCCGCAGACCGAGGCGTGGGGGATGCGGTGCAGGCGGCTGGCATCGAGCACGGACAGGCCCGGGGCGACACGGGCACGGCGGCCGTCCGGATAGCGGATTTCGATGATGCCGGCGCGAAGCTCGGCGACGCGGCGGACGCCGCGCGCCATCAGGACCAGGACGATGAGGGCGCCGTAGAGCATCAGGAAATGGTCGCGGAGCCAGGCGAGATGGGCGACCTGCGGCTTGGTGCCGACCACTTCGGGGCCGAGATGGACGATGCGGAAATGCGGCTCGGCGGCCAGCGCCCGGGCGACCTCGCGGCCGCCCTGGACGTAGCCGAGCAGGGCGAGGGCCGGCAGCAGGATCGCCACCGCCAGCAGGATGGGCCGGATTCGGGGCGCGCTGCGGCGCAGCCGCAGCAGGAAGCCGTAACCGAGGCAGGCGTGGGACCAGGCGGCGATCAGGACCGCGATCTGCAGCCAGCCGGTGCGCGGGGCGGAGATCCAGAGGGAATTGAGCTCGGCGATGTAGTCTTTGTTGAGGCCGTAGAGCAGCCAGGCGGTTCGCGTGACCGAGAGGTGGTTTGCCAGCAGGGCGGGGAAGGCGAGGCCGAGGATGATCTGCAGGAATTCGGCCTTGCTCCACAGGAAATTGCGGCGGTCGTAGAGGGCGAAGAGACCGAGGCCCATGTGGATTACGAGGGCGGAATAGAGCAGCGTGGTGCCGATGATGCCCTGCCAGACCCATTTCTGGCCGAGCAGCATGATGTCGGCGACGCGGTAGGAGGCGTTGCAGAGGGCGTGATCGATCAGGTGTGTTGTTACGTAGACGAAGAGGATCGTGCCGCTCGCGAGGCGGAGGCGGCGGAGCGGGGAGCCGGGATACCAGGGCTGGCCGGGGGACATGGGACAGGCCATAGCATGAGTCGCGGAGCGGGCGGGGAGAGATCGGTTGAGCGAGCGCGAGGCATTGGGGCGGAGCGAGTTGTTTCGCGCGCTGGGCGACGCGGCGATCGAGGCGATGCTGGCGCGGGCGGCGCGGCGGCGGATCGCGGCGGGGGAGACGCTGATCCGGCGGGGCGATCCGAGCACGGGACTGTTCGTGGTGGTGGAGGGACGGTTGCGCGTCAGCGTGGTCTCGGCCGAGGGGGGCGAGGTGACGCTCGGGATGCTGGGGCCCGGGGAGGTGCTGGGCGAGATGGCGCTGCTCGATGGACGGGAACGCAGCGCGGATGTCACGGCGATGGAGGCCTGCACGCTGCTGTTCGTGGAGCGGCGTTTGTTTCTCGAGATGCTGCGGCGGGATGCGGAGCTTTGCCTGCGGCTGATGGCGGTTCTGGTGCGGCGATTGCGGGACGCGAACGAAACGCTCGAGGACGTGGCGCTGCTCGATGTGCCGGCGCGGATCGGGCGGGTTCTGCTGCGGCTGGCGCGTAATTTCGGGGTGGCGGAAGGGAGCGGCGTGCGGATCGGGGTGAAATTGTCGCAGCGCGATCTCGCGATGCTGGCGGGCACCTCGCGGGAGACGGTGAACCGGGAATTGCGGGCGCTGGAGGCAGCGGGGGTGGTGGCGCGCGATGGGGGGCGCGTGGTGGTGCTGCGGCCGGAGGAACTCGAAGTCTAGATTATGTTGCGAAAGCGCAACAAAAAGCGCGAGCGAAAGGGCTGAGCGGTTTCAGGCGATTTTTGGCGAGAGGGCGTCGAATTCGGGGTCGCCGCGGCGGGGCAGGGAGGCGTGGGGGACGGTCCAGTCGCCGGGGGGCGGCGGGGCCGGCGGCTTCTCGGCGGCTTCGGTGGGCGCCGTCGCGCGGGGCGGGGGATTGCGGAGCGGTTCGGGGGGCGTGAGGCCGAGCGCGCGGCAGACGGGGCGGAGCAGGCGGCCGTAGCGGGCAGGCTCGGCTTCGAGCAGGGCGCGGAATTCGGGGTCGGCGAGCTGGGCCTCGAATTCGGCGATGGCGGGGGCGCAGTCCGGGATTTCGTTCGGAAACCAGCCGGGGCCGTAGCGGAGTGGGGGCAGGCGCCCTTCGTCGCGCTTCGCGGGCTTGCGGCTTTGGGTTCGCGTGGCCGGGCGCAGGGGGCGGAGCTTGCCGGTCTGGAGTTTGAGGGTGAGTTCGGCGACCGCCTTCAGTTTGGTGTCGAGCCAGAACCAGGCGGCCGCGATGCGGGCGAAGCGGGTTTTGGAATCGGCGGGTTTCGCAGCGTCCGAGACGGCGTCTGAGAGCCTGCGGAAGACGGCGATGAGAGAGCGGACGAGGCTGGTGAGGTGCGTGATCTGCACGGGCGGGTTTATCGAACAAAAGAGGAACAGTGTCAAGGGGGGAAAGGGGTTCTTTTTTGAAAAAAAGAACCAAAAAACTTTTGGTTTGTGGGCGGGGTGTGGGGAGGACAGAGTCTTATGCGAAGGGGGTGGTTGCGTGGGGGCGCACTGGATTGCCGCGGCGCTTCGCGCCTCGCAATGACGTTGAAACGAACTCGGCCCCAAACAGATAAAGTCTTTTTGCTTCTTTTTCTTCAGAAAAAGAAGAATCCTTCGCTTATATGACGATAGCAGAGCGTTCCAGGGTGGAGCGGATCCAGGCTTCGGCGGCGTCCTCGTCGAAGAGTTCGGCGAGTTTTTTCATCATCGTGCCGCCGAGCTCCTCGGCATCGACGATGGTGACGGCGCGGCGGTAGTAGCGGGTGACGTCGTGGCCGATCCCGATCGCGATCAGTTCGATGAAGTCTCGGCTTTCGATTTCGTGGATCACCTGGCGCAGATGGCGCTCGAGATAGTTGCCGGGATTGACCGAGAGCGTGCTGTCGTCGACCGGGGCGCCGTCGCTGATGACCATCAGGATGCGACGATGCTCCGGGCGTGCGACGAGGCGGCGATAGGCCCAGAGCAGGGCTTCGCCGTCGATGTTTTCCTTGAGCAGCCCTTCGCGCAGCATGAGGCCGAGATTCTTGCGGGCGCGGCGCCAGGGGGCATCGGCGGATTTGTAGATGATGTGGCGGAGATCGTTGAGGCGGCCGGGGTCGCGGGGCTTGCCGTCATGCACCCAGCGCTCGCGGGATTGGCCGCCTTTCCAGGCGCGGGTGGTGAAGCCGAGGATTTCCACCTTCACGCCGCAGCGCTCGAGCGTGCGGGCGAGGATGTCACCGCACATCGCGGCGACCGTGATCGGACGGCCGCGCATCGAGCCAGAATTGTCGAGCAGCAAGGTCACGACCGTGTCGCGGAAATCGGTTTCGCGCTCGCGCTTGTAGGACAGCGACTGCATCGGGTTGACGATGACGCGCGCGAGCCGGCCGGCATCGAGCATGCCTTCCTCGAGATCGAAGTCCCAGGCGCGGGTCTGCTGCGCCATGAGGCGACGCTGCAGCCGGTTGGCGAGGCGGGAGACGACGCCCTGCAGATGTTGCAGTTGCTGATCGAGCAACTGGCGCAGGCGCGTGAGCTCGTCGGCGTCGCACAGATCCTCGGCCGCGATTTCCTCGTCGAAGGTGCGCGTGTAGGCATGATACTGGGTTTTCTCGAGCGGCTCCGGCGGTTCGCGGCGCTGCTGCGGGCCGGCGGGGCTTTCGTCGCTGCCGGCCTCGGCCTCCGCTTCGGCCTCGGCTTCCGCCTGTTCCTCACCGGCCTCGCTTTCGGTCTCCGTGCTGGCGGCGAGCATCGGTTCGGGCTCGGCCGTGCTTTCCTGCGGGGATTGCTCGGCCTGGTCCTGGGCGCCGCTTTGCTCGCCGGTCTGTTCCGATTCCGGATCGGGCTGCGGCTCGGCCTCGGTTTCGGCGGGCGCATAATCGAGCGCGGCCAGCAGGTGGCGCGCGGCGCGGGCAAACGCATCCTGATCGTTCTGGGTGCGCGCCATCTCATCCAGCGCCTCGCGCGCCGCGTCGGTCAGCGTGTCGCGCCAAAGATCGAGCACACGCTGCACAGGCTTCGGCGCGGTCTCGCCGCTCATGCGCTCGCGGGCCAGCAGCGCCAGCGCCGAAGCCGGCGGCAATTGCTCGCGGCGCGTCATGCGCTCCGTGCCCTCGGACTCGCAGTTCTCGGTGAGGCGGGCGCGAAGATTCGCGGACACACCCGCCATGTGGCGGCTGCCCACCGTCTCGACCCGTGCCTGTTCCAGCGCATCGTAGATGGTGCGGGCATCGCGCTCATTGGGTAGCCGCGAGGCATGGACCGCGTCGTCGTGATGCCGCAGCCGAAGCGCCATACTGTCGGCGGCACCGCGGAGCCGGCGTAGCTCGGGCTCGGGGAGCGCGCGGGAAGGGGCCGGCAGGCGGGCGCGCTTGCCGGCAAGACCCGTCGGGCCGGCCTGGAAGGCGACCTGAACCTCGGGGGAGCCCGCCATGGCGCGGAGCGCGCCGGCGGTGGCGCGCTTGAAATCCTCGGCGCGGGTGTCGTCGGTTTTACTGGTCATGCGTGCCTCCGGCGGGCAGGGGCGCCGCCGAACGCTAGTGGTTCAGCGATTCTTCGGCTGACGCGCCGACCTCCGATGCAATGGCTTGCAATTGCCGGATCAATTCTTCGACCGGCTCCCGTCCGACCTTAACGGACAAATCGCCGTGGACAATTGCGTTGCGGAGCCTGGCGAAATCGCGAAGGCGAGCGGCAGTCTCGTTTTCGAGGAAACCGTCCTCAGCCAGCAGCTGGACAGTTTGCAAGGGCGAGATTGGGTTCCAGGTATCCTCTGCGCTGGCTCTCGCGACGCGCGTGAGTGCTTCCAGAGTCGCCCAGGCGGTCACGAAAGCCGCTGCATAGTGCTGGCTGTCTCGCAGCGATATGGCTTCGTCGATCGCCGCTCGTATCTCCTTCGCAGAAGGCCTGGTGATTGGCGGCACCTCATTGGCGGGGGGATTGAGATAGATCACACGGAACTCCCAACCTTTCTGGCCAGCAACCCTCTGGGAAATCTCAGCAAGGGCCGCTTTGGCAGCACCGCTCCTCTGGTTTTTTATTTCGATGACGACGCCGCCTTCCGGACCCAGAGCGATCGCATCCGGTTGGTAATTCCCCAGGAACTCGGGAATTACCGCGCGGTCTGGGTTTGCGTAGAAGGTGAGTCCGCGGGCTTCCGAGGCGAGCCGGAGGTCTCTGAGAGCGCGGCTTTCCCAGATGCCTTTCCCGGAAGGCGGGGCAGGTTCTGGTCGCGCCGTCATGTCACCTCCCTCCAACTGAGGTCGTCGTCGATGCGAATGTAAACCACAGGTGGGTCGGTATCAATCGCCCGCTCAAGCGTATGTGTAAGGTTCCTGAAGACGACTTCGGTCCCGGGCTCGATTTTCTGCACGGTTACTCGTTCTATTACTTGATCGTTTGGATAAAGCACGTGAACCATGCCGTCGAGAATGAATTTGACGATATTGTCGACATCGCCCTGCATTCGGACGGGTGGAAAATAGTAGATACTGACCGCAAGCGGACGCGGGTCGAGGACGAAAAACTCGGTCAATGCGTTGACATGGGCTTCGGCGATTTTTCTGACGGTTGCTTTCCAGGCCTCGTTTCTCGGGCCGTTCTTTGCCTGGTGCGACCTCGGCGTGGCTTCGATCATCAGCTCGATCGGGAACGGCAGGCCGGCGCTGTCGCCGATACGCTCGCTCAAGAGTTGAAACCCGGGCTAAAGTAGATGGGGTCTGGGGCCTTTCGGCCCCAGTGGGGTGCAGGGGCAAAGCCCCTGCCCGCCGGAGGCACCTATCCGCCTAGATGACTTTACGAACCGCGGCCCCTGTCGGCAGGTCCTGGTTGAAGCAGCGTTGGAAATATTCGGCGACGGTGCTCCGCTCCGCTTCGTCGCATTTGTTGAGGAACGTCACGCGGAACGCGTAGGCGAGGTCGCCGAAGATTTTGGTGTTTTCGGCCCAGGTGATGACGGTTCGCGGCGACATGACGGTGGAGAGGTCGCCGTTGATGAAGCCGGCGCGGGTGAGGTCGGCCAGGGCGACCATGCATTCGATTTGGCGTTTGGCGGGTTTGTCGTTCGCGTCGATGCCCATTTTGGCCATGACGATGGCGGTTTCTTCGGCGTGCGGCAGGTAATTCAGGGTGGCGACGATGTTCCAGCGGTCCATCTGGCCTTGGTTGATTTGTTGCGTGCCGTGATAGAGGCCGGTCGTGTCGCCGAGGCCCACCGTGTTGGCGGTGGCGAAGAGGCGGAAGGCGGGGTGGGGGTGGATCACGCGGTTCTGGTCGAGCAGCGTGAGCCGGCCTTCGACTTCGAGGACGCGCTGGATGACGAACATCACATCGGGGCGGCCGGCATCGTATTCGTCGAAGACGAGGGCGCAGGGATGTTGCAGCGCCCAGGGCAGGATGCCTTCGCGGAATTCGGTGATCTGTTTGCCGTCTTTCAGCACGATCGCGTCCTTGCCGATCAGGTCGATACGGCTGATGTGGCTGTCGAGATTGACGCGGATGCAGGGCCAGTTGAGGCGGGCGGCGACCTGTTCGATGTGGGTGCTTTTGCCGGTGCCGTGATAGCCCTGGATCATGACGCGGCGGTTGTGGGCGAAGCCGGCGAGGATGGCGAGCGTGGTGTCGCGGTCGAAACGGTAGGCGTCGTCGAGGTCGGGTACGTGTTCGCGGGGCTCGGAGTAGGCCGGCACCTGCATGTTGGTTTCGATGCCGAAGGTCTGCCTTGCGTCGATCATGATGTCGGGCAGCTCGGTGGCGGGCACCTGGGCTCCGGTGGATCGCGGGTCGGCGAAGGCGATCTCGCTCATGGGTCGGCCTGTCCTTGAGGCTGGCGCGCGGCTTGATTTGGCCAACGCTTGTCTATCCGGTGGCGAGGCTGGGCTCGCCGATCAGGTGCGAACGCAGCGCGGCGTAGGCCAGATTGATGGTTTTCAGCCGTTCCTCGGCGCCGCGGTCGCCGCCATTGGCGTCGGGGTGGTGACGTTTCGCGAGTTCCTTGTAGCGCGCTTTCACCTCGTCCAGCGAGACGGGCCAGAGCAGGCCGAGCGTGTCGAGCGGCTCGCGCAGTTCGGCGGGGGCGCGGTCGGGGCTGCGTTCGGGGCGGGGGGTGCGGCCGGCGAGGATGTCGAGCGGGTCGCGGAAGAGGCGTTCGTCGGTGTTGGCGCCGAGCCGGCCGAGCGGCCAGGTGGGGCGCTGCCAGTGGGTGTCGGCGCGGACGGCGGCTTCGATCTGGCCGGGGGACATGCCTTTGTAGAAGTCCCAGGCGGCGTTGTAGGCGCGGACGTGCTCCAGGCAGAACCAGTAATATTCGCGCAGGGAATCGCGCGATTTGGGGGCGCGGTATTCGCCCTCGTGGGGGCAACCGGGCATGTCGCAGCTCTGGCCCGGCGCCTTCGGATCGGGCGCATAGGCCCGGCTCCTCGTGGTGCGGCGGGTCATGAGCCGTTATGTGCGCAGGCTCCCGCACGGAGCAAGAGATGGAGGATGGCATTGACGGAAACCGGATCATGCTTGCCGGCCACTGGACGCGCGGCGCGAATCGAGGTGGCGCTGCGAGCGGCTTTCGCACCGGCGCGGCTTGAGATCGAGGATGAGAGTGCGCGGCATGCGGGCCATGCCGGGGCGCGGCCGGGGGGCGAGACTCATTACCGGATCCGCATAGCGAGCGGCCGATTTTCCGGCCTAAGCCGAGTGCAGCGTCATCGCGCGGTGCATGACGTTCTGCGGTCCGAGTTCGAGAGCGGGCTGCATGCGCTCAGTCTCGAGCTTTCGGTCCCGGATGCATCAGGGGGCGAGCAAACGGGGTCAGCGGGCTAAAAAAAGTTTACATAATCGGGTGGTAAGCTCTCGTTTGCGTGATAGAAAAGGGTCAGGGGGTCATTGGAGGCGGACTTTGACGGGGAGCAGGCTTGTCAACCGGAACATCACTGCCGGTGCGGGCCGGACGAGTATGCGGCTCGAGCCGGAGGTTTGGGACGCGCTGCGCGAGATCTGCCTGCGGGAGGGAATCGAGCTGCGCGAACTGATCCGGCGCGTGGAGGCCGAGACGCCGGAGGGTGGCCGCACGAGCGCGGTGCGGGTGCATGTTCTGCAATATTTCCGGGCCGCGGCCTGCGATGAGGGGCATCGGCAGGCCGGCCATGGTCCGAACCCGCATTTGGTGATCGAGAGCGGCGCGCCGCCGCAGCGGGCCGACGCCTAGAGCAACATCATCCAGACCGGAATCGGTCTGGGGGATAAAGTTGCTCGCCAAATCAAAGAGCTAGAGCGGGTTCACTCTGACCACAGTCAGAGTGAACCCGCTCTAGAGCCGGCGAGCGAAAGCCGGCACGGGCTTTTTCGAACGACAGGGTTTGCGGCCTATCGGTCGCAACGGATACGGGGCAGGGCCCGCGCCTCCGCAGGCTTGCCTCACCTTCGTGGCGGCAGGAGCCGAAGCGCCGCGGCGCCGGACAGCAAGCCGACCAGCAGGCCGGCCAGGCAGTCGCTGACGAAGTGGAAATCCGCCGCGAGCAGGCCGGCGGCGACCAGCAGCGGCAGCAGGAAGGCGAGCCAGCGCCAGGCGGGAGCGCGCATGCCGAGCACCGTGCAGGGCGCGGCCATGCGGGCCGTGTGGCCCGACGGGAATGAGCCGTAAGCGGTGCCGCCGTGGAGCGGGAAAAAGCCGAAGACGTGGTTGCGGATCCAGGACGGATTGCCGTGATACCAGGTCTCGGGCCAGGGGCGGCCGGCCAGGAACTTGAGCAGCACGACCGCGACCGTGGCCAAGAGCGCGGCGAGGGCGGCAGCGAGCAGCGCGCGCCAGGCATTGCCGAACGGCCGGCGCGCGATGGCCCAGATCGCGGCGGCGAGCCATGTCGCGAGCGCGAGCGGGTCGGGGAGCTGGGCCAGGTAGGTGAGCCAGACGCCGGCGGCCGGGCGGTGCAGGACGGCGTGGGAGAAATCAGCGAACGGACGGTCGGCGAAGGCGAAGGCGAGGACGGTCGCGGCGGCAAGCACGAGGGTGGCGATGGCGAGCCGGAGACCGGCGCGCGCCCGATCGGTGCGCGGCATGCGGATGATGTCGTCCCCCCTGGCGGCCGAACCCGCGCGTTCTATGTTCCGCAGCGCGCCGGCTGGCAAGCGCATCTCCGTATGCAAAGGAACGCTGAATGGCAACGATCAGGATCGACGCGACCGACGGCTCGGGAAGCTTCGACGCGTATCTCGTGGAGCCCGCGCGCAAGCCGGCGGGTGCCGTGGTCGTGATCCAGGAGATTTTCGGGGTCAACGAGTCGTTGCGCGCGACCTGCGCGCAATTGGCGGATTGGGGCTTTTTCGCGGTGGCACCGGATCTTTTCTGGCGGCTCGAGCCGAATGTCGATCTGACGGACAAGAGCGATGCGGAGTGGCAGCGCGCGTTCGACCTGATGAACCGGTTCGATCAGGATCGGGGCGTGGAGGATCTGCAGGCGACGCTGGCGGCGGCGCGCAAGCTGCCGGGGTGCAACGGGCGGGCAGGCACGATCGGTTACTGTCTCGGCGGGCGGCTGGCGATGATGATGGCGATCCGGTCGGATGCGGACGTGAATGTGAGTTATTACGGGGTCGGACTCGATAATCTCGTGAACGACATGAATGCGATCCAGCGGCCGCTGCTGCTGCATATCGCGGAGCTCGACAAGTTTTTTCCGCCCGAGGGCCGTCAGCGCGTGATCGATGCGGCGCATGCGCATACGCATGTGCGCGCGTTCGTCTATGCGGGCGCGGATCACGCTTTCGCGCGTGTGGGCGGCGTGCATTGGAACGGGCTCGCGGCGGCGATCGCCAACGGCCGCAGCGCGGAGGCGCTTTCGGCCGCGCTCGGCTAGGGCGCCGCAACCACCTCCTTCCTCCAACGTTTTGCCGGCAACCCGGTAACGATTGTTGGAGGAATGAAGGATGCGAACGATTCTGCTTGCCGGCACCGCGTTGCTGTTCGGCGGCGGCATCGCCGTCGCGCAGACCGCGACCGAAACGACCACGACGCGGACCGTGACGCCGCCGGTCGCGGCGTCGGTGCCGGCGGCGGCCTATCCGCCGGTTTCGCCGCCGCCCGGCGTGGTGAGTTCGTCGCGCGTGGTGCGCGCGACCGACGCCTATGGCCGGCGTTATGAGCAGCGCGAGAGCACGTACCGCGATGCGAACGGGGCGGTGACGCAGTCGCAGACCACGACCGCCGTGCCGCCGCCGCCCCCGGTCGCCACGACGACGACCACCACTACGGAACAAACCACGACGGGACCGCGATGAACGGGCGCGGACGGCGTCTGGCCGCCGCGGCGGCGCTTTTCGGCGCGGCCGTGTGCGTCGCCGGTTGCGGGAGCGACGAGGTCGTGACCCGCACGACCACGACAGTGACGAAACAGACCGCGGTGGCACCGATGACGGCCGAGAGCGCCGTGCCGCCGCCGGCCACGACCACGACGACGCAAGTAGAGACCGCCGCTCCAGCCGGGGCAGCGGCGCCAACAGGAGAATGAGCATGCGAAGCTTGCTTGTCGCTGCCGCGTTGCTTCCGCTCGCGGGCGGAATCGCGGCCGCGCAGACCACCACCGAGACGAGCACGGCGCGGACCACGTCGATGTCGGCGCCGACCTCGCCCCCGCCCGGCGTGCTCAGCACCGAGAAGGAGACGCACGCGGTGAACGCCTACGGAGATCGTTACGATAAGCGTTCTACGACCTATCGCGGGCCGCAAGGCACGGTGCATCAGTCGGAGAGCCGCAGCGTGACGGCGCCGCCTCCGCCGCCCACCACCACGACGACGACCACCCAACAAACGACCGAGGAGCCCCGTTGATGCGCACGACACGTTTTCTGATCGCCGGCTCGCTGTTGATCGCGGCGGCGGCGCCGCTCGCCGGGTGCGGCGGTGACGATACGCCCGCGGCCACGACCACGACGACGCAACAGACCACCACGACTCCGGCGACACCCGCCATGCCGGTGGCGCCGCCGCCGGGCAGCAGCACGACGACGACGACGCAGAGCACGTCGCCGCAATAAGGCATGGTCCAGGGGCTCTGCCCCTGGACCCAAGGCTTGGGGCCGGAGGGTTTTGGATTCCGTCGATCAGGGGTGTGAGTCTTCCAGCCCCGGCGCCCTGCCGCGCTTGACCGAACCGGTAAAAAACCGTTACAAACCGCCGCATGCGACGGCGCGCCCTTCGGTTCCTCCCATTTTTGGCCCGGCGGGCTCAGGGCGCCATGACGCCGAGGCGGCTTGGCCTGATGGCCGCCGCGCTCGCCGTTTGCGCCGCGCCGGCCGCCTTTGCCGAATGCCGGCTGGGGCGGGTGGCGGATATGCCGATGCGCGTGCAGGGCGGCAAATTGCTGGTCGACGGCATGGTCAACGGCAACAAAGCCACCATGGTCTTCGATACTGGGACGGCACAAAGTTTTTTCGCCGAGGCGTCGGTCCAGCGGCTCAATATCCGCGCCATGCAGCGGGAGGATCACAATCTCAACACGCTAGGAAGGGCTTATGGCTTTGGCGGCAGCGCGAGCGCCCGCCCGGTGGTTGTGAAACATCTGGATTTCGGCGGGTTGCGTGCCCGGGATTTCGCCATCTGGGCGGAGGATACGAAGGCGCCGGGCCGGATGGGCGCGGATGGTATGTTGAGCCTGGATATCCTCGCGAAATATGACATCGATCTCGACCTGACGAGCCAGCGGATCCGGCTGTTCTATCCCATGGGCGATTGCTTGCACGCCGCGGTTTACCTGCACGGCAACCTCTACCCGATCCCAATGCTTGCCGGGAGTGACGACAATAGCCCGCACATTGCCGTGACGATCGGCAATCAGACGCTGACGGCGATGATCGATACGGGTTCGCCGAATACGGTTCTCTTCCGAGGTGCCGCGGGCCGGCTGGGGCTCGACCCGAACAAGGCCGGCTTTCCGCGGGTTTCCGCGCGCGGGATCGGGCATGGCGTGACGTCGGGCACGGTCCGGAAGATCGCGGCGATCGGGGTCGGCGATCTCGAATTCGATAATGTCCCGGTGTTGGTCGCCGACGCTTCCCTCGGTTCGGTCGAGCATCCCACCGATATGCTCCTGGGGATGGACTTCCTCAGCAAATTCCATCCCTGGATTTCGTTCTCCTCGAATACGCTGGTCCTGCAATATCCTCCGGCGCCTTCGCCAAGCGAGTAGGCAGGACTACTCCTCGCCGCCGAGGATGGCGCGCTCCTGGGCGCGCAGATCGGCGAGCTTGCGGTGCAGTTCCGCAGCGTGCGCGATCTGCTGTGGGGTGAGGACGGCGCGGACTTTCAGCATCGCCTCGAGACGAATCTGGTCGAGCTGGGTACGCAACTGTTCTTTCTGCTGCATCAGCGGCTTGAGCTGATCCTCGGTGACGTTGCCGCTCGCGAGCATCGCGTCCTCGAGCTGGCCGCGCAGCGTTCGCATCTTTTCGAGCAGCGGCCTCGCCTGATCGAACGCGCCATGGATGATGTCGTGCACGTGGCCGCGCTGGTCGGGGGTGAGATCGAGACCGTGGAGCATTTCCATGGCTTCGAGGTGATGGCCCATCGGCATGTCCATCATGCCCATGCCCATGCCCATGCCGGGCATCATCTGCGCCGATGCCGTGCCGGCGAAGGCCAGCGCGATCGACGCGAGACCCATCGAATACCAGCGCATCATGTCTCTCCCTGCTGTGCCCGGATCGATCTTACCCGTCTCCCGGGCGTGCTGGTGTTCGACAAATCGTGACGGGCGCCGGCCGCGACAGCTTCCCCGCGGACCCGTTCGCACAACCAGGAAGGGAGTGCGGCCATGCCCAAGGAAACGCCAACCCAGAAGCGCAAAATTCACCGGGTCATGCATGAGTTCAAGGAAGGCGATCTGCACAGCGGCAACGGCAAGACAGTGCGCAATCCACGCCAGGCCATCGCGATTGCCCTGAGCGAGGCGGGAGCCTCGAACCGGAACCGCCGGCGCCGCGGCAGCTGACATGGACACGAACCTGCCTCGGGAGCGCATGGCGGACGCCGCGCGGGAGGCGGCGCCGCGCGAGGCGGCGCGTCCCGGCCGCGGATCCGATCTCACGGGCCGCGTGGCGGTCGTCACCGGCGCCGCGCGGGGGATTGGACGCGCGATCGCGCTCGAGATGGCGATGAACGGCGCCGACGTGGTCGCGATCGATATCGCGGGTCCGGTGAGCCCGAGCTCGGATGCCGAGCCGGCGACGGCTGCGGAACTGGAGCAAACGACGCTCAGGATCCGCGCGCTCGGCCGCCGCACTTGCGGTATCCATACCGATATCCGGGATATCGCGGCGCTGCGCGCCGCGGCCGATCACATCGAACGCGCTTTCGGGCGCATTGATATTCTGGTGGCGAATGCCGCCATTCAGCGCTGGATGCCGCTTCTCAAGATGAACGATTCCGACTGGCTCGATATCGTCGATGTCAATCTCAACGGGACGGCCAACACGATCCGCGCCTTTGCGCCGAAAATGGTGGCGCGGCGATACGGGCGGATCATCGTGCTCTCGTCGATGCAGGGGAAGAAAGGCACCAAGCACGCGGCGAGCTATTCGGCGTCGAAATGGGGCATTCTGGGTCTGGCGAAATCCGCGGCACTCGAACTCGGCGAGCATAATATCACGGTCAATGCGCTGATCCCGGGTCTCGTGGACACCAAGCTCACGCGATATGACAAACGGCTGCGCGAGAGCATGGCGGAAACGGGCAGAGCGCCGCCCGACCATCCGCTGCCTGAACAGGCCTGGGCGGCGCGCGCACCCACCGTCGCGCTGGAGGTCGGCTGGTTGCAGCCGGACGATGTTTCCCCGGCGGCTGTGTTTCTCGCCTCCGACGCGGCGTCGATGGTCACGGGGGCGGAATTCGAGGTGACCGCTGGCGATAGTGCAAAGACTATTTGAAGGAGCAAGCTTCCTGTTCTGGAAGCCAGGAAGCAAAAGGTGTTTTCGCATCAGGACCGTGGCGTAACCGGCACCGTCCCGATGCGAAAAAGTTTTTTGGTTCTTTTTTTCAAAAAAGAACAGTCTTCGCTTAACGCGGCGTATTCGGCGGCTGACCCTGGGCCTGCTGAGCCGCGCGCTCCCGTTCCTTCTTGACGGCTTCATGATGTCCGATCGCGCAGCCCGCCGCGGCGCCGATGAGCCCGTGATGGCCGGCGACATGGCCGGCGACGCCGCCGACCGCGGCACCGGTGACGCAGCCCGCGCGGGCAAACCCGCTGGTAAATGCCACTAGAAGTAGAGCCAGAAAAACGCTGCGCATCGCACCCTCGTCTGATATGGGCTCTTGAGACGCAGCTTGCATACTCAAGGTTTCCCCGCCGCCATGTCTTCATCCGCCGACCGCGTCCGCATCATCGGAACGGAAGAAATCGCGCAGCGCTATGATGTTTCCCCGGCGATCGATGTCCGGGATGCGCTGTTCCGCGACCGACTGAAGGGCGATGGCCAATTTTCGGATCCGGGCGATATGCCAGGCCTGGAGAAGACCGTCGAATCATACTTCGAAGTTGGCCACCGTTCCGCGCAGCGACTGGCAGAGCTTGCGGCCCGGTATCACGCGGATCATGGCAGGCGGCGGATATCGCTGCTCGAATTCGCCTCCGGCCATGGGTGCGTCTCCCGCCACCTCGGCAAGCTTGCGGAATTCGAGCTGACCGCCTGCGATACCGATCCGGAGGCGGTGTCGTTTCTCGAGCAGGAGCTCGGCGCGCGAGCGTTGCTCGCGCCGCGCGATCCTCAGGAATTCCTGACGCTGCGCTACGACGTCATCTGTGCGCTCTCTTTTTTCACCCATATGCCGCCAGCGTCTTGGGCGCGCTGGCTGGAGGCGCTCTATTACCACCTGGAGCGCAACGGAATCCTGGTATTCGCCACCGCGGGTCGCACCGCGCATGCGCGGTCGGGCCGGAAGCGGCTTGATCCGGAGGGATTTGTCTTCGTGCCGGTGAGCGAAGGGGAGAGCGTGCCAGCGGGGGCGACCGGTTCGATGATCGTGACACCGGCCTGGGTCATGGACCGGATCGATGGGTGCCCGAACGCCGAACTGGTGCGTTTCGAGGCGGATGCCGGCCTGGAGGGCCACGATCTCTGGATCGTCCGCAAGACCGGCACCAGTTTCGCGCGCACCGCACCGGCCGACCGCGCGGCCTTGCTCGACACCATCGAAGGTATGCGGCGCTCTACGAGCTGGCGGATCACGGCCCCATTACGGGCGGCGATCGCGCGGGTGCGCGGGGGTGCCGGCTGACCGCCCTGAACGTGGTGCGGACCGCGTGTGGGTGGAGGCGTGGCCCCAGCCCAAACCCTTTTTTCTATGTTGTTCCGTACCCGGCCGCATCTAGGATCTGCAATACCTCGGCGTCGTCGAGCTGGTGGAAATCGTCGTAGAAGGCGCCAACCGAAGGGAAATGTTCCGCTTCGATCAGGCAGATGATTTGGTCCGCCTCGCGCCGGAGCGGCGGTAACGCCTCGGCGGGGGCGACGGGCACGGCGAGCACGCGCGTCGAGGCCCCGGCGCGGGCCAGCGCCAGCAGCGCGGCGCGCGCCGTGGCGCCGGTGGCCAGTCCGTCATCGACCACGATTGCGGTGCGGCCGCGCGGATCGATCCGGCGCCGGCCAGCGCCGTAAAGCGCTCGGCGGCGCTGGATTTCTCGCGCTTCGGCCTGGCGCGCCTGTTCGAGCTGGGCGCCGCTCACGGCGAGCGCGGCGCGCACCGGTTCGTTGATGACCGGATGGGCCATGTCGGGTTCGGCGACCGCGCCGAGCGCCAGTTCCGGCTGGCCCGGGGCGCCGATCTTGCGCACGAGCAGCACATCGAGCGGGGCACCGAGCGCGCGGGCGATTTCGGCGCCGACCGGGACACCGCCGCGCGGCAGGGCGAAGACGACCGGCCTTGGCAGATCGAGCGCCCGAAGCTGGTTCGCCAACTGGCGTCCGGCTTCCGTGCGGTCGGCGAAACGCAGCATCGGAGTGCGCCTCCGGCCCTGGGGTTGGGGAGGCATTAGAGCAAGTTGCGTTTAGATCGACACATCACGATTGCCTCCGGCGGGCAGAGCCTTCGCCTCGCTCGCGCCCGGTCCGCGGACGATGGCGCACGGACCGCCGGAAGCTGGGGCCGAAACGCCCCTGTGATGGGGTCGGGGGCCTCCGGCGCCAAGGGAGGCGCCGGGGATGGCGTCAGTGGTGGATTTTCCAGGCTCCGCCCGGGGTCGGACACCAGGTGAGCCGGTAGTTGAAGCCCTCGGGATTTTTGCGGGTGGCGATGTGATGCTTCAGCATGTGGCAGGTGCTGGGGCCGATGCTGCGGAGGCCGATCAGCGTGGAGGTGCCGGAGGCACCGGTTTTTGGGTCGCTCCAGTTCTCGGTGCGGCCCATCGTGGGCTCGCCCCGGTTGAGTCGGTCGATGCTGGCGAGCATCTCGTCGTAGTCGGATGGGTTCAGCTGCGGGCCGGCGCGATCGAGCCGGAAGATGTTGCTTTGCGCGAGCGAGGCGCAGGGCAGCATCGAGACGGCGATGGCCACGGCCAGGCCGGCGGGCGAGGGGCGGCGCATGGGAAAAATCCTCCGGCGGGTGCGGGCGCACGCTATCGCCGTGCTGCGCGCCGCACAAGGAAGCCACTCTGCGGGCGAACCGTTCTGCCGCGGCGTGTGCGCCATGATTACAGCGTCGCCACCGTCCGGATACGGGCGCGGGAGAAGATTTCGGATTGCGCGAGAACGGGCGTTGCGGGGCGAATCCGTTCGATGACCGCCCGCAGCGGTGCGCGGATCGCGGGGCCGGTGAGCAGGACGGGGTTTTCGCTTCCGTGGGTTTCGAACAGATCCCGGAAGCGCTTGAGGAAATCGGCAAGGCGGCTCGGCGCGATGGCGAGTTGCCGATCTTCGGCGGGCCCCGCCAGGCTTTCGGTGAAGATGGTTTCCCATTCCGGCGAAAGCGGGATAAGTCGCAGCACGCCGTCGGGACCGGCATGGCTGTCGCAGATCTGGCGGGCGAGGCGTGCGCGCACGATCGCGGTGGTGGCCGCGACCGAGCGCGCGCCGCCGACGCAGGCTTCATGCACGCCTTCCAGGATGGTGGGCAGGTCGCGGATCGAGACGCGCTCGCCGAGCAGCGCCTGCAGCACGCGCTGGATACCGCCCACGGAAATCAGCGACGGGACGAGATCGGCGACGAGCTTCTGATGCTCGCGCGGCAGGTCGTCGAGCAGTTTCTGCGTCTCGGCGTAGGAGAGCAGTTCCGGCATCATGTCGCGCACGAGCTCGGTGAGGTGAGTGGCGAGCACGCTGGGCGCGTCGACGACGGTGCAGTTGCGCAACAGGGCGGCTTCGCGCTGGGCGGGGTCGATCCAGAGGGCGGGAAGTCCGAAGGCGGGCTCGCGCGTGGGTTCGCCCGGCAGGTCGGGGCGGCCGCCGGCGGGATCCATGGCGAGCAGCATGAGCGGCCGCAATTCGCCGGAACCCGCTTCGATCTCTTTGATACGGATACGATACTGCTCGGCGCCGAGCTCGAGATTGTCCTGGATGCGGACCGCCGGCAGCACGAAACCCATCTCGGTCGCGATGGAACGGCGCAGCGTGCGAATCTGTTCGGTCAGTTTCGGTTGATCGCCGCTGGCGATTGGCAGCAGGCCGTAGCCGAGCTCGACGCGGATCACGTCGATGCGCATTGATTCGGCGATGGGCGCTTCGGCCGGGACCGGAGCGGCCATGACGGTTTCGGGTTCGGCGGCGCGGAGCGGATGGCGCCGGCGATAATAGGCGCCGCTGCCGACGAGCGTGGCGAGCGCAAGGAAAGGCAGGGAAGGCAGGCCGGGCAGAAGTGCGAGCAGGCTCGCGGCGGCGGCGGCGAGCGCGAGGGGCTTCCAGCCGCCGCCCAATTGGCCGATCAGCGCGCGGTCGGCGGGCCCGTCGATGCCGCCTTTGGTGACGACGATGCCAGCCGCGGTGGAGACGAGCAGGGCGGGGATCTGGGTGACGAGTCCGTCGCCCACGGTGAGCGTGGTGAAGGTGGTGGCGGCGTCGCCAAGCCCCATGCCATGCCGGACGATGCCGATGCCGAGACCGCCGACGATGTTCACCGAGGTGATCAGTAGACCCGCGATCGCATCGCCGCGGACGAATTTCGCCGCACCGTCCATGGCGCCGTAAAAGCCGCTTTCCTCCTCGAGCTGGCGCCGGCGGGCACGCGCGGTCTTTTCGTTGATGAGGCCGGCATTGAGGTCGGCGTCGATCGCCATCTGCTTGCCCGGCATCGCATCGAGGCTGAAACGGGCGGCGACTTCGGCGATCCGGCCGCTGCCTTTCGTGATGACCATGAAATTGACGACGAGCAGGATGAGAAACAGGATGAGGCCGATCACCACGTCGCCGCCCATCAGGAATCCGCCGAAGGCGGCGACGACGTGGCCGGCGGCGGTGGGGCCTTCGCTGCCATGGCTCAGGATCAGCCGCGTGGTGGCGACGTTGAGCGACAGTCGCAGCAGGGTGGTGAGCAGGAGGAGTTGGGGGAAGCTCGTGAAATCCAGGGGTTTTTCGAGCAGAAGGGCGACCATCAGCACGAGGACCGAGGCGGTGATGGAAACGGAAAGCCCGAGATCGAGCAGCAGGGTGGGAAGTGGGAGGATCAGCAGGGAGAGCAGGCAGAAGACGCCGGCGGCGAGGCCGAGATCGGTGCCTGGCGTGTAGCGACGGAGCTGTTGAAGCATTTCCTAGGGGCTTCTTTTTTGAAAAAAAGAAGCAAAAAGCTTTTGTCTATTTGCGCCGGCCACACAACGGAAGTTGGTCCGGTTCACGTTTGCCAAAGATTTTTGACTATTTTTTTCAAAAAAGAACATCTTCCTACGCCGCCTGAGGCGGCGGCACGGCGATGCCCGCCCGCGCATAATCCCGCAGTTTGTTCCGCAGAGCGCGAATGGAGATGCCGAGCATCGTTGCGGCATGCGTGCGGTTTCCCATCGTGTGGCGGAGCGTGCCGAGGATGACTTCCCGCTCCACGTCGTCCATGCGCCTGCCAACGAAACCCTCGGCGTGGGAGGAACTTTCGCGGAGGGCGGGCGACAGCTCGAAAGCGTCCGGGCCGATTTCCTCGCCGGTCGCGAGGAGCACGGCGCGGTGCATGGCGTTCTCCAGTTCGCGCACATTGCCGCGCCAGGGCTGTGTGGCGAGGTGCGCGAGGGCGGCCGGCGCGATCGGCCGCGCGGGCAGGCCGTTCACGCCGGCATAGTGCCGGGCATAGTGCTGCGCGAGCGCAGGGATGTCGGCGGGACGCTCGCGCAGCGCGGGAAGCTTCAGCGTGACCACGTTGAGGCGGAAATAGAGGTCTTCGCGGAAACGGCCGGCGGCGACTTCCGCGGGGAGATCGCGATTGCTGGTGGCGAGCACGCGGACATTGATGCGCACGGGCATGGTGCCCCCCAGCCGGTCGATCTCGCGCTCCTGCAGGGCGCGGAGCAATTTGGCCTGCAGGCGCACATCCATTTCGCTGATTTCGTCGAGGAGCAGGGTGCCGCCTTCGGCGGCTTCGAAGCGGCCGGCGCGGCGGGCGATGGCGCCGGAGAAGGCTCCCTTCTCGTGGCCGAACAATTCGCTTTCGAGCAGGGTTTCGGGGATGGCGGCGCAGTTCAGCGCGACGAAGGGTCCGCCGGCGCGGCGGGAGCGGCCGTGGATGTGGCGCGCGATCACTTCCTTGCCGGTGCCGGATTCGCCGGTGATGAGCACGGAGGCTTCGGAGGCGGCGATGTGTTCGGCGCGGCGGAGGACCGCGAGCATCGCCGGGTCGCGCACGATGGGGCCAGCCGGCTTGCCGGCTGCCGCGCGCAGGATCGCGGCGATCAGCTCGGGCTCGGGTGGCAGGGGTAGGAAGTCGGCCGCGCCCTCGCGGATCGAGCGCGCCGCTTCAGCGGGCGTTGCGTTCGCGGAACAGGCCACCACGGGCACGGCGATTCGCTCGGCGGCCAGGGCGCGCACGACCCCGCCGACGCCGAACGCGAGGTCGCACAGCAGCAGCTCGTGTCCGCCGCCGGCGCGCAACTGCGCGAGCGCCGCCTCGCATTTGTCCACCTGCGAGACGTGCGCGCCGGCGGCGATGGCCAGTTTCGCAGCCTGCGCAAGCGGGCCGGAGAGCGGACCCAGGATGAGCATGCGCATCGCCGTCAAGTGTTGCGCTCGGCCTTGACGATTTCGGTCATGGTGATGCCGAGACGGTTTTCGTCCACCATCACGACCTCGCCGCGGGCGACAAGCCGGTTGTTGACATAGACGTCGATCGCCTCGCCGAGCTTGCGGTCCAGTTCGACGACGGCGCCACGGCCGAGCTTGAGGAGCTGACTCACCTGCAGCGTGGTACGACCGAGCACCGCGCTGACCGTGACCGGGATGTCGTAGACCGCCTCGAGGTCGCGCGCGCTGCGGGGGGCGGCTTCCTGGGCGGCGATCACCGGGCCAACCAGTTCGGATAACGCAACATCATGTTCCATGGGGCAGCTCCCGAAGGTCCGGCAGATCGAGGGGTGCGAGCGCGTCACGGATGGCCCGCCAGATGGCTTGCGTGTCGCGGCGCGCGGCGCCGCCGTGCCAGTTCAGCACCAGATCGCCCACCGCGAGGGCAGGGTCTTCCGTGAGGGTGAGCGGCGGCGGCGCGTCCCGCGCCTGGCGTTCGATCGCGGCGATCGCGTCGCGCGCGGCAGCTTCGCCGCCCGGGGGAACGCGCACATGGATCTGCGGCTCGCTCTGCAGCAGCGGAAGCAGCGCTTCCAGCAGCGCGGTAGTTTCGAGGTCGGCATGGCGCCGCAGCGTGGCGGGGATCGCGGCTTGCAGCACCGCGAGCAGCGCGGCGGCCAGCGCCTCGGCGTGGGCGCGTGCGACGGCACCCGCTTCCTGCCGCGCGCCGGCGAGACTGTCGGCGATGGATTGCAGCGCCGCGAGGCGCAGCTGATCGCGCAACGCGGCCTGTTCGGCCTCGGCGGCGGCGAGGCCGTCGCGGTAGCCGGCTTCCCGCGCGGCTGAGAGAGCCGCCTCGTCCGGCACCGGCGTTGCGGGTTCCGGGGGAGGCGGCGGTGGCGGCGGGTCGGGTGGCGCGTCGAAATCCTCGGCATAGAGAATGCCGGCGGCGCCGGCGCGCCAGGGTTCGAGCCGCAGTTCCGCGAGCCCGTCCATCAGCGCGATCCGATCGGGCGGGTCAAACCACCATTTCCTCGTCCTTGCCGCCGCCGATATCGATCTCGCCGGCGGCGGCGAGCTCTTTCGCCGACAGGACGATCGCGGCCTGGGCTTCGTCGACCTCACGCAGCTTCACCGGGCCGAGTGCCTCGATATCGTCGCGCAACATCTTGCCCGCGCGCTCCGAGAGGTTACGGAAGAAGAGTTCGCGAATCTTCTCGGAAGCGCCTTTGAGCGCGAGCGGCAGACGCTCCTTGTCAACGTTGCGCAGCAAGGTCTGGAAGTTCGCGGGCGAGAGACGCTGCAGGTCCTCGAACGTGAACATGAGCGCCTTGATGCGCTCGGCGGCCTGCTGGCTGCGGCCTTCGAGTGCGACCATCAGCCTGGCCTCGGCCGCACGGTCGAGATTGTTGAAGATTTCAGCCATCGTCTCGTGCGCATCGCGGCGCGAGCTTCGTCCGAGATTGGTCATGAATTCGGCACGCAGCGTGCGTTCGACGCCGTCGAGCACGTCACGCTGCACGTTTTCCATGTGCAGCATGCGCATGACCACTTCGAGCGCGAAAGACTCGGGCAGCAGTGCCAGAACGCGCGCCGCGTGGTCGGTGCGGATCTTGGTGAGCACCACGGCGACCGTCTGGGGATATTCATTCTTCAGGTAGTTCGCGAGCACCGCCTCGTTCACGTTGCCGAGTTTGTCCCACATGGTGCGGCCGGCGGGGCCGCGGATTTCCTCCATGATCTGCGAGACTCTCTCGCGCGGCAGGCTCTTCTGCAGCAGCCGCTCGGTGCTCTCGAAATTGCCGATCAGCGTGCCGCGCGTGCCCAGGCTGTCGGTGAAGTTCGCGCAGATCTTCTCGACGATGTCCGCGCGCACCGGGCCGAGCTGGGCCATGGCGGTCGAAATCTCGCGAATTTCGTCCTCGTGCATCATCTCGAACAAGCGGGCGGAATGTTCCTCACCCAGGGCGAGCATCAGGATGGCGGCCTTCTGCGCTCCGGAGAGGTCGGCGAGTTCGGTGGCCTGCACCATTCAGCGCTCCTGCGTGAGCCAGTTGCGGACGATCGAGAGCGTCTCTTCGGGGTGCTTGACCACGAGATCGCCGATGCGCCGGATCGAGGAGGCGCGCATCATGCCTTCGATGTTCGCGACATTGACCATCGAGCCGTCGGCGAAGGCGGGCTCCGGCGGGGGCAAGGCGGGCACCGGCGGCGCGGGCGTCAGAAGGGGGGACGGCGCGGGCAGAGCCGCATCGGCCGCACCGGTATCGCCGGCGGCGAGGCGCAGCGCCATCGGCCGCAGCACGAAGAGGATGCCGAGCAGCACGACCGCGCCCAGAATCACCGAGCGCGCCAGCGACAGCACGTCGTCCTTGTCGAGCGCCAGGCCGAGCCAGCCCTGGGAGGCCGCCTCCATGCTCCCATCGTCGGGGCTGAAACGCATCGAGACCAGTTCGACCTTGTCGCCGCGCTTGGCGTTGAAACCGATCGCGCTTTCGACGAGCTGGGTGAGGCGTGCGAGCTCGGCGGCGCTGCGCTCGTGCCAGACGAGCTTACCCTTCGCGTCCGGCAGCATCTCGCCATCGACCATGACGGCGAGCGAGATGCGCGCGATCTGCGGCTGTTCGCGCACGAGCGTGCGCACGGTCTTGCCGATTTCGTAATTCGTGGTCTCTTCCTGGCGTTTCTCCTGGCTGCCGCTCTGGCTCGTGTTGCCGGCATCGGCGTTCGGCAGATTGTTCTGCACCGTCACGGGTTTGTCGGCCTCGGTGCTGCGGCTCTCATCGGTGACGCTCTGGGTGCTGCGCGGGACCTGCTGGTCCGGATTGAAGGATTCGTCGGTTTCCTGCACGCGGTCAAAATTCATCTCGACGGCGGCTTCGGCGCGCACGTGTCCGAGCCCGACCGTGGGTTCGAGCATGTCCTCGACCGCACGCGCGAGCCGGACTTCGGTGCTGCGGCGCATTTCCTCGCCGGTGGTGGCCATGACGTCGTCCGCGGTCGGCTGGCCGGCGCGGGCGAGCAGATGGCCTCGGCTGTCGATCAGCGCGATCGCCTGCGGTTTCAGCCCGGGCACGGCGGCCGCGACGAGGTTCAGCACCGCCTGGACTCCCTGCGCATCCAGCCGGGCCGCGCCCGCCATGGTCAGCACGACGCTGGCCTGGGCCGGCTGCGTTTCGCGCGAGAAAGGTTCCCGGTGCGGCAGAACCAGATGCACGCGCGCGGCGCGCACGCCGGCGAGCATGCGGATGCTGCGCGCCAGTTCGCCCTCGAGCGCGCGCGTCTCGTTGATCTGCTGTTCGAAATCGCTCGCCGTCATGGCGTCGCTGCGATCGAAGATCTCGTAGCCGATCGATCCGCCGGTCGGCAGCCCATCTTTCGCCAGCAGGAGCCGCGCCCGCGCGACGTCCGGCTCGGACACGAGCACGCGGTCGCCCGCCGGCGACACGTCATGCGCGATGTGCGCGTGATCGAGCGCGTCGGCGATTTCCGCCGCCTCGCGCGGATCGAGATCGGCGTAAAGCAATGCCATGCGCTCGCCGCCGCCATGCAGCGCCAGCGTGGCCAGCAGCGCCAGCATGGAAACGGCGACCACGCCGAGCGCGGCGAGGCGCGATGGCCCGAGCGCCCGAAACCCTTCGAGCCATGCCTTCACTGGAGGCTTACCCGCGTCATGCCGACCGATCTGTCCTTCCTGCCCGGCAAAGTTTGCCGTGCGCGGCTTTCCAGCGGGTAAATCGAGGGTGGCGCGAAGGCCGCGCTTGCAGCCGGAGCTTGTAAGGGTTAAAAATCTGCAACCTAAGGTTTATTGACCGCGGGCAATCAAAGTATTTCCGCCCCGGGAGCCACTATCTGCGCGCGATAACGTTCCGAAATCACAAATATAACGAAGTAATCATTCCCTTCTACTTACCCTTTGGCTGGAAATTCTGAATAAATTGCTTGCGCTCACGAAAACGCGAGCGTAGGTTTGCTGCTGCGCACGGGGGGATGTCTGCCGCAGCGGTGCGAGGGGGGGTCCTCGTTCTTGCTGGAAGATCCTTGCGGGCCGGCAACCGTGCCGGTTTCGGCCCGCTCGCGCGCGGATTACGTTTCTTAAAAGAAAGGATCAGCCGTGCTGCGTCACCTTGCCTTCGCCGCACTCCTCTCCGGAGCGGCGGGCCCTGTCTTGGCGGCCACGACGCCAAGCTTCGTCGAAAGCTTCGACACGTTCAGTTCGAGCGCCAGCGGCTCGACCGGAACCTGGATGACCACCTACCCGTACGGACCGCCCGCCACCCGCACGCTGCCCGGCAACCACGAGGCCGAGTGCTACGTGGACCCGACGGTCGGCTACAATCCGTTCAGCGATGCCAACGGCATTCTGACGATGCGGGCATGGCCGCTGAAATCCGGCCAGTCGAATGTCTGCGGCCTGCCTTATAATTCCGGTCTCATCACGACGTTCCACAGCTTCTCGCAGCTCTACGGAACCTTTGTCATGCGGGCGAAGCTGCCGGCCGGGCAGGGGCTATGGCCCGCCTGGTGGTTCCTGCCGGCGAGCAATCAATACACCGCCGAACTCGACGCCTTCGAAGTGCTGGGCAACGATCCGACCACGCTCTATTTCACCACCCATGGCGCCGATGCCTCGGGTCAGTGGACCGTCGATTCGCAGGCGCTGAAAGTCCCCGACCTGTCCGCAGGCTCTCACACCTACCGGATGACCTGGGGACCGAAACAGGTGGTGCTGTCGCTCGACGGCACGCAGATCGCGTCCGCGCCTACGCCCGCCAGCATGAACACGCCGATGTACATGCTGATCAACCTCGCGGTCGGCGGAAGCGGTAGCTGGCCCGGGCCGCCCAACGCCTCCACGTCGTTTCCCGCCGAAATGAAGATCGACTGGGTACGCGCCTACACGCTGCCCTGATCCGATCGGGCGGGGCGCGAGCGCCCCGCCCGCTGTTCCCGAAACAAACAGGAGTATTCTGATGAGCGCACAGCTCCGACTGCGCGACGCTGCCTTGCTGTCCGCGGCTTTCGCCTTCACGGCAGTCAATGCCCGCGCCGCCTCGCTGCTGCCCGCGGGCTATCTGCACACCGCCGGCAACCAGATCGTTGGCGCCAACGGCGCCAACGTCCGGCTCGCCTGCATCGGCTACGACGAGCCGACCGGCAATTACAGCAGCGACATGAGCAAGATCGCCGCCGCCGGGTTCAATTGCGTGCGGCAGTCCTGGTACGACCATACGAGCTGCCCGAACGGCGTCTGCAATTTCAGCCATCAGGACGCGGTGGTCAGCGCCGCGGCCGCGCATGGCCTCCGCGTGATCTTCAGCCATCACGGCAACGAGGGCACCAACGGCACCACGGGCAACCGCGATTGCGCCAGCCAGCAGGAAAACGGGCTGTGGTATGACGTGAACGACAACACGACCGTCGCCGGTGTGCAGTGGAACGCGCTGACCGCCAATTACGACGGGTGTGGGACCCCCGGCACGGTGACGTATCGCCGCTTCAGGGCCGATTCGGTCGCGATGGCGAAGCACTATGCCGGCAACCCGACCGTGGTCGCGTTCGATCTCTGGAACGAGCCGATCATCGGCACGGCCGGCAATTGCGGCAATGGCTGCCAGCGCACTTACCTGAACTGGGGCGGCAAGAACGGCGCCGATCTCCATCTGATGTGCCACGATACCGGTACCGCCGTCGAGAATGCCGATCCGGGCGTGCTGATCGTGTGCGAGGGCGCCATCAATTTCACCGGCCGTTTCCTCAACGGCACGCCGTTCCCGGCGGGCGCCCAGGGTATCCAGGAAGTGTCCGCGGCCGGCGCCATTCCGGTGACGGTCGGCAAGCCGGAAGTGGTCTATTCGACGCACGATTATCCGGGCTGGCTCTCGGGCCAGGCGCCCGAATCGGGAGCGACCGCGGTGACCTACCGCAACGAGGGCTGGGGCTATCTCGTGATGCAGAACAAGGCGCCGGTCTGGATCGGCGAAGGCGGGGCCAGCCTCGACGGCACCGACGGCCAGTCCACGGCCGACACAGTCTGGGCGCAGAACCTGATGGCTTACGTGAACGGCCAGGCCCAGGGCGGCCCGACCTTCAGCGGCAAGCAGCAGCCGATCGGGTTCGACTGGTGGTATTTCGGTTACGGGCCCGGACAGGTCATCGACGGGATCTATGCGGATTCCGGGCTGTCCACCTACCGGCTCGGGCAGAAGACGTACTGGGGAACGACGCTTTACGTGCCGAAATGACGGAAGGCTTCTTTTTCTGAAGAAAAAGAAGCAAAAAGACTTCCGTCTGATTGAACGGGGCTGCGGCAGCACTGTCCGAATGCGATTTGCATCCGGACGGTGCTGCCAAAGTCCCGTTCAACGAACCAAAGTTTTTTGGTTCTTTTTTTCAAAAAAGAACCCGCCGGAGGCCCTTCTCACGACCCCGAAATCGATTCCACCGCCGACAGCGGCACCGACAGCGCCCCCAAATCGAGTGTCGTCGTGCCGTTCGCTGTCGCGACACCCGTCGCGGTGCCGACCACGCTGAAGGGCAGCGCGGTCGCGACACCGTTGCCGCTCGCGGCCTGCACCGAGACGCGGTAGGCCCCGTCGGGCATCTGCACACCCTGGTCGGTTTGGCCGTTCCATACCCAATTGTTCGTCCCCTGGCTTGCGTTCAGCACCACGGTGCGCAGTGGCACGCCGAGCGGGCTCACCACGGCGATTGCCACCGGCTGGCCGGCGCTCGCTGTGAATTGCACCTGGGCGCTGCCGTTCTGGAGCGAGAGCTGGTTTGCGCTGACCGTCGCCTGATGGCCGACCAGGCCGGAGGCCTGCAGCGTCTGGGTGGTTTGTTGCAGCGAGATGAGCTGGCTGAGATTGCTGTTGGTGGCGACTTCCTGTTGCACGCCGGTGAATTGCACCAGTTCGGTGGTGAAGGAATTGGTGTCGAGCGGCTGGGTCGGGTCCTGGTTCTGCAATTGCGTGAGCAGCAGGTTGAGGAACTGGTTGAAATTGCCGCCGAGCTGCTGGAGCGCTGCGTTGCCGATCTGGGTGGAGGCGCTGGTCTGCGTGCCGCTCGTGCTGGCCGTGGCCGTGGTGCTGGCGGCGGCGGTGTCGGCGGCGGCGGCGAGGGCGGTCAGGGAGAGGGACATGGTCGGCTGCCTCAGGCGGTGAGGTTGAGGCCCAGCGGCAGGAACGCCGGCAGGGCCGTTTCGGGATCGGATTCGGGGGCGGCGAGCGGCGCGGCTTGGGCGCGTGGCGCCGGGTTTTGTGGCGGTGGGTGCTGGCCGCCGCCGGGCTGGCCGAAGCCGAGTCCGCCGGTGCCGGAGGGCGGGGGCGGCGGGCTCAATTGCAGGGTGAGCGGGGCTTCCGGCGGGATGCCGGCGCGGTCGAGCGCCTGGTGCAGCCGCGGCAGATCCTGCTGCAGCGCGTGCAGCGTTTCCGGCTTTTCCACTGCCAGCGTGACGACCGGCGGGGCGCCATGCGGGCGTTCCAGGCGGATTTCGACGGTGCCGAGCTCGCCGGGATGGAGATGGATGGTGAGCTTGCCGGCATCGGACGCAAATCGCAGCGCGACCTGGTCGGCGATCTGACGGGCCGGGCTCGCGGGGGCGGAGGGGGTCGTGTGTGCCGGGGCCGAGGCCGGGTTTGCCGGCACGGCCACGGGCAGCGGCGGGCCGGCGGGCGGCGGCGCCGCGGGAATCGGGCTTGGTCCGCCGGGCAGATCGGCGGGAGCGGATGGCGTGTCGGGCCCGGCGGCCGGATCGGCGCCCGGATGAGACGACGGTGCGACGGCGGCGGGTGTCCCCGTGGCAGGACCGGCCGGGGCCGGCGCGTCTTGGGTGGTGTGGCTCGTCGTTGCGGGGGCCGGAGGCGCGCCGGTGTCGGAGGCGCCGGACGGGACCGGGGGAGCCGGCGGATCCGCTGGCAAGGGCAGGGGGCCGAACAGGATCGGCGCGGGGACGAGTGCCGAGGCCGGCGGCGGGGACTCGGGCGTGCCGGGCTTGCGTCCGGGGCGCGCGGGCGCTGGGGCGCGTGCCGGGGTGGGTTTGGCCCCGGCCGGCAGCGCAGGGGGCGCGAGCAGCCGCGGGAAGAGGCCTGGAGGGGACGGGCTGGTCCGGGGGGAGGCCGGTTTCGCCGGCGGGGCGGCGGTCTGCGCTCGGATGGGGGCAGGGGACACGGGCATGAGCCGGGCCCGAGCAAGCGCCGGGCCAGGGGGAGACGCAGGCGAAGACGCGGGCGACGGGGGCCGCGCGCACCGGGTGCGCGGATGCCCGTGCGGAACATTTCGCCCGGCATATTCTGCCGGGCTGCGCGACCGAATGCCGGGCCGGCGCCCGTGGCGGTGCTGGCATGTTTCATGCTGGCTGCGGCTGGCGGATCGCCTTTGCCGAGGCACGCACAGCACGGAGTTCACGATGTCCCTTTTCGGCGCCATGACCACCGCGGTGAGCGGCCTCGATGCGCAATCCGCCGCCTTCACCAATATCAGCGACAATACCGCGAACAGTTCGACGATCGGCTACAAGGGCGTGGACACGAGCTTTCTCGACCTGCTCACGCAGTCGACCGCGACCCAGAACGTGTCGGGCAGTGTCGCGACCCGGCCGGACTATCTGAACGAGGTGCAGGGCTCGATCCAGCAGGTGAGCGATCCGCTGGCGCTGGCGATCTCGGGGCAGGGTTTCTTCGCGGTCTCGCAACAGACCGAGAGTGGCAACCAGCCGGTCGCGTTCTCGGGACAGACGCAATATACCCGCGCCGGCGATTTCACGCTCGACAAGAACGGCTATCTCGTGAACAGCGCCGGGCTCACGCTCGAGGGCTACACCATCAATCCGGTGACCGGCGGGCCGAACACGAGCGCGCTGGTGCCGCTCCATGTCAGCACCGCGCAATTGCCGCCGACCGCGACGAGCCAGGTGGCGATAGACGCGAATGTGCCGGCAACGCCCAGCCCCACCAGCAACCTTTCGAGCGAGGTGCAGATCTTCGATGCCAGCGGCACGCCGCACCAGCTCACCACGAGCTGGGCGCAGACCGGGCCGAATGCCTGGACCCTGACGCTCGGTTCGCCCGACAATGCGGGCGGACCCACGATCGGCACCGTGAATGTCGCTTTCAATCCGAACGGCACGCTCGCTTCGCTCTCGGGTGGGTCGGGCGGCGTTACGGTGAACGGCACCGGCGGCACCGCGAGCGTGCAGGTGACGCCGACCTTCGGTGCCACCGCGCAGCCGCTGACGCTGACGCTCGGCCAGTTCGGGGTGGCGGGCGGCGTCACGCAATATGCCGGCACCGACTATGCGCTTTCGTCGGCGACCCAGAACGGCGCGCCCGCCGGCAATTTCACCGGCGCCTCGGTGGATGCGAGCGGCGACGTGGTCGCGAGCTACGACAACAGCCAGACGCTGGTGGTGGGGCATGTGCCGGTCGTCACGTTCGCCAACGCGGACGCGTTGCAGCGACAGAATGGGCAGGCCTTCACGCAGACCGTCGATTCGGGTCCGGCGCTGGTGCAGAATGCGGGCCAGAACGGCGCGGGCACGCTGGTTGCGGGGTCGGTCGAGCAGAGCAATGTCGATATCGCGACCGAGCTCTCGAAGATGATCGTCGCGCAACAGGCCTATGGCGCGAACGCGAAGGTCATTTCCACGGGCAGCCAGATGCTGCTCTCGACCCTGAACATCATCCAGTGAGCGCGGTCGGATGACGCTCGATTCCGCGCTCGCGATCGCCAATAGCGGGCTTGCCGATCTTGCCGCCAATTTCGCGGTAATCGGCCAGAATATCAGCAATGCGAATACGCAGGGCTATGCCAGCGAGATCGCCGTGCAGACGAGCGCCGATGCGGGTTCGTATCTGCTGGGCGTGCGCTCGGGGCCGGCGGTGCTGGCGTCCGATCCGGCGCTTGCGGCCGAGCTGGGGCTGGCATCGGCCACGGGCGGCTTCTGGCAGACGCAGAGCGGCGCGCTCTCGGGCTTGCAGCCCGCTTTCGGGACGGTCGGGCAAGGCAACGATCTCGGCAGCCTGCTCGGCGGGGTCCAGAACGCGTTCTCGGCGCTGCTGAACGATCCGGCGAATCAGACCGCGCAAACGGCGGTGGTCGGCGCGGCGCAGACGCTGGCGCAGGGCATCAACGCGCAGAGTGCGGCGATCACCGGGGCGCGGCAATCGGCGGAGAACGACCTCGTTTCCGGCATCGGCCAGGCGAACCAGGCGCTAGCGCAGATCGCGGGGCTGAACAAACAGATCGTGTCGCTGCAGGCGGCAGGGCAGAGCACCGCCGATCTGCAGAATCAGCGCAACGCCGCGGTCGCCCAGCTTTCCTCGCTGTTCAGCCTGAAAAGCGTGGTGCAGCCGAACGGCGCGCTCGATCTTTTCACGGTGGGCGGCGCGCAATTGCCGACCGACGGCTCGGCCTCGCTCGCGGTCACGCCGGCGACGATCGGGCCGGGCAGCTATTATCCGGGCGGCGGCATCGGCGGGATCACGCTGGGCGGCGTCGATGTGACGGCGCAACTGAGCGGCGGGCGGATCGGCGCCGATCTGGCGCTCCGCGACAGCACGCTGCCGACCTATCAGGGGGCGCTCGACGAGTTCGCCTATACGCTGACGACGCGCTTCGACGCGCAGGGGCTGACGCTGTTCTCGAACCCCAACGGATCGTTGCCGGTCGCGACCACGCCGGGGACGCAGGCGGGCTATGTGGGGTATGCGGCGGCGATTTCGGTCAATCCGGCGGTGGTCGCCAACCCGGCGCTGGTGCGGGACGGCAGCCATGCGGTCGTGGGCAGCCCGACCGGGGCCAGCGCGTTCACGCCCAACCCGAGCGGGCTACCCGGCTTCACCGATCTGATCACGCGCGTGCTGAATTTCGCGCTCGGTCCGGATGTGCAACAGGGCGTGCCGCAGATTCCCGGTCTGACGACCGGGCTTGGGCCTGCCGGCAATCTGTCCACCGCCTACGGGCCCAGCGCCACGCTCGGCGATGCGGCCAATGCGCTGACCGCCGGCGCTGCCGCCGACGCGCAGAACGCGACGAGCCAGGCGGGGGACACGCAGGCGACGACGAGCGCGCTGTCGGGCAAGCTCACGGCGGCCACGGGCGTCAATCTCGATGCCGAGCTGGCCTCGCTGGTGCAGTTGCAGAACGCGTACGGCGCTAACGCAAAAATCATCAGTGCGGTGCAGAGCCTCTACGGCGACCTCTTATCGGCAGTGCAGTGAGATGAGCTATTCCCTGACCGCGACCGATCTCGGCACGTTTTCGCAGCTCGTCGGCAACACCGCGCTGATCAAGCGGGAGATCGCACAGCTCTCCTCGGAGACCAGCACCGGGCTGATCTCGCAGGATTATGCGGGGTTGGGCGGCGCGGCGGCGCCGGCGCTCGACCTTTCGGTGCAGCTCGGCCAGACCGGGGCGGTGCAGGGCAATCTGACGCAGGCCGCGAACATCCAGAGCGCGACGCAGAGCGCGCTCGGGCAGATCGAGAGCATCGCCAGCCAGTTCGCGAGCCAGGCGGCGACCCTCATCACGACGCCGCAATCGACCGACACGCTGGCCGCGCAGGCGCGCGACGCGCTCGGGCAGGTGGCGCAATTGCTCGATACCAAGGTCGGCGACACCTATATCTTCGCGGGGCAGGACAGCCGCAATCCGCCCATTCCGAACCCGGACCAGATCGGCAGCTCGGCCTTCTATTCGGCGGTCTCCGCGGCGGTCGCGACTCTCTCGACCACCGGGGCGGCGGGGGTCGCCGCGCAGACGCTCACGATCGCGGGGCCGGGGGCGACCTCGCCTTTCTCGAGCACGCTCGAAGCCTCGAACGCCACGTCGCTCGTCGATCTCGGCAACGGGCAGACGCTGCCGGTCGGCGTGCTCGCGGACCAGAATGCGACCGCGACCTCGGCCGGCATCGGCACGACCAGCACCGGGTCCTACACGCGCGATCTGCTGCGTGGGCTGGCCACACTCGGGTCGCTGACCTCGGCGCAATCGGCCGACCCGAATTTCGCGCCGCTGGTGCAGAACACGGTGACCAGCCTGCAGGGCGCGGTGTCGGCCATCAATACCGATATCGGGGGTCTCGGCGCGCAGCAGCAGCATGTAAGCAACGCACAGTCCGACCTGTCCGCGACCAGCACGGCGCTGACGGCCCAGCTCGGGAATTTGCAGAACGCCGACATCACGCAGGTGGCGACGCAACTGTCGCAGGCGCAGACGCAGTTGCAGGCGTCGTATCAGCTGATTGCGGGACTGGGGTCGTTGTCCTTGGCGAAGTTTTTGCCGCCGGCTTAGTTGCCCCCTGCGCCCAGACCCCGTCACTTTCGTGCGGAAAATGGGGTCAGGGGCCTTCCGGCCCCAGTGGGGTCCAGGGGCAAAGCCCCTGGCCGCCGGAGGCGCGTCCGTGCACAAAAACCGTCGTGCCCAAGCGCCGTGCCCCGAGTCTCCCCAGCCGCGCCGAGATTGCCCGCTTCATCGCGGACTCCCCCGGCCGCGTCGGCAAGCGCGAGATCGCCCGCGCCTTCAATTTGGGCCCCGAGCATGCGGTCGGACTGCGGGGCATTCTCAAGAGTCTTGCCCATGAGGGGCGCGCGGCGCCGGCGGGCAAGCGCCGGTTCACCCCGCCCGGGCGGCTGCCGGATGCGGCGGTGGTGCAGGTGTTTGGGACCGATCCGGATGGGGATCCGGTCGCGCGGCCGGTTTCCTGGGAGGGGGAGGGGCCGGCGCCACTCGTGCGGTTGCGGCCGGAGCCGGCCGGGCGGCCGGCGCTCGCCCCAGGGGATCGGGTGCTCGCGCGGCTGCGGGCGCTCGAGGATGGAAGTTATGACGGGCGGACGCTCAAGCGGCTGGCGGCGACGCCGTCGCGGGTGCTGGGCGTGTTCCGGGCGCCCGACCGGCTCGTGCCGACCGACCGGCGGGCGAAGGCGGAGTGGCAGATTCCGGTGGGCGAGAGCGCGGGCGCCGAGACCGGCGAGATCGTGCTCGCCGAACCGCTGCCGGGTCGGGCTTATGGGCTGAAGCCCGCGCGCATCGTCGAGCGGCTCGGGCGGATGGGCGAGGCGCGGTCGGTCAGCCTGATCTGCATCGCGACGCATGGGATCCCGCAGGAATTTCCGCCCGAGGCGTTGGCCGAGGCCAAGCGGGCGCGGGCGGCGCCGCTCGGGCGGCGGGAAGATCTGCGCGAGGTGCCGCTCGTCACCATCGATGGCGAGGATGCGCGGGATTTCGACGATGCGGTCTATGCCGAGCCGGACGGGGACGGGTTCCGGCTGATCGTCGCGATCGCCGATGTGGCGCATTACGTGCGGCCCGGCAGCGCGCTCGATGCGGAAGCGCGACGGCGCGGCAATTCCTGTTATTTTCCCGACCGCGTCGTGCCGATGCTGCCGGAGGCCTTGTCGAACGGCTGGTGCAGCCTCAAGCCGGGCGAGGATCGCGGCTGTCTGTTCGCGGAGCTGCGCATCGGCGGCGACGGGAGGAAGCGCGGGCACCGTTTTGGTCGCGGGCTGATGCGGAGCGCGGCGCGGCTCACCTACGAGCAGGTGCAGGCGGCGCAGGAGGCGGGCGAGGCGCTGGGGCTCGCGGCCGGACAGCTCGGCACGCTTTATGCCGCGTTCCGTGCCCTGCTCGGGGCGCGGCAGCTTCGCGGAACGCTCGATCTCGATCTGCCGGAGCGGCGGGTGATCCTCGATGCGGCGGGCCGCGTGCAGCAGATCGCGCCCCGGCCGCGGCTCGACAGCCACCGGCTGATCGAGGAATTCATGGTGCTCGCCAATGTCGCAGCGGCCGAGGAACTCGAGCGGCTGCGCCGGCCCTGCGTCTATCGCGTGCACGCGCCGCCCTCGGACGAGAAGCTGCAGGCGCTGCGCGCGTTTCTCGGCACGCTCGATATCTCGCTGCCGCCCGGGCGCACGCTGCATCCGCGCGATCTCGACGCGGTGCTGCGCCGGGTCGCCGGCACCGACCGGGCCTCGCTCGTCAACGAGGTGATGCTGCGCAGCCAGAGCCAGGCGGCCTATTCGCCCGACAATATCGGCCATTTCGGGCTCGCGCTCGCCTCGTATGCGCATTTCACCAGTCCGATCCGGCGCTACGCCGATCTGCTCGTGCACCGGTCGCTGATCGCGGGATTGAAGCTCGGTCCGGGCGCGCTCGCGCCGGGCGAGGCCGAGGGGTTCGCCGAGGCCGCGGATCATATATCCGGGACCGAGCGCCGGGCGGCGATCGCCGAGCGGGAGGCGGTGGACCGTTACCTTTCTGCCTACATGGCGGACAAAATCGGCGCACGCTTCGCGGCGCGCATCTCAGGCGTCGCGCGGTTCGGGGTTTTCGTTACATTGGAGGGCACGGGCGCGAACGGCCTGATTCCGCTCTCATCTTTGCCAGACGATTACTGGATGCATGACGAAACCACCCAGACGCTGAACGGCCGGCGCACGCGGCTCTCGCTGCGGCTGGCGGATGCGGTCGAGGTCCGGCTGCGCGAAGCGAGCCCGGTCACCGGCGGTCTCGTCTTCGAGCTGATGCACCCGTCAGCGGGAAGCGGACGGAAGCGCAGGGCCCGGTGACCCGCGCAGCCTGGGGTGGCGGTGCTGGGCGATGTCTCGCCGGCGCGCTGCTGCTCGCCCGGTTCGGTTTACCGGTCGCGCAGGCGGCGCCGCTGGACGAGCGGCTGCTGGCCCGAACCTACGAGGCCGGCCTTGCCTTCGCCGCGCCGCGCACGCTCGATCCGGTGACGCCCGGCACGCTCGCGCGCTGGGGGCTCGAGAGCCTCAACGCGCTCGATCCCGCGCTCATGACCGGCGATGAGGGGGGCGAGCTCCGGCTGAGCGCGCAGGGCCGCGTGCTGCTCGAGCGCCCCGCCCCGGATGGCGGGGATGCGGCCGGGTGGGGCCGCCTCGCCGCCGCGATCGAGGGGGTGGCCGCCTCCGAGTCGGCACCGGTGCGCGAGACCGGCCAGGCTGCGCTGGTGCAGGCGTTTTTCGATGCGGCCTTCAGCCATCTCGATCCCTATTCGCGCTACGAGCCGCCGCTGCCGGCCGAGAGCGAGCGGGACAAGCTGTCGATCGACGCGACCGCGGGGCTCAAGGTCGTGCGCACGGCGCATGGGCTCGCGGTGTCCGATCTGGTGCCGGACGGACCGGCGGCCGCCTCGGGTCTGCGCATCGGCGACCGGCTGTTGCGCATCGACGGCCATACGACGCGTGGCCTCTCGCCGGCGCATGCGCTGATCCTGCTCTCGGGCGCGGAAGGGACCGAGATCCCGCTGCGGGTGCGCGGGCTCGACGGCGTGGTTCGCAACGTCTCGCTGACGTTGAGCTACGTGCCGCCGGAGTCGGTGTTTCCGTCCTTCGACGGCGAGATCGCGCTCATCCGGGTGTCGGCATTCGTGGCGAACACCGCGGAGCGGATGAGTCAGGCGATCGAGGCGGCGATCGCCGGGCCGCGCACGCCGGCCGCTTTCGTGATCGATCTGCGGGGCAACCGGGGCGGCCTGCTGCGCGAGGCCGTGACTTCGGTCGCGTTGTTCGCCGAACAGGGGGTGATTGCGCGCACCGAGGGGCGTGATCCCGAGGCGCGGCATGAATGGCGCATCGATGGCGGCGGCGACCTTACGCATGGCGCGCCGGTGATCGTGCTGGTGGACGGGCTATCCGCGAGTGCGTCCGAGATCATGGCGGCGGCTTTGGCCGATCTCGGCCGGGCCGTGGTGGTGGGGAGCGAGACGCTGGGAAAGGGGCTGGTGCAGACGCTGGCCCGGCTGCCGGACGGGGGCGAGCTGTTCGTGACCTGGAGCCGGGTGCTGGCGCCGCGCGGCTGGCCCATCCAGGGGCTGGGCGTGATGCCGCAGCTTTGCACGAGCGAGGGCGGGGAGGTCATGCAGCACCAGCTCGAAAGCCTCGATGCGGGGGTGGCGCCGATGGCGCAGGCGGTGGCGGCGGCGCGGGCGGCGCGGGCGGGGCTGCCGGTCAGCCGGATCGTGGCGCTGCGCGCGCCCTGCCCGGCGGCGGAAGGGTCTGACCTCGATCTGGAGGCGGCGCGGTTTCTGGCGACGCATCCGGAGGCTTATGCGGCGGCGCTTTTGAAATGAGGCGTGCGGGGTTTTGGCGCGCCTCCGGCGGGCAGGGCTCTGCCCTGCACCCGCTGGGGCCGGAAGGCCCCAGACCCCGCTACTCGGCCGCCCGGGGGCGCCGTGCGATCCGATCCCAATCCACGGATTTCGCTCTAAAATATCGGCCACGCCCAGCTCGCGGCGATCAGCACGGCCGCGACCAGTGCCGCGCCGCCGAGCGCGCGCGTTTTGCGGGCGTGGGTGGGAGCGACCACGAAAACCGGCGGGAAGGGATGGGTCCGGCGACGCAGATCGGCGTCGGTCAGGGTGGCGGAGGAAGAAGGCTCGCTCATGGCTCGGCTCCGGGTTTGGCGCGGCGGAGGTGCCGCGAACCGGACCGTGGGCCTCGGGGGCGTCAAAAATCCTCAAGCCCCGGGTGAAACGACGTCAAACCGTCATGTGCGATCGGCGCGCGTAAAGTCTTGACCCCGCACGGCCGCCTGCGCATGTTCCGCGCCTTCCGGGTGGCGCGGCGCGCCGGCCCCTTCGAGGTGCGTGATGGCGAAGTCGAACACCGTTCAGATCAAGCTCGTGTCCACGGCGGACACCGGCTATTTTTATGTGACGAAGAAGAACGCGCGAACCAAGACCGCGAAGATGGAGCTGCGCAAATACGACCCCGTCGTGCGCAAGCACGTCGCGTTCAAGGAAGCGAAGATCAAGTAACGATCATCCCCGCCGCTCCTTCCTCTGGGTCGCACGCATGAAGCAGGCCGCCGACGTCATCCCCTCCCGTTTCGGCCAGGACGTGGCCAATGCCGGCCTGTTCTTCCGGCGCTGGATGGCCAACCCGCTGCAGATGGGGTCGATCGTGCCCTCCTCGCCGGCGCTGTGCCGGCGGATTGTGGCGCAGACCCGGGTGGAACCCGGCGAGATCGTGGTGGAGCTCGGCGCCGGCACCGGCGTGATCAGCAAGGCGCTGCTCGATTCGGGTCTCGCGCCCGAGCGGCTTTACGTGGTCGAGATCGTGCGGGACATGGCCGACCACCTGCGCGCGCAGCTTCCCGGCGCCAACGTGGTCGAAGGGGATGCGCGGCGGCTGCCGCAGCTGATTCCTGCCGAGTTCCATGGGCGGGTGGGCACGGTCGTGGTCGGCATCCCGCTCGTGCTGCTGCCGTTCGAAGAACAGAAGCGCTTCATCGACGCCATTCGTGCGGTGGCGCCGGGGCGCGGTTTCATCCTCTACAGCTACTGCGTCACCTCGCCGCTGCCCTGGAAGAAGCACGGGCTGGTCGCCCGGCGCGAGGCCTGGACGCCGCGCAATTTCCCGCCGGCGTCGGTCTGGCGCTACACCCCGGCCTGAATGGCCGCCCGGGCCTCGCCCGGACCGGGTCAATGCAGCAGGGTCGGGTCCTCGGCCGCGTCGGGCACGCTTTCGCTGGCCGCCAGCCGGAGGGCTTGCTGGATGGCTGAAAATGTCTGGTGAAGGTTGAGCGAAGCCGCTTCCTCGGCGAGGAAGCGCAGGCACTGCATCAAGCCGCTGGCGTTGCCGCCCTCTTGGGGTTCCTCCGGGTCCATCCTGGCCCTGTCCCTGTTACTTACGGTTGCAACGGTATGTTCACGGTTCCGTGAACGCAAGGCCTAAGCGAGGATTTAGTTGCGTTCACATCGCGATAGTGCCGATTTTGTCCCGCTTGGCAACGTCCGGTTGAGAGGTTCCGTTACTTTTTCGCCATTGAGCCATGTCAGCCACAGCTGACGATTGCGGTCCGCTCGGTATTCTCGCGGGGGGTGGGCCGCTGCCCGGCCAGGTTGCCGCTGCCGCGATCGCGGCGGGGCGCGACGTGTTCGTGATCGGCTTCGAGGATTTCGCCGAACCGGACGTGATCGGCGCCTATCGCCATGAACTCGTCCGACTCGGGGCTGCGGGGCGCATCCTGTCGCGGTTGCGGGCCGAAGGGTGCCGCGACCTCGTGCTGATCGGGCCGGTGCGCCGTCCTTCGCTGCGCGATCTGCGTCCCGACGCCGACGGGGCGCGCATCCTGGCGCGCATCGGCCGGGCGCTGTTCGCGGGCGATGACGGGCTGCTGGCGGCGATCGTGCGGGTGCTTGGAGAAGAGGGGTTCCGTGTGGTGGGCGCCCATGAAATCCTGCGGGAGGCGGTGGGCCCGGCAGGCGTGCTCGGCCGCCTTGCGCCGGATTCGCAGGCCCATGCGGACATCGCCCGCGGCATTGAGGCAGCGCGCGCGCTGGGCGCGGCCGATATCGGCCAGGGATGCGTGGTTCAACTCGGGGTTGTACTGGCGGCGGAGGCCATCGAGGGCACCGACCGGATGCTCGCGCGCGCCGGCGACCTCGCGCAGCCGGGACCGGGCGGGGTTCTGGTCAAGCTGGTCAAGCCCGGGCAGGAGCGCCGGGCCGATCTGCCGACGATCGGCCCGCGCACGGTCGAGCGCGCCCATGCGGCGGGGCTGCGGGGCATTGCGTTCGAAGCCGGGGGCACGTTGATGACCGACCGCGCCGCCTGCATTGAAGCGGCCGACCGTTTGGGGCTTTTCCTCTACGGCATCCCGTCCGCTCACACGGAGCCGCCAGAATGACCAAATTCCTGCACACCATGCTGCGCGTGCGCGACCTCGACCGCAGCATCGCCTTCTATCGCGACCTTCTCGGGATGAAGGAGCTGCGCCGCCGCGACGTGCCCGAGGGCCGCTACACGCTCGTGTTCCTGGGCTATGGCAGCAATGCGGAGGGCGAGGCGGAAATCGAGCTCACCCATAACTGGGATCAGGAGACGCCCTACGAGCTCGGCACCGGCTTCGGGCACCTGGCCGTTGCCGCCCCCGATGTGGCGGCGGCCTGCGACCGCGTGCGGCATGGCGGCGGACGCGTGACCCGCGAGGCGGGACCGGTGAAGTTCGGCACCACGGTGATCGCCTTCGTCGAGGATCCCGACGGCTACAAGATCGAGCTGATCGAACGCGCGCTCGCGTGAGCGGCTGGTTCGACCCGCTCTTCCGGGTCAGCGACAATCTCCTCGAGCTGGTGGGCGTCGGCGGCGTGTTCAGCCGCACGGTGCGGATCGGCGTGACGGGCCTTTCGCGGGCCGGCAAGACCGCGTTCCTGACCTCGGTCGCGGCGAACCTGCTCGCCCGTGGCAATCCGCGCTTCGCGCTGGCGCCGCTCGGGGCGACCGACGTGCCGCGCTTCGACCATCCCCGGCATCTGGCGGCACTGGCGGCCGATCCGCCGCGCTGGCCCGAGCGAACCGACGCGGTCTCGATCCTGGCGCTCACCGCGACCATCGAGCGCGCGCCCTTTCCCGACCGGCGCATCCGGCTCGAATTCCTCGACTATCCCGGGGAGTGGCTGCTCGACCTGCCGCTCCTGTCCCAGGATTTCACCGGCTGGTCGCGTGGCGTGCTAGAGCGTGTGGCCAAATCCGGCCCGCGGGCCGAGCCGTTCCTGGCATTTCTGCGCGGCCTGCCGGCGCGGGCTGCGGGGGACGAGGCGCTGGCCGCTGCCGGGCACCGGCTCTATCGCGAACTGCTCCAGGCGCTGCGCGGGCAGGGGCTCTCCTACCTGCAGCCCGGCCGTTTCCTGATGCCCGCGCCGGGCTCGCCGCCGCCCTGGATGGGATTCTTTCCATACACCGGCGAGGGCGGGCTCGCGGGACTGCTCGCCAACCGCTACGCCGCCTATGTGGAGGCGGTGCGGCGCGATCTGGCCTCGCCGCTTTTCGCTCATGTCGACCGGCTCGTCGTGCTCGCCGATATTCTGAGCGCGCTGCATGACGGGCCAGCCGCCTTCGCCGATGCCTATGCGGCGCTGGCGGCCTCCGCGGGCGCGCTGCGCTGGCAGTTCTCGCTTTCCGAGGCGCTGCAATCGCTGCTGCGGCTCGAGATGCCGCCGCGGGCCATCGAGCGCGTCGCCTTCGCGGCGACCAAGTCGGACCATGTCGCCGAACGCCAGCGGGGCAACCTCACGGCGCTGATGCGCGACCTGGCGCGGGCACCGGCCGGCGGGGCGCGGGTCGCGCATTTCGCGATCGCGTCGGTGCGCTGCACCGAGGATTTCGTCTGGACGCTCGAGGGGCGGCCGGTGAGCGCCGTGCGGGGGCGCGTGCTGGGGGAGCGGCGGCTGACGCGCTCCTATCCGGGCGAGGTCCCGGACCATGCGCCCGATCCGTCCTTCTGGGAGCATAAATTTTTGGCCCTGCCCGCGTTCGAGCCGATGGCGCTGCCCGATGGAGGGAGGCTCGGCGTTCCCAATATCGGTCTCGACGCCCTGCTCGAATTCCTGCTGGAGGATGTGCTTTGAGCGAACTGCGCACGAAAAATGTGCCCGTCGCGCCGCGCATCGAGGCCGAGGATCTGCCTGCGCCGCGGCTCGAGCCGGTGCCGCTGCCGGCCGATCCGCGGCCGCGCACCCGGGTGGGCATGCCGACGCTGGCCGCCTCGGGACTGGCGGTGCTGGTGTTCGGTCTCGCCGGACTCGAGACCGGCAATTTCATCGCCGACGAGTTTGCGCGCTCGGCGATCCTGGGCTGGGCGGCGCTGGGCGTCGCGGCGACCGGGTTCGGGCTCGTGGGTCTTGGGTTCTGGCGCGAATTCAAGGCGCTGATGGCGCTGCGCGGAGTCGACCGGCTGCGCGCGAACCTGCATTCGACCGATCCGGTGCGGCGCGCGCGGGCGGCGCGGGCCTGGGTGCGCCGGCTGCCCGAGGCGGAGACGCTGCTGCCGGCGATCGATGCGATCAATGATCCGGATGCGATACTCGCTTTGCTTCAATCGGGGCCGGGCGCGGCGCTGCGGGCCAAATCGGAGGCGCTGGGGCGGACCGCGGCGCTGCAGGCGGTGGCGGGGATCGCGGCGATGCCCTCGCCGGGACTGGCAGGCGTGTTCATCGGGTGGCGGGGACTGCGGCTGGTGCGGCAGATCGCGGCGCTGCACGGGCTGCGGCCGGGTTTGCTCGGGACCGCGAGTCTCGTGCGACGGACCGTGACGGCGGCGGCGTCGGTGGCGGGCGTCGAGATGGCGGCGAATACCGCCGCGCACGCGGTGCTGAGCGGGCCGATTGCGCAGCATCTGGCAGGGGAGATGGCCGGCGCCGGGGTCGCGGCGCGGCGGATGCTGGTGCTGGCGCGCGCGGCGGCGGCGGCGTGTTCGCCGCTGAGTGAGCCCTGAGTTAGAGCGCAGCGCGTTTGGGTTGGGCCGAAAGGCCCCCAGACCCCATGACTTTTAGAGCGGAGTCACGCTGACTGGGGATAGCCGGCGTGGCGGAAGTAGTTGGCGCACTCGTTTGGGGTGAAAGCGTCAGATAGCGGCCCGAGCGCCTGCCAAAGCTCGTTCATCGCGCGCAGTGCCTTGGCGCGGAGC
>DAIDJM010000019.1 GCA_027451405.1 Acetobacteraceae bacterium | reverse complement strand
GCCAGCGCCGCCCCCACCGCATGCGAAACGAGCGGCCGCCCGCCGACCGCTTCGAGCAATTTCTGTCCCCCGAACCGCCGCCCCCGCCCCGCCCCCAGCACGATCGCCGCGACCCTCAAGCCCGCCGCGCCTCCACCAGCTGCGCCGCGATGCTGAGCGCGATCTCCGGCGCCGTCTTCGCCCCGATCGCCAGCCCCGCCGGCCCTCGGATGCGCGCCAGCGCCGCCGCCCCATGCCCAAGCGCCCTGAGCCGCTCGAGCCGCGCCGCATGCGACCGCCGCGACCCCAGCGCCGCCACGTAAAAAGCTTCGCTCCGCAGCGCCGCATCCAGCGCCGGATCGTCGATCTTCGGATCGTGCGACAGCGCCACCACCGCCGTCCGCGCATCCGTCCCCAGCGCCGCCAGCGCCTCCCCGGGCCACGCGACCGCCACCGCCGCCCCCGGAAACCGCGCCTCGGTCGCAAACGCCGCGCGCGGATCGATCACCGTCACCGCGAACCCGCACGCCCCCGCGAACCCCGCCAGCGACTGCGCGATATGCACCGCCCCCACGATCGCCAGCCGCGGCGCCGGCGCCTCCACCGCCAGGAACCACCGCTCGCCCTCGATCTCCGCGACCCCGCTCGCCTCCCCGGCAAGCCGCGCCGCCGCCGCCTCCCGCAGCCCCGCCGCCTCCTCCGCCGCATCCGGCAGCAACCATTGCGCCCCGTCCGACAGCCTCGTCGCCAGCACCACCGGCCGCCGCGCCGCCCGCGCCGCCACCAGCGCCTCGAGCACCCTCCGCCTCAAACCACCGCCTCGACCCAGACCGTGATCCGTCCCCCGCAAGGCAGCCCCACCGCCCAGGCCCGCTCATCGCTCACCCCGAACGTCATCTCCCGCGCCGCCCCGCCCGCCAGGCAGTCCCGCGCCGCCTCGATCACCGCGCCCTCCACGCACCCGCCGCTCACCGACCCGGCGATGCGCCCCCGGTCGCTCACCGCCATCCGGCTCCCCGCCGGCCGCGGACTGCTCCCCCAGCTCTCCACCACGGTCGCCAGCGCCACCCGCTCGCCCACCGCAAGCCAGGAAGCCGCCGCCCCCAGCACATCCTCACCATCGCTCATGAAACAGGCCCGTTTTCGCTGTCGTTCCGGCGTGCGTGCCGCCGCGCAACCCCGCCCCCGGCCCCGGCGTTGCGGCGTGACAATTGCAGCACGGGAAAGGTCGCGCGCGCCATGGGTACGATACTGCTCATCATCTTGATTTTGCTGCTGCTCGGCGCCCTGCCGACATGGCCCTACAGCACCGGCTGGGGCTACTACCCCTCGGGCGGGCTCGGACTGGTTCTGCTGATCGTCATCATCCTGCTCGTCCTCGGCAGGATATGAAACACCGGGGCCCGCGCCAGCGGGCCCCCTCCGCTCAGACGCGGATCGCGCGGCGCGCCAAAAGCCGCTTCAACTGCTCCCGGATGCGCGACGCCGGCGCCGGCTTCGCCACCATCGGCCGCTCCCGGTAGCCCGCCGGCAAGCTCTCGCGATCGCCCCCCGTCAGAAACGCGAACCCCACCCCCTGCCGCGCCAGCGCCTCGGCCACCGGCGCGCAGCACTCGCCCTGCAGCGACACATCGAGCAGCGCCGCATCCACCTGCTGCCGGCCGATCAGCGCCAGCGCCTCGCTCACCCGGGGCGCGGGCCCAGCGACCTTGAACCCATAGCGCCGCAGACGCTCGGCGAGCTCGTTCGCCAGCAACCAATCATCCTCCACCACGAGGATGGTCGCTTCGATCTCGATCGCGGGAGGCAGGTGACCGGCGGGAAAAGGCATGGGCAGCCCTCCATCGTCGGGTTGGGTCCGCGCTCTCGCGAAAACGCGAGGACGGTCCTGGTAGCAACGCGCGATCGTGTGCGCTGTTCACCATCGAGCGAGCCACACACCTTCTTGTGTGCGCCCCCGGATGCGTCATTCTCCGCGCCACCCCTCTCTCGCGGAGATCGCTGCGTGCCCTTCAAGCCCGTTCTCAACGCCATCCTGCTTCCCGGCATCGTGGCGCTTCCGCCCGCCACGTTCGCCCACGCCGCCTACGCCCACGCCGCGATCCCCGACATCGCCGCCACCACCGGCGCGCAACCTGCCCCGCGCATCGACCCCGCGCTCTTCGGCGCCCTGAAATGGCGCAATATCGGCCCCTATCGCGGCGGCCGCGCCCTCGCGGTCACGGGCGTCTCCGGCCAGCCCGGCCTGTTCTATTTCGGCGCCGTCGCCGGCGGACTTTGGAAAACCACCGATTCCGGCGCCACCTGGTCGCCCATTTTCGACGGCGGCCCCACCGGCTCGATCGGCGCCGTCGCCGTCGCCCCCTCCGATCCCAACACGATCTATGTCGGCACCGGCGAAGGCGCGCTCCGCGGCGACATCACCTACGGCAACGGCATCTACAAAAGCACCGACGCCGGAAAAACCTGGACGCATATCGGCCTCGACGACACGCGCCAGATCGGCGCGCTGATCGTCGACCCGCACGACCCCAACATCGTTCTCGTCGCCGCCATCGGCCACGCCTTCGGCCCCAACCCCGAACGCGGTGTCTTCCGCACCACCGACGGCGGCAAAACCTGGCGCAAAACGCTCTACAAGGACGACAACACCGGCGCGATCGACGTCACCTTCGACCCGCATGATTCCAAAATCGTCTACGCGGCCCTGTATCAAGTCCGCCGCCAGCCCTGGCATTTCTCGAGCGGCGGCCCCGGCAGCGGCCTCTACCGCTCGACCGACGGCGGTGTTACGTGGACGCAACTGACCGGCAACGGCCTCCCCGCCGGCATTCTCGGCCGCATCGACGTCTCGGTCTCCGCCGCCGACCCCAGCCGCATCTACGCGATGATCGAAGCCAAAGAGGGCGGCCTATACCGCTCCGACGATGCCGGCGCGCATTGGAAACGCATCAGCCAGGATGGCCGCATCCGCCAGCGCGCCTGGTATTTCTCGAAAATCTACGCCGACCCGAAAGCGGTGGACACGGTCTACGCGCTCAACACCGGCATGCTGCGCTCCACCGACGGCGGCCGCAGCTGGTCCCTGCTCCCCGCGCGCCACGGCGACCATCACGGGCTCTGGATCGATCCCGCCGACCCGCGCCGCCTGATCAACGCCAATGACGGCGGCGCCAGCGTCTCGCTCGATGCCGGAAAAACCTGGTCCACCGAGGACAACCAGCCGACCGCCCAATTCTACCATGTCAGCGTCGATGCGCTGCGCTGGCCCTACTGGGTCTATGGCGCGCAGCAGGACAACACCAACGTCGCCATCGCCAGCTTCGCCGACGAGGGCATCATCGGCCCGCGCGACTGGTATCCCGCCGGCGGCGGCGAATGCGGCTTCGTGCAGGCCGACCCGCGCGACCCGCTGATCATCTATTCCGACTCCGAAAATCAATATGTCCGCTACGATAAGCATCGCGAGCAGTCGCAGGACATCAGCCCCTGGCCGATCGACAATTCCGGCCACCCCGCCTCCGAACTCGCCCACCGCTTCAACTGGACATCGCCGCTCCTGCTCTCGCCCCACGACCCGGACGTGCTCTACGCCGCCTCGGAAGTCGTCTGGAAAACCACCGACCACGGCCATAGCTGGAAAATCATCAGCCCCGACCTCACCCGCAACGACAAATCGAAGCAGCAAGCCTCCGGCGGCCCGCTGACCAAGGACATCACCAGCGTCGAATATTACGACACCATCTTCACGCTGGCCGAATCCCCCAAAACCCAGGGCCTGCTCTGGGCCGGCACCGACGATGGTCGCGTGCAGATGACCACGGACGAGGGCGCGCACTGGCAGGACGTGACGCCCAAGGACCTCCCCGCCTGGAGCACGATCAGCATGGTCGAGCCCTCGCCCCACGATGCGTCCGTCGCCTACATCGCCGTCGATCGCCACAAACTCGACGACACCCGGCCCTACGTCTGGAAAACCACCGACGGCGGCAAAAGCTGGACCGCGATCGCCGCCGGCCTGCCCGACGGCGCCATCGTCCACGCCGTTCGCGAAGACCCCGTGCGCGCCGGCCTGCTCTATGCCGGCACCGAAACAGGCGTTTTCGTCTCCTTCGATGACGGCGCCCCCTGGCAAAAACTCCAGCTCAACCTGCCGCCCTCGCCAGTCCACGATCTCGTCGTGAAGGACAACGACCTCGTGGCCGCAACCCACGGCCGCGCCTTCTGGATCCTCGACGATCTGACACCGCTCCGCCAGATCACGCCCGACAGCGCCAAAGCCGCAACCCTGCTCTACCGCCCCGAGCCCGCCATCCGGCTCTACTATCCGGACTCCGTCGACACCCAGCAGCCGGTCGGTGAAAACCCGCCCGCCGGCGCGCTGATCGATTACTACCTGAAAACAAAGCCCAAAGGCGAGCTCACCATCGACATCATCGACGCCAGCGGCAAAACCATCCGCCATCTCTCCAGCACGAAATCCGACAAGGAGAGACAACCCCCCGAATGGCCCGACCAGATCGTGCCCACCGACACGATCCCGGCAGAGTCCGGCATGAACCGCCTCGTCTGGGATCTCCGCATGTCAGACCCGGTGCAGATCCCCGGCGCCTTCTATTCCGGCATCGCCCCCCGCGGCCCGCTCGCCCCCCCCGGCCACTACACCATCAAACTCACCCTCGCCGGGACCACCGAAACCGCCCCCCTCACCATCATCGCCGACCCGCGCGTCCACGGCGCCGAAGCGGCCATCGAAGCCAAAACCACGCTCGCCGAACAGGTCGTCGCCGATATCGACCGGCTCCACCGCGCCGTGAACGCCATCCGCGCCACCCGCGCCGATCTCGCCCGCGCGCGCCAGCAACTCGGTGAAACCACCAACGTAAAACCCATCCTCGCCGAACTCGACACCATCACGCCCGAGCTCGACCCCATCGAACAAACCCTTATGCAAGTGAACATGAAAGGCTCGGAAGCCAACCTCGCCTTCCCCGGCAAACTCAACGAACAACTCGCCTCCTTCGCCGCCGGCTTGGAGGACGCCGACACGCCACCCACCGAACAGCACAAAGCGCTGTACGCATCGTTGCACGCCCAGCTCGACGCCGAACTCGGGAAATGGTCCGCGCTGCGGAACGGGGCAATCGCCCAACTGAATACGAAACTACAGCAGCAAGGGCTGAAGCCGATTCAAAGCTAAGAATCTTCTTTTTCTGAAGAAAAAGAAGCAAAAAGACTTTTGTCTGTTGGCGGGGGGTGTGGAGGCTCCCGTCTGATACGACAAAGCCGGAGGATTTGAGGCCATGAAAAAGCCCGGTTCTCAGGAGGCGGCCCAGGGCAAAGCCGCCTCCGCCTTGCCGGTCGCCATGACCGGCAAGGCCAGCGCCGCCAAAGCCGCCGATGGCGACAAGCCCGTGTTCGACTATATCGCCACCCTGCCCCAGCCGCAGCGCGCCATCGCCGAGCGTATCGACGCGCTGGCCGCCAAAACCCTGCCGAACCTTGAACGCTCGGTGAAATGGGGAATGGCCTATTACGGTGTCGACGGCGGATTCTGCTTCAGCTCAGGCGCGTTTGTCGGCCATCTCAAACTCATGTTCATCCGTGGCACGGAGCTCAAGCCTGAACCCCCGGTGACGCCCACCGGCATGGGGAAATCAACACGCGGCGTCGAACTCGCCTCGATGAACGATCTCGACAAAGCGCAACTCGCCTCATGGATGAGGCAAGCCGCGGCGATTCCCTTTTTCTCGGCGGCAAGGAAAAAGCGCTGAGCCGCTCGCATTAGATCGCTGCCGCAGCAACCGCTTTCAAACAAGAAAAAGTTTTTTGGTTCTTTTTTTCAAAAAAGAACAACGCTTAAAAATGGATCGCCCGCCCGTAAGCGTCCAACACCGCCTCGTGCATCGTCTCGCTCACGGTCGGATGCGGAAACACGGTTTCCATCAACTCCGTCTCGGTGGTCTCCAAAGTGCGCGCGATCGTATAGCCCTGGATCATTTCGGTGACCTCCGCGCCCACCATATGCGCGCCAAGCAGCGCGCCGGTTTTCGCGTCGAACACCACTTTCACCATGCCCTCGGGCTCGCCCATGGCGATGGCCTTGCCGTTGCCGACGAACGGGAAACGCCCGATTTTCACCTCGTAACCGGCTTCCTTCGCCCGCGCCTCGGTCAGCCCGACGGAGGCCACCTGCGGGCGGCAATAGGTACAGCCGGGAATGTTGCCCACATCCATCGGATGCACATCGTTCTTCCCGGCGATCTTCTCGACGCAGATGATGCCTTCGTGGCTCGCCTTGTGCGCAAGCCAGGGCGGCCCGGTCAGATCACCGATCGCGTAAATGCCGGGTTCCGCGGTGCGGCCGTATCCATCGACCACCACATGGGTTTTCTCAACCACCACTTTCGTGTTTTCGAGCCCGATATCCTCGACATTGCCGACGATCCCGACGGCCGAGACGATGCGATCGATCTCAAGCGTCTCGCGTTTCCCGTCATGCTCGATCGTGGCCGTGACGCTGTCGGCCTTGCGCTCGAGCCCGGCGATTTTCGCGCTCGTATGGATGCGGATACCCTGCTTCTCGAACGCCTTGCGCGCGAACGCCGAAATCTCCGCGTCCTCGGCCGGCAGGATGCGGTCCAGCACTTCGACCACGGTCACGTCCGCGCCCATGTTGCGATAGAAGCTCGCGAACTCGATCCCGATCGCGCCGGACCCCACCACGAGCAGCCGCTTCGGCATCGCCGGCGGCACCATCGCTTCCTTGTAGGACCAGACAAGTTTCCCGTCGGTCTCCAGCCCCGGCAATTGCCGCGCGCGCGCGCCGGTCGCAAGGATGATGTGCGGCGCCGCGAGCGTTTTGCCCCCGTTTTTGGTCGCGACCTCGACCCGTCCGGCGCCGGCGAGCCGCCCCGTGCCTTCCACCACCGCGACCTTGTTCTTCTTAAGCAAATGTCCCACGCCCGAGGCGAGCTGTTTGGCGACCGCGCGCGAGCGTTTCACCACGCGATCGAGATCGAAGCGGATATTGTCGGCCGCGAAGCCGAAATCGCCGAGATGGTGCAGCAGATGGTTGATTTCCGAGCTGCGTAGCAGCGCCTTGGTCGGAATGCAGCCCCAGTTGAGGCAGATGCCCCCCAGATGCTCGCGCTCCACCACCACGGTCCGCAGCCCAAGCTGCGCCGCCCGGATCGCGGCCACGTACCCGCCCGGGCCGCCGCCGATGACAATCAGATCGTAACTATCCATCTATCCCTCTGCGGCGAGAGCCTCGAGCGCGGTCCCGCTCAGGCGCTGCACGGTCCAGTCGCTCATCCCGATTGCGCCCAGCGAGCGATAAAAGGCAATCGCCGGCTCATTCCAGTCGAGCACCGCCCATTCCATCCGGCTGCACCCTTCCGCGAGCGCCCGGCGGGCGAGTGCCCGGAAGAAGGCCTTGCCGATCCCGAGATTGCGATATTCCGGCTCGACATACAAATCTTCGAGATAAAGCCCCGCCCGGCAGTTGAAGGTCGAGAAATTATAGAACCAGAGCGCTAGCCCGACGATCTTGTCATCGACCTCCGCGACCATGGCGTGCGCGCGCGGCTGCGGAACTTCGAACAGTTCCCGCCGGAAATCTGCCTCTGTCCCCCGGCATTCATGCGCAAGCTTTTCGTATGTCGCGAGCGCGAACACCAACCGCGCGATCTCTTTTGCGTCCCCCACCGCCGCACCCCGCAACCTAAACGAAACGGGGTCTGGGGCCTTCTGGCCCAAGTGGCTTGCGGCCGGTGCGCCATCGGTCCGAGCGCCGGACGCAAGAGGGGCAAAGCCCCTGCCCGCCGGAGGCTCCTCGCTCACAGCATCAAGCTGAGCGGATCTTCCACCACAGCCTTGAACGCCGCCACGAACTCCGCCGCCAGCGCCCCATCGATCGCCCGGTGATCCACCGAGAGCGTCGCCGTCATCACGGTCGCGATGGCGAGCGCGTCGTTCTTCACCACCGCCCGTTTCTCGCCCGCCGCGATCGCGAGGATCGCCGCTTGCGGCGGATTGATGATGGCCGCGAACTCGCGCACGCCATACATCCCCATATTCGAGATGGAGAAGGTCCCGCCCTGGAATTCCTGCGGCTTGAGCTTGCCCGCGCGCGCCCGCTCGACCAGCGATTTCGCTTCGTTGCTGATGGCGGCGAGCCCTTTGCGGTCCGCGCCGCGGATGATCGGCGTGATCAGCCCATCCGGGATCGAGACCGCGACCGAGATATCGATATCCTCGTAGAGGATCAGCGCCTCCTCGGTGAAGGACACATTCACCTTCGGCACCCGGCGCAGCGTCACGGCCGCCGCCTTGATCAGCAGGTCGTTCACCGAAAGCTTGAACGCGCCGGGTCCGTCCTTCGGCGATTTCGCATTGAGCTCCGCGCGCAATTTCAGCAGCGCATCGAGCTCGACATCGATCGACACGTAGAAATGCGGGATCGACGATTTCGCTTCGGCCAGCCGCCGCGCGGTCACCCGCCGCACATTGTTGAGCGGCAGTTTTTCGTGCGGCGCCTCGATCGCGACCGGCGCTGCGGCCGGCGGCGCCGGCGCGCGTGCCGCCGGGGCAGGGGAGGGGGCTGCTTCCGGCTGCCGGAACGCTTCGATATCGGCCCGCACGATACGCCCGTTCGGCCCCGTGCCGCGCACCGCGGCGAGATCGATCCCGGCCTGCTTGGCCATGCGCCGCGCAAGCGGCGAGGCAAAAATCCGCTCTTCCGGCGCGTGCCCGTTGCGCGCGGGCTTCGCCGCCGCGGCCGGCGCCGCCGCCGGCTCCGGTTTCGGCGCCGGAACAGCACCGGTCTCCCCCGCCTCCTGCTTCGGCGCCGGCTTCGCGGGCGCGGGCGCGGGCGCCACCGAGACGCTTTCGCCGTCTTCCACCAGGACCGCGATCGGATCGTTCACCTTCACGCCGGTCGTCCCATCCGGCACCAGGATACGCCCGAGCACGCCCTCATCGACGGCTTCCACCTCCATGGTCGCCTTGTCGGTCTCGATTTCCGCGATCACGTCGCCGGCCACGATCCGGTCGCCCTCGCGCTTGAGCCAGCGCGCCAGCGTGCCCTCGGTCATGGTCGGCGAGAGCGCCGGCATCAGGATATTCGTTGCCATGTTCAGATAATCCGCCGCACCGCCTGCGCGACCCAATCGGGCTGCGGCAGCGCCAGTTTTTCGAGATTGGCCGCGTAAGGCAGCGGCACATCGGCCCCCGCCACGCGCACCGGCGGCGCATCGAGCCAATCGAACGCCTGCTCCGTCACCTGCATCGCGATCTCGGCCCCGATCCCCGCGTAAGGCCAGCCTTCCTCGACCGTCACCAGCCGGTTCGTGCGCTTCACGCTCTCCACGATCGTGCCGATATCGAGCGGCCGCAGCGTCCGCAGATTGATCACCTCGGCCTCGACGCCCTGATCGGCCAGCATCTTCGCCGCCCGGAGCGCCACCCCCACCATGATCGAGTAGGCGACGATCGTGACGTGCTTGCCCTCGCGCTCGATTTTCGCCCGCCCGATCGGCAGGACGAAATCCGGATCGGTCGGGCAATCGAAATGCTCGCCGTAGAGGATTTCGTTTTCGAGAAAGATCACCGGGTTCGGATCGCGGATCGCCGCCCGCAACAACCCTTTCGCGTCCGAAGCCGAATAGGGTGCCACCACCTTCAGCCCCGGACAATGCGCGTACCAGCTCGCATAATCCTGGCTGTGCTGCGCCGCCACCCGCGCCGCCGCCCCGTTCGGCCCGCGGAACACGATCGGGCAGCGCATCTGCCCGCCCGACATGTAATGCGTCTTCGCCGCCGAATTGATGATCTGGTCGATCGCCTGCATGGCGAAATTGAAGGTCATGAACTCGACGATCGGCCGCAGCCCGGCCATCGCCGCGCCCACCGCCATGCCGGTGAACCCATGCTCGGTGATCGGCGTGTCGATCACCCGCCGCTCGCCGAAACGTTCGAGTAGCCCCTGGCTCACCTTATAGGCGCCCTGATACTGCGCCACTTCCTCGCCGATCAGAAAAACGCTGTCGTCGGCTTCCATCTCCGCCGCCATCGCGTCCCGCAGCGCCTCTCGCACGGTCACCGACTGCGTGGCCCCCCATTCCGGCTCCGGACCAGCCGTCGCGACCGCAACGGGTGCCCGCGCGCTCTGCTCCGCGGCCGCAACGGCCGGCGCCGGCGCTGCAGGCCGCGCGGCCGGCGCCGCCTCGGCCGCCCCTTCGCCCGCGAGCACCGCGATCGGCGTATTCACCGCGACCCCGTCGGTCCCTTCCTCGACCAGAATCCGCTCGAGCCGGCCCTCATCCACCGCTTCGACCTCCATGGTCGCCTTGTCCGTCTCGATCTCGGCAATCACGTCGCCGGCGCGCACCTCGTCGCCGATCTTCTTGAGCCAGCGGGCCAGTTTCCCTTCCGTCATGGTCGGCGAGAGCGCCGGCATCAATACCTCGGTCATGGCGCGCCGGCCTCCACCAGCACATCGGTCCAAAGCTCTGCCGCATCCGGCTCGGGCGCGGTCACCGCGAAATCCGCCGCATCCTGCGCGATGCGCTTGGCCTCGTTCTCGATCGCCTTCAGCTGATCCTCGCTCCGCCCCGCCGCGAGCAGCGCCTGCCGCGCCTGCTCGATCGCGTCATGCTGCTCGCGCATCGCCTGCACTTCCTCGCGCGTGCGATATTTCGCCGGATCCGACATGGAATGACCGCGATACCGGTAGGTCAGCATCTCCAGGATGTACGGCCCTTCGCCCGCCCGGCAATGCGCGACCGCCTCGGCCGCCGCCGCATGGACCGACTGCACGTTCATCCCGTCCACCTGCTTGCCCGGAATCCCCCAGGGCGACCCGTTCTGCGACAAATTGCGCGACGCCGTCGCCCGCTCCACGCTCGTTCCCATGCCGTAGCGGTTATTCTCGATCACATAAAGGCAGGGCAGCTTCATCAGCGCCGCGAGGTTGAAGCTCTCATACACCTGCCCCTGGTTCGCCGCACCCTCGCCCATATAGGTGACCGCCACCTGCGCATTGTTCCGGTAACGGTTGGCGAACGCGAGCCCGGTCCCGAGACTCACCTGCGCGCCGACGATCCCGTGCCCGCCGAAGAAATTCTTCTCCCGGCTGAACATGTGCATCGACCCGCCCTTGCCGCGCGAATAGCCCGCCGCGCGCCCGGTCAGCTCCGCCATCACGCCGCGCGGCTCCATCCCGGTCGCCAGCATGTGCCCATGATCGCGATAGGAGGTGATCACCTGGTCGCCCTCGCCGAGCGCCATCTGCACGCCCACCACCACCGCCTCCTGACCGATATAGAGGTGGCAGAACCCGCCGATCTGCCCCATGCCGTAGAGCTGCCCCGCCTTCTCCTCGAAGCGCCGGATCAGCAACATCTGACGGTAGGCCGCCTCGAGCCGGTCGGGCGTGAGGCCAGGGTCGGCGCGGCGGGTTTTCGGGCTGGCCATGCGGTCTTGGTTCCGGATCAGTAAAGCCGTTACAGGCGGTCCGCACCGGTTTACAACGGCAAGCGGCCCCGCCGCCACCGGGGGAGGGGTGCCAAGTGTATCGCGACAATGTCGGCGCGGTCCTGTTCAACCGCCAAGGCCGGGTGTTCGTCGGCGAACGCGCCGGCGTCCCCGGCGCCTGGCAGCTCCCCCAGGGCGGCATCGACGCGGGCGAGACCCCCGCCCAAGCCGTCCTCCGCGAGCTCGAGGAGGAGATCGGCACCGCGAAGGCCGAGATCCTGGCCGAGCACGACGAATGGCTCACCTACGACCTGCCCCCCGAGATCGCCGCCAAAATCTGGGGCGGCCGCTACCGCGGCCAGCGCCAGCGCTGGTTCGCCCTCCGCTTCCTCGGCGAGGACCAGGACATCCGCCTGGACGCCCACGCCCCGGAATTCGCCACCTGGCGCTGGGAGCGCCTGAGCGCGCTCCCCGCCCTGGCGGTCCCCTTCAAACGCCCGATCTACGAAGTGCTGGCCCAAACCTTCGCCAAATTCGCCCACCTTGAGTAACGGGGTCTGGGGCCCTATGGCCCCAGCGGAGTGCAGAGGCAGCGCCTCTGCCCGCCGGAGGCGCCCATGTTCCGCTGGTTGCTGGTTTTCTTGTGTCTCCCGCTCACCGCCCAGGCCGCCGGCCTCACGGTCTTCGCCGCCGCCAGCCTCACCAACGCGATCCACGATATCGGCGTTCTCTGGCAGGCCAAGGGCCACAAGCCGCTCGTCACCAGCTTCGAATCCAGCGCCGCCCTCGCCCAGCAGATTGAGCGCGGCGCCCCCGCCGACCTGTTCCTCTCCGCCGACGAACAATGGATGGACGACGCCGCCGCCCACCGCGCCATCGTCCCCTCGACCCGCCTCGACCTCGTCGGCAACGATCTCGTGCTCATCGAGCCCGCCGCCGCCCTCAAGCCCGTCAAGATCGCCCGCGGCTTCGACCTCGCCGCCATCCTCGGCCCCACCGGCCGCCTCGCGCTCGGCGACCCCGCCTCGGTCCCCGCCGGCCTCTACGCCAAACAGGCCCTGACCAATCTCGGCATCTGGCCCAGCGTCGAAGCCCGGCTCGCCCCCGCCGAAAACGTCCGCGCCGCCCTCCTGCTCGTCGAGCGCGGCGAAGCCCCCGCCGGCATCGTCTACGCCACCGACGCGCGCGTCAGTCCCAAGGTCGGCGTCGCCGGCACCTTCCCGCCCAACAGCCACGACCCGATCCGCTACCCGGCCGCCCTCACCCGCCACGGCATGGCCCACGCCAGCCGCGAAGCCCGCGCCTTCCTCGCCTTCCTGCAAACCCCCGACGCCCGCGACGTCTTCACCCATTACGGGTTCACGCCGCTCGCCCCATGACCAGCGGCGACCTCGCCGGCATCGTCGCGCTGACGCTCGGCGTCGCCGCCCGCGCCGTCGGCATCGGCCTCCCGCTCGCCATCGCCACCGCCTGGCTGCTCGCCCGCCGCCCATTCCGCGGCAAATCCCTGCTCCAGGCCGCCATCCACCTCCCCATGGTGCTGCCCCCCGTCGTCACCGGCTGGCTGCTCCTGCTGCTGTTCGGCATCGAAGGCCCCATGGGCCGCCTCCTCTGGCAAGCCTTCGGCATCCGCCTGCCCTTCACGAGCGCCGGCGCGGCACTCGCCTGCGGCGTCATGGTCTTCCCGCTGATGGTCCGCGCCATCCGCCTCGCCCTCGAAGCGGTCGATCCCGGCCTCGAGGACGCCGCCCGCACGCTCGGCGCCGGCCCGCTCGACCGTTTCCTGACCATCACGCTCCCGCTCGCCACCCCTGGCATCCTGCTCGCCGCCGTCCTCGGCTACACCGCCAGCCTCGGCGAATTCGGCGCCGTCATCACCTTCGCCGCCAACATTCCGGGCCAGACACAAACCCTGCCGCTCGCGATCTACCAGGCGCTGCAAGTCCCGGGCGGCGAAGCTTTGGCCGCGAAGCTTTCGCTGGTGTCGCTGGGGTTGGCCGCTTGTGGGCTGCTGCTTTCGGAAAGGCTAGGCGCGCGTCTTGCCCGGTGAGCTTGGTGTTTCCATTCGCCTCCGGCGGCCAGGGAGGCTCTGCCTCCCTGGACCCTCCGCTGGGGCCGAAAGGCCCCAGACCCCATTTCGTTGGCTGGTTGCTTCAACGCGCTCTCAAGTAACGGGGTCTGGGGCCTTTCGGCCCCAGCGGGTCCAGGGCGGAGCCCTGGCCGCCGGAGGCGCCTTCACCCTGGACATAGCCTTCACCACCCCCACCCCTGGCGTCACCGCACTCTTCGGCCCCTCCGGCGCCGGCAAATCCACGCTCCTCGCCTGCCTCGCCGGCCTCATCCGCCCCGACCACGCCGACATCCGCCTCGACGGCGAACCGCTCCACACGCTCCCCCCCGAACGCCGCGGCATCGGCATGGTCTTCCAGGACGGCCGCCTTTTTCCGCATCTCACCGTCCGCCAAAACCTCGCCTACGGAATGCGCCGCAGTTCCCGCCCCGGAATGACGCTCGACGAAATCGCGTCCCTCCTCGGCCTCGGCACCCTGCTCGGCCGCGCCCCCGCCACCCTCTCCGGCGGCGAACGCCAGCGCGTCGCCTTGGGCCGCGCGCTTCTTGCGCACCCGAAACTGCTGCTCATGGACGAACCCTTGGCCTCGCTCGACCACGCGCGCCGCCAGGAAATCCTCCCCTATCTCCGCCAGACCGTCGCCCGCGCGAAAATCCCGGTCCTCTACGTCACCCACGCCCGCGACGAGGTTCTCCGCCTCGCCGACCATCTCGCGCTGATCGACCAGGGCCGGCTCCAGGCCTTCGGAACGCTGTCGCAACTGGCCGCCAACCCCACCCTCGCCTGGTCCCACGCCGACGAAGCCGGCGGCGTCCTGCTCGGCACCATCGCCGCCCACCACCCCGAACGCGGCCTCTCGCGCGTCCACTGCCAAGGCGCCGACTGGCTCGTCCCGCAATCCACCGCCGCGATAGGGCAGGGGGCCCGCCTCTTCATCCCCGCCCGCGAAATCATGCTCGCCACCGCCCGACCCGAGAATGTCAGCGTCAACAACATCCTCCCCGCCCGCATCGAAACCATCGTTGCCGAACCCGACCGCCACGGCGCCCTGATCGCCCTCGACATCGCCGGCAACAAACTCCTCTCCCGCGTCACCCAGGACGCCGTGACGCGCCTCGGCCTGCACGAAGGCGCGCCGGTGTTCGCGCTGGTGAAATCGATGTCGCTGGAGGTGCTCTCTTAGAGCGCGTTTGAGAGCCGGTTATGGTTTGCCGGCTGGCGGTGATTTGCGAGCCGCGCCTCCGGCGGGCAGAGGCTCCGCCTCTCTTGCGTCCGGTGCTCGGACCGATGGCACACCGGCCGCAAGCCGCTGGGGCCGAAAGGCCCCAGACCTCGTTTCGTTAAACTACCGTAACCGATGGAGACGACGTTGGACGATCATCACAAAACCGTCGCTCGAAGCTGCCTCGAGGGCGCGCTCGAAAATACGATGGCCTTTCCCGACATCGTCGGCGCCCTGATGAAAGCCGGCTTCGAAAGCTACGCCGTCGATTTCCGCCGGCAGACCGCCACCTACTATCTCCCGGACGGAGACAGCATCGAACTCCCGACCCACCCTATCGATGCACCCATAGCCCCAGCCCTCGACCGCGCCCGGATGCAGGCCGCGATCCTTGAGGCCCAGCAACAAATCCCCGGTTACACATACAAAGGCTTCTGCGAAAAAGCCGCCGCCGCCGGTTGCGCCGGCTACATCGTCTCCTTCTCGGGCCGCCGCGCGCTCTACCTTGGCCGCACCGCTGAAACCCACACGGAGCCATTCCCCAACGCGCCTCCCGGCAGGTGACGAGCCCGCTTTGAGCTCGAAAATGGACTCCAGCGCGTAGCCACCCCTACCACGCCCACTCTGCCATCGTGCTCGCTCCGGGCAGCGTCCGCGCCGCCGGCAGGCGGGGAAGGGGCCGCGCCTCCGCCATGGATGCCGGCGCCGAACCGCCCCGTTTCCGGCCAATTCCCGCGCCCCGCCCCCAACCCCGCCGAAAACAGTGACAGTTTTGTGGCACATTTTTGAAATGATCGAGAAAGATCGGCGACAGTATCAATATAACGGCAAATTTAAGCCCTTCTCGAGCGGCGCGCCTCTTTCCACCGCGGGATTTCTGCGCAACAGAGCCGCGCCGCCAGCCGGGCGGCGTGCTGCAAACTGGTATGAGAAGGTAACGGAATTTGTTCCGCTCCATGAAAATGGCCGCTTTGTCCACGGTAGCCTTCGCGGGGATCGGCCAGGCGGCGTTCGCGCAGACCGCCGACCAGCCGGTCAATGCGGGCGAGGTCAGCGCCTCGGGCGCGGCGGCCGCAACCGCCCCGGCAACGGCCAGCGTTCCCACGCAGCAGCAGCAATTCGGCAGCGGCGAGACCGTGCGCGTCCTGGATCCGCAGCAGATGCAGTCGATCGGCCCGGTCGCCGGCGGCGCGCAGATCTTCGGGCTCGCCCCGGGCGCCTACGTCAACGGTTACGGCAGCACCGGCGCCACGAAATACACGATCTCGCTCGACGGTATCGGTCAGGGCTGGGGCGGTTACGGCGGCTATACCGGCGGCGCCTCGCTCATGGTGACGCTGGATGGCGTGCCCATCGTCGATCCCGCCACCGGCCTCTGGGCTTCGGGATCGATCCCGCAATCCCAGCTGATCGCCGCGACTTCCGTCACCTACGGGCCCGGCAACGCCGCCAACCGCTGGTACGACAATATCGGCGGCAACGTCGAGTTCACGCCCCTGCAACCCACCGGCAAGGCTGGCGCCAACGCCAGCGTCAGCTACGGCAGTTTCGATCAGAAAAATCTGTTCTTCAGCGTCAACACCAACGAGATCGCCGGCTGGTCGACGGTGCTGGGCGCGGGCTTCGGCGAGGGCGGCAGCTATCGCGTCGGCCCCGACAATTTCGACAATCCGAACAACAGCTACGCGGTCTATGCGAAAACCGTGAAGCGTTTCGATGGCGGCGACGTCAGCTTCGGCGGCTATATCGCCCGCTCCGCCGGCTATCGCCCGCAGGTGATCCCGGTCAATCCCAACCCCCTCATCAGCATCAACGGCACCTCGCCCTCCGGCGCGGTCAATCCCGGCCCGCTCTACAGCCAGAAGACCACCGGATTTTATTCCACGCTGCCCTTCAATAATTATGAGAAATGGGACGTCAACGAGCTCTTCACGCTCTACAGCAAGGCCAATTACGACCTGACCGACAGCACCCAGCTCCACAACATCGTCTATTACGCCGACGAACTCCGGCTGCATTCCCGACTCAACGACGTCTTCCCGCAGGGCGCGCCCAACGTTCAGGAATACAACAACCCCAGCAGCTACTGGTACGGCGACAAGCTGTCGATCACCCAGGAGCTGCCGTTCAACACGCTGGAAGCGGGCGCCTTCATGCAGGCCTCCTTCTACAACACGCGCAACGCCTTCTTTAATCCCGAACCGCCCTATTTCGGCAGCCGCACCGCGCCGAACGCGCATTATCGCGACGGCAATTTCGATCAGGTCGACTCCGCCCTGTTCTTCCAGGACGACATCCACCCGATCGACGCCCTGCACATCACGCCCGGCATCCGGCTCGCTTATTTCCGCACCGCCTACACCAACAATGCCGCGGTGGATTTCCCCTACGCGACCGGCACCGACCAGGGCCAGCTCCCGCCGGCCTCCCGCAATTTCCTCGCGCCCGAGCCCTCGGTCGAGGTGAACTACAAGGCGACACCCTGGCTCGCGCTCTACGGCAGCTACGAAGAGGCCTACAAAACCCCGCAGGTCGGCGGCGGCGGCGGGCTCTACCAGCAGATCCCCGCGCAATACGCCAATCTGGCGCACAGCCAGGAGACGCAGATCGGCTTCAAGGTCAATCTCGATGACCCCCCTCTGTATCTCGGCCATTTCACGGCCGGCGCCAATTATTTCTACCTGCGTTATTCGAAGCAGACCATCGACACCGCGCTCGCCAACGGCAACCAGCTCACCGCCTTCGGCAATGCCGACTACCAGGGCGCCAACATCTTCTTCGACGACAATCCGTTCCTCACCGCGCACGTGTTCGGCAATGCTTCGGTCGTCAGCGCGGTCTATTCCCGCTACGTCACCGGAAACATCGGCTCCCCGGTCAGCTACAACGGGAGAGACGTGCCCTACGTCCCCGACGCGACCCTCAATCTCGGCGCCGACTACAAATTCCTGGTCGGCAACTCGGTCATCACGCCGTCGATCCTCTATCAATATACCGGCGCCCAGACGATCTTCGACAACGTCACCGGCGCGCCGAGCACGCAGAAACTGGCCAGCTATGGAACGCTCAATCTCGGCGTGACCGCCGCCGTGCCGTTCCAGGCGCTCGGCCAGAGCCGCCAGGCGCTCTTCTCGCTCAACATCCTCAACGTCACCGACAACCGCTACAATTCCTATCTCTTCCTGAGCAGCGGCGGCTATTTCGGCACCGCCCCGGCCAGCGTCGGCTACCCGCTGGCCTATCCCGGTGCCCCGATCGCCGTCTATGGCAGCGTGGCGATTTCATTCTGATGGCCATATGTCATCGAATTGACATGGAAATCCAGCCTCCCGCGCTCTATCAGCCCCCGGCGCAAGGCTGTCATGGGATCGTCACATGAGTTTCGCAGGCCTGATTTCGATCGCCAATTACTCCGATGGCGTGCTCTACGCGCTGGCCCTGCTGCTCGTGATCGCGCTGGCGGTCGTGGTCGACCGCGCCTGGTATCTGCGACGCACCATCCTCGGCGGCGCCAGGCTGGTCGGCGCGGCGGCCGCCCATAAGCGGCTGCACCGGGCCGACCTCGCCCGGCTCGCGTCGAGCGCGCGCAACCTGCCGGAAGCCTCGCTCATCGAGGTCGGCCTGAACGCCGAAGGCCCGCTGACCCGCGAGTCGTTCGACCATCTGCTCACCGAAACGATCCTGCTGACCGCGCCGCAGCTCGACACCCGCCTCTGGGTGCTCGACACGGTGGTGACGCTGGCCCCGCTGCTCGGCCTGTTCGGCACCATTCTCGGCATGTTCAGGGCTTTCTCGGTGCTGGCCGCGCCGGGCAACGCCCCGGCCGCCGTCACCGGCGGCGTGGCCAACGCGCTCATCACCACCGCCGCCGGCATTTTCGTCGCGATGCTCGGTCTGCTCGCCTATAACGGTCTCAACAACGCGGTGCGCGTGGTCCTCCACCAGATGGATGCGCTGAGCGCGGTCCTGCTCAACCGCGTGGTCTTCGCCGAACAGCCTGCCCGCGAAACCCTCCCCGCCATGGCCGCGGAATAAGCCCCGATGCGCGGATCGAGGGTGCGGCATCTCGAGGCCAAGCGCGGCCGCGTCGAGATCATTCCGATGATCGACGTGATGCTGTTCCTGCTCGTGTTCTTCATCATCGTCACGCTGCAGATGATCCCCGACAAGGGCATTCTGTTGCAATTGCCGAGCTCGAGCGAGACGCAGCGCCTCGCCCACCCGCAATACACGGTCAACGTCGCCGCCAACGGCACGATGTCGGTCAGCGGCAAGACGGTCACGCAGGCGGAGCTCACGGCGCTGCTGCGCGGCGACCCCGACCCCGCCCACACCGAAGTCACGATCGCCGCCTCGAAGGACGTGCCGTTTCAGTTTTTCGTGCACGCCATGGATGCCTGCCACGATGCCGGCGTGAGCGATGTCGGCGTCGCGGCGCAGCCCGCGCCGGTGGCCACTCCCTGAGCATGGCGACCGCGGAGACGGCAGGCCTTCCGGTCCGGCGCCGATCCCGTTTCGGCTTCGGCGGCGCGTTCGCGGTCGCGCTGGCGCTCGAAGCCGCCGGCATCCTGTTGATGGTGGCCTTCGTGCGGCCTGAGCCGCCGGCGCCCGCCACGGCGCCGGCGGCGAGGCTGCGCATCCACGCCGCGGTGACGATGGCGCCGCCGCCGAAGCCGGCCCCGCCGCCGCCGGTGCCCGTGCCCAAGCCGGTCACGCCGCCCCCGCCGCCCGTCACCCCTCCGGCGCCGGCCCCCAGGCCGCCGCGTCCGCTGCCGGTCCGGCCGAGGGGTCATTTCGCCGCCCGGCCGCGCCTGCGGCCGCCGCCGCCGCCGCCGCGCGAGGCGCCCCCCACGATGGCGGAGCCCGTCCCTCCGGCCCCGCAACCGGTCAGCGCCGCGGTGCAAGCCACGGAAACCGATCTCTACGCCGCCTCCCTCCGCGCCCGCGTGCAGGCCAATCTGCAGGTGCCGGAGACCGTCCGCATGCTCGGCATTTCCGGCGTGGCCGAGGTGCGGATCGGGGTCGACCCGGACGGCCGGCTGACCAGCCTCGCCATCGGCCGTTCCAGCGGCAGCCGCGAAATCGACCGCGCCGCGCTACAGGCGGTGCGCAGCACGCGCTTGCCGCCCTTCTCGGCAAAAATGCCCCGCCACGCCATCATCTTTTCCCTCGCCGTCCGCCTGGAGAGCTAACGGGGTCCGGGGCCTGACGGCCCCAGCTTGGGACTGGAAATAAAGCCTGGCTTTTGCCGCGCCCCCGGCGGGCAGGGCGCTGCCCTGAACAGGCTGGGGCCGAAAGGCCCCAGACCCCATCTTGTGGATCGCACCATTTGGGCGGTCTCCGTGAGCCGCCCTTCAAAGCCCCGCGAGCGTGCTCCGGATCGTTTGAATCACCGCGGAGCTGAAACCAAGGCAAGCCCCGCCGCTGAGCAACAAGGACCAATCCACGTCCGTCGTCTGCGACTCCACCCAGGTGGCCACCCCGGGCAAACACCCGTCCCGCGCATAATCGATCGCGCGTGGCCCGAGCCCGTAGGCGTTCCACTTATGCACGAAGGCGGAGACGCTCTCGGCGTTGCTGACCATATCGGACGGGCCGGCGCCCAGCTCCCAGATCGTGTCGCCGCCTTCGAAATTGAACGGCTTGAGCGGCGCGCTGCTCGTAATGTCGAACACATCCGGCCCGGTATAAGGGTCGTCCGGCGCCACCTCGTTCGGATTGGCGCTCGACTCGCTGGTCGGCGACAACGTCCAGTTCGTCAGATGCATCGGCGCCAGAATGTCGTTCGTGACGTACGTAAAGTAATCCATTCCGGCCGCCTTGGCGATCACCTGGGCCAGCAGGAAATACCCCACATTCGAATAATTCGCGACGAACCCCGGCTGGCTGTTCAGCGGCAACCCATAGAGATATTGCGTGAACTGCGTGGCGGTCAGCGGTTCGGAGCCTAGCTGAACCTCGATATCCCGCATCTGAAACAGCGGATCGCCCGCACCGGAGCCGGGCAGGCCCGACGTATGCTCGGCCAATTCGAGCGAAATGATGTCCTTCGATCGCTTGTCCGGCGTCTGTGACGGCAGCAGCGGCTGCGTGATCCCGAGATAGGCATAAACCTTCTCGCCGCCGGTCAGCTTGCCGCGCTGCAGCAATTGGCTGAACGCTGCCGTCACCACCATCTTGCTGATGCTGGCCAGCGGGAACACGCTCTCGGTCGTAACCAGCGGCGTCGACGCATCCATGGTATAAGCGTGGGAGAATTTCAACTTGCCGTTCTGGCGGAAGGCGAACTGGGCGCTGTGTACGCCGTTGGCCGCCATCCAGCTTTCGATGGCGGAATCGATGCCGGGATAATTGCCGATCGAATTGCCCGCATACTCCACACGGAAATTGCCCTGCGTGGTAACGCCCGCCGAGGCGAACGAGGGCGCGGTCACGATCGCCCCGGCGACGAGCAGCTTGGCCACGGACATGTCAGATCCTCCAAAGTCCGGAACAGTATGGCCACGAAACGCCGCCATCCGCAACGATACCCAAGGTTGCGCAACCTCAGCCATCCGCAAGCGGACGCCCGATCGCCACCGGCCCGATCGCCACCGATCCTCTCCCCGCCGGCGACAGCGCCCCGTCGCCGGCACCCTTCCTGTGCCGATCCCGCCTTGCGCTCGTCCGAGCGCCTGCCTCAGACTTCGCCCGCCATGCCCGAACCGCCGGCCCCCTCCGTCGAGCGCCCGGCCGGCACTCCCGGGCCGCCGGAGGCGCCCATCAACGCCCGCAACCGATGCAACAAAGTCAAAGCCTCCAAGGGCGAAACCCGATCCGGATCCACCCCCTCCAGAGCCGCGCAAACCTCGCAGGAAACCGCCTCTTTTTCCGGTAGCGCCGCAAACAGCGGCAGCGCCACGCTCTCCCGCTCGCGCTCCAGCGCCGCCAGCAACGAGGCCGCCCGCTTCACCACCGGCCCCGGCACCCCCGCGAGCCGCGCCACCTGCACGCCCCAGCTCCGCCCCGCGCTGCCTTCCGCCACCTCGTGCAGGAACACCACCTCGCCCCGCCACTCCCGCACGAGCATCCGGTGCGGGCAAAGCCGCGGCAACGCCCGCGTCAGTTGCGACAGCTCATGAAAATGCGTGGCGAAGATGGTGCGGCACCGCAACTGGCTGTGCAGCGCCTCGAGCACCGCCCAGGCGATCGCGAGCCCGTCCAGCGTCGCCGTCCCCCGCCCGATCTCATCGACGATCACCAGGCTCCGCGGCCCCGCCTGGTGCAAAATCGCCGCCGTCTCCGTCATCTCCACCATGAAGGTGGACCGCCCCCGCGCCAGCTCGTCCGCCGCGCCGACGCGGCTGAACAGCCGGTCCACCACCCCGATCCGCGCCGCCGTGGCCGGCGCCGGCAACCCCGCCTGCGCCAGAATCGCGATCAGCGCATTCTGCCGGAGAAAGGTCGATTTCCCCGCCATGTTCGGCCCGGTCAGCAACAAAACCCGCCGGTCCGGTGCGAGGTTGCAATCATTCGGCACGAACGCGGTCCCCGAAGGCAGCGCCGCCTCCACCACCGGATGCCGCCCGCCCACGATCTCGAACGCATCCCCCGCATCCACCACCGGCCGGCACCACACGCCCGTCTCCGCCAGCGCCGCCCCGGATTGCAAAACATCGAGCAGCGCCAACGCCTCCGCCAAGGAAGCCAGCGCCTCCGACTGCGCCAGCACCCGTTCCACGAGCGCCGCGAACACCACCCTCTCCCGGCTCGATGCCGCGCTCGCCGCCTCATTGATCCGCCGGTCGAGATCGGCGAGTTCGGGATGCGAAAACCGCGCCCCGTTCGCCATCCCCTGCCGCAACTGCAACGACGGCTCCGCCCGCAGCGCCTCCACCGCCACCGCCGGCACCTCGATCACATACCCAAGCTGCGCATGATGCCGGATCTTCAGGCTCGCCACCCCGAACCGCTGCGCGAAATCCAGCTGCAACGCGCCGATCACCCGCCGGCTGTCATCCCGTAATTGCCGCTGCGCATCGAGTTCCCCGTCGAACCCCGCCGCGATCGCGCCCCCCTCATCGAGCCGCAGCGGCGGCGCCTCCGCCAGCGCCCGCCCGAGCAGCGCGCCCAGTTCCGGAACCACAACGAGCGCCCCCCGCGCGGAAGCGAGCAACCCCGGCACATCCCCCGCCAGCGCCGAAGCACAAGCCTCCGCCGCCCCGAGCGCCCCGCGGATCGCCGCCAGATCCCGCGGCCCCCCACGCCCGAGCGCCAGCCGCCCGAGCGCCCGCGCCAGGTCCGGCGCCCCCCGCAACGCCCCGCGCAGCGCCGCCGCCGCCCCCGGCGCCGCCGTGAGCCAAGCCCACCCATCCTGCCGCGCCGCGATCGCCCCCACATCGGTCAGCGGCGCACCAATCCATGAATGCAACAACCGCCCGCCCGCCGCCGTCAGCGTCCGCGACACCGCGCCGAGCAGCGTCAGCGCCGCCCCCCCATCCAGCGCCCGCGTCAGCTCCAAACTCGCCCGCGTCGCCGCATCCATCGCCAGCGTGCCCGCATCCCCGCCCCGCACCGGCGGCGAAAGCCGCGGCATCCGCCCCGCCTGTGTCAGCTTCAGATAATCGACCAGCCAGGCCCCGGCGGAGGCCTCCGCATCGCCGAACGCCCCGAACGCATCGAGCGACGCCGCCCCGAACGCCTCCGCCAGCCGCCGCCGCGCCGCCATCGGCGCCGGCGCCACCCGCCCCGGCGCCCGCCGCGCCTCCCACTCGCCGAGCGCCAACCCTTCCGGCGCCAAAATCTCCGCCGCATCGAGCCGCCCGAGCAGCGCCGGCAAACCCGCCCGCGTCGCCTCAGCCGTCTCGAACAACCCGGTCGAAATATCCGCCCAGGCCGCCCCCACCTCGCCGCCGATCTCCGCCAGCGCCAGCAGCAAATTCGGCCGCGCCCCCTCGAGCAGCGCCTCCTCGGTCACCGTCCCCGGCGTCACCAGCCGAACGATCTCCCGACGCAACGGACCCTTGCCCGCCCGCGCCGCCGGATCCTCCATCTGTTCCGCGATCGCCACCCGAAACCCGCGCCGGATCAGCCGCGCCAGATAAAGCTCCGCCGTCCCCACCGGCACGCCACACATCGGGATCGGCGCCCCCTCATGTTCGCCTCTCGCCGTCAGCGCGATATCGAGCGCCCCCGCGGCCGCGGCGGCGTCGTCGAAAAACAGCTCGAAGAAATCGCCCATCCGGAAAAACAGCAGCGCATCCGGGTGCTGGGCCTTGAGCGCAAACCATTGCGCCATGACGGGGGACAAGACAAAACCATCCTTTGTTCTTTTTTTGAAAAAAAAGAACCAAAAAAACTTTTTCGTATCAGGACGGGGGTTGTTCCAGCACCAGTCTAATACGACAAAAGTCTTTTTGCTTCTTTTTCTTCAGAAAAAGAAGATACTTCCCCTTATGCCCAATCCCGAACTCGACGTCATCCGCGACGCGCTCCGCTCCCGCCCCCGCCCCGTCGGCTGGCCCGAACGCCGCGCCCGCCTCGACGCGCTCGGCGCCGGCTACACCCTCCCCCCGGACGTGACCGTCACATCAGCCCAAGGCGGCGAATGGACCCAAACGCCCGTCGCCGACCCCGCCCGCGTGATCCTCTTCTTCCACGGCGGCGGCTACTGCTCAGGCTCGCTCCAAAGCCACCGCCACCTGATGGCCGAAGCCGGCCGCCAGGCCCACGCCCGCACCTTCGCGGTCGATTACCGCCTCGCCCCCGAACACCCCTATCCCGCCGCCCTCGACGACGCCCGCGCCGCCTACCGCGCGCTTCTCGACGCCGGCGTAAACCCCGCCCGCCTCACGGTCGCCGGCGAATCCGCCGGCGGCGGCCTCGCTGTCGCCCTGCTCACCACGCTCCACCGCGACAACCTCCCGCTCCCCGCCTGCCTCTGGCTCACCTCGCCCTGGACCGACCTCGCCATGACCGGCGCCACGATGGACAGCAAAGCCGCCATCGACCCCCTCATTTCGCGCCCGTATCTGCAGGAACTCGCGACCGCCTACCTGCAAGGCCACGACCCGGCCGACCCGCTGGTCTCCCCCATCCACGCCGACCTCACCGGCCTCCCCCCGATGCTCATCCAGGTCGGCACCGCCGAAACCCTGCTCGACGACTCCATCCGCCTCGCCGCCACCGCCGCCGCCGCCGACGTCCGCGTCACCCTGCAAACCTGGCCCGACATGATCCACGCCTGGGATTTGTTCCACCCCCAGCTAAGCGATGGCCGCGCGTCGCTCGCCGAAGCCGGCTTGTTTATTCGCGCGCACACTGGTTAAATCGTAGACCGAAAGATTTCGTATGCAATAAAGTTACGTGCTTATCAGTGGATTGATAAGGGCGCAGATTTGCTGCGCAGCGTGGTCTGGGCATTGATAATTCTTCGCTCCAATGACGACGGCTTGCTGGCTGAGGAGGGGGTGTATGTCATTTCTGATTTTCGAAGAAGTCGCCTTCGGCAACTCGTCAGTACTCCGGCCGACTGGACAATTCTTTAAGCTTGCAGGGTACAATCTTCTCTATAAGTCCTGGGTAAGGTTGGGAAAACCGCTGAATCGGGGGTGGCACGTAAGCCGGGCTGAACTCATACAGGAATTTTATGGCGGGATCAACGAAGTGCCAAATGGAGTAAGGTTCGTTATTGACTTTCATCCCACCTCGAAAGGCCGAGTAGGTTTGGTTGAGCCGGTCGACGTATATGCCTACACCTACGGTAAGGATGATAAAGCTATCTGGACGCCGCTCATGTTGCGCTTGAAGGATGTGTTCTACGAAGAATACGAGTCGGCGCTTACAGAGGAGAATCGAGCCGAAATTCTCGCTCGGATTCCAACCGATTTCGAAGGAGCCGAAGCCATCGAGTTTCTTTATTTGAATGGTGATAGCGGCGGATGGAATTGGGGACGCAACGGGATGACTAATGCTGTTTTTTTGCACGATGAAGCCAGGGATTATTTTAGGCCTTTTTTTTAAAACCTATATTTGTAAGCGGCGGGGTGCTTCAGCGCCCCTCCATGCGGAGATGGCACGCTTGTCGGTTGCCTACACTGCCACCACCACTCATACGCCTCTCCACCAAGCCCGTGTAAAGTTCGCAATCCGGGCCGGAAATTCCCTCCCTTCGTAGAACGAACCAAAATGAAACCGGCCACTCTCGGCATCGCCTTGCTGCACGCTGCAAGCTCCGCCCTCCTCCTCGCCGCGACCCTCACCGCCGCCGCCACACCCCCCTGCGCCCTCCCGCCCCCCAACGCGCCCCTCAACCACGCCGCCACCGAACAAATCGCCCAAACCCCAGCCGGCCCCATCGCCTATTACCGTTTCGGCCACGGCACCCCGATCCTGCTCGTCACCGGCTTCCGCGCCACCATGGCCGAATGGAACGCCCTCTTCCTCGACACGCTTGCCCGCCACCACACCCTCATCCTGTTCGACAATCGCGGCATCGGCCGCTCCCTGCCAAACGCCAAAAGCTTCACCGTCGCCGACATGGCGCACGACACCGCCGCCCTCATCGCCACCCTGAAACTCTCCCACCCCACGCTTCTCGGCTGGTCCATGGGCGGCGCCATCGTTCAGCGCCTCGCCACCGACGATCCCCACGTGCCAGGCCGCATCGTGCTGCTCAGCACGCTCGCCCCCGGCGCCGCGACATACGCAGTGCCGCCCGATACTGAAGCAAAACTATCCGGCCGCCCCGGCGTAACCTTCGCCGACATCATGCGGGTGCTCTTCCCGCCCACCGCCGCGCCCCAGGCTGAGCGCTGTTTCGTCACCGAGATGGCCCATCTGCCCGGCTACACGGAGCCCTCGATCCCGCCCGCCGTCACCGCCGGCCAATCCGCGCTACTGCACGCCTGGGCGAACGACAAACAGGAAGCCGCCGCCCTCCGTGAAATCTCTACCCCGACGCTGATCCTCACCGGCACCGAGGACACCGTCGTCTCCCCCGTCAACGCCACGAAGTTGCACAACCTGCTGCCGAATTCCCACCTGGTCGAAATGCCCGGCGGCGGACACGCCATGATGTACCAATTCCCCCGCGCGCTCGCCGAAGACATCGACGATTTCACGAACTAGGCGGGCCCGCGGACGGCATGCGCTCCGCCCCGCCCACATCGGCTTGACCTGTATCAAGGCCCCGCCAACCGGCGTGATGCTTAATCCCGCCTTGAAACCCTCCATGGAGTGTCCAGCCATGAGCGGCCTCGCGCGAGGTTCCGCCGGCGCCCGTTTCGCCGGAATCGAAGCGGGCCAGATCAGCCCGCACAACACCGGCATCGCCCTCGGCACGCTGATCGGCGGCTGGCATTTCCTCTGGTCCCTCATCGTCATCGCGGGACTGGGGCAGCCTCTGCTCGATTTCGTGTTCTGGATGCACTTCCTCAAACCCGTCTTCACGATCGAGGCTTTCTCGATCACCCGGGCCATGGTGCTGCTCGCCGTCACCGCCACCGGCGGCTACGGCGTGGGCTATCTCGGCGCCGTTCTCTGGAACTGGCTCCACGCCGAGTGATCGCCGGCGACCCGTCGGCAATCTCCGCCCGGCTCGCCGCCCATGCGGAGAGCCTGACATCGGAGCGCGTGACACTCGCCGACATCCAAGCAGCCCTCGGCGAGAAATCGATTTGCGTGTGGCTGCTCGTGCTCGCCCTGCCGATGGTCCTGCCGATACCCGCGCCTGGGATCTCCGTCCTGTTCGGAATCCCGCTCACGCTCATCTCGGCCGAATTATCGTTGGGTTACAGCAACGCTTGGCTGCCGGCGCGCCTCACCCGCCTGTCGCTGCGGCGGACCGACTATGCCGCCCTCGTCGCCCGCATGCACCCGGCGATCCGCCGCCTGGAGCGCCTCGTCCGCCCCCGCGCCCGCTCGCTCGCAAGCCCCTGGATGCGCCCGCCGGTCGGGCTGATCTGCCTGATCCTGGCCGCCATCATCACGCTGCCGGTGCCGCTCGGCCATGTCGTACCCGGAACAGCCATCTGCCTGCTCGCGCTCGGTCTCATGGAAGGCGATGGCGTCGTCGTCGGAATCGGCATCCTCACATCCCTGCTCGCGCTCGCTTTGGTCCTCCTGGCATCCGCCGGCCTCCTCGACCTCACGCGCGACTGGTTCCTCGGCTGAAGCGGGGTGCGTTCGGGTGGAAGCGTGCGTGATGGGATCCTCAAACCGCCTCGAACACGGCCGCCAAAACGCCGATGCGCCCTTCCTGAAAGCTACGCGCCAGATTCGCCATCACCGTCCGGAAATCGGCCCCGACCAGCGCCGCCAGGCTCGGCCCCGCCGGCGCCGCCCCCGCCGCCAGCGCCTCAAAAAAGGCTTTCGCAACCGCGCTGTCGTCGCGCCACACGCCCACCCGAAATCCCGCCGCCTCGACCGAAGCGCGCGTCGCCTCCGCGGTCAGCAGAAAACTCGTCTCCTCCGTCCGCGCCCAAGGCACCGGAAAATAGGGCTCGCCGCCCACCCGGACGATATCGTAACTGACGAACCGCCCCCCCGGCGCCAACGCGCGCCGCGCGCCACGATAGAGCGCCTCCCGCGCCGCGATATTCATCGCCACATGCAACAAAAACACCGCGTCGAACCCGCCCTCCGCGAAATCCGCCCGCGTCGCGTCCCCGAGCGCCAGCGTCACCTGCTTTTCCATGCCGCAGCGCCGGGTGATTTCCCGCCCCGCCTCGATGAAGGCCGGACTGAGATCGATCCCCGCCACCGAAACCCCATGCCGCGCCGCCAGAACCCGCGCCGGCCCGCCGAGCCCGCACCCGATATCCAGCACCCGCTCCCCGGCCCGCAGCCCCGCATCCCGCCCCAGCTCCAGCGTCGCCGCGAGCCCCCGCGTGTGAAACTGGTCGAGCCCCGCGACCTGCTCCGGCGCCAGCCGCGCATCGTCGGGCCCCAGCGCCGCCAGCGCCTGCCGGACCCGCTCCATGAGCCCCGGCCCGTCATAATGAGCGCGCACCCGTTCGCTCGAAACCATCGCCGGCTCCGTTATGGTGGCCTCCGGCGGCCAGGGAGGCTCTGCCTCCCTGGACCCTCCGCTGGGGCCGAAAGGCCCCAGACCCCAATTATTCAGAAAATTGTCGCGCCTGGCACGACTTATTCAAAGCCATTCGGTCCGGGGCTTTTCGGCCCCAAACCCGATGTCCACGCCGCGCTGCGCCGTGCGACATGCACCACGATCGCCGCATGGATCGCCACCGCGATCGCCAGCCCGAGCAGATGCTGCGCCAGGGATGCCGGAACCACCGCGAGCGTCGTCAGGCCCAGCGGCAGAAACACCCCGAGGCTCGTCCACAGCCCCGGATTATAGCTCCGAAACCGCAACATCACCCCGAGATGGCTCAGCCCGTTGACCACCGCGAGATAAGGCGCCGCCAGCCCGAATCCCGGCGCCACCAGCCAGGCCGCGTAAAGCGCCGCCAGATTGACCCCCCACACGCCAGGCAGATTGATCCAGAGCACGGCCTCCGTGGTCAGCACCTCCCGCCCGCCGAACAGCCGCGCATTGACGAACGACCGGAACCGGTCGCCCCAATGCTCCTCGATCTGGTGAATCATATAGGCGGGCGAATGAAGAAAAATCAGCCACAACGACGCGGGCAGCAGCGGCCCAATCGCGAGCAGCGCCGCCGCCATGAATCCCGCGCCGGCCACCCAATATGTCGTGAGCCAGTGTTTCATGAAAGTTTTGTTCTTTTTTTGAAAAAAAACAACCAAAAAAACTTTCATCGTATAGGACCGGGCGGTTCAACCGAACAGTCTCCTACGGACAGAAGTCTTTTTGCTTCTTTTTCTTCAGAAAAAGAAGACTCTTTACCTTGCCTTGATCAGCCCCGACTGCCCCATCCGCCGCGACCGCCAAGTTTTGTTCTTTTTTTGAAAAAAAAAGAACCAAAAAAACTTTATCTCGTATAGGACCGGGCGGTTCAACCGCACTGCCTCATACGGACAGAAGTCTTTTTGCTTCTTTTTCTTCAGAAAAAGAAGAATCCTTTACTTCCTGAAGATCAACCCCGACTCCTCCGCCCGCCGCCGCGACCGCGCCATGCTTTCGCTCACGGCGATCGCTGCCGCGAGTGCCCGCCGTCCGGCCGCCGCGTCCACGATCACCGGCGCCCCGTCCAGGCAGGCCGCCGCGAAGGCCGCGTGTTCGGCTTCCAGAACATCGTGATCTTCCCAGGCCACTTCGTCGAGCCGGAATCCCCCGGTCTCCGGCAATTCGATTCCCTGGTCCCGTCCGATCACGGTGAGCCGCCGCGCCACGAAATCCGCCGACAGATACCCGCTTTCCGAGAACACCCGCATCCGCCGCTCGGTTTTCAGCGAAACCCGGCTCGCGGTGATGGTCGCCACACAGCCATTGGCGAACCGCACGCGCGCGTTCGCGATATCCTCGTGCGTGCTCGACACCGCGGCGCCGAGCGCGTCCACGCTCTCGATTTCGCTGTCCACCAGCGAAAGCACCAGATCGAGATCGTGGATCATCAGATCGAGTATCACCGAGACATCGGTGCCGCGCGGCTTGAACGGCGCGATCCGGGTCGCCTCGATATAGAGCGGCTTGCCCATGCGCGCCGCGATCGCTTCATGTTCGGCCGAGTAGCGCAACAAATGCCCGACCTGCAGCACGCGCCCTCGCGCCCGCGCCGCGTCCGCGAGCGCGTCGGCTTCCGCGAGCGAGGAGGCCATCGGTTTTTCCACGAGCACATGCTTGCCCGCTTCGATCGCCTGCATGGCGAGCCGCCCATGCGTCTCCGCCGGCGTCGCCACCACGATCGCGTCCGAGGTCGCGAGCAGCGCCTCCCAGCTCAGCGCCGGCGCCCCCGCTTCCGCGCCGATTTGTTCCGCCCGCGCCGCGTTGGTGTCGCAAATCCCGGCCAGCGCCGTGCGCAGGCCCTTCGCAACCTTCAACGCATGAAACCGCCCAAAATGCCCCGCCCCGAGAATGCCCACTCGAAGGGATGGGGTCTGGGGCCTTTCGGCCCCAGCGGGTCCAGGGCGGAGCCCTGGCCGCCGGAGGCCCGCGCTCAAGCCGCCACCCGCGCTTGTTGCGCCCCCGCATACTCGGCCAGCACCTCGGCCGCCGCTCCATCCGCCCGGATTCGCCCGCGATCGAGCCAGATCACGCGCGTGCACCATTGCTCGATCGCGCTCAGGATATGCGAGGACAGCACCAGGATTTCCGCTCCCCGCACCACGTTCTCGAGCCGCGCCCGCGCTTTCGCCAGGAATTGCGCGTCGCCCGCCATGAACCATTCATCCATCAGCAAAACCTGCGGCTTGATCGCGGTCGCGAGCGCGAACCCGAGCCGGATCACCATCCCCGAGCTGTAGAATCGCACGGGCAGATCGAGAAACTCGCCGAGTTCGGCGAATTCCTGCACATCCTCCTCGAGCCGCCGGATCTCCGCCCGCGACATCCCGTTATAGAGCCCGCGCAGCATGATGTTCTCGCGTCCCGAGAGTTCGCCGTTCATGCCGAGCTGCGTATCGAGCAGCGCGTTGATCGAACCCTCGACCCGCACATGCCCCGCCACCGGCTCGTAGATTCCCGCGATCGTGCGCAGCAGCGTCGTCTTGCCCGCCCCATTGGTGCCGACGAGCCCGAGCCGGTCGCCGCTGCCGAGCGAAAACGAAATATCCCGCAGCGCCTGCACCACGACGCGGTGCTGCCGGTCCTCGCCGAGCCGTCCCGAGGCCGCGGCGAACACGGTCTTCTTCAGGCTTCGTGAACTGGCGTGATAGAGCGGGAAATCCACCGAAATCCGCTCGGCCTCGACATGCGCCATCGCCTCAGACCCAGAAAGCCAGCCGCCCGCGCACCCGCGCGAACAGCATCCAGCTCATTCCGCACAGCGCGGCGCTATAGGCCAGCGCCGCCGCCCAGACCCCGAGCCCCGGCAACGCCCCGAGCAGCGGCTGGCGCACCACTTCGAGCAGGCTGTCGAACGGGTTCAGCACGAGCCAGGCCGCCCGTCCAGCCAATTGCTGCGGCTGCCAAATGATCGGCGTCACGAAAAACGCGATCTGCATCACGCTGGCGACGATCGGCGGCACGTCGCGAAACCGCGCGCACACCGCGCCGAGCAGCGCGCAGGTCGCGAACGCATCGAGCGTCCAGAGCGCCAGCCCCGGCACGCAGGCGAGCGCCCGCCACCCCGGCGCCACGCCGAACAGCAGGAACACCCCGACCACCACCGGCAGGTTGTGCAGCAGCGAAATCAGCGTCCGCACCACCACGCGCAGCGCATGGATGAAGAACGGCATCCTGAGCGACCGGATCATCCCCTCCGACTGCAGGAACGTGTTGCACGCATCGCCGACCAGCGCGCCCACCGAGGTCCACAGCACCAGCGAGAGGGCGAGGAACGGCAGGTAGCCGTGCAGATCCATATGGAACAGCAACGAATAGAGCCCGCCCATCGCGCCGATCCACACCGCGGTCGAAATGGTCAGCCAGAACGGCCCGAGCAGCGACCCGCGATATTTCAGCTTGATATCGAGCCACCCGAGCGTCACCCCGAGCCGCCACAGCCGGAGCCCGCCCCGCACATCCGCCGCCGCCAGACGCTGACGGTGCGCGAGCGACTGCTCGGCGCTGATCTCGAGCCGCGACGTGGCGGCCGCCTCGGTGCTGACCGACTGATCCATTGCCTGCGCGCGCTACTCTATTCCCGCCCGCACTGGCAAATCGCCCCCGGCCCGGCCCATGCCGCAATCTTTCCTTGCATCCATCTTTCATTCACGTTAGCGGCTTAGCCTACGTCGTTGAGACGCGACTCTATCTGGTCGCGGGGCCGTGAAACGAGGGCAGGGCCGTGAAACGAGGGCACCGCCATGCCGGCGGGCTCTCCCTGGGGGGAACGGACAACGCATGACGCAGCCGGCCGCTCGCTCGCTCTGTCGCCTGTTGCCCCCTGCCGCTCTGCTTGCCCTTCTCGGCGCCTGCGCCGCCCACACCCCCTCCGCGCCGCTGCTCACGGCCACGCAGGAGGCCGCCCAATACAAGGCCAAGGCGCAGCCCCGCTACACGCCGCCCGGCCCGCCCTCCGACCCCTGGGGCCCCTACATCACCGAAGCCTCCCGCCGCTTCGACGTCCCCGAAGCCTGGATCCGCGAAGTCATGCGCGTCGAATCCAACGGCTACGAGTTCCGCGCCGACGGCGCGCTCACCACCTCGCCGGTCGGCGCCATGGGCCTCATGCAGCTCATGCCCGAAACCTACGACGAAGTTCGCGCCACCTACGGCCTCGGCGACGACGCCTACGACCCGCACAACAACATCCTCGCCGGCGCCGCCTATATCCGCGAGATGTACGAGGTCTACGGCTTCCCCGGCTTCCTCGCCGCCTACAATGCCGGCCCCGCCCGCCTCGACGACTACCTGACGCACCAGCGCCCGCTGCCCGAGGAAACCCGCCGCTACGTCGCCATGATCGGTCCCCGCATCCAGGGCATCTACCCGAACGTCCGCGCCGCCGCCGAACAGCTCGCGGTCAACCAGATCCCGATCAACATTCCGCCGGGCCCCCGCTACCACCCACACGTGAACTACGCGCTCGCCGCCCGCGAACGCCGCCGCCACGAGGCCGCGCTCCGCTTCGCCGCCCTCGAGCGCCACACCAGCGACCGCGCCCATCTGCGCGGCCACCACGCGATCGAGGTCGCCGAAGCCCCCGAACCCCGCGTGCTCCCCCACCATTCGGGCGGCTTCCACCTGATCTCCGCCGCCTACGCCGACACGCTCCCGCCCGCCTGGCGCACCCACACGACCGCGGCGCACCACGCCCGCGCGCTCGACCACCTCTCGCTGGTCGTCGCCCGCCTCGGCGCCCACACGGCGCACAAACAGGTGACCCACCACCACAGCCACCGGTAGGCCGGAGGCGCGCCTCCGGCGGGCAGGGAGGCTCTGCCTCCCCGCACCCTCCGCTGAGGCCGCTTGCCCCAGACCCCGTTAGAGCAACATCACCCAGACCGGAATCGGTCTGGGTGATAAAGTTGCTCGCCAAATCAAAGAGCCTAGAGCGGGTTCACTCTGACCACAGTCAGAGTGAACCCGCTCTAGGTCCTGTGGACATTTATCGGAGCCATAGCACGGTCGCAGCAATGGTGACGACGGCGCCGTAGTTCCGGGCGGTCTTCTCGTATCGCGTCGCCACGCGCCGAAACTGTTTCAGCTTCGAGAAGCAGCATTCGATC
>DAIDJM010000018.1 GCA_027451405.1 Acetobacteraceae bacterium | reverse complement strand
GGGGGGCAGCGGCAGCGAAAGCGGTGGTGGCGTGGTGCTCGGCGGGGCGGACGGTCCGGATGCTCCCGATGGTCCGGTTGGGCTGGTTGGGCTGGTTGGTTTGGCGGCTTCCAGCGGGGCGAGGTCGGGCGATGGCGGCGGCGGTGCGAGATGGGGCGGTGAGGGCGGCGCGCCAGAGAGAATCGGCTCATTGGCGCCGGGTACTTGCAGGCCCCCGCGATTGGCCGGGATCGTGCGCATCGGTGTCGCCAACGGTTTGACCACGGGCGGCGGCCCCAACCCCGCATGGTACCCGTTCCAGACAATCGCCACCAAAATCACCCCGAGGCCGAGCCCGCCCGCGATCAGAACGATCCGCCGCGTCGCATCATCCATGCGCCGTTCGCGCAATTGCGGATGCGCATAAGGCGGGATGTCGAGATCCTCGTCATCCATGGCGGGGCTGTCCTTGCGCGCTCATCGCCAATGGTGCCTCACCGCATTTCCTCAACCGGCGTGACCCCCATGACGGCCAGAGCCGAGCGAATGACCAAGGCGGTGGCTGCAACCAGCGCGAGCCGCGCGCGGGTTTCAACCGGTTGGTCCGAACGAATGAAGCGAAGCGATGTGTCATCGCGGCCTTTATTCCAGAGCGCGTGAAAATCCGATGCGACATCATACACGAAAAATCCGATTCGGTGCGGCTCGCGGGCGATGGCCGCCGCTTCCACCTGCCGGGGCCAGGCGGCGAGACGCCTGATCAGCGCCAACTCTTCCGGGGCGGTGAGCGAGGTCAGATCGGCATGCGCCAAGCTGGCCTCATCGACCGCGCCAAGCTCATCAATCGCGGCGGCTGCGCGCAGCACCGAGCGGCAGCGCGCATGGGCGTATTGCACGTAAAAAACCGGGTTTTCCCGCGTCTGGGCAACGGCGGCGTCGAGGTCGAAATCCATTTGCGCGTCGGATTTACGCATCAGCATGATGAAGCGCACCACGTCGCGGCCCACCGCATCGATCAAATCGCGCAATTCAACATAGGTGCCGGCCCGCTTACTCATGCGCATCGGCACGCCGTCCTTGAGCACCCGCACGATTTGGCACAGCACGATCTCAAATTCCGGTGCGTTATGGCCACCCATCGCTTTCACCGCCGCCTGCATGCGCTTGGTGTAGCCGCCATGATCGGCGCCGAGCACGTCGATCAATAGGCCGTAATCGCGGGCGATTTTATCAGCATGATAGGCGATATCATTGAGAAAATACGTGTTCGAACCGTCGGATTTTCGAACCGGACGATCGACGTCATCGCCGAAATCGGTGCTGCGAAACAAGGTTTGCTCGCGTGGTTCCCAATCATCCGGGGTTTTGCCCTTCGGCGGCTCCAGCACGCCTTGATAGAGCAGACCGCGTTGTTCGAGGGTCGCCACGGCGCGGCTCACCCCGCCGGAGCGGATCATGTCCGCCTCGCTGGTGACCACGTCATGATGCACGCCCAGGGCGGCGAGATCATCACGCACCAACGCCATCATCGCATTGATCGCATGGTCGCGGACGGGCTCGAGCCACAGGGCCGGATCAGCGATGCCGCGTTCGGCGCTGGCGAAGCCAGTGCCATGGGCTTTCGCCAGTTGCGCGCCAATCGGGATCAAATAATCCCCGGAATATTGTAGGCCGGTCGGCGTGGCGGCGGCGAAATCCGCCTCTCTCAGGCTGGTGCCGATAGCTTGCAAATAGCGCCAATAGACGGACCAAGCGAGCGCAATCACCTGGGCGCCGGCATCGTTCACGTAATATTCACGCGTGACCGCGAAGCCCGCTTTGGCCAACAGATTGGCCAACGCATCGCCGACCACAGCGCCTCGGCAATGACCGACATGCAGCGGCCCGGTGGGGTTGGCCGACACATATTCAACATTGGCGCGCTGGCCCTGACCCAGTCGGCTGGCGCCATAAGCAGGGCCGGTGCGCAGCATAACGGGAAGCTGCGCCTGCCATACCGCATCATGGAGTGACAGATTGATGAAACCGGGGCCAGCCGGTTCGGCCTTGGCGATCAGGGCGTGGGCGGCGAGTTCAGCCGCAAGACGGGCGGCCAGCGTGCGCGGATTTTCGCCGAGCGGCTTGGCGCCGATCAAGGCAGCATTGGTCGCCATATCGCCATGCGCGGCCTCGCGCGTTGGCGTCACTTCAATCCGCGCGAGCGCATCAGCTCCCAATTGCGGATAGAGGCGGCGCAGGGTGGCGAGCACGATCTCGCGCAGGTCGGTAAACAAATTCTCAGACATGGTAACCTCAGGCAGCAGAATAGGGATCAATCAAGCGGCGATGCTCATCCAGGGCGAAACGATCCGTCATACCCGCGATGTAGTCACGCACGATTTCGGCGGTCTCAGGACTATGCGGCGCGCCAGCGCGGTCGCGCCAATCATCGCGCAGCAAATCTGGCCGGTCGAGAAACAAGCTGGCCATCTCGCGGACAACGGCTTCAACCTTATGGGTCATGCGGTTGACCCGCCAATGGCGATACATGCGCGCATATAGAAAGCTGCGGATCTCTTGATGAGCCGCCACCAAAGCGGGGCTGAAGCCGATCACCGGCTGATCGGCGCGCCGGATCGCATCGGCGGAGGCGGGAGCTAATGTCGCCAGACGCGCGCGGCTTTCGGCCAGGGCGCCGGTGACAAAAACGCCGATCATCTGGCGGACCAGATGGGCGCGAATCCGTCGCGGATCGGTGGAAAGCTGCCGCGCCTCGGTCAGAACCTCCCCCACCACGGGCAGCGCAGCCAGATCATCCAGGGTGAATAAGCCGGCCCGTAGCCCGTCATCCAGGTCATGCGCGTGATAGGCGATGTCATCGGCAAGGGCGGCCACTTGCGCCTCGGCACCGGCTTGGTGGGTCAGGTCAAGCGGATAGGACGCATCAAACGCGGCGATATAAGCGGGCGGGTTGGGCAGCGGGCCGTTATGCTTGGCAATGCCTTCGAGCGATTCCCATGTCAGATTCAGCCCATCGAAACCCGGATAGCGGCATTCAAGAAGCGAAATGCTGCGCAGGCTCTGAGCGTTGTGATCAAAGCCGCCATGCGCGGCGAGCGCGTCGTTGAGTCCAGCTTCACCTGCATGGCCGAAGGGCGGGTGGCCCAGATCATGCGCGAGGGCAAGGGTTTCGGTTAAATCCTCATCAAGTCCAAGGCCGCGCGCGAGGCTGCGGGCAATCTGCGCCACTTCCAGGCTGTGGGTCAGGCGGGTGCGATAAAAATCGCCCTCATGAATGACAAATACTTGGGTTTTATACTGCAGCTTGCGAAAGGCCGTAGAGTGCAGCACCCGGTCACGATCACGCTGGAATGGGCTGCGCGTGCTGCTCGGCGCCTCCGCATACTGGCGGCCGCGCGAACAAGCAGGATCAGAGGCATAGGGGGCAAGCGACATGGCAGCGGCTTACCGCGTCGTGCCCGGATATCCAAGCCGGATATCAAAACCGAGCAAAAATAAGGGGAAACTGGTGGAGCCAATCGGAATCGAACCGACGACCTCCTGAATGCCATTCAGGCGCTCTCCCAACTGAGCTACGGCCCCGGTGCGGCGCTGAGCCTATAGAGGCGCCCGGCCTCGTCGCGCAAGGCCAGCCCTCCGGGCCGTCAGCGGTGTCGCCAGACCGGCTTCCGCTTTTCGACGAAGGCGGCCATGCCTTCCTTCTGGTCCTCGGTCGCGAACAGCGCATGGAACAGGCGGCGCTCGGCGCGGAGACCCTCGGCCAGCGGCAATTCGAACGCGCGGTTGATCGCCTCCTTCACCGCCCGGGCAGCCGGCCGCGGCATATGGGCAATGGCCGTCGCCAGAGCGAGCGCCTCCTCCATCAGCCGGTCCGTCGGCACCACCCGCGAAACGAGCCCGCTGCGTTCCGCTTCCGCCGCATCCAGGGTGCGTCCCGTGAGACACATCTCCATCGCCTTCGCCTTGCCGATGGCGCGGGCGAGCCGCTGCGATCCGCCCATGCCGGGGATCACGCCGAGCCGGATCTCCGGCTGACCGAATCGCGCATTCTCGGCCGCGATCAGCACGTCCGCCATCATCGCGAGCTCGCACCCGCCGCCCAGCGCATGACCGGCGACCGCGGCAACGATCGGCGTGCGGATGCGCGACACTGCGTCCCAGCCGCCGAACCAGTCCGCCTCCGCCATCGACACCGCATCCTGCTGCGCCATCTCCTTGATGTCCGCTCCGGCCGCGAAGGCGCGCTCGGATCCCGTCAGCAGCAGGCAACCGATCCCCGGATCGTCGTCGAAAGCCGCAAAGGTCGTGGTGATTTCGCGCATGCATTGCGCATTGAGCGCGTTCAAGGCCTGCGGCCGGTTCAGCGTCACGACGGCGACCCGCCCTTCGGTGCGGACCAGGATGGTTTCAGGAGAGCCCGGCATGTCAGACCGCAAGCATCAGCTTGCCGAAATTCTCTCCGGTGAAGAGCTTCAGCAGCGTCTCCGGAAAGGTCTCGATGCCCTCGACGATATCCTCCTTCGACTTGATTCTGCCCGCAGCCACCCAGCCGGCCAGTGCCGCCAGCCCTTCCGGATAACGATCCGCGTAGTTGAACACCACGAAACCCTCCATGCGCGCATTGTTGATCAGTAACGAGAGATAGTTTCGCGGTCCCTGCACCGGTCCCGTGGCGTTGTATTGCGAAATGGCGCCGCAAATGACGACCCGCGCCCGGCGCGCCAGGCGCGCCAGCGCTTCGTCGAGGATCTCACCGCCCACATTGTCGAAATAAACGTCGATGCCGCCAGGACAGTGCCGGGAGAGCGCATCGCCGACCCGCTCGTTTTTGTAATCGATGCAAGCGTCGAAACCGAGCGCATCGGTCACGTAGGCGCATTTCGCGGGTCCGCCCGCGATACCGACTGCGCGGGCGCCCTTTATCTTCGCGATCTGCCCGACGATCGCCCCCACCGCTCCCGAGGCCGCCGAGACGACGACGGTCTGTCCCGGCTGCGGGTTGCCGATATCGATCAGCCCGAAATAGGCGGTGAGCCCCGGCATGCCGATGGCCGAAAGAAACAGAGGCAGCGGCGCCATCTTCGGATCGACTTTCTGCACTCCCGCGCCGTCCGCCACCGCAAATTCCTGCACGCCGAACATGCCCACCGCGTGATCGCCGGGGCGCAGGTCGGGATGGTTCGACGCGACGACCTCGCCCACGGCGCCGGCGCGCATCACCTCGCCGAGCGGCACCGGGGGGATGTAGCTGCGCATGTCGTTCATCCAGCCGCGCATGGCGGGATCGAGAGAAATATACCGGTTGCGCACCACGACCTGACCGGGGCCCGGCGGGGGCACGGTCCCGGTTTCGAGCCGGAAATCGCTGCGCTTCGGCATTCCCACCGGGCGAGCCGCGAGTTTCCACATACGGTTCTGGTCGCTCACCCTCGTCTCCCGCGTCCGTTGCTGGCGGCGGAGTCCACACCGAAAGCCGCCCTGGCCGCAACCCGCTGGGCCGCGCACGGGGCGGGCGGCAATCTTAACGAACCTGACACCGGACTGACACGGAACTGACAGCGTGTCAGGGTAACTGGCAGCCGCGATGCCGACCCGCCTTGCGCCCTTCGCCTTCCTGCCGCTGATCGCGACTCTCGCCCCCGTGGCCCGCGCGCAGACCGCGCCGGATACTATGGACGAAATCGTGGTCGTGGCCCCCAGCGAAGTGCATGGTGGGGGTCTCGACAGCCTCAATTTGCCGCAAACCACCTATGTGCTCGGGCCCGAGGCGATCGCGCGGACCGGCATCCCGAGCCTGACTGGTGCGATCCTCGCGGAAATCCCCTCCGCGTCACTCACCGACGTGGACGGCAATCCGTTCCAGCCCGATATCAATTTCCGTGGCTTCACGGCGTCGCCCGTGGCCGGCACGGCGGAAGGTATCGCGGTCTATGTCAACGGCGCCCGCTTCAACGATCCGTTCGGCGACACCGTCAACTGGGACCTGATCCCACCGGCGGCGATCCGGAGCGTCGATATCGAGGCCTCGAATCCGCTGTTCGGTCTCAATGCATTGGGGGGTGCCGTCGATGTGCGTCTCAAGGACGGGTTTTCGTTCCAGGGCGCCAGCTTCACAGGCTCGGGCGGCAGCTATGGGCGGGGCTCCGGGACCGTCGAGTACGGGCGGCGTCTCGGCGATTTCGCGCTCTACGCGTCGGCGGACATCACCAGCGACGGCGGGTTCCGACAGACACAGAACTCGACGCTCTACCGGCTCTATTCGGATCTCGGCTGGCGTCACGACGATCTCGAGGTTCACGCCAATGTCACGGCCGCAAGCGACACGCTCGGCAATCCCGGCGCCACCCCCGTGCAGGCGCTCAATTACGATATCGGCAGCATCTTCTCCGGCCCGAATACGGTTTACAATAAATACGTCGCCTTCAACCTGAACGCCACGGACAAGCTTTCCGACACGATCGCGCTGCATTCCGTCGCTTACTTTCAGGATCTCTCGCAGCGCATTCCGAATGGCGTCACGGAAGAGCTCGCGAGCTGTTCGGCGGAGCCCGGGTTGCTCTGCAATCAGAGCGACGGCTCGGTGGTGACGACCCGGGGCGGGCTTGCGGTCAATGATTTCCTCAATGGCGGAACCTATTCAGGCCTGGTGAACGAGGGCATCGACTCGCAGGCCTACGGCGCTGCCGCCGATGTGACGAGCACGGCGGAGTGGTTTGGACACCGCAACCGATTCCTGGTCGGCGGCAGCTTTGACGGCTCCAACACGCTGTTCGACGCATTCACCCAGATCGGTGGCATCACCCCGGTATCGCACCTCTTCATCGGTCCCGGTGTGACCATCGATCAGCCGAGCCAGGGTGTCACACCCGTCCGTGTGGCGACGACGACGCGCTATTTCGGCCTCTATGCCGACGATCTGTTCACGATCCTGCCCAGTTTGTTCCTGCATATGGGCGGACGTTTCAACAACGCGGAGATCGACCTTGCGGACCAGCTGGGCGGTCCGGTGAACGGACAGCACAGCTATGGCCGCTTCAACCCGACGGCCGGCCTCACCTGGCACCCGCTGCCGGCGCTGACGCTTTATGCCAGCTACACCGAGACGAACCGAGCACCGACGCCGACCGAGCTTTCCTGCGCGAGTCCGGCCAATCCCTGCACCCTGCTGAACTTCTTCGTGGGCGATCCCAATCTGAAGCAGGTCGTGGCGCGCACCGTCGAGATCGGCGCGCGCGGCACGATCGGCCAGATCGGCGACGGCACGCTCGTCTGGAATGCGGATTACTACCACACGAAGACAGAAGACGACCTCTATTACGAATCGACGATCTACAATGCGAACCTCGCCTACTACACGAACGCCGGGGCGACGCTGCGGCAGGGTGTCGAGGCCAATTTGCGCTTCGAGAGCGATCGGCTACGACTCCAGGCGGGCTACGCCTACACGGATGCGACCTTTCAGAACGGCCTCACTCTGAACAGCCCCAACAGCCCAGGCGCGGACGCCAATGGCCTGATCCATGTCGTGCCCGGCGACCGGATTCCCGGAATTCCGCTCCATCGCGGCACGTTGCTCGCCGATTGGCAGGCCAGCCCACGCTGGAGCGTCGGCGCCTCCGCGGTTCTGCAAAGCAGCGTCTACCGGTTCGGCGACGAAGCGAACTTGTCGAAGCCGGTGGGCGGCTATGTCCTCCTCGGCCTCCATGCGAGCTACGCGCTGACGCCGCACATCACGCTGTTCGGACTGGCGAACAACATCACCAACCGCCGCTACGACACGTACGGCGGTTTCGGCCCCGTGGGTGACGTGCCGTGGCGCTTCGTCCCGGGCGGCGTCACCAACACGCGCACCGCCAACCCCGGCACCCCCATCGCGGGTTATGGCGGCATCAAAGTCACGTTCTGACCAACATGATGCTCAGAGCGGACCGATGACCGTCAAACTTCTTCTCGTGGAAGACAACGCCGCGCTGCGCGACATGCTTGCCGCCCATCTCTCCGAACGGGGCTTCGATCTCGATAAGGCCCCCGACGGCGCAAGCGCTCTCTCGCTTGCCGCGCGCCGCACGCACGATGCCATCATCCTCGATCTCGGGTTGCCCGACATGGATGGGATCGACGTGCTGCAGGTACTCCGGGGTCCGCCGACGCTGATCCTGACGGCGCGCGACGGCGTCGAGGATCGGGTGCGCGGCCTCGACGCGGGGGCCGACGACTACCTCGTGAAGCCCTTCGCGCCCGCGGAACTCGAAGCCCGCTTGCGGGCGCTGCTGCGCCGGCCCGGCCTGAAGTCCGAGCCTTCCTATACCTGGCGCGATCTGCGCTTCGAGCCGGCAACCCGCACGCTGCGCCATGGTGAGACATGCCTCGATCTGACGGCGCGGGAGGCTGCCGTCCTCGAAGCCCTCTTGCGCGCCGGGGACTCCATCGTGGTGCGCGATTTGCTCCAGGATCGCATCTATCGGCTCGATGGAGACGTCACGCCCAACGCGCTCGAGGCCGTCGTGTCGCGCTTGCGCCGCAAACTGACCCAGCTCGGCCATTATCGGGTCGAAACCGTCCGCGGCATCGGCTACCGCCTCGGCGCATGAATCGCGCCTCTCTGCTCCAAAGCCTGCGCGGCCGCCTCGTGCTTTCGGCCTTCCTGGTCTGCCTCGCGTCTCTGCTCGCGGCCGGCTGGCTCGACGCCCCGGAACGCCGCGCAAAGCTGGTCCTGACGTTTCCGCCCGCGCTGCGCTTCCTCGCGCAGGAGCCATATCAGGATGCGCTCGTCCTGGCCCTGTTCACCCTCGTTCTGCTGGCGCTGCTCTGGTTCGTCAGCGCCTGGACGCTGCGTCCCCTGACCCGCGCGGTCGAGGAGGCGAGCCAGGTCGGGCCCGCGAGACCCGATTCCCGCATCTCGGAAAACCGGCTCCCCGCCGAACTGCGCCCGCTCGCGCGAGCGATGAACGGCGCGCTCGACCGCCTGGCGGAAGCCTTGCGCGCCGAGCAGCGCTTCGTGGGCAACGCCGCCCACGAATTGCGCACGCCCCTCGCGGTGCTCGATCTGCGGCTGCGCCGTGCGTCTTCGACCGGGCAGACCGATTGGCCAGCAATCGAGCAGGATCTCGCCAGTCTGAAGCGCCGCATCGACCAATTGCTCCGGCTCGCGCGACTCGAAGCGGGCACGGCCCAGCTCGGCCCGACGAATCTGGCCCGGGCAGCCCGCGAAGCGGCGGCCTCGGTACTGCCGCTCGTGCATGGGCAAGGCCGTCGCCTCGACATCTTCCTGCCCGACCTCCTGCCGGTGCAGGGACGCGCTTCCGATCTGACCGATCTCGTCCGCAATCTGCTCGAGAACGCGCTCCGGCATGGGCGCGGCACGATTACGCTTCGCGCGCAGCCATCCGGCGATCACGTCCGGCTTGCCATCGAGGACGAGGGGCCAGGGGTTCAGGAAACCGACCGCGAACGCGTCTTCGAGCGCTTTGCTTCCGGCGCCTCAGACGGGGCAGGACTCGGACTCGCGATCGTGCGGGAAGTGGCCCGGGCACATGGCGGGTCGGTGCGGTTTGCGGATTGCGGCCATTGTCGGGTGGAATTCGAGATGGCGAAATTCGACGACTCGTCCGTTTCCGAAGAAAACGAAGCAAAAAAGCTGCATCTGTTTTGAAAGGACGTCGTCGTCCTTCACATCGGACTTGCCGAAAAGCCCAATTTTTTCAATTGTTCCCGCACCGAGCCGGAACCGACGAGGTGGCCGGCGCCGATCGCCACGAAATAAACCCCGTCGCCGCGCGCCATCTCCGCGATCCGTTCTGCGAAACGGGCGTTCCGCTCGGTGAAGATCGTGCGATACTCGGCCGGATCCTCGCGCCGCAGCCGGTCCACCTCGCGCGCCAGCCCGGCCTCGTCGCCGGCAAGCCAGGCGGTTTCCATGTCGCCGAACGCTTTGCCCGAGCTGCCGGCGGCCTCATCGATCGCGTCCTCGAGCTGCTTCAGCTGCGTCTGCTGCGAGCCCTTCGCGAGATACTGGATCTGCTGCTCCGCAGTCTCGAAATAGGCCACCGCCTTGCCCTGCTGCTGCGCCGCCTGCAGGAGCGTCGCTTCCGGTCCGAGCGAGGGCGCCGGGCCCTCTCCCGAAACATGATCCTGCATCATGGCGCACACGCTCGGCATCATCGCCGCCATCCAGGGCTTGAGATGCGCCACGGCCATGTCCGGCAAGCCGCATTTGGCAAGCTCGGCGCGCAGTTTCGTCGCGTAATCCGGCGGCAGCAGGGTGAACAGATTCTCTCTCGACATCGCCTGCTGCATGATCGAAACAAGCTTCGCGGGATCGCCGATGCCGACATCCGCCTCTTCCCAGAGCACCTCGCTCCTCTCGAACGCCTTCCGGACTTTCGGGGTGTACCATTCGGCGGCGTGCGGCAGCATATGCATCGTGCCGAACAGATATATGGTGGCGTGCTTACCCTGGACCGCCCAGAGTGCCGGCTCGGCATGCGCGCCGGCCGCCCACAGGAGGATCAATCCGCCCAGCCATCCGCGCATCAGCCCGCCTCCAATGTCCGCAACGCGTCGCCCCGTGCGAACAGCCGCAGCAGCAATCGTACGGCGCGCCCCCGCTCGCCCGCCAGAGTGGGGTCGCGCTCGAGCAGCAACGCCGCATCGCGGCTTGCCATCCGTAACAACCCCTCATGTTCCACCGGGTCGGCCAGGCGCCAGCCGGGCTGCCCGGATTGTTTCCGCCCCAGCAGATCGCCCCCGCCGCGGATCCGGAAATCCTCGTCGGCGATCGCGAAACCGTCCTCGGTATCCCGCAGCAGAACCAGACGCCGCCGCGCCGGTTCGGCGATGTCGTCTTCGTGCAGCAGCAGGCAGTAGCTCGCCGCCGCGCCCCGGCCGACCCGCCCGCGCAGCTGATGGAGCTGTGCGAGGCCGAAGCGCTCGGCATGTTCCACCACCATCACGTTGGCCTCCGGCACGTCGACCCCGACCTCGATCACGGTCGTCGCCACCAGAAGCGGCGTATCTCCCTGCGCGAAGGCGCCGAGCGCCGCCTCACGCAGCTCCGCGGGCTGCCGCCCATGCGCCAGTCCGACGCGGCTGCCGAAATGTCGGCGCAGATCGCGGAACCGTGCCTCCGCCGCCGCCGCGTCGAGGGCCGCGCTCTCCTCCACCATGGGACACACCCAGTAAATGCGGTCGCCACGATCGAGCGCCCGCGCCACGGCCGCCACCACATCGGGCAACTGCGCCACCGAATGGAGCGTGGTCTTCACTGGCAGCCGGCACGCGGGTTTCTCGGTGATCCGGCTCACCGCCATCTCTCCCCATTGGGTGAGCAGCAGCGTGCGCGGAATCGGTGTCGCCGTCATCACGAGAAGATCGGCGAGTTTCCCCTTGGCGCCGAGCGAAAGCCGCTGATCCACGCCGAACCGGTGCTGCTCATCGATCACCGCGAGTCCGAGATCGCGATATTCCACCGCCTCCTGGAACAAAGCATGCGTGCCCACCACCAGCGGAATGCGTCCGGCCGCGAGGCCGAGCAGCGTGTTGCGTCGGGCCGTGCCCTTGACGCTCCCGGTGAGCAACGCCACCGGCACCGGCAGGATGCGCGTCAGCGTGCGATGGTGCTGCCGCGCCAGTAATTCCGTCGGCGCCATCAGCGCCGCCTGCGCACCGGCCTCGACTGCCCGCAGCATCGCCATGGCCGCGACCAGCGTCTTGCCCGAGCCGACATCGCCCTGCAGCAAGCGCAGCATGCGGCGCGGTGCCGCCAGATCCGCATCGACCTCGGCGAGCGCCGCCGCCTGCGCCGCCGTGAGCGGATGTCCGAAGCGCGCGATCGCCTGTGCCCGCAGCGACCCGTCCCCGGCGAGCGCGCGCCCCGGCCGCCCGCGTTCGCGGCGCCGCACCCAGGCGATCGCCACCTGGTGCGCGAGCAGCTCGTCATAAGCGAGGCGCGCCCGTACGGCCGTACCCGGTGCCTCGGCAGGGGCATGAAGCGCCCGCAGCGACGCGGCGAAAGCCAGCCACCCCTCCCGCCGCAGAAGCGCCGGATCGTGCCACTCCGGCAGGTCGGGCAGCGCGGCGAGCGCGCGCACCATTGCCCCCCGCAGCACGCGCGGCGAGAGGCCCGCGGTGAGCGGCCAAACCGGCTCCACCGGCGGCAGCGCATCCGGCCGGTCCACCGGCACGATATGATCCGGATGCGGCATGGTCAGCCGGTCGCCGAAACGGTCGAGCTTGCCCGAGACCAGCAGCTTCGCGCCCGCCACCAGCGCCTGCGCCCGCGCCGGCTGGAAGAACACGAGTTCGGCGAACCCGCTCGCGTCGCGCACGATCACACGCCAGGGCTGCCGCGTGTTGGCCGGCGCCTCGTGTCGCACGACTTCGACCTCGAGTGTCGCCACGCTGCCTGGAGTCGCCGCGCGGATCGAAGGGCGCGCGCGCCGGTCGATGAAACTCTCGGGCAGGTGGAACAGAAGATCGAGTACCCGTGTCCCGCCGGTGAGCCGCGCCAGCGCCGCGGCCAGCGATGGCCCGACCCCGCGCAGTTCGGTCACGGGCCCCAGCAGGGGCCCGAGCGGATCGGGTTCCGGGGTGGCATCGGGCACGCGCCCGCTATATGTCACGGCCACCATGAGCGAAACCTCAGCGGCCGTGATCGACGCGCGCCGCCGCCGACTGCTGTTCCGCGCCACCCATCGGGGTACGAAGGAAGCCGATTGGCTGGTGGGCGGCTATGTCGAAGTCCATCTCGCCGGCTTCTCGGAGGCCGAACTCGACCTTTTCGAGCGTCTGCTCGAACTTCCCGATCCTTGGCTCGCTGAGTGGCTGACGGGCATGCAGCCGATCCCCGCGGACCACGAATTCTGCGCCACCCTGGAGACCATGCGCCGGTTCGCCGCGCGCGGAGCCGGCCCCCTCGCATGACCATCGTCTATGGCGCCCCCGAAGGCATCGACGCGCTGCTGCTGATCCGCCGCGCCGCCGAGCATGACGGGCCCGTGCTCCATGTTGCGCGCGATGCCGCGCGGATGACGCGCCTGGCCGATCTGATCGGCTTCTTCGCCCCCGAACGCGAAATCCTGCGCTTCCCGGCCTGGGATTGTCTGCCCTACGACCGCACCTCGCCCGGCGCGGCGATCGTCTCCGAACGCATCGCCACCCTTGCGCGCCTGGCCGAAACCCGCGGTGCGCGTGGTCCGATCGTGCTGACGAGCGTGAATGCGCTCGTGCAGCGCATTCCGCCCCGCACCATGTTCGCCGGCAGCACGCTCTCGGTCGCCGCCGGCGGCACGCTCGATCCGGCGCGGCTCATCGCGTTCCTGGATGCCAACGGCTATGTGCGCGCCGACACCGTCATGGAACCGGGCGAGTTCGCCGTCCGTGGCGGCATCATCGACGTGTTTCCGAGCGGCGAGACCGAGCCAATGCGGCTCGATTTCTTCGGCGACGTGGTCGATGCGATCCGCCGCTTCGACCCCCAGACCCAGCGCAGCCGCGAGAGCGCCGCCGCCTTCGCGCTGCGTCCGGTGAGCGAGGTGCCGCTCGACCGCGACAGCGTCTCACGTTTCCGCACCCACTGGCGCGAGCTCTTCGGCCAGGCCGCCTCGCACGACCCGCTCTACGCTTCCATCTCCGAAGGCCATCGCGCGCCCGGCATGGAGCACTGGCTGCCGCTGTTCCATGACCGGCTCGAAACGCTCTCGGACTATATTCCCTCGGCAGCGCTGTCGCTCGATGCGCAGACCGACGACGCGCTCGAGCGCCGTCTCGAAATGATCACGGACCATTACGACGCCAGGCGCATGCCGGCCCGCGAGGGCGAGCTGCCCTACCGGCCGCTGCCGCCGGACCGGCTCTATCTGATGCGCGAGGATTGGCAGTTGCTGCTCGAGGCGCATGCGCCGGTGCTGGAGCTGAGCCCCTACGGCATGCCCGAGGGTGCCGCCGGCATCGAGGCGGGCGGCCGCCCGGGGCCCATCTTCACCGAACGCAGCGCCGCCGGCACGCCGGTCTTCGAGCAGTTCAAGGCGCAGGCCGAGAGCTGGGCGGCGCAGGGACGGCGCACCTATCTCGCCGCCTGGTCCCGCGGCTCGCGCGAACGTCTTGCCACCCTGCTGCGCGAGCATGGCATCCGCGCCGAAAGTTTCGAAAGCTGGGGCGAGGCGCAGCAACTTCGCAAAAACCATGTCGGCCTGGTGACGCTGCCGGTCGAGCGCGGCTTTCTCGCTGAATCGTTCGCGCTGGTCGGCGAGCAGGATCTGCTCGGCGAACGCATCAGCCGCCCGCCCCGACGCCGCAAGCGCGCGGAAGAGTTCATCGCCGAGGCGACCGAAATCGCCGAGGGCGATCTCGTCGTGCATCAGGATTACGGCATCGGCCGCTATGACGGGCTTGAAACGCTGACCGTCGGCGCGGCCCCGCACGACTGCCTTCGCCTGATCTACGACAACGAAGAGAAGCTGTTCCTGCCGGTCGAGAATATCGAGCTTCTCTCGCGCTACGGCAGCGACGCGCAGGGTGTGGCGCTCGACAAGCTCGGCGGCGCCTCCTGGCAGACGCGCAAGGCGCGCATGAAACAGCGCATCCGCGACATGGCCGGCGAATTGATCCGCGTCGCGGCCGAACGCCGCCTGCGCGAGGCGTCGATCGTGGCGCCGCCCGAAGGCGCCTGGGACGAATTCTGCGCGCGCTTCCCGTTCGCCGAAACCGAGGACCAGTCGCGCGCGATCGCCGACGTGCTCGAAGATCTCGCGAGCGGCAAGCCGATGGACCGGCTGATCTGCGGCGATGTCGGTTTCGGCAAGACCGAAGTGGCGCTGCGCGCGGCCTTCGTGGTCGCGATGTCCGGCGCACAGGTCGCGGTGGTGGTGCCGACCACCCTGCTCGCGCGCCAGCATTTCCGCACGTTCCGCAACCGGTTCGCGGGCCTCGGCGTCAATATCGGCCAGCTCTCGCGAATGGTGAGCGCCAAGGAGGCCGCCGAGACGAAACGCGGCATAGCCGAGGGCTCGGTGCAGATCGTGATCGGCACGCACGCGCTGCTCGCGAAGAATATCGAGTTCGCGCATCTCGGGCTCGTCATCGTCGATGAGGAGCAGCATTTCGGCGTCGCCCACAAGGAGCGGCTCAAGGCGCTCAAGGCCGACATCCATGTGCTGACGCTCACCGCGACGCCGATCCCGCGCACGCTGCAACTGGCGCTGACTGGCGTGCGCGAAATGAGCCTGATCGCAACGCCCCCGGTCGACCGGCTCGCGGTCCGCACCTTCATCATGCCGTTCGACCATGTGGTGATGAAGGAAGCGATCCAGCGCGAGCGTTTTCGCGGCGGCCAGGTCTTCTGCGTCGTGCCGCGCATCGAGGATCTGCCGCGCATGGCCGAGCGGCTGCGCGAGATCGTGCCCGATGCAAAACTGATCGAGGCGCATGGGAGGCTTGCCGCGACCGAGCTCGAGCGCGTCATGACCGAGTTCGGCGACGGCCGCTACGACATCCTGCTTTCCACCAACATCGTCGAGTCCGGCCTCGACATGCCGGCGGTGAACACACTCATCATCCACCGCGCCGATCTGTTCGGTCTCGGCCAGCTCTATCAGCTGCGCGGCCGCGTCGGCCGCGGCAAGCAGCGCGGCTACGCCTACCTCACCTGGCCGCCGAACCACACGCTCTCGCCGGCCGCCGAAAAGCGGCTCACCGTCATGCAGTCGCTCGATACGCTGGGCGCGGGCTTCACGCTCGCCAGCCACGATCTCGACATCCGTGGCGCCGGTAATCTGTTGGGCGACGAGCAAAGCGGCCATATCCGCGAGGTCGGGATCGAGCTCTACCAGCAGATGCTCGAAGATGCGGTCGCGGAACTGCGCACCGAGAAGGGTCGCCGCCGCGCCGAGGAACGCGATTGGACCCCGAACATCAATCTCGGTCTGCCGGTTCTGATTCCCGACGAGTATGTGCGCGACCTCCCGGTCCGGCTCGGGCTCTACCGGCGCATCGGCGCCCTCACGAACGATGCCGAGAGCGAGGCGATGGCCGCCGAACTCGTCGACCGGTTCGGCAAGCTGCCTGGGGAAGTCGAGAATCTGCTGCATGTCGTGGCGCTCAAGCGCGCCTGTCGCGAGGCTGGCGTGGAGAAGCTGGAAGCCGGCCCCAAAGGCATGGTGTTCCAGTTCCGCAACCACCATTTCGCCAATCCGGCGGGGCTGGTGGCGTGGCTCGGCACCCGCAAGGGAAGCATCAAATTGCGTCCCGACCATAAGCTGGCGCTGACCGGCGATCTCTCGGTCGCCGACCGCGTCCGGACCGCGCGCGACGTGCTCGCCAATCTGGTGCGTGTCGCCCACCAGGCGAAGGCCGCCTGAACATGGTCACGCTCTACCATTCGCGCGGCGCGCGTTCCTTCCGCGCGCTATGGGCGCTCGAAGAGCTCGGATTGCCCTACACGCTGCACGTCCTGCCGTTCCCGCCGCGGGAGCAAGCATCGGATTATCTCTCCATCAACCCCGCCGGCACCGTGCCCCTGTTGATCGATGGCGAGATGCGCCTGACCGAAAGTGCCGCGATCTGTCATTATTTGGCCACGCGCCACGGCTCGTCATCGCTCGCGGTCGCTCCGGACGAACCCGGCTATGCGGACTATCTGGATTTCCTCCTGATGGGCGAAGCGACGTTCACGATTCCGCTGACCACCTATCTGCGTTACGCGCGGCATGAGCCAAATGCGCCGGGTGCCGCCGAGCTCGCCGAAAAGGCGGCGCGGCGCTTCACGTCGAAGCTGGAGACCAGTGCCTCGCGCCTCCTGGGCACCTATCTCGCGGCCGACCGCTTCACCGCCGCCGACATCTCCGTTGGCTTCGCGTTGCAACTGGCAACCGTGATCGGCCTCGGCGACCGCATCCCGGCAGCCTTCGCCGCCCATTTCGAACACATGCGCGCCCGTCCCGGCTACCGCCGGGCGCGCGAGGCCGAGCGCCGCGCATGATCGGCATCGACGAGAGCCGCACCTTCCGCTCCGTGCGCATCGCGGTGCTCACGGTCTCCGACACCCGCACGGCGGCGAACGACACGTCCGGCGATGCGCTCGCCGAGCGAATCCTGAGAGCAGGTCACGAACTTGCCGCGCGTGCCATCGAGCGCGACGACCCGGCTGCCCTCGAAGCCCGGCTGCGCGCCTGGATCGCGGACCCGGCGGTCGACGTCGTGATCACCACGGGCGGCACCGGCATCACCGGCCGCGATGTGACGCCCGAAGTGTTCGGCCGCCTGCTGGACAAGACGATCGAGGGATTCGGCGAACTGTTCCGGATGCTAAGCTATCAGAGCGTGGGCACGTCGGCGATGCAGTCCCGCGCGGTGGGTGGCGTGGCCGGCGGCACGCTGCTCTTTGCGCTGCCCGGCAGCACTGGCGCGGTGAAGGACGGCTGGGACGGAATTCTGGTGCACCAACTGAATTCGCGGCATCGGCCTTGTAATTTGGTCGAGTTGTTGCCGCGGCTTCGGGAAAGGTAAGTTTGCCTCCGGCGGGCAGGGGCTTCGCCCCTGCACCCCACTGGGGCCGGATGGCCCCAGACCCCTTCACTTTGGAGGGGTTTCAACAGTCATCGAATACGATCGGCGACGCAACGCCCCCAAACAGAATGGGGTCTGGGGCCCTATGGCCCCAGTGGGGTCCAGGGGCAAAGCCCCTGGCCGCCGGAGGCGTTTAAACCCGCAAACGCAACCGGATATCCGAAAGCGCCCCCAAAATGGAAAAGCTGAGACGACGGCTCGCCGCATCGTAGGCAATATCGTCCGCCGGCCCGTCGATAGCCGTGGGCAGCCTTGGCACGTCATGGAGCACGAAGCGCAGCCCGCTCCACCAGGGTGTGAGATTTCCTTCCCGGGGCGCCACATGGAGGTCGTAACCGTCACTGAGGCTGGTGAGGCTGATGGCGATACGCGTGAAGCCGCCGGTCTGGTAGCCGTATCCGTCGCCTTCGTCCCAATAGACGGTGCCGGCCGCGTTCGCCCCGGGATAGATCCGCAGCTCTAACAACCCGGCCGGCCTTTCGGCGGTGCTTTGCACCAAGGGCTGGTGCGGGATGATCGTGCCGCTGCGTGCAAATACCGGGATGGTTTCCAGACACTGGCGGATTTCCGGCGCCTTCGTGCGCTGCGGATTCGCCGGATCGGCGGGCAAACGTTCGCCGCTCCAGTAATCGTACCAGGCGCCGCCGGGCAGCCGCACGGTGTAGCTGTCACGGAACTCTGCGAAGGGCGCGGGCGCGATCATCAGCGCTTGACCGAGCATGAACTGCACGAAAGGATCGCAACGATGAGTCGTGCCCGTATGGGCGGTCTCCGGAAATTCGAGGAATAACGGCCGCATCGGCGGAACGCCACTGCGGCTTGCCTCTTCGGCCAGCGTGTAGAGGTAAGGCAGGAGCCGGTAGCGGATCTCGGTGAAACGGCGCCGGATCGACAGATGCGGCTCGCCGTCCAGCCACGGTTCGCGATGCAGCGTGTCCTGAAAAGCGTGGTTGCGGAACATCGGCGTGAAGGCGCCGATCTGATACCAGCGCGTCAGCAGCTCTGCCGGCGCGGAGCCGAAAAATCCGCCGAGATCGGCGCCGGCGAACGGAAATCCGGAGAGCCCCAGATTGACCAGCATGGCAATCCCGAGCCGCAAATGGTGCCAGGTCGCGGAATTGTCGCCGGTCCAGGTGGTGGCCGTGCGCTGCCCGCCCGCGAAGGTGGAGCGTGTGAGCACATAAGGGCGCTTACTCGGCACGAAGGCCCGCATCCCCTCGAACGTGGCGCGGGTATTGAGCAGCCCATAGACATTGTGGATTTCCGCGTGATCGGCCGAGCGGGCAGGGGAGTCGGGTTCTTCCACCCGATGCGGCATATCCAGCGGAATCGTCGCCGGCCCGCGCGGTCCGAACACCACCGGCTCGTTCATGTCGTTCCACAGGCCGGCAATTCCCGCCGTCAGAAAAGGCTGCTGCTGTTCGGCCCACCAGAGGCGCGTCGCCTGCCGGGCAAAATCGGGATAGGCCGAATGGCCGCCCCACATGGGGCCCACAAAGAGCCCGCCGTCGCGATCGCGCAGAAAATGATCGCCGGCGAGTCCGCTCCCATACGTCGCATAGCTGCCGTCCTCGACAACGGCGATCGGTGCGTCCGCAATTGCCACCACGCGCGTGCCGATCGCGTCGAGATCGCTTACCAGCCCGGCCAAATCGGAGAACCGCTCAGGATCGGTAGTGAAAGTACGGAACCGGTCCTGGAAGTCGATATCGAGATAGATCACGTCGTTGGGAAAGCGCTCGGTCCGGAAGCGTTGCGCCACCGCCCGCACTTCCTCGGCGCTCATGTAGCTGTAGCGCGATTGCTGATGGCCGAAACTCCAGAGCGGCGGCAGCGGGGCCGCTCCGGTCAGAAAACGGTATGATTTCAGCACTGCTTTCGGCGATTGGCCGAAGATCAGATAAAGATCGAGCGGTCCCGCTTCGGCGTCGATCTCGAGCACGTCGCGGTGACGTTTGCCGAAATCGAAATGGCTCCGGTAGGTATTGTCGAGCAGAATTCCCTGCGCCCGGGGCGCCGTCACGCCCAGCGCAAAAGGTATGCTCTTGTAGATGGGGTCGGTCGATTCCTGGTAGTTATGCGGGTCGGCCGTCCAGAAGGTGAAGGCCCGCCCGTTGCGGACAAGGGGCCCCGGTTTGTCGCCGAGACCGAAATAGGTCTCCTCCGGCAGGATCGTTTTGAACAGCGTGAACCCGCCATTCTGGAACTGCATGGGAAGATCGGGTGCATCCGCGTGCAGGATGCGGCCGTCCGGCGCGGATACGCGCAACCTGCCGGTCGTGCGCTCGATATGCGTCCGGAGCGCATCCGTTTTGAAACCAAATGTATCTTCGGTATCGATCGACTGGACCGAAAGCCGCGCCTGCCGCGCTTCCGGCAATACCGCGAACGATGGCCATTCGTCCCATGGCCCGCCGGCCAGCGTGGCTCGCAGGCGCAGAATATCCGGCCGCAGCGCCTCGATGCGGAGACGCAGGCAACCCGCGACGACCTCGATGCCACTTTCCAGCCGCGCGCACGCACCAAGCGCGCCGGCCGTGATCGGCGCACTCATCGGCCAGCGGCCGTCAGGCCGCGTCGCGCAGCAGCGAGCGCGCGATCAACTCCTCCGCGATTTGCACGGCATTGAGCGCCGCTCCCTTGCGGAGATTGTCGGCGACACACCAGAAGCCGAGCCCGTTCGGCACGGTCGGATCGCGCCGCAACCGGCTCACATAGGTCGCATCCTCCCCCTGTGCCTCTGCGGGCGTGACATACCCGCCATCCTCACGGCTATCGAGCACGACGATTCCGGGCGCGTTGCGCAACAGATCGCGCGCCTCGCCCACATTCACCGGCTCCTCGAATTCCGCGGTCACCGCCTCAGCGTGGCCGATGAACACCGGAACCCGCACGCAGGTCGCGAAAACCGCGATATCGGGATCGAGGATTTTCCGCGTTTCCACCGCCATCTTCCACTCTTCCTTGGTGCTGCCGTCCTCGAGGAAGACATCGATGTGCGGGATCACGTTGAAGGCGATGTTCTTCGTGAAATTCTCGGTCTTGGGAGGGTCGTTCACGAACACGGCGCGCGTGTTGCCGTAGAGCTCGTCCATCGCCTCCTTGCCCGCCCCGGAGACCGACTGATAGGTCGAAACCACGACGCGCTTGCAGTGATAACGGTCATGCAGCGGCTTGAGCGCCACGACCATCTGGATCGTGCTGCAATTCGGGTTGGCAATGATCCGCCGCTTCGCATAGCGCGTCAGCGCCTCGGGGTTCACCTCCGGCACCACGAGCGGGACGTCCGGCTCCATGCGGAACTGGCTGGTATTGTCGATCACGATGCAGCCCGCCGCCGCCGCGCGCGGCGCATGCACGGCCGAGATCGCGGCACCCGGGCTGAAGAGCCCGATATCCCATCCCGCGAAATCGAAATTCTCCAGCGACTGGACCCGCAGTACCCGGTCCTCGCCGAAACTCACTTCGGCGCCCGCCGAACGGGCCGAGGCGAGGGCCGCGATGTCGCTGACCGGAAAGTTGCGCTCGGCGAGCGTCTTCAGCATCTCCCGCCCGACCGCGCCCGTCGCGCCCACCACCGCTACCCTGTAACCCATTCCCGCCCTCCGCTAGGCTTCCGGCCAGGGTTCTATTGAGGGAGTGCCGGCAATGGAAGCACCAGGGCGGCCGGGGATTTCCCCGCGCTGGACCAGTAGCGACAAGTCCGGCATCGGCACCGCGCTGCGTTCGGCGAGCCAGGTCTGGTTCACCCTGAGCCACGGCATCCTCAACGAATGCTACTACCCGCGTGTGGATCAGGCCTGCATCCGCGATTGCGGGCTCATCGTCACCGACGGCGTCAGCTTCTTCGCCGAGGAGAAGCGTGACACCGAAAGCGCCGTCACGACCCTCGCCGACGGCGTCCCGGCTTACGAGCTGGTCAATACCCACCGCACCACGGATGGCTCGCCGCCGCGCTTCCGCATCCATAAACGGGTGATCTCCGACCCCCGCCGCGCGGTGGTGCTCCAGCACATCCGGCTCGAGACGCTGCGCGGTCCCGCCCTGCGCCTGCACGTTCTGCTCGCCCCGCATCTCGTGAATGCCGGCGCGGACAACACCGCATGGACCGGCGACTATAAGGGCCAGTCCATGCTGTTCGCCGAGGGGAGCGGCACGGGTCTGGCGCTGGGTGCCTCGGTCCCGTGGCTCGCCCGGTCGGCCGGCTTCGTCGGCGTGAGCGACGGCTGGCAGGATCTGGCCCAGCATCTCCGCCTGACCTGGCAGTTCGAGCGCGCGGCGCGCGGCAACGTGGCGCTCACGGGTGAGCTCGCTCTTCCCGAGGACGGTACCTGCGTGCTGGCGCTGGGCTTCGGCCACTCCGCGTCGGAGGCCGCCTTCCGCGTGCGATCGAGCCTGGCCGACGATTTCGCCATGCTTGCCGACGAATACGCAGCGCGCTGGCACGATTGGCAGAGCCGGCTGCGTCCGCTCGACCGGATCGCGCACGGCCACAACACCTATCGGGTCAGCACGGCGGTGCTGCGATCGCACGAAGCCCCGTCCTTCCGCGGCGGCTTCATCGCCTCGCTCTCGATCCCCTGGGGGGCGAGCAAGGGCGATGACGATCTCGGCGGCTATCACCTGGTCTGGCCGCGCGACCTGGTGGAGACGGCGGGCGGGCTGCTGGCCGCCGGCGCCAGCGCCGAGGCGATCGGCGTACTCGACTATCTGCGCGCGATCCAGGAGCCGGACGGCCACTGGAACCAGAACAACTGGCTCGATGGCACGCCCTATTGGGGCGGCTTGCAGATGGACGAGGTCGCGTTCCCGATCCTGCTGCTCGATCTCGCGCTGCGCGAAGGCGCGATTCCGGAATCCGCCCTTGCCGATTACTGGCCGATGGCGCGCGCTGCGGCGGGCTATGTCGTGCGCAATGGTCCCGTGACGATGCAGGACCGCTGGGAAGAAAATGGCGGCTTTTCCACCTTCACGCTGGCGGTCGAGATCGCCGGACTGGTGGCGGCCGCGGCAATGGCCGAGCGCATGGCCGATCCCGAGGCGGCATCCTTCCTGCGCGCAACCGCCGATTATTGGCATTCGCGCCTCGACGACTGGGTCTATGCGAAGGACACGCCGCTCGCCCGGGCCGCGGGAGTCGAAGGCCATTATCTGCGTATGTCGCCCGATCTCTCCCCCGGCACCGGCAGCGATCCGGGGGCGGAACTGCTGGTCAAGAACCGTGCCGACGGGCAAGGCTATTTTCCGGCGAACGCCATCATCAGCGCCGATGCGCTGGCGCTCGTGCGTTTCGGTCTGCGCGATGCGAACGATCCCCGTATCCTCGGCACGGTGGCGGTGATCGACCATTGCACCCGCGCGGAAATGCCGCAGGGCCCGTGCTGGTATCGCTACAACAAGGACGGCTACGGCGAGCACGAGGACGGCCGTCCTTTCGACGGCACCGGCATCGGCCGGCTCTGGCCGCTGCTCACCGGCGAGCGCGCCCACTACGCGCTCGCCGCCGGCCGCCGCGCGGAGGCCGAGGCGCTGCTCGCGACGCTCGAAGCCAGTACCAGCTGCGGCGCCCTAATTCCCGAACAGATCTGGGACGGCGACGACATCCCGGAGCGGGAACTCTTCCGCGGCCGCCCCAGCGGCTCCGCCATGCCGCTCGTCTGGGCCCATTCGGAACACATCAAGCTGCTGCGCTCGCTCGCCGACGGCACGATCTTCGACCTGCCGCCGGAAGCCGCCCGCCGCTACACGCGCACCCCGCCCGCGCTCGAAGCGGTCCCCTGGCGGCCGGGCTTCGCGCCCGACACGATCCCGTCCGACTGCGCGCTTCTCGTGGCGCTGCCGGTTGCCGCGATCCTGCGCTGGACCAGGAACGGGTGGAAATCCTGGACCGATGTGCCGACTAGGCCTCTCTCGCTCGGCATCAACCTCGCCACGCTGCCGCCGGCGGCGAAAGGAACGCGGTTCGAGTTCACCTGGCGGAATTTCGACAATGTCTGGGTGGGCCGCGATTTTGCGGTCGAGGTGAGCGCGGCGGCGAAGGTGCCCGCTTAGAGCCACGGCAGCCAGACCGGAAACGATCCCTTGGACAAAGTTAATCGTCAAAACGGGATGCGTTCGGGTGGATGCGTACTTCCGCCGGCCCGGGCTCTGCCCCGGACAAGCCGGGGCCGAACGGGCCCAGACCCCGTCTGCGGGGTGCCGTTTCGGGTAGGAGACAAAACAGCACCCCGCAGGCGGTCGCGGCGATGGCCGCGCTCGTGAGGAAGGCGGCATTGTAGCCGGCCCGATCCACCAGCATGCCCGCGATTAGGAAGCTGCACGAGGCGCCGATGCCCTGCGCCGTCGCCACCACCCCTTGCGCCACGTTGTAGCGTCCGGTGCCGCGCATCACATCGGCAATCACCAGCGGCGTGATCGCGCCGAAAATGCCCGCGCCGACACCGTCGAGCAGCTGCACCGCGATCAGCCAGGCGCTCGCATCCGAAACCGTGTAGAGAGCCGCGCGGATCGGCAGAATGCCGAAGCCGATCAGCAGGATCGGCTTGCGGCCGATCCGGTCGGCAAACCGGCCGACCAGCACGGCAATGGGCAGCATGATCGCCTGCGCCGCAATGATGCAGGCGGACATCATCATCGTCGCGAGCGCCTTGTGCGCCAGGGCGAGCTTCTGTCCCACCAGAGGCAGCAGCGCCGCATTGGCAAGGTGGAACAAAATCGTGCAGCCACCATAGACCACCAGGTTCCGGCTGCCGATCAGCGTTCGCCAGGCAGAACGATGCGCGGCGGCCCTGCCGTCACCGCGCGCGCGATCGTGGTCGATCGCCTCGGCCGGAATGCTGAGCGCCGCCCCCGCCGCGAGCACGGCGGATACCGGCACCAGCAGGAACACGGCACGCTGCGAAAACGCCCACCCCACCAGCCCCGCCAAGGCGGCGATCGCGACATTGCCGGCATGGTCGAACGCGGCGTTCCGCCCGAGGCGATGCGCGAGCGCCTCACGCGCGACGAGCCCGAGCGTGAGGGAAGCGAGCGCGGGACCGAACACGTCGCCCGCCACCGCCATCGCGGCGTTCGCAGCCGTCACGGGCCAGAATTGCGGAGACGCGAAAAGCACCAGCGCGCCGACCGCCAGCACCGCGAGCGCCGCCACGATCAGGCCGCGCTTCGCGCGCGTCGCGTCGATCGCGGCCCCGATCGGCGTCTGCACCGCGAGGGCGAGCAGGCCGCCGATGGTCGAGGCCAAGCCGACGCTCTCCTGCGGCCAGTGACGCTGCGTGACGAGGTAGACGTTGAGATAAGGGCCGAGCGCGCCGCGAACGTCCGCGAGCAGGAAGTTCAGCGCATCGAGCGAGGCGGGTTGGAACGCGCCCGGGCCCAATCGCTACCCTTGGGCGGCCGGTGTCGTCACCACGAGTCCGTCGAGCGCGTCCGTCACCTCGATCTGACAGGAAAGACGCGAATTGTCCCGCCGGTCGGACACGAGCTCGATCGTTTCGCTTTCAGGCGAAACCATCGGTTTGAGCTTCGGCAGCCATTCCGGATCGACATAGACATGGCAGGTGCCGCAGGCGCAGGCGCCGCCGCAATCGGCATCGATGCCGGGTATGCCGTTCGAGACCGCGCCGCGCATGACGGAAAGCCCCTTGGGGACGTCGACTTCGTTACGTTCGCCGTCGTGCGAGATGTAGGTGATTTTCGGCATCGCGCACTCAGCCGGCCAGCAGCGCGCGAAGCGCGGTCGGGTTGCACATGGGTGTGATCCTTTGAAGATGGCCTCCGGCGGCCAGGGCTCCGCCCTGGACCCGCTGGGGCCGAAAGGCCCCAGACCCCATCACTTAAAGGAAAGGGGTCTGGCGCCCTATGGCCCCAGCCGGCTCGTCATGGTGTGCGCCATGGGTCCGAGCACCCATGGCGAGGGGCAGAGCCCGGGCCGCCGGAGGCGCGGTCCAATACCCCAACCCTAATCAGCGTCCGGACGATCCGCCCCCCAGCCCTGATCGTCCCCCGCCAGTTCCCCGCCACCTTCGACTGCCCCGCCACCCGCCGCCGATAGGGCAGGGGCACCTCGCGCGTGCGTAAGCCGGCGCGCGGCGCGCGGATCTGCATCTCGAGATTCCACCCGTAGGTCATTTCCTGCATGCCGAGTCGCAGCAGGTCGGCGCGCCGGATGGCCCGGAAAGCGCACATATCGCTGTATCGCACCCCCCCGAGCAGCCCGAGTGCCGCGCCGATCGCCTCGCCGGCGAACACCTGGTGCCACCCCATGCTGCCGGGCTCGCGAGGCCCGCGGGTTCGGGTCGCGAGCACGAAATCGGCCTCGCCCGCGGCGATCGGCGCGATCAGCGCGGCGGCCGCCTCCACCGAATCGGCACCGTCTCCGTCGCAGAAAAGCAACAGCTCCGCCCCTTCGGCCCGCTCGGCGCCGGTGAGGCAGGCGCGGCCATAACCGGGGCGGCGCTCGACGACGATGTCGGCCCCATGCCGGCGCGCCTCCTCGACCGTGCCGTCGCGGCTGCCGCCGTCGACCACGATCGCGCGGCGCACCAGGTCGCGCGGGAGTCGGTCGAGGGTGGGTCCGATCGCTCCCGCCTCGTTCAAGACGGGGATGACGGCGCAGATCTCGGGCGGGGGACCGCTCAGGGCCAGCGCACCTCGGGTGGCAGGCTCATCAGAATGGCCTCGATGTTGCCCCCGGTCTTGAGCCCGAACAGCGTGCCGCGGTCGTAGAGCAGGTTGAACTCGACATACCGGCCCCGGCGCACGAGCTGGTGCTCGCGCTCGGCCGGCGTGAAGGCCTCGCCGGCCCGGCGCCGCACGATGCCGCTGTAGCCGTCATGGAAGGCCATCCCGACATCGCGCGTGAAAGCGAAATCGGCCTCGGCGTCGCCGCTATGGAAATGGTCGTAGAAGATTCCGCCCAGGCCCCGGGGCTCGCCGCGGTGGGGCAGGAAGAAGTAGCGGTCGCACCATTCCTTGAAGCGCGGATAATAGGTCGGATCGTGCCGGTCGCAGGCGGTGCGGAAGGCGGCGTGGAAATCGGCGGCGTCCTCCTGCGCCTCGGCGCTCTCGGGCCGCATGGGGGTGATGTCGCCGCCGCCGCCGAACCACCCCTCCGTCGTCACCAGCATCCGGGTGTTCATATGCGCCGCCGGCACACGCGGATTGCGTGGGTGCGCGACCAGGCTGATGCCGCTCGCCCAGAAGCTCGGGTCCTTCTCGGCGCCCGGGATCTGCGCCCGGAACTCGGGGCTGAACTCGCCCCAGACGGTCGAGACGTTCACGCCTACCTTCTCGAACACGGCGCCATGCATCAGGCTCATGGTGCCCCCGCCGCCTTCGTCGCGCGCCCAGGGCTTTCGTGTGAAGCTGGCGGCCGAGCCGTGCTCCCGTTCGATCGCCTCGAAAGTGGCACAGATCCGGTCCCGCAGGCTCTCGAACCACGCCTGCGCGGCAGGCTTCAACGTCTCATGCATAAGTGGATGTTATGCCTGCATAAGCCGGTTTGGGAAAGTTACGCCCCGAGAGGGCGTGGTGCATTGCGGGATTGCAAACCGGCCCCTAATACACCCCCGTTTCGGCGACCCCATCGAGGACACTATGGCCGGCCTCCATAAGAGCGAAATTCAGAACCCGGTTCTGAACTGGATCGACACCCGTCTTCCGCTGATCACGCTGATGCAGAAGGAGTACGGCTCCTTCCCCACGCCCAAAAACTTCAACTACTTCTGGAATTTCGGCGCGCTCGCGACGATCAACCTCATGGTCATGATCGCGACCGGCGTGTTCCTCGCGATGAACTACGATCCGAGCGCCACCGGTGCGTTCGACAGCATCCAGCGCATCATGCGCGATGTGAATTACGGATGGCTGTTGCGCTATATCCACATGAATGGCGCGACGATGTTCTTTGCTATCATCTACATCCACATTTTCCGGGGCATGTATTACGGCAGCTACAAGGCGCCGCGCGAGCTCCTGTGGATCACCGGCGTTTTCCTGTTCCTGCTGCTGATGGCGACCGCCTTCCTCGGCTACGTGCTGCCCTGGGGACAGATGTCCTACTGGGGTGCCACCGTCATCACCAACCTCTTCTCGGCGGTGCCGCTGGTCGGCAACTGGATCGTGACGCTGCTGTGGGGCGGGTTCTCGGTCGCCGATCCGACGCTGAACCGCTTCTTCGCGCTGCATTATCTGTTGCCGTTCGTCATCACCGGCGTGGTGTTCCTCCACGTCGTGGCGCTGCACATCACCGGCAGCAACAACCCGCTCGGCATCGACGTGAAGAGCGAGCAGGACACGGTGCCCTTCCATCCGTACTACACGGCGAAGGACAGCGTGGGGATGTGCGTCTACTTCCTGATCTTCGCCTGCTTCGTGTTCTTCGCGCCGAACTATTTCGGCGAGCCGGACAATTTCATCCAGGCGAACCCGCTGCAGACGCCGGCCGCGATCGTGCCCGAATGGTACTTCCTGCCCTACTACGCGATCCTGCGTGCAGTGCCGGACAAGCTGATGGGCGTCGCGCTGATGTTCAGCTCCATCCTGGTCTGGTTCATCCTGCCCTGGCTGGATACGAGCCCGGTGCGCAGCGCGCGCTTCCGCCCGATCTACCGCGCGATGATGGTCGTGCTGGTAGCCGACATGTTCCTGCTCGGCGCGGTCGGCGCGCACCATCCGATGGGCATCTGGATCCTGCTCGGGCGGGTCGGCACGGCCTGGTATTTCCTGCATTTCTGCGCGCTTCCGTTCATCGGGTATCTCGAGAAGCCGCTGCCGCTGCCGGAAAGCATCAGCAATCCCGTGCTGCGCGACTATCAGGGGCCGGGTGGGTCGGGCGGTGGCCCGCTGCCGGCAGGTGCTGCTGCTAAGCCGATGGAGAAGCCGTAATGCGTGCGCTTTCGATCACCGCTTGCCTGGGGCTGGCGCTCACTGGCGCCGCCCCGGCGCTGGCCCAGGAAGCCGATGTGGCGAAGCCGCCGCCCGTGAACTGGAGCTTCTCCGGCCCGTTCGGCACGTTCGATCGGGCGGCGCTGCAACGCGGCTGGCAGGTCTATAACGAGGTCTGCTCTGGCTGCCACTCGATGAAGTACATGTCCTACCGCAATCTCGCCGGCATCGGGCTGACGCCGGCGCAGATCAAGGCGGTGGCAGCGTCGAAGACGGTCCCGGGCGCCCCGGATGATTCGGGTCAGCCGACCACGCGTCCCGCGCTGCCGAGCGACCGGTTCGTCTCGCCCTTCCCGAACCCGGAGGCGGCGAAGGCGGCGCTCGGTGCCGTGCCGCCCGACCAGTCGCTGCTCGAACTCGCGCGGCCCGACGGCGCCAACTACATCCACGCGCTCGTCGGTCTCGGCTATGTCGATCCGCCGAAAGGCGTGAAAGTGCCAGACGGATTCTATTACAACAAATATTTCCCGGTCAAACTGATCAAGATGCCGCCCCCGCTCTCGGACGGCTCCGTCACCTACGCCGACGGAACCAAGGCGACCGTCGAACAGGAAGCACGCGATGTGGTGACCTTCCTGACCTATGTCGCCAACCCGGACATGGAGCAGCGCAAGCATCTCGGCATCCGCGTGGTGGGCTTCCTCGTGCTGCTCACCGGCGTCACCTACATGGTCAAGAAGCGCATCTGGTCCGATGTGCATGGCCACCACGACGACGGCCATCACGGCGACGGCCAGACGCACGCCTGACGCGCGCGGCTGACGGGGGGCTCGATTGGGCGCGCTGCGCGTCGGCATCGTCGGCGGTTCCGGTCTCTATGACATTCCCGGCCTCGAAGGCCGGGAATGGCATAGGGCGGAAACCCCGTGGGGGCCGCCCTCCGACGACCTGCTCTGCGGCCGGCTCGGCGGCACCGAGTGTGTTTTCCTGCCGCGCCACGGCCGCGGTCACCGCCTCTCCCCCACCCATCTGAATTACCGGGCGAACATTGCCGCGCTGAAACAGCTCGGCGTGACCCACATCATCTCCGTCTCCGCGGTCGGCAGCCTGCGCGAGGATCTGCCGCCAGGTCATTTCCTCATCGTCGACCAGTTCATCGATCGCAGCTTCGCCCGCGCCAAAAGCTTCTTCGGCGAAGGCGTGGTGGCCCATGTCTCGATGGCCGACCCGGTCTGCCCCGCGCTCGGCGACGCGCTCGAATTGTCCGCCCGCGCACTCGGCCTGCCGGTCACCCGCGGCGGCACCTACCTCGTCATGGAAGGGCCGCAATTCTCCACCCGCGCCGAAAGCCAGCTCTACCGCAGCTGGGGCTGTTCCGTCATCGGCATGACCAACATGCCCGAAGCCAAGCTCGCGCGCGAGGCGGAAATCCATTACGCGACCGTCGCCATGGTCACCGACTACGATTGCTGGCACGACGATCACGGCCACGTCACGGTCGACGCCGTGGTCGCGGTCATGCAGCGCAATGCCGACCAGGCCCGCGCGCTGATCGCCGATGTCGTCCCGCGGATCGGCCGCGATCCGGGCGACTGCACGGTCCGCTGCGATCACGCGCTCGATCATGCGCTGATCACGGCGTCGGAGGCGCGCGATCCGAAGCTTGTGGAAACATTGAGATCTGTCGCCGGGCGCTTGCTCGGCTGAGCCAGGGCCTCCGGCGGGCAGAGGCACCGCCTGCCTTGCGTCTAGGGCTCAGCCCCATGGCGCCCCGGCCCCCCCTTGCTCTGGGCGGAGCCTGGGCCGCCGCAGCCTCTTGCAACCGTTGGCAAAGCAGAATAGCGTCATATCGCGCATAGGTTGAGACGCGGTATGCAGCCAATCGGGGTCCTGAGGAGCGCCGCCCGCCTAGCCGAAGCCGCGCCCCTCGCGCGTCCGCTGCGGGTCGCACTCTACCTTCACGACCTTGCCGGCGGCGGCGCCGAGCGCATGCGGCTGCACCTGATCGCCGCCCTGCGCGACGCGGGTGCCGCGCCGAGCCTCGTGCTCCACGCCCGCACCGGCGAGAACAGTGCCAACATCCCCCCCTTCCTGCGGGTCACGGCGCTCGGCGGGGCTCGCACCCGCGACGATATCCTGCCGCTCGCCCGCTATCTGCGCCGCGAACGCCCGGACGTGCTCATCGCCAGTCTCGGTCACAACAACCTCGCCGCGGTCGCCGCCTCGCTGCTCGCCCGGGCCGGGACGAAAATCATCCTCACCCAGCACAACGCGCTTTCGGCCGAAGCGGGGCAGGGGGGCTGGCGGTATCGATGTTTGCCGGCCGCCTATCGCCTGGCCGATCCTTTCGTGGAGGCCTTCGTCGCCGTGTCCCGTGGCGTCGCGGAGGATCTCGCGCACTGCACCGGGATCGCCCACGAGCGTATCGCGGTGATCTACAACCCCGTGCTCGGCGACGATTTCGCGCGCCGCGCCGCCGAGCCCTGTCCGCATCCCTGGTTCGCCGAGGCCACGCCCGTTTACGTCACGGCCGGCCGGCTCGTTCCGCAGAAAGATCATGCGACCTTGCTCGCGGCGTTCGCCCGCCATCGAAGCCGCGTTCCGGCCAGGCTGATCGTGCTGGGCCAGGGCCCGCTGCGCCGATCCCTGCAGGCCCAGGCCGCGTCGCTCGGCATCGCGGCCGACGTCGATTTCGCCGGCTACATCGAAAACCCGCTTCCCTATTTCCGCGAAGCCGCCGCCTTCGTGCTCAGCTCCCGCCATGAAGGTTTCGGGAACGTCTTGGTCGAAGCGCTGGGCTGTGGCACGCCCGTCATCGCGACCGACTGCCCGCACGGTCCGGCCGAGATTCTTCAAGGCGGGCGCTACGGTGTTCTCGTTCCGCCGGGCGACGCGGGAGCGCTGGCCGCCGCTCTCACCGCCGATCTGCGCCGGCCCTTTCCGCCGGCGCGCCTGCGCGAGCGTGCCGCGACCTTCACGAGCGCGCAGGCCGCCGAGGCCCATATCGCGCTGATCCGCCGCGTGCTCGGCGCGCGGGCGTGACAGCCGTCGCGCTGCCGCTGGCAAGAGCCGGACGGGCCGCCCCGGCCATCGCACCCGCCGCGCTCTACCGGCCGTTCGGCGCGCTCCGTCTCCTGCTCGCGCTTTTCGTGCTGTTCCAGCACCAGCTCCATCTGCTCCCCGCCACCGACCGCATGTTTTTTTATCGCAGTGAAATCGGCGTCGTCGCGGTCGCTGCTTTCTTTGCCATCTCCGGCTTCATCGTCTGCGAAGCGAACGCCACCTTCTACCGTTTCCGACCCGTGGCGTTCCTCGAGAACCGCGCGCTGCGCCTGTTGCCGTGCTATTTCGCGGCCGTTCTGCTCGCCGCCGCCGCGCACTACGCGCTGTACCGGGCCGGACGTTTCGTGCCGCTCGATGGCCCGCTCGCCGGCTCTCCGCTGCGTCCGTCGATCCTGTTGTCGGCGGCGCTGGAAATCCTGCCCGGACTGGAGCCGCGCTATATCAGCGGCGCCGATTTCTCCCTCATTCCGTTCGCCTGGACGCTGCGCATCGAAAGCGCATTCTACCTGGTGGCGTTCGCCGTCTGCGCTTTCTGGCGGCCGCTGTCGCCGTCGCTCGCCGTCGCCCTCGGCTATGCCGCTTTTGCATTCGGTCTCTGGCATGGCGGCGAGCCGCAAATTCTCGTCTATGTGCCGCTCTTCCTGTTCGGCATCGCCGCGTTCGATTACGTGCGCCGTCCCGATCGCGGCCGCGCCGCGCATCTCGCCGTCGCCGCGTTCTGCATCGCCGTCGCCTTCCCGCGCTGGCACCAGCGAGGCACGCCGCAATTGTTCGCGCAGATGGCGCTGCTGGCCGCGTTGCTCGCCATTTTCCTGGTGCTCGCGCTGCGCACCCGGCTTTCTCCCGCGCTGCGCCGCCTCGACCGCGCCTGTGGCGATTTGTCCTACCCGCTTTATGTCAGCCACGGCACGATCCTGATCCTGCTCGCCGACGCAGGCCCGCCTCCCGGCCTTCCGCTCTACGGAACCGGACTCACCCTGTCGCTGCTCCTGGCCTACGCGCTGCACCGTACGATCGAGATGCCCATCCGGCATTTTCGCGATCGCCTGCGGGGAAAGGCGCTCTGATGCCTGCCGGACCGCGTGAGATTCTGATGCTCGCGGGCGGCGGCCTCGACCCGCTCTCCGGCGGCGTCGGCACGCTGTTGCGATACATCATCGACCAGTTTGCCGCCGATCCCGTCGCGCCGCGCGTGCATGTGGTGGATTCGCGCGGCCCGTTCGGCTTCGTCTCGCCCGCCGCCATCGCGCGCATCTGCCAGGCGGCTCTGCCCGGGCGCCGCGCCCTCGTGCATGCGCATATGACGACGCGCGGCAGCGCCTGGCGCAAGGGCCTGCTGTGCGCGCTGGCACACCGTTTCGGTTTGCCCGTGATCCTGCAGATGCACGGGGCGGACTTTCTGCCTTTCTACCGCGCACAGCCATCGCCGGTCCGCTTTCTGCTGCGCCGCTGGATTGCCGCTGCCGGCGCGGTCGTCGTGATGGGAACCGTCTGGCGGGATTTTTGTGTGGGCGAGCTCGGCATTGCTCCCGCGCGCCTGCATGTTGTGCCGAACGGCGTGCCGCCCGGGCCACCGCCGACCCCCCGCGCTGCCGAACCCAGCCTGCTGTTCCTGGGCCGCATCGGTCCTCGCAAAGGGGTGCCCGACCTGATCGAGGCGCTGGCGCACCCCGCCCTGCGCGCGCGCCGCTGGCACGCGACGATCGCCGGCGACGGCAACGCGGCTCTCTATCGCGCGCGCATCGCCTCCCTCGGTCTCGAGAGTCGGATCGATCTTCCCGGCTGGCTCAGCGGGTGCGCGCGCCGCGAAGCGCTTGCGCGCGCCGACCTGCTGATTTTGCCCTCGTATCACGAGGCGCTTCCCATGGCGGTCCTCGAGGCGCTCGCCGCCGGCATCGCCGTCATCGCGACACCGGTCGGCGCCTTGCCCGACTGGCTCGAGGACGGCGTCAATGCGCGCCTCGTGCCCCCCGGCGCGCCGGGCCCTCTCGCGATTGCGATCGGCGCGCTGCTGGACGATCCGGCCACCCGCGCCCGGCTTGCCGAGGCGGGCCGCGCGACATGGCAAGCCCATTTCGACATCGATATCGCCGCCCGCCGCCTCGCCGCACTTTACGCGGGCCTGAGCCCGGCGTCCGCTCGCTCCGGCGTCGTGCCGGCCGCCATCGCATGATGCGCGTTCTGGTCGCCGGCGGCACGGGGTTCGTCGGCAGCGCCATCCTGCGCGCGCTCGCCGCACGACCGGAATTCACCGCGATCGCCGCCGCGCGTCACGGCATCGCATCGCCGCATCTGCGACTCTGCGACGCGACCGACGCCCAATCGGTCGCGCACGCCGTCCGGGACGCGGATGCCATCGTCAATGCCACCGCCGGCAGCGCCCGCATCCTCACCGAGTCCGCCGCCCGCTTGAGCGAGGCGGCGGCGCGGCGCGGCGCACGCTATGTCGAGATCGGCTCGATCGCGGTTTATGGCCCGGCGATCGGTTCCGTGGACGAAACAGCGCCCCTGCTTGCCCGCTCCCGCTACGGCCTCGCGAAATGCCGTGCCGAGAGCGCGGTTCGCGAGAGCGGTGCCGCCGCGACCCTGCTGCGTGCCGGCATCGTGGTCGGCCCCGGCAGCATCCCCTGGGTCGCCCGCATCGCCCGTCTGCTGCGCGCCGGCCGTCTCGGCGATCTCGGTCCCGCCGGCGACGGCATCTGCAATCTCGTCCGTGCCGCCGATATCGGCGAGGCCGTCGCCCATGTGCTCGCCGGCAAGCAGCCTCGCGGCGCCACGTTCAACATCGCCGCACCCGACGCGCCGAGCTGGAACGGCTATTTCGCCGCGCTCGCCCACGCCATCCATGCCGGACCGCTGCGCCGGATCGGCCCCGCGCAACTCGCGCTCGAAGCCAGACTGGCCCTGCCGTTCGCCGCGCTCTCCCGCGCCGGCGCACGCGCGAGCCCCGAGGCCCTGTCGGGATCGCTGCAACGTTTGTTCCGCCAGCCGATCCGCCTCGATTGCCGCGCGCTCGCGTCGCTCGGCATCGCGCCCGCCTCCGCCGCCGCCTGCGTCGCCGAAAGCGCCGCCTGGTTCGCCGCCCTGCCATGATCGAGGATGCGCGCTGCGTCCCGAGCGGGCTCGCAATCGAAACCGGGCTTTGCATCGTCGGCGGCGGCCCCGCCGGCATCGCGCTGGCCTTGCGCTACGCGCATCCTGCCCGTCCGACGCTGCTGCTCGAATCGGGCGGAATCGACACCGATCCCGCCACGGATCTTCTGAACGAGGGGGAGGTCGAAGACCCGGCGCTCCACCCGCCGGCCGCGCTCTATCGCCGGCGCGCGCTGGGCGGCGCCACCGGCATCTGGGGCGGCCGTTGCGCGCCGCTCGACCCGATCGATTTCGCGCCGCGCGCATGGATGCCGCACAGCGGCTGGCCGATCACCCACGAGACATTGCGGCCCTATTACGAACCGGCCAACGCGTTGTGTGAGGCCGGCGCCTTCGCCTACACCTCCGCGGCGGCCTTCCCGGCCGGCCTCTCGCCTCCGCTCGAAGGTTTCACCAGTTCGCGCTTCACCGACGACGCGCTCGAACGTTTCAGTTGTCCGACCGATTTCGGCGCCCGCTATCGTGACGCCCTGGCCCGCCGTCCCGGCCTCTCGATCCTGCTGCACGCGACCGCCATCGGCATCGAAACGGACGAGCGACGCGAAGCCGTGGCCGCGTTGAACGTGGCCGCACCCTCCGGCCTCACCTTCACGGTGCGCGCGGAAATCGTCGTGCTCGCGACCGGCGGGCTCGAAACCCCCCGCTTGCTGCTCGCGTCGGGGGGCATCGGCACCGCGCGGGATCTGATCGGCCGCTACTATATGTGCCACATCGCCGGGGTTACCGGCCGGCTTCACCCGGCGCCGGGCCGCGCCGTCGCGCATGGCTACGGCATCGCCGCCGACGGCACCTATTGCCGCCGCCGTCTGGCACTCCGCCCCGAAGCGCAAGCCTCGCTCGGCATCGGCAATTTCATCGCGCGGCTGCATCATCCGCGCCCGGCCGACCCGGCGCACCGCACCGGCGCGCTCTCGGCCCTGCAATTCGCGCGCCCCTTTCTGCGGCCGGAATATACGCTGCGTCTCGGGGCCAGCGAGCGGCCCTCCTGGCCGCATATCCGGAACGTGCTGCTCGATCTGCCAGGCACCGCGGGCTTCGCCGCCACCTGGCTGCGCCGCCGCCGCTTCGCGGTCCGCAAATTCCCGAGCGTCGCGGTTCCGCCCCGCGCCGGCATCTATGCGCTCGATTTCCACGCCGAGCAGGCGCCCGATCCGCAAAGCCGAATAACGCTCGCTGCCACCCGGGACCGCCATGGGGTCCCACGCTTACGCATCGCCTGGCGCTACAGCGCGCTCGATCTGCGCACCGTGCGCGAAGCCGTGGCAGCGCTGGCGGCCGATCTGCGGAATTCCGGCGCGGGCCATCTGGACTACACCCCGGACGAAGTCGCCGCCGACGCGCTGCGCGAAGGCGCCTATGGCGGCCACCATCTCGGCACCGCGCGCATGAGCGCCTCGCCCCGCACCGGCGTGGTCGACGAAAACTGCCGCGTCCACGGCACGCGCAACCTCTATGTCGCCGGCGGCGCCGTCTTCCCCACCTCCGGCCAAGCCAACCCCACCCTCACCATCGTCGCGCTCGCCCTCCGTCTGGCCGACCATCTGCGAGCGGCATAAGTAGCGAGGCCTGGGGCCTTCCGGCCCCAGCGGATGGGGGCAGGGGCGACAGAGTCTCCCTTGCCCGCCGGAGGCAAGGAGGCAAGGTTTTGCGCATCGCCATGATCGGAGGCGGCTACGTCGGCCTCGTCTCCGGCGCCTGTTTCGCGGAATTCGGCAACGAGGTCGCGGTCGTCGAATCCGACCCCGCCAAACTCGCCATGCTGCGCGGGGGAGGCATCCCGATCTACGAGCCGGGCCTTCCCGAACTCGTCGCCGACAATGCGCGCGCCGGCCGCCTCACTTTCGGTAACGACATCGAGTCGGCGGTGCGCGGCGCGGAAGCCGTCTTCATCGCGGTCGGCACACCCACGCGCAGAGGCGACGGCCATGCCGACCTGACCTATGTCTTTGCGGCAGTGGAACAGGTTGCCCGCGTTCTGGCAGCACCGACGGTCGTCGTCACCAAATCCACCGTGCCCGTCGGCACCGGCCGCAAGATCGCGGAAATCCTCTGCGAAGTGCGCCCGGACCTCACGATCGACGTCGCCTCCAACCCGGAGTTCCTGCGCGAGGGAAGCGCGATCGCCGATTTCATGCGTCCCGACCGCGTGGTGATCGGCACCGAGAGCGAACGCGCCCGCGAGACGCTCCGCGCGCTCTACCGGCCGCTCTATCTGATCGAAGCGCCCATCCTCTTCACTGGCCTCGAGACCGCCGAACTCATCAAATACGCCGCCAACTCGTTCCTGGCCATGAAAGTGACCTTCATCAACGAGATGGCCGATCTTTGCGAACGCGCGGGCGCCGACGTGCACGATGTCGCCCGCGGCATCGGTCTCGACGGTCGCATCGGCCGCAAATTCCTCCATGCCGGACCCGGTTTCGGCGGCTCCTGCTTTCCGAAAGACACGCTCGCCATGGTGCGCATCGCGCAGGACCACGGCGCGCCGACCCGGCTCGTGGAAACCGTGGTCGCCGTCAACGACGCGCGCAAGGCCAGCATGGCCGCGCGCATCGTTGCTGCCGCCGGCGGCTCGGTGCGCGGCAAAACCATCGCCGTGCTCGGCCTCACCTTCAAACCCGAAACCGACGATATGCGTGATGCGCCCTCGATCCCGATCGTCGGTCGCCTGATCGAGGATGGCGCCCATATCCGCGCCTTCGATCCGGCGGGCATGGACCAGGCGCGCCCGCTGCTGCCGCCTGGCGTGCAATTCTGCAACGGGGCGCTGGAGGCGGCGGAGGGAGCCGACCTGCTCGTGATTATCACAGAATGGAACGAGTTCCGAGCGATCGCGCCGGACAAGCTCGGGGCCGTGATGAAAGGCCGGCTGATCGTGGATCTGCGGAATCTCTACGATCCGATGCTGATGCGGGCGGCGGGCTTTACCTATGCGAGCATCGGGCGGCCTTGAGGCGCGCCTCCGGCGGGCAGGGCTCCGCCCTGCACCCGCTGGGGTCGGAAGGCCCCAGACCCGCTATCTTGAAGGGGCGGCGGCGAAGGCGTCCAGCAGAGCCCTCCGCATTCCCGTCTGCTGCAAAGCCGTATCAAGCGGCAGGCCGCGCGGCGGCAGGCCATCCGGACGGCGCATGTCGGGCGTGGTCGCAAGCCACGAATAGCGCGTGGTGATGCCCCAGGTCAGTACGGCCCGAACGGCGCTCTCATCGAGCACGACATCCAGGAACGCCTTCGCACACGCGGCGATCTCCGCGTCCCGCGGGCCAATGCCGGGCGGCATCGTGCGGTCGCACACATCGAGTTCGGTGACGTGCAGCACGAGGCCCATGCCGGCGAGCTCCGACAAAAACCGGCGATATGGCCCCGGCGCGAACGGACGTTCCGGCCGCAAATGCGCTTCCAGACCGAATCCGCCGAGCGGCGCACCGCGCCGCCTCGCCTTTTCGATCAGCCGCAAATAGCCGTCGCGCTTCGCCGCGCTCGCGGCATCCGCATATTCCAGCAGATCGTCATTGACGAACAGCACCGCGTTCGGGTCGGCGCCATGCGCGAGTGCGAAGGCCTCGTCGAAATATCCCGCGCCCAGCGCCCGCTTCCAGGGAAGGGCCACAAGCCCGTCCGCTTCGTTCCAGCGCGGATCGGACGGCTCGTTCACCACATCCCAGGCCAGCACTCGCCCGCGATAGCGCCCAACCACGGTCTCGATATGCTGGCGCAACACCGCATCACCACGCGCCGCGCGAAGTGCCGAGTCGAGCCAGGCCGGATTATAGACGCCCCAGACCAGATTATGCAGCCGCACCCGCATGCGATGCGCGCCGGCGAACGCCATGAACGCATCGAGTTCGGCGAACTGGAATTGCCCATCTTCGGGCTCGGTCGCCGCGAACTTCGCCGCGAGATCCGGCACCACGATGGCGCATTCGCGCGCGACGCAGGCGGCATAAGCGGGATCGCGCGCGAGCGCCCGCACCGAAACCGCCGCGCCATAAAGCACGCCACATTGCGCCGCCGCCTCCCGCAGCGGCAGCGGCCCCGGAACCAACGCCGCCGCGCCGGCAAGCGTCAGCGATTGCCGGCGCGTAATCACACCTCAGCATGTCGAAAAGCATGCGCTTATGCAATAAGCGCAGAAGGCGACGCCGCGGAGACGGGTAGAATTATCGGCCAGTCTCCTGGTCCGGCAGAACTTGCCGGTAGAGGTGCCAGGTCGCGTGCCCCAGCACCGGCATCACCACCGCGAGCCCGATCAGCATGGCTGCGCTGCCGATCGCGAGCAGCGCCGCGACCACCGCACCCCAGGCCAGCACCAGCCGCGGATTCTCCTCCGCCACGCCCAAGGAAGTCCGCACCGCCTCGACCGCGCCGATATTGCGGTCAAGCAACAGTGGGAACGAGACGATGTTGGTCGCCAGCACCGCGAGCGCGAACAGCCCGCCGATCCCCACGCCCGACACCAGCATGGCCTGGCCCCGGCTGGTTGCGAACACGTCGTGGAAGAAACCGCCGATCGAGACCGGCGCCAGCGGGCCCATCGTACCGCGCCAGATCAATTCGGCTACACCGAGCCAGATCGCGAAAATCAGCAGCAGGAAAGCGCCCAGCAACAAAATCGAGGCGATCGCGGGGGAGCGGAAGGCGCGGAAGGCCGACACCCAGTCCGCGGACAATCCCTGCTCCCGTCGGCGGCTCATTTCATAAAGTCCGGTCGCGAACAGCGGTCCGAGCAGGGCGAATCCCGCGATCAGCGGAAAAGCGAGCGGCAGGAGCCCATGCCCGAGCAGCGCGTAGCCGAGCACGAGGCCGACCATGGGATACATCACGCAGATCGAGATCACGTCCGAACGGCAGGCGAGGAAATCCTCCCACCCGCGCCGCAACGCGATGCCGATGATGGCGGGGCTTGCCCGCCGCGCCTGCGGCGGGGGCAGGCCGGCGAGCTCCTGTCCGAGCTGCGGCACGACGAACTGTGCCCGCGCGATCAACCATTCGGCGGGATGCTTGGTGGCAGCGACCTGGCCCATGATCCTCCTCCGGTTGGTTGACCCGAAGTTAGGCGGCACCGGCGTCCCTGTCCCGCAAAAAACGCGTGACCCCGCCTGGGTTCTTACGTTTCGCTCACCCCGCCAGCAGCTCGACCGCGGCGCGCGCGAGCGCCTGCGCGCCCAGCGCGATGCAGGTTTCGTCCGGCTGGTAGCCCGAATTATGCAAATGATCGTCGCGTCCCGGCGCACCTGAGCCGATGCGCAGCACGCAACTCGGCACCCTCTCGGCGATGAGGGCGAAATCCTCGGCTCCCAGGCTCGGCTCTCCCTCGCCGGCCACGTCGCCGAGCTGCGCGCCCACCGCCCGCATCGTCCCGGCGCGCACCGCCTCGTCATTGCGCGTCGGCGGCACGCCCGGCAGCCAGTCGAACGCCGCTTCCACCCGGTAGGCCGAGGCGATCCCGGCGACATGCCGCCGCAGCGCCGCCTCGGCCCGCGCGCGCACCTCCGGCCGCAGCGTCCGCACGGTGCCGAGCAATTCACAATTGTCCGGAATGATATTGTGCACGGTGCCGCCATGGATCGCGCCCACCGTGACCACGCAGGGGTCGAGCGGCCCGACCTCGCGCGACACCACGCTCTGCAGCGCCGAAATCAGCGCGGCCGCCGCCACGATCGGATCGACCGTGGTGTGAGGATAGGCCGCGTGCCCGGACACGCCGTGCAGCCCGAGCCGGAACCGGTCGCAGGCGGCGTAGGTCGCGCCCCGCACCGTCGCGAACTGCCCGGCCGGCATATCGGGATGATTGTGGAAGCCGAGCGCCAGGTCGGCGCCGTCCAGCGCGCCGTCCTCGATCATCGCGGCCGCGCCGCCGAGGATTTCCTCCGCCGGCTGGAACAGCAGCCGCACGGTGCCGCGCAGCTCCGGCGCCAGATCGCGCAGCACGCCGGCGACGCCGAGCAGCGTCGCGGTATGCACATCATGGCCGCAGGCATGCATGCGGCCGGGCGCCTGGCTCGCAAAGGGCAGGCCGGTGCGCTCCTCGATCGGCAGCGCATCCATGTCGCCGCGGATCACGATCGTGGGACCGGGGCGGCCGCCTGGAATCGTGGCAACCACGCCGGTGCGGCCCACGCCGTTCTGGTGCGCGATTCCGAGCTTCCCGAGTTCGGCGCTGACCCGGGCGGCGGTGCGGTGCTCCTCGAACGCAAGTTCAGGGTGCGCGTGGAGGTCGCGCCGTATGTCGATCAGCAGCGGCTCGAGGCGCGCGGCGGTCGCGGCGATGGCGGCGGCGATGTCGTTTCTCATGGGAGCATTGTATAGCAACGAGAGGGGGCTCTGCCCTCAATACCGCCGAAGGTGAACGAAATGGATGCCCTCACGAACACGCTCACCACCGTGCCCGTCATTCTCTCCGGCGGTTCCGGCACCCGGCTCTGGCCGGTCTCCCGCGAAAGCTTCCCCAAGCAGCTCTGGCCGCTGGTCTCCGCCCGCTCGCTTCTCCAGGAGACCGCGCTCCGCGCCCGTGGCCCCGGCTTCGCGCCGCCGGTCATCGTCTGCAACGAAGAGCATCGCTTCCTGATCGCCGAGCAGATGCGCGAGGCCGGGATCGAGGGCGCCCGCATCCTGCTCGAGCCCTGCGGCCGCAACAGCGCCCCGGCGATCGCCGCCGCTGCCCTGCTCGTCGCCGAGACCGATCCGCAATCCGTGCTCTGGATGATGGCCGCCGACGCCGCCATCACCAAACCGGCCCGCCTGCTCGAAGCGCTCGAGGCTGCGACCGAAGCGGCCCGCGCCGGCGCCATCGTCACGTTCGGCATGAAGCCCGAACGGCCCGAAACCGGCTATGGCTACATCGAAAAAGGTGAGCCGCTCGCGCGAATAGAAGGCGCCTTCGCGGTCCGCCGCTTCCGCGAGAAGCCCGACGCCGCCACCGCCGCGCGCTTCGCCGCCGACGGCGACCATCTCTGGAATTCCGGCATGTTCGTCTTTACTGCGGCGACTTTGATTGCTGAGATGGAACAACACGCGCCGCGCGTGCTGCAAGCCGTGCGGGCCGCGCTCGACACCCGCCGCGAGGATCTCGATTTCATCCGGCTCGGCCGCGAGGCCTTCGCCGCGAGCCCCAATATCAGCATCGACTACGCGATCGCCGAGCGCACCAGCCGGGCCGCCGTGGTGCCGGCCGATATCGGCTGGTCCGATGTCGGGAGCTGGAACGCGCTCTGGGAAATCGGCGCCAAGGACGAGGCCGGCAACGTCGCCTCCGGTGACGTGCTGCTCGATGCCTGCCGCGATTGTTACGTTCGCAGCGACGGCATGCTCACCGCGGTCGTCGGGCTTCATGACGCCGTCGTCGTGACCACCGAGGATGCGGTGCTCGCCATGCATCGCGACCGCGCGCAGGACGTGAAGGCGATCGTCGAGAAGCTGCGCGCCGCTGGCCGCCACGAGGGTGCCTCGCACAGCCGCGTCTATCGCCCCTGGGGCTGGTACGAAAGCCTGATCGCGGGCGATCGCTTCCAGGTCAAGCGCATCCTGGTGAAGCCCGGCGAGAAGCTCAGCCTGCAAAAACATTTCCACCGCGCCGAACATTGGGTGGTGGTCGCCGGCACGGCGATCGTGCATCGCGACGGCGAAGATATATTGCTGCGGGAGAACGAAAGTGTCTATCTACCGCTCGGCACCGTGCATCGGCTGTCCAACCCGGGCCGCATTCCGCTGACGCTCATCGAAGTGCAATCCGGCAGCTATCTCGGCGAGGACGACATCGTCCGCATCGAGGATACCTACGGGCGGCAGTGATGCGCTGGCCCTTCCCCCGCCTGCCGCCTGCGCCGGCACGCAGCGAGGGCTGGTTCGTGATCGACCTGCCGGCGGATGGCGCGATCCGGAAAATCCGGATGAGTTCGTCTGGCCGGCCGGATCAGGTCGCGCAACGGGCGGCCGCGACCGGCTGGCAAAGTTTCGAGCCGCCCATGCCGGCTCTCTTCCGCGCCTTCGCCCGCACCGCGCGCGGCCTGATCGTCGATGCCGGCGCCAACACCGGCTTCTATGCGCTGCTGGGAGCCGCCGCCTCGCGCGAGGTGCGCGTGGCCGCCTTCGAGCCCGATCCCGGGGTGCGGGAATTGCTCGAGCACAATGTCAGCGCGAACGGTCAGTTATGCTCTCGTATCGACCTCGCGGGCTGCGCGCTCAGCGAGCGCGAGGGAGTGGCCGCGCTGTATCTGCCCGACCCGAAGCATGGTCTGGTCGAAACCAGCGCCTCGCTCGAGTCCGGCTTCAAGTCCGTCCATGGCGGGGTTCACCAGGTGCCGGTCACCACGCTGGATGCCTGGCTCCGTCACCATGCGCCCGAGCCGCCCGTGGCGCTCATCAAGGTGGATGTCGAGGGCCATGAAGCCCCTCTGCTCGCCGGCGCGGACGAGACCGTCCGGCGCTGGCGGCCGCCTCTGTTCGTCGAGATCCTGCCCATGGCCGATCGCGCCCGGCTCGCGTCCCTGCTCGATGGCTGGGGCTATGTCACGGTGCCGCTGCGCCCCGGCGCGGTTCTCGAGCCTCAGGACCGTCCCACCTATGTGCCGGACGCGCCGAACCATCTCTGGCTCCCGCTCGAAAAACTCGGGCTGCTCCGCGCGCTGAGCTGAGCGCCCTCGCGCGCCTGTGATCGAACACCCTAGTCGGCGCAGGCCGAAAACGGCCAGAAATGGTGCGCCAGCCAGAGAATGCGCGGTTCCGCCTCGGCGCGATGCCCATGCAGCAGGAGCATCAGCAGCGCTGCCGCGAGCACCGGCCGGAAACCGCGCCCGATGCGCGGCATGGCGCCCGCGAGACGCGCGAATACCAGCGCGCCCGCAAGCCCGACCACCGCGCCGCACCCAACATCGGAAAGCGTATGCACATGCAGCGCGAGCCGGGTCGCCGCCGCGAGCAGGGCAGGGGGCAGCGCGCCCAGCGCCACCGCCGGCGCGAGCGGCACCCACCGCCGCAGCACGATCGCGGCGAGCCCGCCATAGATCATGGCGGCGCCCGCCGTGTGCCCGCTCGGACTATGGATATCCCAAAGGTGCCCGAAGCCGCAGCCCAGCACGATCAATTTCGCGACCAGCATGAACCCGAGCACGCCGCCGACGCAGAGCGCCCATATGATCGCGCCGCGTCGCCACCCGCCCGCGACCCAGCCCACGCCAATCAGCACGGCGAGCGGCAGCAGCACCGCCTGATCCGCAAAATCGGTGATGAACTGCATTGCCGAAACACCGCACCGCCCACGTGCCGGAGCGATCCTAGAGAGAAAAGATTGCCGATCAGCGCATGCGCGCGATGATGCCCGTGGTCGACTGGCCCGGCACGAGCTCCGCCAGCACCACGCGCCCCCCCGCGCTCTGCACCAGATCGGCCCCGACCACGGTCGCGACCGTGTAATCGGCGCCCTTCACCAGCACATCCGGCCGCAGATCGGCGATCAGCTCGTAGGGCGTGTCCTCGCCGAACGCGACCACGCAATCGACATAGCGGATCGCCGCCATCACCTGCGCGCGCTGTTCGAGCGCATTGACCGGCCGGGTCGGCCCTTTCAGCCGCTGCACGCTCGCATCGGTGTTCAGCGCCACCACCAGCCGGTCGCATTCGCGCCGCGCCGCCGCGAGCAGCGCCACGTGCCCCGGATGCAGGATATCGAAGCACCCGTTGGTGAAACCCACGCTGAGCCCTTGCGCTTTCCAGTGCGCCACGATTTCCCGAGCCCGCTCCCGCGGCTGCAGCCCCGGCACCGGCGGCGCCACGCTCTCGTCGCCCGCCGCGAGTTCATGCAACACTTCGCCGATATTCGCGGTCGCCGTGCCGAGCTTGCTCACCACCACACCCGCCGCGGCATTGGCGATGTGCATCGCCTGCGCCAGCGTGCGCCCATCCGCCCGTGCCAGCGCCAGCGCCGCGATCACCGTATCTCCCGCGCCCGAGACGTCGAACACTTCCCGCGCCCGCGCCGACACCGCGACCGCCGGCCGGTCGCGCTCCACGAGCAGCATGCCTTTCTCCGAGCGCGTCACCAGGATCGCCTCCGCCTCCGCCGCCGCGAGCAGCGCGCGTCCCGCCGCCTCGATCTCGGCCTCGCTCGCGACCGGCGCCCCCGCCGCCTCGCGCAGCTCCCGCAGATTGGGTGTGATGCAGGTGGCGCCCCGGTAGCGCGCGAAATCCCGTGTCTTCGGATCGACAAACACCGGAACATTCCGGGCCCGCGCCGCCGCCACCGCATGCGCCACCACGCGCGGCGTGAGCAGCCCCTTGCCGTAATCCGACAGCACGATCGCATCCGCCGGCGCCAGATTGGCCTCGAGCGCCGCGATCACCGCGTCCTCCTCCGCGCCATCGAGCGGCGCGGCACTCTCCTCGTCCGCGCGCACCACCTGCTGCCGCCCCGCGACGAACCGGGTCTTGCAAATGGTCGGCCGCCCCGCGCTCACCGCCAGCGCCGGGGCGATCCCTTTCTGCCTATCGAGCAGCGCCCGCAGCCGCTCGCCGCGCCGGTCCGTCCCCACCAGCCCGACCAGGATCGCGGTGCCGCCGAGGCTCGCCACATTGCTCGCGACATTGCCCGCGCCGCCGGCCATCTCGCGCGTCTCGCGCAGCCGGATCACCGGCACCGGCGCTTCCGGCGAGATGCGCTCGATATCGCCATGCCGGAACCGGTCGAGCATGACGTCGCCGACACAGAGCACGGTCAACCGCGAAAAATCCATCGCCCCGATCCTTGACCCCGGCCCCCATTTTCAGCGATCCGCTGCGCTGCGGCAATCGGCGGGGACCGGGCGATGGGTGACAGTTCAACCACGAAGCGCCGGATCGCGATCGTCGGCGGCTTCAACCGCGTCGCGCTCGGCCGCTGGCTCCGCGCCCTGCTCCCCGGCGACGAGGTGCGCGTCTTCTCACCCCGACAGCTCGACGAACTCCAGGGCGTCACCCACCTCGCCCTCGAGACCAGCGGCAACCTCGCCATCCCCGAGGCGGCCCGCAAGCAAGGCGCCCGCGTGGTCCTCTATCCGGCGGTTTCGGCGGATTTCCTTTTTCCCCATACCGGCCGCCAGCACCCGCTCAACCGCGCCAACCAGGCCCATCCGCCGGGCCCGTTCGGCCTCGAGCACGGCGACAGCGCGCTCGAGGCGATGCGGGCCGATGGCGTGCCGCCCGATGAGGCCGTGCGCCGCTACCTGGCCCTCGACATCGCCAGCACCGCCGGGCTGGACCGCAAGCTCGAGCAGGCCCTCCGCGCCGCCCGCCAGCTCGACGAGCGGACCGGCTTCGCGCTCGCGCCGCTGATCGAAACCCGCTTCCGGACCGAGCGCCTGTTCATCTCCCGCGGCCGCGCCGACGGCTCGCTCCTGCGCGCGATCGGCCGCGAACTGCTTGCGCGCCTCGGTCTTCCGGAGCCAACCGACGCCGCGCTCGCCAAACTCGAGGCCGTGGGCGCCGAACAGCCGCTCCACCCCGGCGTGATCGCCCATTTCGGCCTGACCTATGCCGGCCCCGCGACCGAATACGCCTTCCCCGCGGGCGAGACCTCCACGTTCGAGCGTTATTGCCGGCTCTATCTCGCCTATCCCGGCAACGGCCCGCAGCCGCGGCCGCAAACCGCTCCCGAAGCGACCGCTCCCGCCCCGGAAGTCACGTCTCCCGCCCACGAACCGACTCCGGAGGCCACCGCCGCACCGGCCACGCCCGAACCCGCCGCGCCCCAACCCGTCGCGCCCGAGCCCGCTGCCCCAGAGCCTGCCGCGCCCGAACCCGAAACGCCGCCCGCCGAGACCTTCGCCCCGATCACCGCCGGCGAGGAGGATCTCCCGCTCGCCGCGCTCGCGGCGCGCTCCGGCCCGCCGCCGCTGCCCTTCGAACTGCCGCCCGAGCCGCCGCCCGCGCCGAAAAAGAAGACCGGCCTGTTCGGCCGCCTGTTCGGCGCCGGCTGATTCTGCGAAGCATTCGCATTATTGCGCCTGCGGGTTGACTGAGCCGGCGCGATCCCTAGCTTCGCGGCCATGCGTGATTTTTCTCATCTATCCGAACGCGAAGTCCTGGCCCTGGCCATCAGCGCCGAGGAAGAGGACGGCCGCATCTACGCCGATTTCGCCGAGCGGCTGCGCGCGGATTATCCCGCCAGCGCCAAGATCTTTCAGGAGATGTCGGCCGAGGAAAACGACCACCGGCGCAGCCTGATCGATCTCTATGTGGAAAAATTCGGCTCGCACATTCCGCTGATCCGCCGCCAGGACGTGCGCGGTTTCACCAGTCGCCGTCCGGTCTGGCATCTGCCCGCGCTCGGCATCGAGACGGTGCGCCAGACCGCGCGGCAGATGGAAATCGAGAGCAGCCGTTTCTATCGCGCCGCCGCCGCCCGCACGAGCGACGCCGCGATCCGCAAGCTGCTCGGCGATCTCGCAGAAGTCGAGGACCATCACGAACGCACCGCCGGCGACATCACCGAACGCCAGCTCGCCGAAGGCCGCCGCGAGAGCGAGGATGACAATGCGCGCCGCCGCTTCGTGCTGCAGATCGTCCAGCCCGGCCTCGTCGGTCTCATGGACGGCTCGGTCTCCACGCTCGCGCCGGTCTTCGCCGCGGCCTTCGCCACCCATGTTCCGTGGAACGCCTTCCTGGTCGGCCTCGCCGCCTCGATCGGCGCCGGCATCTCCATGGGTTTCGCCGAGGCGCTCGCCGATGACGGCAAGATCTCCGGCCGCGGCTCGCCGCTGATCCGAGGCCTCGTCACTGGCCTGATGACCACGGTCGGCGGCATCGGCCACACGCTGCCCTTCCTGATCCCGTTCTTCTGGACCGCCACCTACGTCGCGGCCGGCGTGGTGATCGTCGAGCTGATCGCGATCGCCTGGATCCGCTGGCGCTATATGGAGAGCAACCCGTTCAGCGCCGCGCTGCAGATCATGGTCGGCGGCGCGCTCGTATTCGCCTGTGGAGTCCTGATCGGCAGCAGCTAGCCGGCTGCGGAGAAACCCGAACTGGCGGCCGTCTGACGGTGATTGTCTGCGCTCCGGTGCTCGAAAATCACCGCCAGCCGACCCGCTATGTCGCGGTTTTCAGCACCCTGCCGGGCAGGGGCCCCGGTCCAAACAGAGGAAAGTCTTTTTGCTTCTTTTTCTTCACAAAAAGAAGAATCCCTTCTTTTTTTCCCATCTCTTTCGTATGACCCCACCATGAAATCGCTAGCGCCCGCCGCCCTCGCGGCCCTCCTCGTGAGCGCCCCGCTGCTCCAGGCCCTGGCGCAGCCGGCTCCCAAGACCCAGGCCGAAGCTGACGCCCAGGCCGAGGCCGAGGAGGCCGCGAAGCGCGCCCAGGCCCTGAAGGAGGAACGCGCCAAGGCGCCGCCCCCCGCCATCCCGGGCGCCGAAGCCTCGGGTCCGGTTGCCCCGCCCGACAAGCTCGAATCAGCGATGTCGCCCAATGATGCGCTGTTCGACGCCATCAATCGCGGCGACGAGGCCGCCGCGCGCGACGCCATCAACCGCGGCGCGCAGATCGACGCGCACAACGTGCTCGGTCAGACGCCGATCGACGCCTCGATCGACCTCAACCGCACGGCGATCACCTTCCTGCTGCTATCGATGCGCGGCGCCGTCGCAAGCGACCACGTCGCCCGCGCTGCCCCCGCGCCGCAACTCGCCGCGACAGCTCTGCCGCCCGCGCGCCACCATCACCTTCACGCGCAAACGGTCGCCGCGGCCCAGATGCCGCGCCCGCTCTCGCAGGATCGCGGCACGCCCAACCCGCAGGTCGGCTTCATCGGCTACTGACGGTCAACGCCCCATGCATCCCGGCCTCGTAATGGCCGGGAATGTCACACGCATATTCCAGCGTCGCCGGCCGCGTGAAATGCCAGGTCAGCGTCTTTTCCGCATGCGGCGGAATCGTCACCGCATTCGGATCGTCGTCCATATCCATCGAGCCCGCGCCCGCCATCTGCATCATCTCGGCCTGGTGGGCCTTCTGCTGCGCCGCCGTGCCGAGCACGAATTCATGCTGCGTGTCGCTGGTATTCACCACGTCGAAGCGAACCGTCTCCCCGGCGCGCACCGTCACCGCGGACGGCACGAAACGCTGCCCCTGAATCTCGACGCGAACCGTGCGGGTCGCCGCACTGGCAGCCGCCGGCGCGCCGAAATCGAAATGTTCCGCGGCCAGGGCGGGGGTGGCGATCAACAGGAACGCGGCGAGGAAGCGCATTTGAGGAAACCTCCGGGAAGAGTCTTCTTTTTCTGAAGAAAAAGAAGCAAAAAGACTTTTACCCATTAGGATTGGCGGTGAAACAGCCGCCGTCCTAATGCGAAAAAGTTTTTTGGTTCTTTTTTTCAAAAAAGAACAAAAACCCTTATTTCACCCCCATCTCCCGCGTCAAGTCGCTCAAATGCCCAATCTCCTCGAGCGCCAATCCTGCGGGAAGCAATCCACCCGACCCGCGCGCCACCCGCCGCGGCAACACCGCCCGCTCGAACCCCAGCTTCTGCGCCTCTTTCAGCCGCAACTCCGCCTGCGGCACCTGACGCACCTCGCCGGATAACCCGATCTCCCCGAAATAGACCGTGCCCGCATGGGCCGGCTGCCCGGTCGCCGCCGAAACCAGCGCCGCCGCCACCGCCAGATCTGCGGCGGGCTCGACGATCCGCAACCCCCCCGCCACGTTCAGGAACACGTCCGAACCCGCCAGCGCCAGCCCACACCTGGCCTCGAGCACCGCGAGCAACATCGACAACCGTGCCCCATCCCAGCCGAGCACCGAGCGCCGCGGCGCGCCGCCGGACCGATTGGCCGCGAGCAGCGCCTGCACCTCGAGCAGCACCGGCCGCGTGCCCTCGAGCCCGGCAAACACCGCATTCCCGGCCACATGCCCGCGCCGCTCGGCCAGAAACAAAGCCGACGGATTGGGCACCTCGGCCAAACCCTGACCGGTCATTTCGAACACGCCGATCTCGTCGGTCGCCCCGAACCGGTTCTTCACGCCGCGCAGAATGCGAAACTGATGCCCGCGATCGCCCTCGAAATGCAGCACCGCATCGACCATGTGCTCGAGCACGCGCGGCCCCGCAAGGCTGCCTTCCTTCGTCACATGTCCGACAAGAATGAGGCAGAAACCCCGGGATTTCGCGAGCCGGATCAGTTCGAACGCGCTCGCCCGCACCTGCGTCACCGTGCCGGGCGCGGACTCGACGCCCTCCATCCACATGGTCTGAATACTGTCGATCACCACGAGCCCCGGCCGCTCGCTCTCGAGCGTCGCCGCGATCGCGCGCACATCGATCGCACTCGCGAGCCGCAAAGGCGCGGTCTCGAGCCCGAGCCGGCGCGCCCGCAGCCGGATCTGATCCGCCGCCTCCTCGCCCGACACGTAAAGCACCGATTCGCCGCCCCGCGCGAGCGAGGCCGCCGCCTGCAACAGCAACGTCGATTTGCCGATCCCCGGATCGCCACCCACGAGAACCGCACTCGCCGCCACCAGCCCGCCACCCAGAACCCGGTCGAGCTCCGCGATCCCGGTCGCCAGCCGCGCCGGCGGCTCCGCCTCGCCCGCCAGCGGCAAGAGCGCGAGCCGCGCCCCAGGCCGCGCCGCCGGCAACGGACCCGACCCCTGCGGCTCCTCGGCAATCGTGTTCCACTCGCCGCAGCTCTCGCACCGCCCCGCCCATTTCGGCGTGACCGCGCCGCAGGCCTGGCACACGAATCGGAGATGCAGCTTTGCCATGGGAGTTAACTTTCGCGTACGTTCGCGGATAAGGAAGAGTCTTCTTTTTCTGAAGAAAAAGAAGCAAAAAGACTTTTCTCAGTTTGGCCGTGCGCGCGCCAGCGGTCATCGTATACGATCGGCGCCAAAGCAAGCACCAAACAAACAAAAGTCTTTTTGCTTCTGTTTCTTCAGAAAAAGAAGGTTCCTACCCCGCTACCATCTCCATGAACCGCGCCGCCGCCGGACCCGGCCGCCGTTCCGCGTGCGTTATCAACCGGAACGCCCGATCCGGCAGCGCGAGTGCGGCCCGCGCCAGCAGCCCGGCTTCCAGGCTTGGCGCCGCGACGGCGGCCGAGAGCGCGGTGACGCCGATTCCTGCCTCCACCGCACTTCGCACGGCTTCGTTCGACGGCAACTCCAGTGCGACGCGCAGTCGCGCCGGCGACACCCCGAGCGACGTCAGCGCCGTCTCCAGCGCCGAGCGGGTTCCCGAGCCGGGCTCGCGCAGCACCCAGTCCGCGGCCGCGAGCGCCTCCGCCGAGACCGGCGCGCCTTCGGCCCATTCATGTCCGGGCGGCACCAGCAGAACCAGTTGGTCGCGCGCAACGATCGTGCTGCGCAACGGCGGCTCGTCGATCTCGCCTTCGATGAAGCCGAGTTCCGCGGTGCCGCGCAGCACGGCGGCGGCGACCTCGACCGTGTTGCCGATCCCGACCCGCAGCCCGATCCCGGGATGCGCCTGGCGGAAGGCCGCGAGCCGCCTCGGCAGCCAGTAGCCGGCGATGGTCTGGCTCGCATCGATGCGCAGCGTGCCGCGGTCGAGCCCGGCGATGGCCGCGAGCGCCTGTTCGGCGGCCTCGGCGCGGGCGAGCACGGCGCGCGCTTCGCCGAGAAAGGCGCGGCCCGCGTCGGTGAGTTCGATGCCGCGCCCGACGCGGTGAAAGAGCGCGATGCCGTGGCGCTGCTCGAGGGCGGCGATGCTGGCGCTGACCGCGGATTGCGCGAGATTGAGCGCCTCGGCGGCGCGGGTGACGTGCTGGCGTTCGGCGACGGCAACAAAGACGCGGAGCTGGTCTAGGGTCATTTTGCCTCCGGCGGGCAGGGGAGGCTCTGCCTCCCCTGCACCCCTCCGCTGGGGCCGGAAGGCCCCAGACCCCGTTACTTTAGGCCCATGAAAACGATCGCGGTTAAGCTCACTCCGGCCAGAGCCAGCAGCGAGAGGGTGGCGGCCGCGGCGGCGCGCGGGCCGGCGCTTGCCACGTGGCGGAGATCGGTCGTGAGCCCGAGGCCAGCCATCGCGAGCACCGTCAGCAGGCCGGCGGCGGTCGCGATCGGGCCGAGCCAGGTCGCGGGAATGACATTCGCCGAGCGGCAAGCCGCCATGGCGAGAAAGCCCAGGATGAACCACGGCACCAGCTGATGCAGGCGCGGCCGCCGCCCGCTATGGTGCGTGGCCCCGAGGACCAGCACCACCGGACCGAGCGCCAGCACGCGCACCAGCTTGACGAGCGTGCCGATATGCAGCGCCGCCGTCCCGAGCGGCGCGGTCGCCGCCAGGACCTGCGGCACCGCATAGACCGTGAGTCCGCCGAGCATGCCGGCCTGGCGTGGGGCCAGCAGCAGCGCGTGCGCTGCGAACGGGAGCGCCAGCACGACCGCGATGCCGATCACCGCGGTGAAGCCGATCGAGGCGGCGACCTCCTCGCCTCCCGCGCCGATCACCGGCGCCACCGCGGCGATCGCCGAGTTGCCGCAGATCGCGTTGCCGCAGGCGACCAGCAGCGCGAGCCGCGGCGGCAGGCCGAGCGCGCGCCCGATCGCGGTCCCGAGCGCCAGCGCGAGCGCCACGATGCCGAGAATGGCGACCAGCAGGCGCGGCCCGATCGCCACCACGCTCTGCAGGCTGAGCCCGGCGCCGAGCAGCACGATCGCGACTTCCAGCAGTGTTCTCGCCGCGAAACGGACCCCAGGCGTGAACGCGTTCTCGGCCGGCAGCGTGCTGCCGAGCGTCGCCCCGAGCAGGATCGCGAGCACGAGCGGCTCGAGCCAGACGCGGCCGAGCCACTCAGCTTGCTGGTCGCCCAACAGGGTCGCGGCGGCAGCGACGATCGCGCACAGCAGAAGGCCGGGGGCAAAGCGAAACATGGGCCATGGTTTGGGCGCCCACCGCCGGCGCGACCAACGGTTTGTGGCGATCGGTTCGTGCGCGATCGGCGATCACCGCCCGCCGGCGCCGCCGGAAGAAGACCCGGCACGGGGCCCGCTCACAGGAAGAAGAAGGCGAGCCCGAACACGACATAAACGCCGACGAGCAGCATTCCCTCGAACCACGTCGTCTCGCCATCGCCCGCGATCGTGTTCACGATCAGAACACCGCCGGCGATCACGAACAGGAACAGCGGATTCTTGAAGACGAGCGTGAGCCGGTGGCCGATCGCGAGCGAGATCAGCACGAGCAACGGCGCGATCACCATGACCATCTGGATCGCCGAGCCGATGCAGATCGTCATCACGAGGCCCATCCTGTCCTCGCGCGCGAAATAGATGGCGGCGAACAGATCCGATATCGTGCCGATCAGCGCGAGTATAACGACGCCGAGAAAGATCTGCGAAAGACCCAGCGATGCCGCGGTCGCGTTCAGCGTCTGGCTGACCATTTCGCTTTCGATCGCCGCGCCGAGGGTCGCCGCGACGAGCACCGCGAAGCAGAGCCAGAGGCTCCAGGAGGGTTTTTCCTGGTCCGCCTCACCGCTCGCGAACACGTCGCGGTGCGTGATCAGCGTGAAGACGAGATTGCCCGCATAAAGCGAGAGCAGCACGCCGGAGACCGCGACGCTGAGCCATTCGTCGTTGGCGCCCATGTGCGCGTCGCCGCGCACCGCGCGTCCTGTGTAGTCGACCACCGCCGGCAGCATGAGCGCCACTGCCGAGAGCATCAGCAGGCTCGAGAGCAGCCCGGCGCGCTCGCGTTTGAATTGCTGGCGGTCGTGTTTGAGGCCGCCGGCGATCATGGCGAGGCCGAGCCCGAGCAGCCCGGTGCCGATGATCGAGCCGGTGATCTGCGCATGCACCACCTCGCGATGACCGCCGATCAGCACCAGCGTCGCGAGCAGGAGTTCGGCGAGGCTGCCGAGGCTGACGGTGAGCAGGCCGCCGATGGAGGGTCCGGTGTGCAGTGCCAGTTCGTCGGTGCCGCGGCGGATCCAGTCGGCGGAGACGGCGACGCCGGCGATGCCCGCGCCGAACACGAAGAGCGGGTTGATTTTGAAGAAATAATGGAGGACCGGGGCGATCGGCGTGATCGCGATGAGGAGTTTGCGCATGTCGGCCTCCGGCGGACCGGGGGCAGAGCCCCTGTCCGCCGCGAGCGCCTTCTATTTTTTCCCGTGATCCGAAATCTGCGTATAGACGAGCTCGCTGAACTGATCGAGCCGCGGCGCCTTCTCCTCGGGCGGGATCCGCCGATCCGCCACCACGATCGGGCAATACCCCGCGGTCAGCGCGTTGATGATCTGCGATTGCTGCGCCTGCGGATCGGTCTTCTTGAGTTCGTCCACCATTTTCGTGATCTGGTTGATCATGTTCACGTCGTGCGTGGCATGGAGCAGGGACTGGATGGACTCGCCTTCGATCGCCTGGTCGAGCTTGTCGTTGCCGAGCTTGGTGCATTTGTCGTTGAGCGTGCCGGCCATCATGGTCCGGGTCTGCGGCGCGAGTTCGCTCACCATGGCGCCGGTGGCGTTGGCCGGCGCGCCGTTGCCCCATGCGGTGCGCACGTAGTTCGCGACCGCGGCGATCTGGTCCGGGGAGAGAACGGTCGCGAAGCCCGGCATCGGGCTGAACGTGCTTTGCGCGGCGAGGCCGCCGAGCACCGCGCGGATCACGTCCTGCGGACCCTTGGCGGTCACCGCGCCGTTGCTGGCGAGCGCCGGCACGGCGCCGGTCATGCCCTGGCCATTGTCGCCGTGGCATTGCGCGCAGTAGCTCGCATAGACCTGCTGCCCGCCTTCCGCCACGGCGGCGGTCGCGGTGTGATCGAGCTTGTAGTTTTCGTGAGCGGGCAGGCTTTTCAGATAAACCGCGATCGCGTGCAGATCCTGATCCGACAGATGGCTCGTGCTGTCATGAATGGTCTGCGACATCGGCCCGATCGCGACGGTCTTGCCGCGCGCCTGGCCGGTTTTCAGATATTGCACGATGTCGTTCACCGACCAGGCGCCGAGCCCCTCCTTCATGTCGGAGGTGAGATTGGGCGCGTACCAGTGATCGATTTCGCCGCCGGCATAGGCTTCCTGGCGGATCGGGGCCATCGCGACATTCTTGGGCGTGTGGCAATCCGAGCAATGGCCGAGCCCCTCCGCGAGATAAGCGCCGCGGTTCCATTCCGCGGACTTGCTCGTGTCCGGCTTGAACGTGCCGGGATGGAAATAGAGAGCGTTCCAGGGTCCGAGGGCGGCGCGGATATTGAACGGGAAGACGAGGTGCAGCGGCTTGTTCGGCTGATGAATCGGGGTCAGCGAGAAGAGGTAGGCCTTGATCGCGAGCACGTCGTCCTTCGTGACGTGGGTGAACCAGAGATAGGGGAAGGCCGGGTAGAGATTGTGGCCTTGATCGTCCACGCCTTCGTGGAACGCGCGATAGAACTGGTCGTCCGTCCAGTTGCCGATGCCGGTTTCCTTATCGGGCGTGATGTTGGGTGTCGGGATCTGGCCGAACGGCGTGTTCATGTATAGGCCGCCGGCGAACGGCTTGCCGGGATCGACGGTGTGGCAGGCGACGCAATCGCCGACGGTCGCGAGATAGCGGCCGCGTGCGACGAGATCGTTCGACCCCTGATCGCTGGCCTCGCGTGGCCCGGGCGTGCCGGCGGCATTGTCGGCGCCCTTGCCGACATACTGGCCGCGCTCGCCCGCGGAAGGCTGATCCGGGTTGTTGCCGGTCCGATTCGATGTGCTGGGCTGCGCGTTTGCCTGTGCCAATGACAGGGCGAGCAACGACGCGCACGCGAGCAAGCCCCGGCGGACGGCGTGCGCCGGCCGCAGGTTTTCCCGGGATATCATCCGTTTCTGCCTCCATCCGGGCGCCGAAGGCGCGCCCCGGCAGGCGGAACGTCACGGACCCCGGCTGGTTTCGGCGCGGGCACCCGGGCATGATGGCCGGGACTGAAGGGGGCTGGCATGGAAGAAGGATCGCATCTGTCCGTGGAGCGCGCGGTGCCGCGTGCCTTCCTGCAGGTGGAGCACTGGATCTACCTGGCACTGGGTGCGCTGCTGTCGTTCGTCGCGGTGCTGGCGCTGATCCATTCGGTGTCGGACGTGTTTGCGGCGATGCGCAACTGGGCCGACACCGATGAGCTGTTCGCGATCATGGACAGCCTGCTGTTCGTGCTGATGATCGGCGAAATCCTGCATACCGTCCGCGTGTCGGTGCGGTCCGGGGCGCTCAGCGCGGAACCGTTCCTGGTGGTGGGTTTGATCGCCTCGATCCGGCGGGTGCTGATCCTCACCTTCGAATCGCCGAAGGCGGCCAACACCGATCAATGGGACGCGCACACCCAGGTCGTGTTCCGCGCCTCGATGATCGAGCTCGGCGTGCTGGCGCTCCTGATCCTCGTGATGGTGGTGAGCATCGCGCTGATCCGCCGCCGCGCCGCGCCGGCCTGAGCCGCGTTAGCCAGAAATCAAGCGCGCCGGGATAGAACCGGGGCCCATGGCGGCCCCGGCGATCGCCCGTCACTACCAGCTCGACCCGACCCGGCCGGGGCCCGGCTTCGCGGGGGTGCGCAGCTTTGCCGCGTTCGATCAGCGCGATCCCGGCCCCACCCTCGCCGCGATCGCCGCCGAGCCGGGCCGCCCGCCGCGGCGCCTCCTGGCCGCGGCGCGCGAGAGGATGGTGCCGCATACGCTGCCGCCGCTCGATTTCGGCCCCGGTCAGGACCCCGCCGGGGCGGAGGGCTGGTTCATGCTGTGCCCGATGCCGCCCGGGCCGGCACTCGCTCCGGGCGAGGCCTGGCGCGAGCCGGAGCTGATCGCGCAGGTGCTCATCCCGGTGGCCGAGGCGCTCGATGCGATGGCCGCCGAGGGCTGGACCCACCGCGCGATCCGGCCCGACAATCTGTTTCGCGCCCGGGCCGGCGAGCCCGTCACGACCGGCCCGTTCTGGGCGCTCCCGCCGGCGGTGGGGCAGCCGGCCTTGTTCGAGCCGCCCTATGTCGCGGTCTGCCCGCCCGAGGCCCGGGGCGAGGGCAGCATCGCCGACGACATCTATGCGCTCGGCGTCACGCTCCTGGTTCTCGCACTCGGGCGGCTGCCGCTCGCCGGCCTGCCGGACGCGCAGATCATCGAGCGCAAGATCGCGCTCGGCAGTTTCGCGGCGCTGACCGAGGGCGCGGTTTTGCCGTCGCTTCTGGTCGATCTGCTGCGGGGCATGCTGGCCGAGGATCCCGAGCACCGGCCGGCACCCTCCCTGCTGCTCGACCCGCGCGAGGTGCGGAGCCGGCGGCTGGCGCTGCGGCCGCCGGCCCGGGCCCAGCGCCCGTTCGAGCTGGGGAGCCGCCAGGCCTGGACCGCGCGGGAGGTTGCCCAACTGGTGGCGGCCGACCCCGATCGCGGCGTGGCCGCGCTGCGCTCGGGGGCGGTGCAGCATTGGGTGCGGCGGACGCTGGGCGACCCGCTGCTCGCCGCGCGGATGGAGGAGGTCGGGCGGGGGACCGAATGGACCGAGGATGCCGGATTGTTCGGGGCCATGCTCGCGATGCGGTGGATCGCCGTGCTCGATCCGCTCGGGCCGATGCGTTGGCGCGGGGTCGCCCTCTGGCCGGACGGGATCGGGCCGGTGCTGGCGGCCGGCGATCTCCTATCGCCGGAGGTCACCGAGGCGGTGGTCGAGGCGGTGGAACGCGACGCGGTGCCGGCCTGGGTGGCGGCGCGGGGGCGGCGGGAAGGCGGGGCCGTCGCGCTCGAGGCGCGGGAATGGCGGCGGCTGCTCGCGGTCCGCGGATGGGCGGGCGGACGCCGCCGGCTGGCGTACGCGCTCAACCCGTTCCTGGCCTGCGCCTCCAGGCTGCCTTCGGGCGCGGTCGTGCGGCTCGGCGAGCTGCTCCCGGCGCTCGAGCGGGCGGCGGGTGGGGCCTCGGCGGGTGGGCCGCCGGCGGATGCGGAGATCGCCGCCTTTCTCGCGGCCCGGGGCGATCCGGTGATCGCCGCGGATGCCGAGAGACTGCCCGGACGGGACGCCGCCATGCTGATGCTGTTCGGGCGGCTGCAGAGCCGGTTGCAGGCGGGCAAACTGCCGGGGATCGCCGGGTGGCTGCTCGCCTCGGGCGCGGCCGGCCTCGAGCGCTGGGCGAACCGGCGGACCCGGGAAACGCTGCGCGCGCGGCTCGCGTCGCTCGCCGAGGCCGGGGATATCGGCGCGATGGCGGCACTCGTCGAGCCCGATGCGGCGCGGGAGGCCGACCGGCAGGGGAGGCAGCAGGCGGCGGCGCGGGTCGCGGCGATCGAGGCGGCGCTCGCCGGGCTCGAGGGCGAGGCAGGGGCCCGGGCCGAGGCGGCCTCGGCGCTCGGGCTGGAGATCGCTGGGGCGCTCGGGATGATCGCGTGCTGCGCGGCGGCGCTCGCGGCGCTGCTCGGGTGAGGCGGCGATGAAGGCGGCGGCGCCGATGCGCGGCGGATCCTGGCTGTGGGTGCAGGGACTGCTCTGTGGCGCGTTGCTCGCCTTCGCGACCGGGAGCGCGGTGCTGCTCGGGATGCTGCTCGCGCCAGCGGGGCTCGCCTTCCTGATGGACGGCTCGCCGGGGAAACGGATGGCGCGATCGGTGCTGTTCGCGGGGCTTGCTTTCGCGATCGGACCGGTCTGTGGCCTGTGGGGCGAGGGGGGAACGGTCGAGGCGGCGCTCGGCCGGCTGGGACAGCCGAGCGTGCTGTTGCCGGCCTGGCTCGCGGCGGCCTGCGGCTGGGCGCTTTGCGAGTTGCTGCCGGCGGTGCTCGTCGCGGGCGGGCGCTGGACGACCTCGCTGCGGGAGGCGGCGCTGCGCGCCGAACTCGCCGCGCTGCGCGAGGAATGGGATCTCGAGGGCAGCGACCCGGGGGCTTGAGCCCAGCCTGGTGTGTTTGGGTTGAGACGCGCCTCCGGCGGCCCGGGCTCTGCCTCGCCATCGGTTCAGGCATCGATGGCGAGGGTTTTGTAGAAGCGTTGCTTTTTCGCTTCTTCCTCGGGGGTGCGGAAGCGGCGGACGAGGTGGTGGATGTGGGGGCCGCCGCGGGCGAGGCCGATCGCGGCGGCATCCAGCGGGAGGCGGGTGGTGCGGGCGCCGCGGATGGTTTCGTGGACGGTGCCCGAGTAGCGGATGCGGGGGTCGTTGCGGAACAGGCGGAGCTGGCGGTCGGGGTAGGGGGCGACGGGGCCTTCGCCGGCTTCGGTCGGGTAGTTGTAGCGCGGCAATGAAAAGACGTCGGTGGCCTGGTCGCCGAGCAGGGCGAGAAGCGGGGCGTGGTCTTCGGGGCGCAGCGCCTCGTCGGCGTCGAGCATGAGGACCCATTCGATCCAGTCGGGGACGAGATCGAGGGCCGCGTTGCGCATGTCGTCGAACGGGCCGGCCGGGACCGAGGCGAGGCGATGGGGTTTGCCGGAGGCGGCGAGGGTTTCGCGGGCGGCGGCGAGCGTTCCGTCGGTCGAGCCGGTGTCGGCGATGACGGCGAAGCTCGCGATGGGCAGGACGGATCGCAGCATGTGGGGGAGCGCTGCTTCCTCGTTGCGGACGATCGCGGCGATGGCGAGCGCGGGGTATTCTTCCGGATCGGGAACGGGAGGCGCCGCCGCGGGGGCGGCGTAGGATACCGGGAGGTGCCAGCCGCCGGCGAAATGGAGCGCGAAATCGGGAAAGCCGGCGACGGTTTCGTATGCGCCATCGAGGCCGGGCGTGAGGTGCCGGGCGGTGAGGATCACGGCTTGCGGGGCGAGGGCGAGCCCGGTCTCGACCGGGTCGAGCTGAACCAGCCAGTCGGGGGCGAGCCCTTGCGATTGGAGCAGGCGGGCGAGGCGGGACGGGTCGATATCGAGGCGGAACAAGGTGGCGCCGGTGGGCAGCGTCGCGATTTGCGGGAGACATTCGGGGAAGCCCGGCGCGATGTGGAGCACGCAGGCGCCGGGGCCGAGCGGGGCGAGGGAGGCGATATCGGCGTCGCGGTCGCCCTGGACGAGGGCGAGGCGGGCGGCGGGCAGGTTTGTTGCGATGGTGGTGAGCGCGGCGGCGGCGGGATGGGCGGGCGGGGCGAAGGTCGCTTCGCCGCCGGCGCGGCGGAGGAAGGCGAGGGCGAGCTGGGCGGCGGCGTGATCGGGCTGGGTGAGGGCGGCGTGGGTGCGGCGGAATTCGTCGGAGGTGAGGATCGCGCGGCGGCCGGCGGCGAGGTCGGGGTAGTAGGATTTGAAGGCGGCGATCGTGTTGGCGTTCTCGGGGGCGCGGCCGAGCAGGTAGCGGTAGAGGGCGATGACGTGGTCGTCGGTGAGGTCGTCATCGTCGTGGTTCATGCGGGGTCCGGGAAGGAAGAGGTTCTTTTTTGAAAAAAAGAACCAAAAAACTTTTGTCTGTTGGGGACAAGGAAGCTGCCACCGCCCGGGTCGTAAGCGCAAAGTCTTTTTGCTTCTTTTTCTTCAGAAAAAGAAGCGCTTCGCGGCCTCGGCGACCGCACCGGCGTCGATGGTGTCGAGCAGCGGCACCTCCGCCAGGATCGGCGCCGCTCCGTAATGCTCGATGGCGGCGCGGTTGCCGGGGTTTTCGGGGCCGGAGAGGACGATGCCGAGGAGCGGTATGTTCCGGGCGCGCAAGGCTTCGAGCGAGAGCAGGGTGTGGTTGATGGTGCCGAGCGTGGTGCGGGCGACGAGGATGGCGGGCAGCGCGAGGTGGGCGATGAGGTCGATCATCAGCGCGCCGCCGCCGAGCGGGACGAGGAGGCCGCCGGCGCCTTCGACGACGAGGGGGGCGCGGGTGGCGGGGAGGGTGAAATCCTCGAGGCGGATGGTGATGCCTTCGAGGGTGGCGGCGGCTTCGGGGGAGAGGGGGGCCTGGAGCGTGTGGCGCGGCGGGTGGAGGCGGGCGGGTCCGGCGCCGGCGAGGCGGGCGATGGTTTCGGTGTCGGGCGTGTCGGTGGCGAGGCCCGTCTGGGCGGGCTTCCAGTAATCGGCGTGCCAGTGGCGGACGAGGCAGGCCGAGACGAGGGTTTTGCCGACATTGGTGTCGGTGCCGGTGACGAAGGCGCGTTTCAGGGGAGCCTCGGGCTGCGGAATCGGGTCATGGGGTTGGGTGCGGTGGGGGGCAGGGGTTTGTCAAATGGGGATTCGGTGTAAGCCGCCCGGGCATAATATTACGATATTGCAACGACATGGACGTGCGAAACCGTCGGGGGCTCAGCCGATTTTTGGGGAGAGGGCGTCGGTTTCGGGGTCGCCGCGGCGGGGCCAGGACCAGCGCTCGCGCTCGGGCTCGGGTTTGGGTTCGGCGCGGGCTTTGGCGGTGGGGTTGGGGGCGGGTTCGCGGATGGGGCCAGGCGGGGTGAGGCCGAAGGCGTGGCAGACCGGGCGGAGCAGGCGGCCGAAGCGGGCGGGCTCGGCTTGCAGGAACGATTGGAACGCGGGGTCGGCCAGTCTGGCCGCGAAGGCGTCGATCAGCGCGTCGGGGCGTTCGAGTTCGCGGGCGAGCCAGCCGAACTGGCGGGGCAGCGCGATGCGGGGGAGCTTGGGTTTCGGGCGCGGGGCTCGCGGGGGCGCATCGGCTTGGGCGGGGCGGGGGCGAAGCGGGCGCAGGCGGCCCTCCGCGTGGCGCACGGCGAGGCGGGCGATCCGCTCCATGACCGTATCGAGCCAGAGGAAGGCGGCGGCCATGCGGCCGATGCGGGGGCCGCGGTCACTGGGCTCGATGGAGCCGACGACCGCCTGGCGCAGCCTTTGGAGGGCGGCGAGGAGGGCGACGACGATGGCGGGCGGCCGTGGCGGGAGCACGGGGCCTGTATCGAACAAAACCAGAACATTGTCAAGAGGGCTTTCGCGCGCCCCCAGGATCGCCGCGCGCTGACGGTAAAAGGTCCGGAATAAACAGACAAAGTCTTTTTGCTTCTTTTTCTTCAGAAAAAGAAGACTCTTGCTTTTGTTCTACTTCCGGTCGAACCACCGATGGAACCAGGCGAGCATGCGGTTTTGTTCATCGGCCCGGTCGGCGGATTTGTCGAAATGGTGGCCTTCGCCGGCATAGACGACGAATTGTTCGGGGACGCCGAGCGCGCGGAGTGCTGTGTCGAATTCCTGGCTTTGCGGCATGGGACATTCGAGGTCGCGTTCGCCGACCGTGATGAGGACGGGGGTTTTGACGGCGCGCATGTGGGTGATGGGCGAAGCTTTCAGGTAGGGGGCGGGATCGTCGTAGACGGAGCCGCCGAAATTGACCTCGTCCGAGCCGGGTTGCGGGGCTTCGCCTTCGATCGAGAGCCAGTCGGAGACGCCGGCGTGGGAGAAGCCGGCGGCGAAACGATGGGTTTGCGTGACGGCCCACATGGTCATGTAGCCGCCGTAGGAGCCGCCCATGATGCCGATGCGGGCGGGGTCGATGGGGGCGGCGCGTTCGGCGGCGTCGAGGCCGGTGAGCACGTCGCGCCAGTCGCCGCCGCCGAGATCCTGGATGCTGGCGGAGGCGAAGGCTTCGCCCTGGCCGAAACTGCCGCGGTAGTTGGGGAGGAAGACGCGCCAGCCTTGCGCGAGCAGCGCGCGGATGGGGGAGTCGGCGGGCAGGAAGCGGGAGGTGGCCGCGGCTTCGGGGCCGCCATGGACGAGGACGATGAGGGGGCGGCGGGCGGTGTCGCTGCCTTGGGGGGAGAGGAGCCAGCCCTGGACCGTCGCGTTTTCGTTTCGCCATGTGATCGAGCGGGCGGTGAAGGGGGCGGAGAGGCCGGCGTTTTCGTGGGTGAGTTTCGTCCAGTGGCCGGGGGGGCCGGCCATGATTTCGGGGGGGTCGGTGAAGCTCGAGAGGATGGCGGCGGCGGTCTGGCGGGCGCAGGCGAGGTCGCTGACCGTTGCTTGGGCGGACCAGAGCGGCGTGGGCCTGGTGGTGGGGCCGAGCGGGACGAGCGCCATGTCGGGGCCGGCGATCGTGAGGGCGGTGAGGCCGGGGGCGCAGTGCCAGTCGAGCGCTGTTACGGTCTCGTTCCAGCCTGGCGTGAGGTTGCGGGGTTTGGCGGCGGGATCGTCGAGGGCGAGCGTGTAGGCGTCGCCGCCGGCGGAGCCGAAATCGCTCATCCAGCCGCCGATGAAGGCGACGGTTTTGCCGTCGGGGGAGAGGGTGGGGCCGGTGAGCTGTTCACGGGGGGAGGGGGTGAAGAGGATGCGGGCGGCGCCGTTCGCGCCGAATGCGTAGAGGCGGGCGATCCACCATTGGCTGTCGCCGTCGCCCGGTGCGGCGGTGGCGACGAAGCCGCCGCCGGGGCGGGCGGCGTATTCGTAGACATATAGGTTCGCGGGCGAGACGAAGCGGAGCGATTTGCCGTCGAGGATGGCGATGCGCTGTTCGTCGGTTTCGCCGCCGATTTCGCCGACCAGCGGGGCGCCGGCTTCGGCGCGGCCGAGCGATTTATGGGCGCGTGCGGTGGCGAGCATGGCGAGGCGGCCGTCGGGGCCGTAGCGGAGCGCGTCGAGCGTGCCGTCGAAATGCAGGATTTTGTGGGAGGTGTTGCCGGGGGCCGAGATTGTTTCGATGTCGGTGCCCTCAGCCGGGTCGTCATGCGTGACGAGGAAGGCGAGGGTGCGGCTGTCGGGGCTCCAGGCGGGGGCGGCGAGGCGGCAGGGGGTTTGGCAGGCGGGGTCGATGCGGGTGGTCTCGCCGGCCAGGGTGCGGATGGTGAGGGTGGGGTGGGGCGGGGCGTCGCCTTGGGTTTCGGGGTGTTCGATGGTGGCGATGCGCTGGCCGTC
>DAIDJM010000017.1 GCA_027451405.1 Acetobacteraceae bacterium | reverse complement strand
CCGCAACCCCGCGCTAAAATCCCCCCATGACTCGATCCATCCTCTTCGACACCGAAACCACCGGCACCGACCCCCACACCGGCCACCGCATCATCGAAATCGCAGCACTCGAGCTGATCCGCGACCTCCCCACCGGCAAATTCTTCCACGCCGTCATCGACCCCGAGCGCGACATCGACGAGGACGCCAGCCGCGTCCACGGCTTCACGCGCGGGGACCTGCTCGGCAAACCCCGCTTCGCCGACATCGTCGACGATTTCCTCGCCTTCATCGCCGACGACCCGCTCGTCGCCCACAACGCGCCTTTCGATTTCGGCTTCGTCAATGCCGAGCTCGCGCGCCTTGACCTGCCGCCGCTCGCGCCCGACCGGATGCGCGACACGCTGCTGCTGGCCCGCGAGCGCTTCCCCGGCCTGCCGAACAACCTCGACGCGCTCTGCCGCCGCTTCGACATCGACCTCTCCGAGCGCACCACCCACAATGCGCTGCTCGACTGCCGCCTGCTCGCCGAGGTCTATATCCAGCTCACGGGCGGCCGCCAACGCGACCTCGCCCTGCTGACCGAACAGACCGAGACCCATTTCGTCTATGAGCGCCGCCCCCGGACACCAATCTGGATCAAGGTCCCGGAGGCCGCCCTCGCCGCGCATGAAGCCCTGCTCGCCCGCATGAAGGACCCGGTCTGGCGGCTCCCCTGAGTCCGCCCCGGCCGGCCTAGCGCGGCCAAATCTGGTGCGATCGCACCAAAACCCCTTGCAACCTTAACGCCCCGTCATATCTCCCCGCCTAATTGGTGCGATCGCACCAGAAATCGGCCAAGCACGGTCTCCGGGGGTCTCCCATGACGCATATCGCGCCGCCAAAGCCCGACAAATTCGAACGCGCCACCCCGGCTGACGCGCCCGTGCGCGCCCGGCGCTGGCCCTGGGCGGTGCTCGCCCTGCTCGCCCTCGGCGGCGGCGCGCTCGCCATCACCCTCCGCTCCGGCGGCGCGCCGCCCGCGCACCCTTCCTTCCCCACGCCGCACGTCACGGTCGCGACCTCCCGCCAGGCGACCGTCACCCCCGAGACCACTTTCCTCGGCCAGTTCTCCGCCGTCGACAGCGTCGAACTACGCGCCCAGGTCGGCGGCACCCTCACCTCGATCGGCTTCCGCGACGGCCAGATCGTGCATAAGGGCGACCTGCTCTTCACCATCGATCCGCGCCCGTATCAGATCCGCCTCGCGCAAGCGAACGCCCAGCTCGACACCGCGCAAGCCCGCGACGCCCTCTCCGGCGTCGAACTCTGGCGCGCCCGCCAGCTCAAGCGCAGCGATTACGGCACCGCCGAAAGCGTCGACCAGCGCTCGGCCGACGCGCGCAGCGCCGCCGCCGCCATCGCCGCCGCGAAGGCCGCGGTCGCCGACGCCGCCCTCGACCTCGAATTCTCCCGCATCACCGCACCCTTCACCGGCAAGATCGGCGCCCACCAGGTCTCGGTCGGCAGCCTCGTCTCCGGCAGCCGCGGCGGCACCAGCCCCACCACGCTGCTCGCCACCCTCGTCTCGCTCGACCCGATCTATCTCGATTTCGACATGAGCGAATCGGATTACGCCGCCTTCCGCCGCGCCCATCCCGTGGGCTCGCCCACCGAACCCGTCGCCATCGCCCTCGACGGCGAAACCGGCTTCCCGCATCGCGCGACGCTCGACTTCCTCGACAACGCGATCGACCGCGCGAGCGGCACCATCCATGCCCGCGCCACCGTTCCGAATCCCGACCTGTCGCTCACCCCGGGCGAGTTCGCCCGCGTGCGCGTTGCCACCGGCGCCCCCTTCCCCGCGCTCCTTGTCCCGCCCGCCGCCATCGTCCCCGACCAGTCCCGCCAGCTCGTGCTCACCGTCGGCCCCGACGGCACCGTCATCGGCAAGCCGGTCGAAACCGGCCCGCTCGATCACGGCCTGCGCGTCATCCGGAGCGGCCTTGCCCCCACCGACCGCGTCATCATCGACGGCCTCATGCTCGCCCGCCCCGGCGCCAAAGTCATTGCGGCGCCTGGGCGTATTGGGCCTGAGGGCTGAAATGAAGGACGTTCTGGTTGAGGCGTGCCTCTGGCAACGTCTCGGTAAAGTAACGGGGTCTGGGGCCCTATGGCCCCAGCGGGTCCCGGGCAGAGCCCGGGCCGCCGGAGGCACGCCCAAACCGAAAAACGCCGCCAACTAGCGGAACCGCCCCAATGAAGTTCACTCACCGCTTCATCGACCGGCCGATCCTCGCCACCGTCGTCAGCATCTTCATCACGCTGATCGGCCTCGGCGCGCTGGTCTCCCTTCCGGTCTCGCAATATCCGAACATCGTGCCGCCCACCGTGCAGGTCACGACGAGCTACCCCGGCGCCTCCGCCGAAGTGGTCAGCAAGACCGTCGCGACCCCGCTCGAGCAGGAAATCAACGGCGTCGAGAACATGCTCTATATGAGCAGCCAATCGACCGGCGAGGGCAAGCTCACCATCACGGTCACGTTCCGGATCGGCACCGACCTCAACACCGCCCAGGTCCTCACCCAGAACCGCGTCTCCGACGCGCTCTCGCGCCTGCCCGATATCGTCCAGCGCCTCGGCGTGCACGTGCAGAAAAGCTCGCCCAACATCCTGCTCGTCGTGCACCTCTTCTCGCCCGACCATTCGCGCGACCAGCTCTATATGTCGAACTACGCGACGCTGCATGTGCGCGACTCGCTCGCGCGCCTGCCCGGCATGGGCAACGTGCAGGTGTTCGGCGGCCAGGATTACGCGATGCGCATCTGGCTCGATCCCGACAAGATCGCCGCCTATCGCCTCAATCCCGGCGAGGTCATCGCCGCACTCCAGGCGCAGAACGTCCAGGTCTCCGCCGGCGTCCTCAACCAGCCGCCGATCGCCTCGCGCGAACCGTTCCAGCTCAACGTCCAGACGCTCGGCCGCCTCACCACGCCCGAGCAATTCGACGACATCATCCTGAAAAACGACGGTGCCGGCCACATCACGCGGCTCCGCGATGTCGGCCGCGCCGACATCGGCGCCGCGGACTACAGCGCCGCCGGCTTCCTCAACCGCGACCCCGCGATCCCCATCCTGATCTTCGCGCAGCCCGGCGCCAATTCGCTCGCCGTCGAGCAGAGCGTGCGCGACACCATGCAGGGCCTCGCCAAATCCTTCCCGCCCGGCCTCGCCTATCGCATCGTCTACGACCCCACCACCTTCATCAGCAAATCGGTGCACGAGGTCGTCAGCACCATCCTGATCGCCATCGCGCTCGTCGTCGCCGTGGTGATCCTGTTCCTGCAGACCTGGCGCGCCTCGCTGATCCCGGTGATCGCGATCCCGGTCTCGCTGATCGGCACCTTCGCGATCCTGGCCCTGGTCGGCATCTCGCTGAACAATCTCTCGCTCTTCGGCCTCGTGCTTGCGGTCGGCATCGTCGTCGACGACGCCATCGTCGTGGTCGAGAATGTCGAGCGCAACATCGAAGCCGGCCTTTCGCCCCGCGAGGCCGCGCACCGCACCATGGACGAAGTCGGCATCGCGCTGATCGCCATCGCGCTCACGCTCTGCGCCGTCTTCGTGCCCGCCGCCTTCCTCTCCGGCATCGCCGGCGCCTTCTTCCGCCAGTTCGCCGTCACCATTTCGGCGTCGACACTGATCTCGCTGCTCGTCTCCCTCACCCTGAGCCCGGCCCTCTGCGCCGTCCTGCTGCGCCCGCACGCGGAGGCCGGCACCCGCCGCGGAACCATCGCCGCCCGCGCGCTCGCCGCCTTCTTCGGCGTCTTCAACCGCGGCTTCGAACGCCTCTCGAACGCCTATGGCCGCCTCACCATGCGCCTCGTCCGCGCGCTCGGCGTGGTCGCCCTCCTCTATGCCGGCCTCGTCGCCATCGGCGGCTGGCAATTCACCCAGGCCCCCACCGGCTTCGTCCCCGAACAGGACCAGGCCTACCTCATCACGGTCGTGCAACTGCCGCCCGGCGCCACCCTCACCCGCACCAAAGCCGTGCTGAGCCAGGTCAACGACATCATCCTCAAAACCCCGGGCGTGGGCGACAGCGTCCCCTTCGCCGGCCTCGACGCCACCACCTTCACCGACGCCCCCAACGACGCCACCATCTTCTCCTCGCTCGACAGTTTCGAGAGCCGAGCGAAACGCGGCCTCTCCGCGCAGCGCATCCTGGGCGAACTCCGCCAGCGCCTCGGCGCCGTCCAGGGCGCGCTCGTGCTCTCCATCATGCCCCCGCCGGTGCAGGGCATCGGCAGCGCCGGCGGCTTCAAGATGATGGTGCAGGACCGCAGCGGCGCCGGCAGCCAGGCGCTCGAAGCCGCCGCCCAAAGTCTCGTCGCCGCCGCCAACCAGGATCCCGCGATCGGCGGCGCCTTCACCCTCTTCAGCACCCGCACCCCCTCGATCTACGCCGACATCGACCGCGAGCGCGCCGAAAAACTCGGCCTCGACCCCACCGCCGTGTTCAGCGCACTGCAGCTCTATCTCGGCTCCACCTACATCAACGACTTCAACTATCTCGGCCGCACCTACGAAGTCATCGCCCAGGCCGATGCGCCGTTCCGCCAGACCATCGACGACATCGCGCGGCTCCGCGTGCGCAACCCGGCCGGCCACATGGTCCCGCTCGGCAGCGTCGCCGACTTCCGCCACGTCACCGACGCCTACCGCGTGCCGCGCTACGACCTCTTCCCCGCCGCCGAAGTGATGGGCGCCGCCGCCCCCGGCGTCGCCACCGGCACCGCCCTTACACACATGGAACAGCTCGCCGAACGCGTGCTGCCCCCCGGCATCGGCTACGAATGGACCGAGCTCGCCTTCCAGCAGCGCCAGCGCGGCACGCCCACGCTCTTCGTCTTCGGCGCCGCCGCCCTGTTCGTCTTCCTTGTTCTCGCCGCGCAATATGAAAGCTGGAAAACCCCGCTCGCCATCGTCCTCATCGTCCCGATGTGCCTGCTCGCCTCGCTTACCGGCCTGATGCTGCGCGGCATGCCGATCGACATCCTCGCCCAGATCGGCTTCGTCGTGCTCGTCGGCCTCGCCGCCAAGAACGCCATCCTGATCGTCGAATTCGCCCGCCAGGGCCAGGAAGCGGGCGAAACCCCGGCCGACGCCGCCATCCACGCCGCGCGCACGCGCCTCCGCCCAATCCTGATGACCTCGCTCGCGTTCATCCTCGGCACCGCGCCGCTCGTCTTCGCGACGGGCGCGGGGGCGGAAATGCGGCAATCGTTGGGAACGGCGGTCTTCTTCGGGATGCTGGGCGTGACGGCGTTCGGGCTGCTGTTTACGCCGGCTTTCTATACCATCGTGCAGCGTATAGGTGCGAAACAAAGCCTCCGGCGGGCAGGGGCGCTGCCCCTGCACCCCGCTGGGGCCGAAAGGCCCCAGACCCCATGACTCGAGGGCGGCGGCCCAGTTTCGACCGTCAGCAGGCCCTTCATGCGGCGATGTGCTTGTTTTGGGAGCGGGGGTATGAGGGGACTTCGTTTGACGATCTGATCGCCGCCATGGGCATCAGCGCGTCGAGCTTTCAAAACGCCTTCGGCAGCAAGCAGCAGGCTTACGAGGAAGCGACCGCGCTATACCGCGAACAAAAAGGCCGCTTCCTCACCGAAACCCTGGCCGGCCCGGGCACCGCCCGCGACGCCATCACCCGCCTGCTCGAAACCAGCGCCGAAGCCTTCACCCGCTGCGGCGAACCCACCGGCTGCATGATCGCGCTCTCCACGCTCCAGGCCGCGCCCTCCTGTGACCGCATCCGCGACATGATGATCGAACAGCGCGCGATCGGCGAAGCCCGCGTCCGCGCGCGCCTCGAGCGCGGCATCGCCGAAGGCGATCTCCCGCCCGGCACCGACACCGCCGCCCTCGCCGATTATTTCGGCACCGTCATCCGCGGCATGGCAGCCCAGGCCCGCGACGGCGCCTCACGCGAACGCCTGCGCGAAATCGCCCACCTCGCCATGCAGGCCTGGCCGGTTCACGCAGCCGAGACAGCCTGACCCGTACCGGTCGCCCTCGCGATCCCGCGCTGCAGGTCGGCCATCGAAAACGGCTTGGAAAGCCGGTGCACACCCTCACGCACCTGCAGAGCGGTCTCCGCGAACCCGCTGGCCAGCAGGATCGGCAGATCGGGCCTAAGGACACGCAATTTCGCGGCCAGAACCGACCCCGTCATCTCCGGCATCGCATGATCCGTGATGACGAGATCGACTTCCGCTGACTTGTCGATGACATCGAGTGCCTGTGCACCGGATTCACATTCCGTGACCGCGTGGCCGAGATCGCGAAGCATCTCCGCCGTCGTCATCAACACCAGCGGATCGTCGTCCACGAGAACAATCCGCAAGGCACTTACCGCGGCTTCCGGCGCCACGCGCGCCGGATCGGGTGCCGGAGCCGCCTCCGCGGCGGGAAGCCACAAACCCACGCTTGTACCCTGCCCGGGCTCGCTCGCAATGCTCATTAATCCTCCCGACTGCAGCATCAGTCCATGCACCATCGGCAGACCGAGACCCGACCCTTTACCGACGCTTTTCGTTGTGAAGAACGGCTCGGACGCGCGCTTCAACGTCGCCGCATCCATGCCGACGCCACTATCGCTGACACGCAACAAAACATACCGCCCCGGTGCAAGCCCGTCGGGAACCGGCACTGCATCGGAGCTATTCGCGTCGATCCGGAGCACGCCGCCATCCGGCATCGCATCGCGTGCATTCAGGCCGAGATTGAGCAGCGCCAGCTCGAGCTGATTGCGATCCACCCGCACCGGCGGCAATGTGTCAGGCACCCGCACCTCGATCCGGACCGTAGGGTTAAGCGAATGGCGCATGATCTCCGCCATGTTCTCAACAATATCGCCGATCTTCACGGTCTCCGGACACAAATCCTGCCGCCGCGCAAACGCCAGCATGCGCTTGACCAGCGTCGCCCCGCACTCCGCCGCCTGCGCCGCGGTCTCGAGCAGGCGCGCCGCCCGCGCCTCGTCGCGCAGATGGTCCGACGCCAGCCGCACGCTGCTCAGAACCACCGTGAGCAGATTGTTGAAATCATGCGCGATGCCGCCGGTCAGCTGTCCGATGCTTTCCATCTTCTGCATCTCGATCACCTGCGCGAGCGCTGCCTCCCGCTCCCGCGTCCGCGCTTCCACACGCCGCTCGAGATCGGCATTGGTCGCTTCCAGCTCCGCGGTCCGCTCCGCGACCCGCTGTTCCAGCTCCGCATTGAGCCGCTCGAGCTGCCGCGTCTTGCGGTAGAGATCCGCGAACACGCGCACCTTCGCCCGCAAAAGCTCCGGCACGATCGGCACCGGCACGTAATCCACCGCGCCGGCCGCGTAGCCACGTAGCCGGTCCATCTCTGAGAGATGGATGGCCGAGACGAAAATGATCGGCGTTCCCCGGAAGCGCGGATGATCCTGAATGAGTGCCGCCAGCTCGAACCCGTCGAGCTCCGGCATCGACACATCGATCAGTACGACTGCGACCTCGTGACGGAGCAGCAGTTCCAGTGCCTCCCGCCCCGAACTCGCCTTCAGCAGCCGCTCGCCGAGCTCCTCGAGCACGACCTCATAGCTGAGCAGCTTCGCCGGTTGATCATCGACGAGAAGGATGTTGACCGGCGCGGAGGTACTCATGGCAGTCAGCTTTCACTGCATACCTCAGCGGTGCAGCCAGAGCCGCAGCGCCGAGAGCAACTGCTCCGTGTTAACAGGTTTCGCGAGATAATCCGAGGCGCCCGCTTCGAGACAGCGCTCCCGGTCGCCTTTCATGGCTTTCGCGGTCAGCGCGATGATCGGCAGCCGCCGGAAGGCCTGCTTCGCTCGGATCGCCTGCATGGTCTCATACCCGTCCATCTCGGGCATCATGATATCCATCAGCACGATCGAAATGTCGCACTCCTTGTCGAGCAACTCGATCGCCTCGCGGCCGGTGGTCGCGGTCATCACGCGCATGCCGCGCCGCTCCAGCACGCTGCTGAGCGCGAAGATGTTTCGCGCATCATCGTCGACCAGGAGTGCCTTCCGCCCGAGCAGGCTCTCGTCCGAAATCCGCAGCCGCTCGAGCATACGTTGCTTTTCCGGCGGCAGCTTCCCGATCTCGCGATGCAGGAATAGCGCGGTCTCGTCGAGCAATCGCTCGGGTGACTCCACACCTTTCACCACCACGCTGCGCGCGATCCGCCGCAGCCGCAGATCCTCTTCGGGGCTCAACTCGCGCCCGGTGAACACGATCACCGGGATCTGCGAAAGCGCATCGTCGCTCGCGAGCCGGTCGAGCAGCTCGAATCCCGACATATCCGGCAGCTTCAGATCGAGCACGACGCAATCGAAGGCCGTCTCCCGCAGGGCCGCAAGCGCCGCCTCCCCGGTCGCCGCCGCGACAATCTCGATATCGTCGTGCTGCAGCAATTCGGCGATGCTCAGCTGCTCGGCCGCATTATCCTCTACAACCAGCAGCCGGCGCTGCCGCGGCTCGGCATACTCCGCAATGCGCCCGATCGCGTTGCGCAGCCGCTCGATCGTCGTCGGCTTGTTCGTGTAGGAAAACGCGCCCGCCGCCAGCCCATGTTGCCGGTCCTCGTCGAGGGTCAGCATCTGCACCGGAATATGCCGCGTCGCCGGATCCTGCTTGAGCTGGCTGAGCACGGCCCAGCCCAGCATATCCGGCAGGAAAACATCGAGCGAAACTGCGGCCGGCTGAATCTCCCGCGCCAGCGCCAGCGCCTCCGCTCCTCGCGTCGCAAGCACCACCTTGAGCCCGCGCTCATGGATCAGATCGACCAGCAGGCGCCCGTAATGCGGATCGTCCTCGACCACCAGAATGACGGTGTCGCCGGGCCGAATCTGATGGCGATCATCCGCCACCGCCACCGCGGGCGCCTCACGTTGAATGGCCGGCGTATCCCGAGCCGGATTGGCATCGCCACTGCGCGTCGCCACGGGCTGGGTGGCCCCCACATAGGCAAGCGGCAGATAGAGCGTGAAAGTGCTTCCCACCCCAGGCTTGCTGCGTAACTGAATTTCCCCACCCAGGAGGCTCGCCAATTCGCGGCTGATCGCGAGCCCGAGTCCGGTCCCGCCATAACGCCGATTCGTGCTGGCATCCGCCTGTTGAAACGCCTCAAATATGATCCGCTGCTTCTCGGGCTGAATCCCGATCCCCGTATCCGTCACCTCGAACGCTACGATCGTGGCGGCCGCCTTCAGCACCGGATGATCCGAAGACCACCCTGAGATCGCCCGTCCGACCCTGAGCCGGACGCCGCCTTGTTCCGTGAATTTGATTGCGTTCGACAACAAGTTCTTCAAAACCTGCTGCAGCCGCTTCGAATCCGTGGTGATGGTCGATAGCGTCGGATCAAGCGCCATGTCGAACGACAGCCCGCGCCGCTCCGCCTCGTGCCGGAACGGCCGCGCCACCGTCTCCTGCAGATGGTCGAGCCGGATTTCTTCCGCCTCGACCGAAACGGTCCCCGACTCGATCTTCGAAAGATCGAGAATATCGCTGATCAGATTGAGCAGATCGGTGCCCGCGCCATGGATGGTGCGCGCAAACTCCACCTGCCGCGCCGACAGATTGCCGTCCGGATTGTCAGACAGCTGCTGCCCCAGGATCAGGATGCTGTTCAGCGGCGTCCGCAGCTCGTGCGACATGTTCGCCAGGAACTCGGATTTGTATTTCGAGGTCAGCGCGAGCTCGGTCGCCTTCTCCTCGAGCGCCCGCCGCGCCTGCTCGATTTCCTGATTCTTCCGCTCCACTTCGGCATTCTGCTCGGCCAGCTGCTGCGCCTTCTGCTCCAGCTGCTCGTTCGTGGTCTGCAGCTCGATCTGCTGCGTCTGCAGTTCCGCTGCCAGCTGCTGCGACTGCTTCAGCAGCCCCTCGGTCTGCATCGTCGCCTCGATACTGTTCAGCACGATGCCGATGCCCGCCGTCAGCTGATCGAGGAACATTTTCTGCAGCTCGGTGAACGGCGACACCGACGCCAGCTCAATCACCGCCTTCACCTGCCCCTCGAACATCACCGGCAGGATGATCAGATTGGTCGGCCGCATCCGGAACATGCCCGACCGGATCGGCACCACGCTGTCCGGCACTTCGGTGATCAGCATCGGCCGCCCGTCATGCGCGCACTGGCCCACCAGCCCCTCGCCCATCCGCAGGATCGGCGCATGCTGATCCGTCCCCTCATCCGCATAGGAGGACAGCAGCCGCAAGCCCGGCCCCTGCTCGGACTCGACGAGATAAATCACGCCGTTCTGCGCCCCCACCTGCGGCGCCAGTTCCGAGAGCAGCATCCGCCCCACCGTCGGCAAGTCCCGCTGCCCCTGCAACAGATTAATGAATTTCGCCAAATTCGTCTTGAGCCAGTCCTGCTCGGTATTCCGCTCCGTCGTCAGACGGAGATTGTCGATCATGGTGTTGATATTGTCCTTGAGCTCGGCCACCTCGCCGCGCGCATCCACCTGGATCGACCGCGTCAAATCGCCCTTCGTCACCGCCGTCGCCACTTCCGCGATCGCGCGCACCTGCGTCGTCAGATTGGCCGCCAGCAAATTCACGTTGCCGGTCAGATCCTTCCAGGTGCCCGCGGCCCCCGGCACGTTCGCCTGGCCCCCGAGCCGCCCTTCCACGCCCACCTCGCGCGCCACCGTCGTCACCTGATCGGCGAACGTCGCCAGCGTATTCGTCATGTTGTTGATCGTCTCGGCGAGTGCGGCGACCTCCCCTTTCGACTGCACCGCAAGATTTTGTTTCAGATCCCCGTTCGCGACCGCCGTCACCACCTTCACGATGCCGCGCACCTGCTCGGTCAGGTTCGCCGCCATCACGTTCACCGTGTCGGTCAGATCCTTCCACGTGCCAGCGACCCCCGACACCTGCGCCTGCCCGCCGAGCTTGCCCTCCGTGCCCACCTCGCGCGCAACGCGCGTCACCTCGGAGGCGAACGCATTGAGCTGATCCACCATCGTATTGATGGTGTTCTTGAGCTCGAGGATTTCGCCTTTCACATCCACGGTGATCTTGCGCGACAGATCGCCGCGCGCCACCGCCGTCGTTACCTCGGCGATGTTGCGCACCTGCGTGGTGAGGTTCGCCGCCAGCAAATTCACGTTGTCGGTGAGATCCTTCCAGGTGCCACCCACACCCGGCACCACCGCCTGCCCGCCGAGCCGCCCCTCGGTGCCCACCTCGCGCGCGACTCGCGTCACCTCGGCGGCAAAGGAGCGCAGCTGCTCCACCATCGTGTTCAGCGTATCCTTGAGCAGCAGCATCTCGCCGCGCACGTCCACGGTGATCTTCTTGGAAAGATCGCCGTTCGCGATCGCGGTAGCAACTTCCGCGATGTTTCGCACCTGCCCCGTCAAATTCGAGGCCATGAAATTCACGTTGTCGGTCAGATCCTTCCAGGTGCCGGCGACACCCGAGACCGCCGCCTGCCCACCGAGCTTGCCCTCGGTGCCCACCTCGCGCGCGACGCGCGTCACCTCGGAGGCGAACGCGTTGAGCTGATCCACCATTGTATTGATGGTGTTCTTCAGCTCGAGAATTTCGCCTTTCACATCCACGGTGATCTTGCGCGAGAGATCGCCGCGCGCCACCGCCGTCGTCACCTGAGCGATGTTGCGCACCTGATCGGTCAGATTGCCGCACATCGCATTCACGCTGTCGGTCAGATCCTTCCAGGTGCCGGCGACACCCGGCACCAGCGCCTGCCCGCCGAGCTTGCCCTCAGTTCCCACTTCGCGCGCGACCCGCGTCACCTCCGAGGCGAACGAGCGCAGCTGGTCCACCATCGTATTTATAGCCTCCTTTAACTGGAGGATCTCGCCGCGCACATCGACTGTGATCTTCTTCGACAAATCACCGCTCGCCACCGCGATCGTCACCTCGGTGATGTTGCGCACCTGGCCCGTGAGATTGCTCGCCATGGAGTTGACGCTTTCGGTCAAATCCTTCCAGACGCCACTCACTTCGCGCACTTGCGCCTGACCGCCGAGCTTGCCGTCGGTCCCCACCTCCCGCGCCACGCGCGTCACCTCGGAGGTGAACACGCTGAGTTGCCCGATCATCGCATTGACGATCTTCGCCGAGCGCAGAAACTCTCCCTGCAGCGGCCGGCCATCGACGTCGAGCGGCACGGTCCGCAATAGATCGCCTTGCGCAACCGCCGTCACCGCGTGCGTGACCGCGGTGATCGGCCAAAGCAGATCATCGATCAGCGTGTTGACCGAGCTCTCCATTTCGCCCCACGCGCCCGCCGTGATGCCCAGCCGGACCCGCTTGCGTGTCTTTCCGTCGCGCCCAACAACCTGCCCCACACGCTCGAGCTCCATGGCCATGCGTTGGTTCGCCGCAACAATATCGTTGAAGGCGTCGGCCACCTTGCCGGCCAGTCCCACCCGATCGCTCGGCAGACGCGCGGAGAAATCCCCCGCACGCACGGCCTGCACGGCGCGGAACAGGTCCCGCAGATCGAGTGAATTGGCGTCTGCCACCAGGGCAGCATCAGGCTGGTCCGCCGGACCCGCGTCCGGGCGGTGCGCAAGCTCTTCCAAATCCACGATACTACTCCGGACGGGCGTAGGCGCGGATTGTGTGACCCGGGTCCTAGAATGTCAGATCACAAAATCTCGAGCGCCCTTGTGGCTCGGGCCGGCATCGGTTTCGCCGTGCGGGTTCCGATCGGCGCCACCGCCGGCGCTGGCCGTATGAAATCACGGAGAGTTCGAAAATCCGGCGGCCTACCCAGCAGGTTTCCCCGCGTTCTCGTCATGAGAAACACGCGGAGGACAGGAATTGCGACGCACATCGATCCGCCCCCTCGCGCTTGCCGCGATGCTGGCCCTGTCGGGAGGCCAACTCGCCTTCGCGCAGGACACCACGGGAACCACCGGGGGCACCGCGGGCACGGCCGGAACCCAGGCGCCTTCGCCCGCGCCCGCCCCGGACACCAATGCCGTGACCACCAATCCGGTGAATGCCGGGGGTGGAGGCGGCAGTTGGTGGGGCCTCATCGGTCTTCTCGGATTGTTCGGCCTCGCCGGCGTCCGCGGTGGCCGGCGCGTCACAGGCACAAGCACCGGCGCGGGCCTGACGGGACGTCCCTAATCGGGCCGTCCGTAACCGCCGGTCCGGCCCGCATGCGGGCCGGACCGGCAAATCACGCCATTGCAGCCGCGTGATACCGCAGATGATCCTCGATAAAGGTTGCAATAAAATAATAAGAATGGTCATAACCTTCCTGCATACGCAGCGTGAGGGGAATGCCGGAGCGCTCGCAGGCCGCGGCAAGTAATTCCGGCTTCAATTGCGTCGTCAGGAACGTGTCCGCCCCTCCCTGATCGACCAGCAGGCGCCCTACCCGGTGACCATCGTCGATCAGCGCGCAGGAATCGTATGCGCGCCACCCCGCCTGATCCGCGCCGAGATAGCCGGTCAGTGCTTTCTGTCCCCAGGGGCAATGGATGGGCGACGCGATCGGCGCAAAGGCCGAAACCGAGCGGAACCGGCCCGGGTTGCGCAGCGCGATCGTGATCGCCCCATGTCCCCCCATCGAATGTCCAGTGATGCCCTGCCGCGACATATCGGCGGGCAGATTGGCTTCGATGATACCCGGCAGTTCCGTTTCGATATAGGACCGCATGTGATAATTCTTGTCGTAGGGCGGCTCGGTCGCATCGACGTAGAAGCCGGCGCCCAGCCCGAAATCGTAGGCGTTCTGCGGATCCCCCGGCACGCCCTCGCCGCGCGGGCTGGTATCCGGCGCGATGAAAATCAACCCAAGTTCGGCCGCCACACGCTGCGCCCCGCCCTTGACCGTGACATTTTCCTCCGTGCAGGTCAGTCCGGACAGATACCAGAGGACCGGCCGCCGCTCGCGCTCCGCCTGCGGCGGCACGAAGGCCGCGAACCGCATCGGTGTTCCGGTCTCGCGCGACACATGCCGGTAGACGAACTGCGCTCCGCCAAAGCACCGATTTTGCGAAACGATCTCCAGCATTGGCCTCACCCTCCTGCAAGGCCGTCATCAGGCAAGGCTTGACCCGCGACGTCAAGCACGTCCGCCGCTTCGCGGAATCAAGTTCAGGCTAAGGTGCGCAGCCTTGGGGGGGGGCGAGCAACGCCAAAGGCGCCACAGCTCCAGCCTGCCATCGTGGCAACCTGAAATCGATCGCCGGATGCCGGCGGTCTTTCCAATCTTAGCCGTTTATTGAGTAATTTCTTCGACGAAGACGGGATGATCCCCAATCCAGCAACAGCTTTCGCCCTCATCGCTCTCTCTATCGTTTCCGTCTTTTGCAAGGCCGTCATCACTGGCTACGCCGCCCGGAAGCTGGCGCCGATCCAGGAACGTTATCAAAACGACCAGAACGACGACTGGGATATCATCAAGACTTGGAGGCCGCCGGCCGAATAAGCCGATCCAAAGCGCGGGAATAACACGAAAGCGACGGGCGGCGTCCCGGCTTGCCGGACACGCGCGTCATCAGGCCCATAACAAGGCCTATTTCTTTCAAAGACGAAAATGACGGCGAGCGGTTCCCATCTCGGGCTGACCGGCCCCGATCTCGGCAAAGCCACCATGGGGGTATTTGCCCGGCGCACGCTATGGTTGACCCAGGTCAATGCTGCCCAAGGGGGCCCGGGCATGGTGCCGCAGGATGGATGAGGCAAGTGATTTTGCGCGCGAAACCAGCGCCGCCGGCGATCGCCTGCCGCCGGCACCGGCCCCCATGCCGGCCGAACGCGGCCTGCGCCGCATCCTGTTCGCCATCGCCCTCATCGGGATCGCCGAAGGGCTGTTCGCCCGTGCCGCCGGAAGCCACGCGCTCGCCGATCTGCTGCTGACGCTCACGATCCTCCCGATCGCGGCGGCGCTGCTGATATCGTCGGTTCGCGCCATCGTCCGCGGCCGGTTCGGCGTCGACGTGATCGCCTTTCTCGCCATGGCCGGCGCGGTCGCACTCGGCCAGCCACTGGCTGGCGCCGTCGTCGCGCTGATGTATTCGGGCGGCGCCCTGCTCGAGGATATCGCCGTGGCGCGCGCCGAGCGGAACCTCCGCTGGCTTGCCGATCGCGCCCCCCGCATCGCGCATCGCCACGCCGGTGACGCCATCGAGGATGTTCCGGTCGCGCAAGTTCATGTCGGTGACCGGCTGCTCGTGCGCGCCGGGGAGGTGGTGCCGGTCGATGGCACGGTCTCCGCGGGCCTCGCCACCATCGACGAATCCTCCCTCACCGGCGAGCCGATCCCGGTCACGCGCGCCGAGGGCGCTTCTGTCGCGAGCGGAACGATCAATGCCGGCCAGACCTTCGAGCTGCGCGCGACCGCGCCCGCGGGCGAAAGCACCTATGCCGGCATCGTCCGCCTCGTCACCGCCGCGCAGGCCGCGAAAGCGCCCTTCGTGCGCATGGCGGACCGGTTCGCGCTCGGGCTTCTGCCCGCCACCCTGCTCCTCGCTCTTGGCGCCTGGCTGATCTCCCACGACCCGACGCGCAGCCTCGCCGTTTTCGTGGCCGCGACACCCTGCCCCCTGATCCTCGCCGCGCCGATCGCCCTCATCGCTGGCCTCGCGCAAGCAGCCTGGCACGGTATCCTGGTCAAAGGCGGCGGCGCGCTTGAAGCGCTGGCGCGGGCTCACACGGTCCTGTTCGACAAGACCGGGACCCTCACGCTCGGCGGTGCGCGGTTGCTCGCCATCGAAACCGCGCCCGGACAGGATGCCGCGACGGTCCTGCAATGCGCGGCCTCCATCGAGCAGGCGTCGCACCACGTGATCGCCGAGGTGATCGTCAAAGCCGCGCTCGACCGCGGTCTCCCGCTCGCTCCCCCGGACCGCTCGGTCGAGGCGGCCGGATCGGGCGTGCAGGGCATGGTGGCCGGAAAGCGGGTCAGCGCCGGCGCTGCCGACCGGGTGCTCCCGCCCGGCGCCCTCGCGCCCTGGGCGCGACACGCAATGCGCCGGGCGGAGTGGCGTTCGGCGCTCCTCGTCTTCGTTGCGGTCGAGGGCGAGCCGATCGGCGCCCTGTTGCTCGCCGACGCGTTGCGGCCCGACGCGCCGCGCGCCCTGCGCCGGCTGCGCGAGGCCGGCGTCGCACGCATTCTGATGGTGACCGGCGATCGCGCCGCGAGTGCCGAGACGATCGGCGCCGCGCTCGACCTCGACGCGGTGCTGGCCGACCGGCTGCCTTCGGACAAGGTCGATGCGGTGCGCATCGAGCAGCGCCAGTATCCGACCGTGATGGTGGGCGACGGCATCAACGATGCCCCCGCGCTGGCCGCCGCCGATGTCGGCATCGCGCTCGGCGCGCGCGGTGCGACCGCCTCCTCCGAGGCCGCGGACGTGGTGATCCTGACCGACCGGCTCGAGCGCGTCGGCGACGCCATTCTGATCGCGCGCCGCGCACGCGCCATCGCCTGGCAAAGCATCGTCGCCGGCATGGGGCTCTCGGCCATCGCCATGATCGCCGCCGCCCTCGGCTGGCTCGCCCCCGTCCCCGCCGCCCTGATCCAGGAAGCGATCGACGTGATGGTGATCGTCAACGCGCTGCGCGCCCTGCGGACACCCGCCTCCCGCCGGCACGGCGTGATTTCGGCCGAGGCCGAGCAGGATTGGCGCGAGGCGCACGCGGCACTCCGCCGGAGCCTGGAGCAGCTGCGCGACATCGCCGACGCGCTCGAAGATGCCAAGCCCGAGCCCGCCGGCAAACTGATCGCCGAGGCGAACGACATCGTCGGGCGCGACATCGTGACGCATGAGCGGGGCGACGAGCGCGTGCTGTTTCCGGCGCTGGCGAAACGGCTCCGCGATCGCGCCGGACTGGCCGCCATCGACCGCGCGCACCGGGAAATCCTGCATCTCGCCCGGCAACTCGACCGGCTGGCCCGCGATCTCGGGGCGGAAACGATCGACCGCTATCTCGTCCGGGATGCGCAACGCCTGATCGAGACCATCCATCAGATCGTCCGCATCCACACCGAAGAAGAGGAGGATTTCTACGTTTCGGTGGCGGCGTCCTAGGGGGTTGAGGCGGGCCTCCGGCGGCCCGGGCTCTGCCCGGAACCCGCTGGGGCCGAAAGGCCCCAGACCCCACGATTGCCTCTGAAACGTATTGGGGTCTGGGGCCTTTCGGCCCCAGTGGGGGTGCAGGGGGCAAAGCCCCCTGCCCGCCAGAGGCACCCGCGACTACGAAACAAATCTCCGCGGCTCCGGAAGTGTTGGCACGACCGCCCCTACCCCGCCCCGAAAAGTGGCCGAGGGACATTCACCAAACAATCTCCGGTATTCAGACGCGAAACGTCCGAGTTCGTTGAACCCGTGGTCCAAGGCGATCTCGGTGACGCTGCGCCCCAGTCCCGCTCGCAGCGCCTGGTGCGCCAAGGCGAACCGGCGCAGGCGCAGCAGTCGCATTGGCCCATACCCGACCGCCTTCTCGCAGATCATCCCGAAGGTGCGGGATTTGGTGCCCAGCGCCGCGCAGAGGTCGGTGAGACGAACGGCGTCGCCGTCATCCGCCTCCATGCGCTCCCGGAACGCGCGCAGCACGGCGCGGCGCCGCAACAGGCTGCGGGGTGGTTCGAGTGCGGCCGCATTCGCGATGCAAAACCGCACTGCCGCCAACACGGATTGCGCCAGCGCCTCGCGGTCGCCGCCGGCGAGCGTGCCCGGCTCTCCCAGCAGCCTGGCCGTGCAGGCCCGCAGCACCTGCAGCGACGCGGCCTGGGCCCTGAATAGGCCGAAACCCCGCGCCCCTGTTTCGTCGGCGTATTTGCCAAGCACACTCCGATGATGCGTCCTGTCGATCAGGATCTCGGCGAGAGCCACGTTCGGCGGCAACCACACGAACGAATCCTGCTCCGGGATCGCGGCCCCGCAACAATCTGCCCGCAACGCCATCCCTTCATGACAGTGCCAGCCATTCGGCTGCAGACAGAAGAAAAAGGACAGCTTATCGGGCGGTATCTTCTGGATCAGGCGTAGAGAGGTGGCCGACTTCAGGCTCTGCACCGTCATGCCTGGCTCCGACCAGCTGCGATGACACCATTGCAAATCCGGTTCCGGAAGGATCAGAAGGGCGCGCTCTCCGAAAGCCGCTTCGAGCGCATTGTCTCCGCCCTCGTCTGAAACCGGTAATTGCATGAGGTGCCACGCCCTTTCCGAGGGCGACCAACCCGGATACGGCGACCAGTCGCTGATCGGAAATTTGCGCAAAAAGAGACGGCCAGCGTTGATTTGCCTCAATCCGCCGCAAAAAAGCGCAAGAGCATCGCTGCAACGAAGAGATGAAAAACCGGCCCTCCCCACACGCAGGCCGAGAAGCGGATTGATCCTGGCCCGCAACATGGCTTGGGCGAGGGTCGCCGACGCATGTTCCCGAGCCTATAACATCGGCCGGCCGGGAAATGCTCTACGAACAGGCCGATAGAGCATCCCGCTCGCACCAAGACCCCGGCGAGGGCGAAACCTCGACGGGGCCGACCGGCCCGAGACCCACTGCCGGAAAGCCGGGCCAACCAGGATCGCCTCCGGCGGCCCGGGCAAACCCGGGCAACCGGAGGCGCACGCCTCTGCCGGAAGTCCCACTACGCCCCGCCCCGCTCTAGTGGAGAATGATTTCCACCCGGCGATTCTGTGGTTCGCGGACCCCCTGAGCCGTCGGCACCAGCGGGTTGCTCTCACCGAAACCATGAATTTCGATCTCGTTCTCCGGCACCCCGTCGCGCACCAGTTCGGCCTGCACGGTCTTCGCGCGCCGCACCGAAAGCTTCAGATTGTAGGCGGCCGTGCCCGAAAGGTCGGTATAGCCATTCACTTCGATGCGGGTCGTCTGCACATGCTGGCTTGCCTGGGCCGCCTCGGCGACGATCTGGCGCGCGCGATCCGTCAGATCGGCCCGGTCCCAGTCGAAGAAAACGAGATAGGTGCGCGATTCCTGCACCGCGGGCGGGGGTGGCGGCGGCGGCGGCGCCGGAGGAGGCGGCGGCGGCGGCGCCCAGAAGGCGTAGGCGACGCCGACGATGAAGGAATGGTTCGCCTCGTTTCCGAGTGTCGCCGTCACAGGCCGCGCGACATTCGCCGTATGGAAGGTCAGGCCATAGTTGCGGCTGCCCGATGTACCGAGGAACTGATATTCGGCATAAGCCGAAAGGCCCGGATCGATCGAGGCCAGCGAGAACCGGATGCCGGCCTCCACGTCGTAGGCGAAGACGAGCTGGCGGCTATTGTTGCCGACGACCGAGAACGGCGTCGCCGGCACGAAATTCGGCAACGTGCCGACGATGTCGATGCTGTGCTGCTCGATGTCCTGAAAGCCTACGCCGGCGGCGAGGAACGGCGAGATCCCCGGCGCGATGAGATCCCAGAAATCATAGGCAACGTTGACGAGCATGCCGATCTTGCTCTCGTTGCCGTTCCGCTGCTGCAGCGACCCGGGTGGGCAGTCATTGGTGCAGGCGCGTCCGCCACCGTTCTGATTGACCGAATTGTAGCTGTAGCTTCCGTCCAGCTCCAGCCGGAGGCCGTTCCCGAACCCCCAGCCCGGTCCGAACATCGTCGTGAAGCCGCTGCCGTAATTGACGTTACGGTCGTTGAGATTGAATTGCTCGTTGTTGTACCCGACACCGATCTTGCTCACATTGACCGATTCGAGATAGTTGTAGCCCACGCCGAGATTGACGTAAGGGCCATTGATCGGCGCCGAGGGCGCTTGCGCCCGCGCATCGAGCGCGGCAACAACCCCCACCGCCGCGAGCCAATATACCCGCATCCGCATCGGAACCTCCTCCTGTCCTGCGCACGCCTTCCTCTGGCGCGCCGCCCTTGACCCGAGGGTCAGCGGATCGCGCCGACGGCTCTATGCGCATCTGGCAAGGAAAGGGTCAGGCTGGAACAATCAGGACTCGCTGTGATCATTTCGCCACCCAGGCTATGGCGGCGGCACGACCGCGTAATAGGTGCCCCCAGCTCCGTAATACGCGGCGAACCAGGTTCCGTTGCACGAATAATACGTGCCGCCGTTCCGGGCCACGGCCGAGCAGCCCGCAGGCAGGGCCGCGTAGATCGTGGCGCCGCCATAGGCAGCCGGCGCCGCGGCACCCGCAGCGTAGCCAGCGGCCGCACCCGCCGCGGCACCCGCCACCGCCGCCCCGGCCACCGCCGCACCACCCCACCCACCACAATAATAGCAACCGGTGCCGTAATATTGGTTGACCACGGCAGGCGGATGGTAAGCGCCGCCATAGGCCCCCTCGCCGTGATAAACCGACCCGTAGGCATAGGTGCCATTGCGCTCGGCGGCCCAGTTGCCATTCCCCGTTGCCACCGCGCCGCCATAGGACCCGGTTGCATAATGCGTGCCATAACCCGTGGTCCCGTAGGTTCCGCCATTGGTTCCGCCATACCGGTTGGTCGACGACCAATTCCCGTTGCTCGCAGAGAAAGATCCCCCGCGATCGTTGCTCGCCGAAAATCCGCTCGCGGTCCGGTTGTAAGTGCCGCTCGTCGCATGGCCGTTCCAGCTTCCGGCATAATGGCCGTTGGCATAGCCGTAGCTGTAATGCCCACCGGACGGCGTTCTTCCCCCACCGTAATGGGGCCACGCTTCCGCCACTGCGACCGGCAGCAGGCTGGCCAGAATCAGGGACAAGCGACGCACGGATTGGGTCCTCCTATCGGACGGGCGGCGCGGGCGCGTCGGGGCGCCGGAACTGCATGCGCCGCGAGGTTGCCAGGTGGCGGGTCGTGAAGGCCGCCGACTTCACCTCCGCCCCGAGCCGCCAGTCGGAGAATTGGATCTCGTAGCGTGCCTTCGTCGGATCGGCCGGGAAGGTCGCGCGGATCATGCGTGGCAGTCCGTCCTCGACACCGATCCAGATTTCTGCGTCGACGCGCTCATTCTCGAGCGCGATCATGTCGGTTACGGTATCCCCGACGACCGCGGATTGACCGACATAGTAGGCGTAGCGCAGACCCTCCGAGAGATTCGCGTAAGGATCCGCGTACAAAACTTCCCCGAACGGGAAGTAGATCGCCGCAGTCTGGTTGGCGAATTTCAGCACGCCATCGATAGTTCTCGGCGCGCTGGCGACAGCAACGAGATCGGTGTCCGGCGCGTAAACCACCATCTGCTTGCCGTCGTAGTAGAACTCGGAAGGCGGACCATCCGCCGGCGTGATCACTTGCAGCTTGTCCGGGCGGCGCGCGACAATGTGCGAGACCGTATGATACCAAAGCGGCTGCCCGTTGCGCGCCGGAAACTCATAGGTGGTGACAGCCGTGAAACTCATCGCCTGGGCATTGCCGAGCCGCGCGCAAAGCGCCTTCAGACGCGCAATCGCCCCAGGTTCAATCGCAGGGTGCGGCGGTGCCGGCGGCGGCACCGGCGGCGCCTGCTGCTGTGCCCAAGCGGGACCGCAAAGCCCGACAAGGGCAAGCACGAGCAACGGGCTGTAGGATTTTCCCATGCCTCGACCCCGCGACCACCGCGTCGACCCAAGGATAATGGAGCGGACGGGAAGGCGAGTATGCGTTTCCGGCCGGCAATCGGCGCGCCAACCGTCCAGGGTCCGCCTCGATGATTGCATGGCGACGCCGTGATTGTGATTGACGACATTCTGCTCGCCATTCAGCGGGCGGACGAGCAGCGCGCCCCTCAAGACCTGCATTCGCTGCGCGTCGCCAGCGCGCGCGGCGATCGAAGCCACCGGGGCCACGCTGCTGACTCTTCCGCCCTGCAGTGCGAATTTCAACCCGATTGAAATGGCGTTCGCGAAGCTGAAGTCCAAGCTGCGCGAGATGGATGAATTTTGGAATGCGCTCGGGCCGCTATTCAACGCCTTCTAGATGTTTGATCCCAGGGTTTGGTGGTGCAGTCTTCTCGGAGGCATGGAAGGACGCACTATGGGCCAGGTTCTTCACCGCAGCGCCACCACGACGGAGGCGGTCCGTCGAGCGATACAAGGTAGTCAAGAGAGCCTGAGAAGCCTGGCCCAGCGCTACAGCATCAACCAGAAGACTGTCGCAAAGTGGAAGCGCCGCAGCACAGTCGCCGACCTACCAACTGGCCCAAAGCAAGCCCGCTCCACTGTGCTGTCCGCCGAG
>DAIDJM010000016.1 GCA_027451405.1 Acetobacteraceae bacterium | reverse complement strand
GGTCACCGGGAGCTTGCGCCGCCGGTCGATGCGCGCGAACAGGCAGTCCTTCGGGTCGAACTCGAAGTCGAGCCACGAGCCGCGATAGGGAATGATGCGTGCCGAAAACAGCAGCTTGCCCGAGGAATGGGTCTTGCCGCGATCGTGATCGAAGAACACGCCGGGCGAGCGGTGCATCTGAGAAACAATCACCCGCTCGGTGCCATTGATGATGAAGGTGCCGTTATCCGTCATCAGCGGCATGTCGCCCATGTACACGGGCTGTTCCTTGATGTCGCGGATCGAGCGCGCGCCGGTGTCCTCGTCGAGATCCCACACGATCAGCCGCAGAATCACCTTCAGCGGCGCGGCATAGTTCATGCCCCGCTGGATGCATTCCTCGACATCGTATTTCGGCTCCTCGAGCTCGTAGCTGACGAACTCCAGCCGCCCGCGCCCGGCGAAATCGTCGATCGGGAACACGCCGCGGAACACTTCCTGCAGCCCGGTGTTGGTGCGGCTGTCCGGCGCCACGTGCATCTGCAGGAACGCCTCGTAGCTCGCGCGCTGCACGTCGATCAGGTTCGGCATCGGCGCCACTTCGGGGATGCGCCCGAAGCTCTTGCGGATTCGCTTGCGCGGTGTGAACGTCTGCGTGATCGCGTTCATCTCTCTGCCTTCTCCCGGCGGGACGGCGGCCTCGCCCCACTACCCACGTAACAAAATCGACCGTAACAAAATCGACGCACAACGCCGGACGGGGCGGGAATCGCCTCGATTCCCACCCCGCCCGTCTGCCGATGGCTCACCCCGCCGGGGCGAGCCCTGTCGCATTACTTGATTTCGACAGTGGCGCCCTGCTCTTCCAGAACCTTCTTGATCTTCGCGGCATCGTCCTTGTTCACGCCTTCCTTGATGGTCTTCGGCGCGCCCTCGACGAGATCCTTGGCCTCTTTCAGCCCGAGACCGGTGATGGTCCGGATTTCCTTGATCACGTTGATCTTCTTGTCGCCCGACTTGGCGAGGATCACGGTGAACTCGGTCTGCTCCTCGGCCGGCGCCGCCGCCGCGGCACCGCCGCCAGCCGCCGGCACCGCCGCCGCCACCGCGACCGGCGCCGCGGCGGAAACGCCCCACTTCTCCTCGAGCAGCTTGGAGAGCTCCGCGGCCTCCAGCACGGTCAGGCTGGAGAGCTCGTCCACCAGCTTCGAAAGATCGGCCATGATTCTATATCCCTAGATGTATCTCGGTTGGGTTCCATGCAAGGCCGGTGCCCGGCCCTGCGCTTCGTTCGATCAGGCGGCTTCCGCCTCGTCGCGCCTGGCATAGGCGCCAAACACCCGAGCCAGCTGGCCACCCGGCGCCTGCAACACGCCCGCGATCCGCGTCGCCGGGGTGTTGATCATCCCCAGCAACCCGGCCCGCAGCGCATCCAGCGACGGCAGTTCGGACAGCGCCTTGACCCCATCCGCACTCAGCGTCTGGGTGCCCAGCGCACCGCCGATCAGCACCAGCTTCTCGTTCGTCTTGGCGAACTCGACGGCCACCTTCGCCACCGCCACCGGGTCCGCCGACCACGCAAGCGCGGTCGGTCCCTTCAGCAATGGCGCGATCCCGCCGAATTTGGTCCCATCCAGGGCAAGCACGGCAAGCCGGTTCTTCGCCACTTTGAATTGCGCGCCCGCCGCCCGCATCCGCCGCCGCAGATCCGTCACCTCGGCGACCGTGAGCCCGTCATTGCGGGTCACCACCACCATCGACGTATCGGCGAACACGGAAGCCAGCGACGCCACGAATTCGCGTTTCTGCGCCCGGTCCACGCTCGTCTCCCCTATGCCGCCCCGCAAACCCCGGAACGGCGGATTGCCAATGAGCCGTGCAGGTCACCCCGCCCGGCCCGGTTCGCCTGTCCTGATCAAGTCGGACCCACCGGATACGAAACCCGGCTTCCCCGTCTCCCGCCCGCGGGATGCTTCCCCTTAGGCCCCGAGGGGCACGTGCAGTCTTGGACAGGTTCGGGGCGAGAGCCCGGATAAATCCGCCCTGGCGGTCATCTGGCGGCGCCGGGATGCGCGCCGAGGCTCACGGCCCGAAAGGCCGCTCCGCTCCGGTGCTCTCCCCTCACCGCCACCTGACTCACCAGCGCGGATGTCTCCGCCCTCTCTCACTCCCTGCCCGCCGGCCCGGTCCCCCGTTCCGGCGTATCTCAAAGCCCCCAGCCGGAGGCCAACCCTTCACCCCGCGAGCGACCCCACATCCACCCGCACGCCCGGCCCCATGGTCGAGCTCAGCGAAACCTTCTCCAAATACGTCCCCTTGGCCCCGGTCGGCTTCGCCTTCTGGATCGCATCGACGATTGCCCGGATATTCTCCGCCAGCTTGTCCTCGGGGAACGACGCCCGCCCGACGCCGGCATGGATGATCCCGGCCTTCTCGGCCCGGAACTCCACCTGCCCCGCCTTCGCCGCCGACACCGCGCCCCTCACATCCATCGTCACGGTCCCGAGCTTCGGGTTCGGCATCAGCCCGCGCGGGCCGAGAATCTTCCCCAGCCGCCCGACCAGCGCCATCATGTCCGGCGTCGCGATGCAGCGATCGAACGCGATCTCGCCCGCCTGAACCTTCTCGGCCAGATCCTCGGCCCCCACCACATCGGCGCCGGCCGCGGTCGCCTCCTCGGCCTTCGCCCCGCGCGCGAACACACCCACGCGCAGCGTCTTGCCGGTCCCGTTCGGCAGGCTGATCAGCCCGCGCACCATCTGGTCCGCATGCCGCGGATCGATGCCGAGATTCATCGCGATCTCGACCGTCTCGTCGAACTTCGCCCGCGCATTCTGCTTCACCAGCGCGATCGCCTCCGGGAGCGGATAGCTCTTCGCCCGGTCCACCGTCGCCATCGCGGCGCGGAGCCGCTTCGCCACCTTCGCCATCGCCTCAGCCCTCCACCACGGAGAGACCCATCGACCGCGCGGACCCCACCAGCATCCGCACCGCCCCATCCACATCGTTCGCGTTCATATCGACCATCTTCTGCGCCGCGATCTCGCGCAGCTGCGCCATCGTCACGCGGCCCACTGTCGCCCCCTTGCCCGGGGTCGTGCTGCCCGCCGTGATCTCAGCCGCCTTCTTGATGAAATAGGTGTTGGGCGGCGTCTTGGTGATGAAGCTGAAGGTGCGGTCCGCGAACGCGGTGATCACCACCGGCACCGGCATCCCCGGCTCCATGGCCTGGGTCCGCGCGTTGAACTCCTTGCAGAACTGCATGATGTTCAGCCCGCGCTGCCCGAGCGCCGGCCCCACGGGCGGCGACGGATTGGCCTTGCCGGCCGGAATCTGCAGCTTGATGTAACCGACGACTTTCTTCGCCACGCTATCCTGGCTCCTCTGCCCAGGACCGTGGTGCCAACGACAGAGGCCCCCGCACGGCAACCCGCCTGCGAGCCCCTATCTCCCACGTTCCTTCGATCGAAGCGGCGCGCTTAGACCCGTCTTGCCGTTTCGTCAATGCCCCAGGGGCCATCCCAGGCGCCGCCCCCGCGCGGCCCTGCCCTTCCCGGCCCCACCCGGAAGGCAAGATGTTCTTTTTCGAAAAAAAGAACCAAAAAACTTTCTCGCCTTCGACGGACCTTCCAATACCCCGATCGCGTAACAAAGTCTTTTTGCTTCTTTTTGTTCAGAAAAAGAAGACCCTTCCTTTCCTCCCACCCGGAAAAAACCTTCTCGCCTGGAACCGCGACCTCTCAAGGCCCGTGCCCCACGAGAGAAAGTCTTCTGGCTTGTTTTTCCTCAGAAAAAAGCGAGATGTTCTTTTTTGAAAAAAAGAACCAAAAAACTTTCTCGCCTTCGACGAGACCTTCCAAGGTCCCGATCACGAAACAAAGTCTTTTTGCTTCTTTTTCTTCAGAAAAAGAAGACCCTTCCTTCCTTTCCCCCCACCCGGAAAAAACTTTCTCGCCTGGAACCGCGACCTCTCAAGGTTCCTGCCCCACGGGAAAAAGTCTTTTGGCTTCTTCTTCCTCAGAAAAAGAAGCCTCTTCCAAGCCGCGCAACGCAAACCCCGCCTTCCGCCGGAGCACGGTCACGTAATAACCCACCCCCGCCGCCAAAGACCCAAGCGCGATCGCCATCCCGATCCGCCCGGTCTCGGCATCCTGCAGATTGGCCCACGCGATCACGGCGAGCGACGCCAGGGCAACGACAGGCGCCAGCGGATAGAGCCGCATGCGCGCGAAACTCCCCGCCGTCGTCCCCCGCGCCCGCCCCAGCATCACCGCGAGCGCGAGCGCCGCGTAGAGCACGATGTTCCCGTCCCCGTCGATCACCACGAGCACCCGCTCCGGCACGTTCACGAGCAGCAGCGCCACCGCGCCCACGAGCAGGGTCGCGACCCAAGGGGCGCCGAACCGCAGGCCGATCCGCCCCAGCCAGTCGCTTGCCGCCCCTGGCCAGGCGCCGTCGCGCGCGGTCGCGAACACGAGCCGCGCCGCCGTCAGCACCACGGCGATCAGCGTGTTGAACAGCGCCAGCGCGACGCCGGCGGCGAGCCAGTGCGCCAGCGCCGCCCCGCCCGTTTCGCGCACGAAATCGGGGATCGGCGTCGGCGATCGCGCGAGTGCCGCGAAATCGCCGGCCCCCATCACCACGGCCGCGAGCGGCACGATCTCCGCGATCGCCGCGATCCCGAGCGCCAGATAGACCACGCGCCCGAGCCGCGCCCCGGCCTCGTGGATTTCTTCCCCGAAATAAACCACCGTGCCGTAGCCGTTGAACGCATAGATGCCCGAGGCCGTCGCGACCCCGAGCAGCGCCCAGGACGATCCGCCACCTGCCGCCGGGGCGGGATGCAGCAGCGGCGCGAGCGAGCCGGCATGGAGGTGCCCAAGGCCGAGCGCCGCCAGCACCGCGAGCGCCAGCAGTTCCACCGCCAGAACGGAGCCGGTCAGCCAGGCATTGAACCGCACGCTGAGCAGGCAGAGCGAGGTCGCCGCCACAACGGCGGCGCTCGCGATCCCGCCCGGCGCCCCGGGCCAGACGGTCGCGAGATAGGTGCCGGTCCCCTGCGCGCAGAGGGCGGCGCCGATGCACACGCCCGGCAGGATGCAGGCCAGGATGCCGAACCCCGCGCCGGGTCCGATCGCCCGCGCGACCAGCGCATATTCCCCGCCCGCGTGCGGAAAGGCCGAGCCCAGCTCGGCATAGAGCGCCGCCATCGCGAGCCCGACCGCCGCCGCGGCTCCGTAACAAAGCAGCGCCGCCCCGCCCGCCTGGTGCAGCACGCCCGACCCCACGACGAACACGCCGAGCGACGGCGAGAGCGCGCTCAGCGTCAGCAGAAGCCCGCCGAAGGCGCTCATGCGGCGCACCAGGCCGGGCGGGGAGGCGGGTTCGGTCAGTCGTTCGTTCCGGTGCGGCGAGGCGCGAACGCGAGCGTCGCCGCCTCGCCGCCCGGCGTCAAGCGGCGGCCGTGCGCTGCGCGAACTGGTCGAACGCCTCCACGGCCTGCGCCGCATACATCACGCTCGGCCCGGCCCCCATATAGATCGCCATCCCCACCGTCTCCATCACCTGCTCGCGCGTCGCCCCCTGCCGCAGCGCCGCCTCGGCATGGAACCCGACGCACGCATCGCACCGCGTCGCCACCGAAATCGCGAGCGCCACGAGCTCCTTCGTGCGGGTATCGAGCGCCCCCGGGGCGAGCGCCGCCCGCGCGAGCCCGCCGAACGCGCGCATCACCTCCGGCGCCCCGGCCCGCACCTCCTTGAGCGTGCCGCTCATCGCCTCGGTCATCCCCGGCCAATCCTTGTACATCGAGCGCCTCCTTATCTTCGTAGTCATGAAAATATGCGGTTGCAGACCCGGCGTCCAGACCCTATTCTTTGCCCCATGCGCATGAATCCCGCCCGCCTGCACGCATCGGCAGGCGCCGCCAGCGAGTTCCTCAAATCGCTCGCCAGCCCCAACCGGCTCATGCTGCTCTGCCAGCTCGTCGAGGGCGAGCGCTCGGTCGGCGAGCTCGCCGAGCGCCTCCATTTGCGCGACTCCACGGTCTCGCAGCACCTGGCCCTGCTCCGCCGCGAGCGCATCGTCAGCACGCGCCGCGACGGCCAGACCATCTATTACGCGCTCGCGAACCAGGCCGCGGAGCGCGTGCTCGAGCTGCTCTACGAAACCTATTGCGCCCAAAAAACAACGAGGAGAGCCCCATGACCGCGCTCACGATCGAGGAACTCGCACCCGCCGATCTCGCCGCCCGCCTGGCGCGCGGCAACGTCACCCTGGTCGATGTCCGTGAACCCGCGGAATTCGCGGCCGGCCATATCGAGGGCGCCGTCCTGATGCCGCTCTCGAGCTTCGACCCGAGCCGCCTGCCCCCCGGCGACCTCATTTTCCAATGCGGCAGCGGCAAACGCTCCCGCACCGCGCTCGAGCGCTGCCACGCCGCCGGCCTCGCGCACCGCGCCCATCTGACCGGCGGATTGCAAGCCTGGCGTCAGGCGGGGCTTCCCGTCGCCGGCTAGAGCCGGTTCACTCTGACCGTGGCCAGAGTGAACCCGCTCTAGATTCTTTGATTTGGCGAGCAAGGTTATCACCCAGACCGATTCCGGTCTGGGTGATTTTGCTCCAGACCAAGGATGGGGCCTGGGGCCTTTGTGGGGGCAGAGCCCCTGCCCGCCAGAGGCACCGCGCAACAAAAAAGGCGGGCCTTTCGACCCGCCTTCCTTTTGCCTGACGATCCGAACTTCCGATCAGAAGTCCATATCGCCCATGCCGCCGCCCGGAGGCGCCGGCGGAGCCTTCTTCTCCGGCTTCTCCGCGATCATCGCTTCCGTCGTGATCAGCAGGCCGGCGACCGAAGCCGCATCCTGCAGCGCGGTCCGCACGACCTTCGTCGGATCGATGATGCCCGCGCCGACCAGGTCCTTGTATTCCCCGCTTTGCGCGTCGAAGCCGAAATTATAGTCCTTGTGCTCGAGCACCTTGCCCGCCACGACCGCACCGTCCTCGCCGGCATTCTCGGCGATCTGCCGCAGCGGCGACTGCACCGCCTTGCGCACGATCTCGATGCCGAACTTCTGGTCGGCGTTGTCGGCCGTCAGCTTCGAGAGGATCAGCGAGGCGCGCGCGAGCGCCACGCCGCCGCCCGGCACGATGCCTTCCTCGACCGCGGCGCGGGTCGCATGCAGCGCGTCGTCCACGCGGTCCTTGCGCTCCTTCACTTCCACTTCGGTGCTGCCACCGACGCGGATCACGGCGACACCGCCGGCGAGCTTCGCGAGCCGCTCCTGCAGCTTCTCACGGTCGTAGTCCGAGGTGGTCTCCTCGATCTGCGCCCGGATCTGGTTGCAGCGGCCGGTGATGTCGGACTTCTCGCCCGCACCCTCGACGATGGTGGTGTTCTCCTTCTCGATCAGCACCTTCTTGGCGCGGCCGAGCATGTTCAGCGTGACGTTCTCGAGCTTGATGCCGAGATCTTCGCTGATCACCTGACCGCCGGTGAGGATCGCGATGTCCTCGAGCATCGCCTTGCGGCGATCGCCGAAACCGGGCGCCTTCACGGCCGCGACCTTCAGGCCGCCGCGCAGCTTGTTGACGACAAGCGTGGCGAGCGCCTCGCCCTCGACATCCTCGGCCACGATCAGCAGCGGACGTCCGCTCTGCACCACCGCCTCGAGCAGCGGCAGGAGCGGCTGCAGCGAGGAGAGCTTCTTCTCGTGGATCAGGATGTACGGGCTGTCGAGCTCGGCGACCATCTTCTCCGCGTTCGTGATGAAATACGGAGAGACGTAGCCGCGGTCGAACTGCATGCCCTCGACGACGTCGAGCTCGGTCTGGATGCCCTTGGCTTCCTCGACCGTGATGACGCCCTCGTTGCCGACCTTCTGCATCGCCTCGGAGATCATCTTGCCGATCTCGGCCTCGCCGTTGGCGGAGATGGTGCCGACCTGGGCGGTTTCGCTCGGGGTCGTGATCTTCTTGGTGCGCTTCTTGAGCTCCTCGACGATGGCGTTGACCGCCTTGTCGATGCCGCGCTTCAGATCCATCGGGTTCATGCCGGCGGCAACCGCCTTCGCACCCTCGCGGACGATCGCCTGGGCGAGGACGGTCGCGGTGGTGGTGCCGTCACCGGCGAGGTCGTTGGTCTTCGAGGCCACTTCGCGCACCATCTGCGCGCCCATGTTCTCGAACTTGTCGGCGAGTTCGATTTCCTTCGCGACCGTCACGCCGTCCTTGGTGATGCGGGGCGAACCGAAGCTCTTCTCGATGACGACGTTGCGGCCCTTGGGGCCGAGGGTGACCTTCACCGCGTTGGCGAGCAGGTCGACACCGCGGATGAGGCGTTCGCGGGCGTCGGCCGAGAAGCGGACGTCTTTAGCAGCCATGTGTAACTTCCTTTATGCGATATCGGAGGGGAAACCGGGGGTGATCAGGCGGCCTTCTTCTTCGAAGCCGTACCCTCGATGATGCCCATGATGTCGGATTCCTTCATGATCAGCAGCTCTTCGCCGTCGATCTTGACCTCGGTGCCCGACCACTTGCCGAACAGGATGCGGTCGCCGGCCTTGACGTCGAGCGCGACGACGGCACCGGTTTCGTTGCGGGCACCCGGGCCGACGGCGATGACTTCGCCTTCCATCGGCTTTTCCTTGGCGGTGTCGGGGATGATGATGCCGCCGGCGGTCTTCTCCTCGGCGTTCAGCCGGCGAACGACCACGCGGTCGTGCAGGGGACGGAATTTCATGTGGCTCGCTCCTGACTTCAGAAGTCTGTTGCAACAGTGACGGGGCTCAGCAGCGCCGGCCCTCTCGATAGGCACCGGATGCTTGCTAGCACTCTCACCGGGAGAGTGCCAAAGGGATAGTGTCGCGGGCGGCGGATGTCAAGCTCGGCAGCACTTGCGGGAGGTGAGTGCTAAAGTATTGATAAGAAAGATTTTTCTTGCCAAACCCCGGGGGTGTCATGGCATCGTCATGGTCAGGAGGAGCGGACTGGCACGGCCGGCCGATGACAGCGCGACGGAGACAGACCATGATGATGAGCCGACAGCTCGAAGGATACCGGCTGACGACAGCCGAAATTCTCTACCACCTGCCCGACCATCCGGGCGTGTTGCAGAGTTACGTGTGGCAGGATCTCGACATCGCGCCGCGCTATCCGGTGCTGCACCGGTTTCTCGATTTCTGGAGCAGGCAGATCGAGGGCAGGCTGCATTCGGTGCGGGTGGGCACGGCCGCGCTGATCACGCCGGGGGAGATGCGCAGCCCGCATATGTTCCAGCTTCACTGAGCGATGCGCGGGAGCGGCTGGCGGCGAGCGTGGCGCCGAGGTGACACACTT
>DAIDJM010000015.1 GCA_027451405.1 Acetobacteraceae bacterium | reverse complement strand
GGTGGGTTTTGCCGCTGCCTTCGGGGCCGTGCAGCGCCAGGCGGTGATTGGGCCAGGTCGTGGGGGCGGCGAGCCAGATGAGCGCGTCTTCGTTCGCGGTGGAGGCGATGAAGGGGCCGTAGGTGGGGTGGTGGGGGAAGGGAAGCGGGGTTTGGCGGGGGGGCTTCATGGAGAGGTTCGCTTTTGTTCTTTTTTGAAAAAAGAACCAAAAAACTTTTGTTCGTTTCGAGCGGCCGCGGAAAGAGCGGGGGTAAGTGATGGGGTCTGGGGCCTTTCGGCCCCAGCGGGTCCAGGGCGGAGCCCTGGCCGCCGGAGGCGCGCCTCAATCCGGCACGATGTTCCACCTCCGGAAAAAGTCGATCAGCACGAAATTGACGTTGAATTTGAAATCGTCGGTGTCGCGCACGCGCGCGGCGACTTTCGGCGCCGGCCACAGCTCGAAGGCCTCGACCTCGTCGTCCTGCGGTTTCGGGCGGAAATCCTCGGGCAGTTCGAGGTCGAAGACGTGGAGGCGGTCGCGGCGGAGGCCTTCCGCGCGTTCCATCGCGTAGGTGATTTCGCTGGCGGGGCGGGCCGTGCGGGCGAGGGGTTCGGGGATGCTGGCTTCCTCCTCGGCTTCCTTGATCAGCGTGTCGAGCGCGGTCATGCCGGCGGGCATCCCGCCCGCGACGATGTGGTCGAGCTTGCCGGGTTCCATGCGGACGCCCAGCGAGCGGCGGGCGATCCAGAGATGGGGGCCGTCCGGGCGGCGGACGACGCCGTTCACATGCACGCCTTCGGCTTCGATGCCGAAGGTGGGCAGCGCGCCGCGATCGATGGTGGCGAGGACCGGGCCGCCGGGGTGGGCGCGGACGTCGAAGCGTTCGCCGCGGAGCGCGCAGGCGCCGGCGCGGGTGGCGGCTTCGACGAGCCCGTCGAGATGGGTGGGGTCGGGCAGGGTGATGGCGCCGGCGTGTTCGGTGGCGCCGGCGGCGAGCAGGGTGGGGGCGAGGTCGGGCTTGATCCAGCCGACCGGGTCCGGGCCGAGATGGAAGGGGAGGCGGCCGCCGGGCGGGTGCCAGTTGGTCATGCGCGCGAGGTGGCGGTCGAACATGGCGGCTCCTTGGGCGCAGCGGGGGGCGCTTTGAAATGCGGGTATGCCATGCCACATGCGCCGTCATGCGTGTGATGGCTACCTCGCGCGGGGTCCTGCCGGGACCGCGGCGCTCCAGCGGCGAAACGATCCGCTCCCTGCTTCCGTATTTGTGGCCGAAGGACGATCCGGGCGCGCGGGTGCGGGTGGCGCTGGCGGGCGTGTTCCTCGTGCTGGCGAAAGTGGCGACGGTCTATATTCCGATCGTGTACGCGCGGGCGGTGGATGCGCTGACGCCGAAAGGCGCGGCGGTGGCGGCCGTGCCGTTTGCGCTGATCGTGGCTTACGGCTTGCTGCGGCTGGCGTCGGCGGGGTTCGGCGAGATGCGCGATGCGGTGTTCGCGCGCGTGCAGCAGCGGACCGTACGGCGGGTGGCGCTCGAGACGTTCCGGCATATGCATACGCTATCGTTGCGGTTCCATCTGGACCGGCAGACCGGCGGCGTGTCGCGGGCGATCGAGCGCGGGAGTGCCGGTATCGAGCAGGTGCTGCGCTTCGCGGTGTTCAATATCGTGCCGACGATTTTCGAGCTCGTGCTGGTGACGCTCGTGCTGTGGCGGCTGTTCGACTGGCGGTTCGCGCTGGTCACGTTCGGGGCGGTCGCGGTTTATGTGGGGTTCACGCTGACTTTCGCGACCTGGCGGGTGCGGTTCCGGCAGCGGATGAACGATCGCGATACCGAGGCGCAGTCGAAGGCGGTCGACAGTCTGCTGAACTACGAGACGGTGAAGTATTTCGGCAACGAGGCGCACGAGGCGAAGCGGTTCGACGATGCGCTCGCGGCTTATGAGCGGGCGGCGGTGAAGAGCCAGGTGACGCTCAATATGCTCAATATCGGGCAGGCGGCGATCATTTCGCTCGGGCTCGCCGCGGTGATGCTGATGGCGGGGCAAGGGGTGACGAGCGGCAAGATGTCGGTGGGCAAGTTCGTGCTCGCCAACACGTATTTACTGCAGCTCTATCAGCCGCTGAACTTTCTCGGTTTTGCCTACAACACCATCAAGCAGGGCCTGGTGGACATGGAGCAGATGTTCCGTCTGCTCGCGGTCGAGCAGGAGGTGCAGGACCGGCCGGGGGCGGCGGTGCTGGCTGGGCATCTCGAAGATTCCGGTCCTTGCCGCATCGAGTTCGAGGATGTGCGGTTCGGCTACCAGCCGGAGCGGGAAATTCTCAAGGGCGTGAGTTTTTCGGTGCCGGCGGGGCATAAGGTGGCGGTAGTCGGGCCCACGGGGGCCGGAAAATCGACCATCAGCCGGCTTTTGTTCCGGTTCTATGACGTGAATGGCGGCCGCATCCTGATCGATGGGCGGGACCTGCGGGATTATACGCAGGCCAGCCTGCGCGCGGCGATCGGCGTCGTGCCGCAGGATACCGTGCTGTTCAACGACACGATCCGCTACAACATCGCTTACGGGCGGCCGGGGGCGACCGAGGATCGCATCGAGCATGCGGCGCGGCTCGCGCAGGTGCATGATTTCGTGCTGCGGCTGCCGGATCAATATGGCGCGCGGGTGGGTGAGCGGGGGCTCAAATTATCCGGGGGCGAGAAGCAGCGGGTGGCGATCGCGCGGACCATCCTGAAGGATCCGCGGCTGCTGATCCTCGACGAAGCCACCAGCGCGCTGGACACCTCGACCGAGCGGGATATCGAGGCGGCGCTGCGCGCTGTTTCCGCGCGGCGGACCACGCTCGTGATCGCGCACCGGCTTTCGACCGTCGTGGATGCGGACGAAATCCTGGTGCTCGAGGATGGGCGGATCGTCGAGCGCGGCACGCACCGGGCGCTGCTGGCGGAGGGCGGGCTCTATGCGCGCATGTGGGCGCTGCAGGCCGAGCAGGAGGCACTGGAGGCGGAAGAGGCCGAAGTGGAGGCCTGAGCCGTATAGTTACATTGACGGAACGGAACGGGCGTGCGAAAGGGGTGGGCTCTCTCAGGCGATTTTTAGGGAGAGAGCATCGAATTCGGGGTCGCCGCGGCGGGGTACGGATGTGTGGGGGGCGCGCCAGTCGTCGGGGGCCGGGGGCGCGCCGGTGGCGGCCGGGAGTTGGCGGAGCGGCTCGGGCGGGGTGAGGCCGAGGGCGCGGCAGATGGGGCGGAGCAGGCGGGCGAAGCGGGCGGGCTCGGCCTCGAGCAAGGGGCGGAATTCGGGAGCGGCCAGCCTCGCCTCGAATTCGGCGATCACCGGGGCGCAATCGGGGATTTCGCGGGGGACCCAGCCGAAGCCGTAGCGGAAAGGCGGCAAGCGTTCCTCGTTGCGCTTCGCGGGCTTGCGGCTTCTTGGTTGATTGCGGGGCCGGAGCGGGCGAAGCTGCGCGGCGCTTACGGTTGCCGAGACGACATGAGAGCATGACTGCCTTGCCGTGGTGGGGTAGCGCGGCGCTTGCGGTTGCCGAGCCGAGATAAGAGCATGACTGCGCATGGGTTGTGCAATCGTTGCTGTGTCGCCGCCAGGCATCGCCTGGATGGCGTCGGGGGCGGTATCTTCCAACTGCGATCTGGGCTCGCTCGGCCCCCGCCGTGCGGGGTTGGTTTCGTGGCGAAATTTCTAGGGGGAAACGATGCGATCAGGAAAACCGGCTCGCGGCCGCGGGCCATCCGGCATTGCGGGGCTGCGGCGAGGCGCCTTGCGTTGCTGTGTGATGTCGGCCGTGGCGGCGATCGGTTCCGGCGCGACGCTGCGGTCGGCGGCGGCGCAGGGCGTCTGTCCCGATAATGGCGGGACACTTCCGGCCGAGTGCACGAAGGAAATCCGTATATACAACAACACGAGCGGGCCGATCTGGCCCGTGGTGCAGGGCAGCATTCAGACGACCGACGCGCTCAATTGCACGAAGGCTGCCATGGGCGGGGGCGATGTGTGGCTCCAGGCCGCGCTGGGCAGAACCAACAGCTGCTTCACGGTGAAGAACGATTATTACGTGTTCATCAATCCGGATCTGGGCATCCCGAAAGGCGGCTTTGCGGCGGTGCGCGTACCGTGGTGGTCCAAGCAAATTGCCAGCGCGGCGGACCGGTATATCGATTGGTGGCGCGGCGGCCGCGTCATCATTTTCGACGACAAGACCGCGAAGGACGAGATACTCACTCAGGTGCGAAAAAATCCGATGGTCGGCTACGCGGCCGGCTCGCCCAAGCTGCTCTGTGACCCATCGATGGCGGGGAACGGGTGCAATCGGGTGCTGCCCTACCAGGTTTTGCCGGGCACCGGGATTTCCGCCCATCTTCCCTTCCAGCTAAACGAATATACGTTCGCGGATGTCGCCAAAGTGACCGACAACGGCACGAAGGGCGGGGAATTCATCGACTTTAACCAAAACTACAACGTATCGAACGTTGATCAGGTCTATCTGCCGCTGGCGATGGAGCCGATTCGTGAGCCGGCCGACGTCGGCTACATGGGCACGACGCTATCGGTCACCGAATTTCGCAATCGGCTGACGATGTTCACGAAGGTGGACGTAGACCCGAACAATCCGGTATGGCCCGTTTACAACAATCCGGTAGTGAATGGAGCAAAGCGCTATCCCAACGCTGGCATCCGCGTGCCTTCGGCGCAGACGGTGTTCGCTTTCTATCAGAATCCGTCGCTGTTCCCCGATGGCAAGACGTTCGAGATCATTCCGAAGAATCCGCCTAAGCTGGTTCAGGACATGATGGACCAGTGGACCAAATGCACGTCGGACACGCCGACGGGCTGCCCCGACTCGGCGAGATACAAGGCGATCAACGCGGTGTTTCTCGACAGCTACAAGAATTACGCCACCACCTGCAACAATATCCCCGCTTTCTTGCAGCCGGTGAGCCAGAATCCGCTGATGCCCAAGCAGACCGCGTATATGTTTCCGATCTATGGCTGGGTGCCGTTCAATGTGGGGTGTGCCAACGCGGAGTTGCCGGTCGTCGATGGACTGCCCACCCTTGGCGGCCACGCGGTGCTCGATTACTTCCACATCCAGTATAATTATCAGAACCTGGCGCTCAACCGGTCGCAATGGTTCAATCCCTACACACAGCTCATCCACGACAGCAAAGCGGCTGGCGGTCTGGAAGCCAGCGCCTATGCGTTCTCGATCGACGACCACGCCAGTTTCCTGAGCAATAGTGGCGGCACCTTGCCGGGCGGATTGATCTTCGCCGTTGGCGGGAAGAACGGGCTCGTGAACGGCAAGCCGCATGCGCCGCCGGTGCCGCCTGTCTATAAATGGTACAGTTTCTCGATCGGGCTCGGTGCGCCCGGGCTGGGCGAGGCTTCCTGGGCAAAATACGGCATTTGCAGCGCCACTGCCGATGTTCCGTTCCCAGAAGAAGAGAAAGGGGGCGCCGTGCTCGGCGTCGATCCGGCGGTCCAGGAGATCAACGCGCAAAATCCCTGCCCGATCACGCTCGAGGACACCAAGGGGCGCCACTATCAGATCGTGATCCTGCGGGCTAAGGCGCCCGGGACCGCACTGCCGCAGCAGCCGATCTGGCCGGCTTTCGAGCCCTCGGCCGGGAAGAACTTCGATCCGCTGACGGTGGCCTGCCCCGCGCTCGACGGGTTCGTCAGCCCTCAGGATTGGTGCGTGTTTTCGAATGAGGTGGCCAGGCCTTCACCCAATCCGCTGAGTGAGCCGGGATTTTATACGATCGGGGCGCGGGCGCCGCTGCCCTGACGCCGGCGCTCGGGCTGGAACTCGGCTCTTCCGGGGCGAGGCGGATCATCCGCCTCGTCCCGGGGGGAGCGTCAGTGGGTTCCGTAGCGAAGTCAGAACAAATAGGGCGTTCGCGGGCCGCTCGTGGTTCAGGCGCGCCTTACATCGACACCGTGCCAACCGGCAGCGCGAGGCGGTCTCGGACCTTCGATTATCGCGTGTACCAGTCGGGGACCGTTGTCCGGCGGTCCGCCCGCGTCTCGGCGATTTCGGCGGCGACCGACTGGCGGTAGAGGCTCCGGAAGGTCGCATAGGGGTCGAGCGCGGTGTCGCGGATGGCGGCGATATCTTGCAAATGGCGGGAGCGGGCGTCGAGGAGGCTCGTGCCGTATTGGGCTTGTTCGAAGGTGCGCAGGCCGAGATTACGGGGCACGTAGAGGAGCGGGTTGGAAGCGGCGTCTAGGAGGAAACCGGCGAAGCCGCGATCGCTGCCGGGGCCGAACAAAGGCACGAAATAATAGGAGCCGGAGGGCACGCCCCAGAGGGCAAGGGTGATGTTGAAGCCGGTCGTGTGGCGCGGGTAGCCGAGCGATGTTGCGACATCGAAAATACCCGCGAGACCCAGGGTTGAATTGATCAGGAAGCGCATGAACGTGTCGCCGGCGCGGCGGGGCTTGCCTTGCGCGACGTCGTTGACCAGCAAGGTGGGGGATTCGAGGTTTTCCAGGAAATGGTGGAGGCCGGCGCGCAGGGGCGAAGGCACGGCTTGCGTGTAGGCGCGCGCGATCGGGGCGACGGCGTAGCGGTCGGTGACCTCGTTGACCTGGAAGCAAAACCGGTTCGTGGGCTCCCACGGGTCGTTGGCTGCGTCATAGGCCTGGCGGGCTTCGGGATCGCTCGCGGGTGGGCGCGTGGCGCAGCCGGCGCAGAGGAGCGCGAGTGTGAGCGCGATGTGGCGGGCGGCGGTCGGCACGAGGGGGGTTTAGGATATCGTTGGGATGGGAAACAGGGCTGAAGTTTCGGCATGCCTTCGGCGGCCAGGGGCTTTGCCCTGGACCCCACTGAGGCCGAAAGGCCCCAGACCCCATTTCGTTCAAAAGTCGCTTCAGGCATCCGGGTATACGTGAATTGGGGTCTGGGGCCTTTCGGCCCCAGCGGGTCCCGGGCAGAGCTCGGGCCGCCGGAGGCGCGTTAGAAACTGAGTCGAAATAAATCAGGCTCGCTTGCGCGTTGTAGGGGCAGCGGGTTTTGCCGGCTTGGATTTGGTTGCTGGAGCGCGGGCTTTAGCGGCGGCGGCGCGGGCCGGGCGTTCGTGCTGGGTGGTCTGGCCGAGGCTGCGTTTCAGCGCGGCCATGAGATCGACGACTTTGCCGTCGTCGGGGGCGGCTTCGCTCGGGGCGGCGAGGCGGGCGCCGTGGATCTTGGCGTCGATGACGTCGCGCAGGCGGGCTTCGTAGCGGTCTTCCATGTCGGCGGGGTCGAAGCGGGCGGATTGACGGTCGATGAGCTGTTTGGCGAGTGCCACCATGTCCGGGTCGGGTTTGGCGTCGGGGATATTGGCGAAAATGGGGGCGGGGTTGGCGACGTCGCGGGCTTCGTAGAGCGTGTGGGCGACGAGGCCGCGGTCCATGGGCATGATGGCGACGGCGCGCTCGCGGCGCGAGATGACGACGCGGGAGAGGGCGACGCGCTTGGTTTCGCGGATGGCTTCGCGGAGCACGGCGTAGACGTCCTCGCCGGCATCGCCGTCCGGCGCCACGTAGTAGCTGGTGTCGAAATAGACCGGGTCGATGCTGTCCAGCGTCACGAATTTCGTGATGTTCAGCGTGGCGTTGCTTTCAATGCGGGCTTTGTCGAAATCCTCGGGGTCGAGCAGGACGTAGCGGTCTTTTTCGAATTCGTAGCCGCGGGCGAGGTCGCGGCGGGAGAGTTCCTCGTCGGTTTCCGCGTCGAGTGTCACGGTGCGGACGCGGTTGCCGGTTTTCGGGTTGATGAAATGGAAGTGCAGATTGCTGCTTTCGCGATGCGCCGTGTAGAGCGCGATCGGGCAGGAGACGAGAGCGAGGCGCAGATGGCCTCGCCAGATGGGGCGTTCAGCCATGGGGGGTCTCCGGGAGGGTTGCGGCTTTTTTCGCAAAGGATTCCCACGGGTCGCGTTTCTGGTGCGCGAGGCGGGCGGGGACAGTTCTGACCGTGAAACTGTGCGGGTCGAGGGCGGGTTTGACTTCGGACCAGGCGAGCGGGGTGGCGACCGTGGCGCCGTCGCGGGCGCGGGGAGAGAAGGAGCAGATCGCGGTGGAGCCTAGGCCGTTGCGGAGCCAGTCGATCAGGATGCGGCCGACCCGGCGGGCTTTGGGGATGGAGGCGACGTAGAGCGCGGGGTGCTCGCGTTCGAGCTTCTCGGCGAAGGCGCGGGTCCAGGCGCGGGCGGTGGGCCAGTCGGCGCTGGGTTTGAGGGGGATCGCGAGATGCAGGCCCTTGCCGCCGGTGGTGCGGGGGAAGCTGGCGAGGCCGATTTTGTCGAGGCGGGCGCGGAGATCGTGGGCGGCGTGAATGACCGCTTCCCAGGGGACGTTGGCGCCGGGGTCGAGGTCGAAAATCAGGCGTTCGGGGTGGCCGGCGTCGGGGAGGGTGCTGCCCCAGCCATGGAGTTCGATCGCGGCCATCTGGGCGCAGGCGATGAGGCCGTCGGCATCCTCGAGCGCGAGATAGGGTGCGCCGTCGAAACTGCCCTCGCGGAGCTGCGGCGGCATGCCGCGATTGGCGTGTTTCTGGAAGAAATGCTCGCCGGCGATGCCTTCGGGGCAGCGCACGAGCGCGAGCGGGCGGTTGGCGATGCCGGGGAGCGCGTGATCGGCGACGGTACGCCAGTAATCGGCGAGGTCCTGCTTGGTGATGCCGGGCCAGAGTTCGCGGTCGGGGTGGGTGAGGCGGATGGCGCCGATGTCGGCGCCGCGGGCGGCGGGTTTGCGGGCCGTGACGATGCGGGGGGCGGTGCGGCGGGGGCCGAGCTCGTGGCGGGGCGCTTCGGGGTCGGGGACGTCGCGGATGACGGCTTCGGGTTTTTTGTCTTCGCGCAGGCCGAGAAAGACCGGGTGGCGCAGGCGGCCGGCGCCGGACCAGGCGGTGTATTGCACTTCGGCAATAAGCTCGGGGCGGATCCAGGTGGCGTTGGCGGGCGGGGGTTCGTCGGTGAGGATCAGGTGCTTGGGCGGATCGGCGCGGGGCGAGTCGAGGCGTTTGGCGAGGTAGGTGAGCGTTTTGTCGTCGAAACCGGTGCCGCAGGCGCCGGCGTAGTGGAGTTTGCCGTCGGGGGCGTAAAAGCCGAGCAGGATGGCGCCGAGGCCTGTGCGGTTGCCTTTGGGGGGTGTGTAGCCGAGGATGATGAATTCCTCGCGGCCCTGGCATTTGACTTTGAGCCAGTCGCGGCCGCGGCCGGAGCGATAGGGTGCGTCGGCGCGCTTGCAGATGATGCCTTCGAGATTCATCGCGCAGGCGCGGGCGCGCATCTCGGGGGTTGCGCCCTCCATGTGGTCGCTGTAGCGGATCGGGCCTTGCGGCGGGATCAGCGGCGCGAGCGCGGTTTTGCGGTCGGTGAGGGCGCAGCGACGGAGGTCGTAGCCGTCGCGGTAGAGCAGGTCGAAGGCGTAGAAGATCAGCGATCGGTCGCGGCCTTCGGAGAGGCGGGCTTGCAGGTCGCCGAAATGGCTGACGCCGTCCGGGCGCAGCGCGACGAGTTCGCCGTCGATCAGCAGTTGCGTGGCCGGAAGGGTGCGGATCGCGTGGGCGAGGGTGGGGAAGCGGTTGGTCCAGTCTAGGCCGTTGCGGGTGATAAGGCGGGCGGTGTCGCCGTCCTTGACCGCGAGCAGGCGGTAGCCGTCGAATTTGATTTCGGCGAGCCAGTCGGCGCCCTCGGGGGGTGCGTCGGCGATGCTGGCGAGCATGGGCGCGGGGGGCGGGTCGGGAAGTTTGGCGCGGCGCGCGCCATCGGGGGGTTGCCAGGCGGCTTGTTTGGCCTGAGGGCGGGGGCGGTCGTGCTCTAGCGAAGCGGCGTCGGCGCCTTGTTGCTCCTCCGCATCGTGTTCCTTGATGAGGAGCCAGCTTTCCTGGCGTTCCTTGGGGCGGGGTTTGAGGCGGATCAGCACGAATTTGCCGTGCAGGCGCTTGCCGTCGAGGGTGAATTTCAGCTCGCCGCGGCGCATGGCCTCGTCGACGGGGCCAAGTGGCTGCCAGGTGCCGCGGTCCCAGAGCTCGACTGTGCCGGCGCCGTAATTGCCTTCCGGGATGACGCCTTCGAAATTGGCGTAGTCGAGCGGGTGGTCCTCGACATGGACGGCGAGGCGCTTGTCGTGGGGGTCGAGGGAGGGGCCTTTGGGGACGGCCCAGCTCAGGAGGACGCCGTTGTGCTCGAGGCGGAAATCCCAGTGGAGGCGCGTGGCGGCGTGTTTTTGGACGACGAAGATGGGGGCGGGCGCGGGTTTGGCGCGGCGCGCGGGGGCGGGTTCGGGGGTCGCGGCAAAATTGCGCTTCGCCCGGTAGGCGCGGATCGAGCGGTCCGGTTCGGGCATGGCGAATCCGGTAACGCTGGGGCGTCAAGGGAGTTTGGGAGGGGCGGGGCAGGGTGCAAGGGGCCGCCGGAGGCACTGCCCGCCGGAGGCGAAAGCGGTAGACTCCCGTATGCGAGTCGCCGGCCCATGAAGCTGCCCAGACGCATCGTGCGGGACGCTGCGCGGCGGGACGAGATTTCATGGGTTTCGCTGATCCGGACGGCGCGCGTGCCTTATGGGCTGCTCGTGCTGATCGGGGCCGGGCTCGTGTTGCCGCCGCAGATGCGAGACATGTTGGCGGCCCTCGCGGAGGGGCGGAATTTCTGGGTCATCGCGGCGTTTCCGGCGTCCATCGCCGTGTTCGGGTTTCTTTGCTGGTATTGGGCGCGGGCGGCGATCTCGGCGCGGTTCGATCTGCCGGATACGCGCATGGCCTGGGACGAGGCGGTGCGGCGGGGGCGGATGGGGGTCCGGCCGTTTCTGCGCGAGGGGCCGCTGCATATCGTGCCGCAGGCGCCGATTCCGCTCGCGGGGCTGATCGGGCTCGCGATGGCGGTGCAGAGCGGGGCGTATGGGCTCGGGGTGGCGACCCTCGGCGCGTTGCTCGCGGTCTGGTTCCTGGTCGATCGACGGCGGCGAATCCGGGCGCGGTTGCGGCGGGTTTTGTTTCCCGGGCGGGCGTTTCCGGAGCCGGAACTGCCGCGCGAGGACCGGCGGCTTCGGAGCACCTACAGTTTTGGGATCTGGTTGCGGCGCGCGCCGTTTCGGATGCGCAAGCTGCTGCAGCGCGCGCCGTCCGGGAAAGGGCCGGCTCTGCTGCTGCTGGGGCTTAGCGTTCTCGTGTTCCTGGTGACGGCGCTCGCGAGTCTCTGGCCCGCTCAGCGGCTCGACGATCCGCGCAACCTGATCTGGATCGTGTTTCGCGGGCCGACGCCGGTGCTGCTCGGCGGTGCGCTGATCGTGGGGCCGCTCAGCGCGCTCGCGTTCGTGTTGGACGGGTGGCGCGTGTCGCTCTGGCTGCGGGGCGCGCCGGTGGGATTTTCGCGGCCGCCGGTGCTCTCGGGGCTGATCCTGTTCGGGTTGCTGACGCCGTCGGCGATCGATCTGCATGCGGTTCGGGTGGCGCCGGGCGAGCTGGCCGCGCGGCCTTCGCTAGAGGCGGCATGGACGCGGTGGCGGACGCAATGCGGCACGCGGACCCGGCCGATCGTGGTTGGGATTTCAGGCGGCGCCTCGCGGGCGGCGCTTTGGGGCATGGCGGTGCTGGCGGCGGTGGACCGGGCGGCGGCGGGGACGGATGCGGCGGTGTTCGCGGTGAGCACCGTGTCGGGCGGCTCGCTGGGGGCGGCGGGCTATCTGGCGGTGCGGGCGGCGGGGCCTGCGGGGCGGTCGGGCGATCCGGTCGGGTGCCGGATGGCGGCGGGCGAGGTGGCGCGGTTCGGGGCGTTCGCGCGGCGGCTCGGGTCGGCGGATGCGATCGGGGCGCTGCTGGCAGGGTTCGTGCTGTCGGACGTGCCGCGTTCGCTGGTGGCGTGGTTGCCGGCTTCGTTCGGGGCGGATCTGCGCGGAGGCGACCGGGCGGCGGCGATCGAGCGGGCGTTCGAGGCGAATGCGCGCGGGGCGGGGCGCGAGGCGGGGCTCGCCGCGGTGCCGCTGGACCGGCCTTATTTGCGGCTGGCGCGGGCGGATCTGCCGATCTGGATCGGGAACGCCACGGATCGCGACAGCGGGGAACGGGCGCTGGTCTCGCCGGTGGATGGGGCGGGCTCGGCCTGGCCGTTCCAGGGGGCGGCAGACGTGCTCGCGCAGCTCGGGCGGGACATGCCGATTTCGACCGCGGTGAACGCGACGGCGCGTTTCCCGTTGCTGGAGCCGTCGGGGAATGTGTCGCGCGACGGGGGGATCGCTTTGTCGCTGATCGATGGCGGGTATTACGACCAGTCAGGGCTCGAGACGGCCCTCGAATTGGCCGAGTGGTTGCGCCGGCAGGGGGCAAATCCCGTTCTGGTGGAGGCAACGGGCGCCGGGTTCGGCAATGGGCTCGGCCCGCAGGCGATGCGCGGGGCGGAGGACGAGGTGGTGCGCTGCGGGGGGCCGCCGTTCCGGCCGGGCCAGCCGCACATGACCGCGACGATTGCGGATGTGCTCGCGCCGATCGTCGGACTTTACGAATCGCGGGCGGGGCATGTGGACGCGCTGTTGCGCCGGGCACAGTACGAATATTGCGATCCGCATAATGTTTCGTTCTTTCACTTTTATCTTGGGGCGCTTGGCGACGAGCCCGTGCCGCTCAACTGGGTTTTGTCGCAACGCATGGCGACGCATGTCTGGGTTTCGGCGGGAAATGAGGGCGGCGGGGCCGAGTCCGGCGATATCTTCGTGCAGGGCAATCTCTGCGAGGCGGCGCGGCTGCATGCGGTGCTGGCGCGGGGAGAGAATCGTTCGGGAGTGTGTGACCCGCATGGACGTTGACGATTTCGCCATTTCCTCCGACGTTTCTTTAGCAGAACGGCGTCTGCTCACCATCAAGGACGGCGATACGTTCGGGGTGTTCGATCAGGCCGGACAGATCGTGCCGGGGAACGGCAACACGGTCGGGCTTTTTCACCGCGACACGCGGCATCTGTCGGAGCTGGAATTGCTGGTGGGCGGGCGGCCGCCGATGCTGCTGTCGGCGACGCTGCGGGACGACAACGCGACGCTGGCCTGCGACCTGACCAATCCGGATTTGCCGGGGCAGCCGGAGGTTGCGGGGAGCGCGGTGTCGCAGGATCTGATCCATGTCGGGCGGTCGCGGTTTTTGTGGCGCGGCGCGTGTCATGAGCGGATCGTGGTGCGCAACTTCGATGTCGCGGCGCATCGTGTGCGGCTCGATATCCGCTTCGGCGCGGATTTCGCCGATCTGTTCGAAGTGCGCGGGATGCATCGCGCGCGGCATGGGGCGCATGAGCCGGCTTGGGTGGGCGAGGACCAGGTGATGCTGGCCTATGTGGGGCTCGATCAGGCGCGGCGGACGACGCGGCTGCGGTTCTACCCGGTGCCGGCGCGGTTGAGCGAAGGGCTCGCGGTGTTCGAGCTGGCGCTCGAGCCGGGCGGGCGGTGCGTGGTTTTCCTCGAGATCGTGTGCGGCGAGGAGCGGCCGACGCGGCCGCTCACCGAGAGCTTTTTCATCGCGATGGTGGAACAGCGCCGGTGGACGCGGCAGCGGGCGGCGGCGGCGGCGGCGATCGAGACCAGCAACGAGACGTTCAACGAGGCGATGCGGCGGGCGATCAGCGACCTGACGATGCTGACGACCGAATTGCCGACCGGGCCTTATCCCTATGCGGGAGTGCCGTGGTTTTCGACCGTGTTCGGGCGGGATGCGATCATCACGGCCTTGCAGGTGCTTTGGCTCGATCCGTCGGTGGCGCTCGGAGTTTTGCGTTTCCTGGCAAGGTATCAGGCGAAGGCGGCCGATCCGGAACGCGATGCAGAGCCGGGGAAGATCCTGCACGAGATGCGGCATGGGGAGATGGCCGAACTGCGGGAGGTTCCGTTCGGTTGTTATTACGGCAGCGTGGATTCGACGCCGCTGTTCGTGATGCTGGCGGGTGCCTATCTCGAGCGGACCGGCGATGCGAGCGCGTTGCGGGGGCTGTGGCCGGCGATTGAGGCGGCGCTGCGCTGGATCGAGGGACGGACGACGCGGGATGCGCGCGGGTTTCTCACCTATTTCCGGCAGACGCCGGACGGGCTCGCCAATCAGGGTTGGAAAGATAGTTTCGACAGCATTTCCCATGAGGACGGCCGGCTGGCGGAGGGGCCGATCGCGCTCGTGGAAGTGCAGGGCTACGTCTATGCGGCGCGGCTGGCGGCGGCGCGGATCGCCGATGCGATCGGCGAGAGGAAGGTGGGGGCGCGGTTTCGGGAAGCGGCCGAGCAGATGCGCGAGGCCGTGGAGGCGGCGTTCTGGTGCGAGGCGATGGGCACCTATGCGATCGCGCTCGACGGCGCGGGCGCACCCTGCTGCGTGCATGCTTCCAATGCCGGGCATTTGCTTCTCTGCGGGCTCGTCTCGGACAGGCGGGCGGCGCAGGTGGCCGACATGCTGATGAGCAGCCGGTTCTTCACGGGGTGGGGAATTCGCACGCTGGCCTCGCACGAGGCGCGCTACAATCCGATGTCGTATCATAATGGCTCGGTGTGGCCGCACGACAACGCGCTGATCACAATGGGAATGGCGCGCTACGGGCGGAATGCGGCGGCGGCGCGGCTGTTCGCCGGATTGTTCGATGCGGCAAGCTATATCGACATGCGGCGGCTGCCGGAACTGTTCTGCGGATTTCCGCGCCGGCGCGGGCAGGGACCGACCTTCTATCCGGTGGCGTGTTCGCCGCAGGCCTGGGCCGCGACGGCGTTGCACGCGCAATTGGCGGCGTGTCTCGGGCTAGGCTTCGATCCGAGCGCGAAATCGGTGGTGTTCGACCGGCCGATGTTGCCGCGATTCCTCGACGAGGTGCGGCTGCACAACATCGCACTTGGGGAGGCGCGGATCAGTGTCCTGCTGCGGCGTGCGGGAGACGAGGTGGCGATGAATGTGCTGGGCAGGACTGGGACGATCCATGCGGTTTTGCGGAGCTGAACGAAAGGGATGTTCTTTTTTAGAAAAAAGAACCAAAAAACTTTCTCGTATTTGAACGGGGGTGGAACGGCTTCCCGTCTGATCCGACGAAGTCTTTTTGGTTCTTTTTCTTCAGAAAAAGAACGATTCTAAAACGGTATCTCGTCGTCCAGATCGCCGCCCGGGGGTTCCCAGGACGGGCTGGCGCTGTGGCTGGCGGGGGCCGGGGCCGGGCGGGCGCGCGGGGCGGGCGCGTCGCTATAGCTGCCGCCGCTTTCGCTGCCGCGGGAGTCGAGCAGGGTGAGTTGGCCGTTGAAGCGGCCGATGACCACTTCGGTGGTGTAGCGCTCCTGGCCGGAAGATTGGTCGGTCCATTTGCGGGTTTGCAGCGCGCCTTCGATATAGACCTTGCTGCCTTTGCGCAAATATTTTTCGGCGATTTCACCGAGTTTTTCGTTGAAGATGACGACCCGATGCCATTCGGTGCGCTCCTGGCGCTCGCCGCTGCTGCGGTCGTTCCAGCTTTCGCTCGTTGCCAGGTTGAGGTTCACGATGCGGCTGCCGGACTGGGCGTTGCGGACCTCGGGGTCGCGGCCGAGATTGCCTACCAGGATCACCTTGTTGACGCTGCCAGCCATGGGCGAGTCTCCTTTCTGCCATTTTAGCGGGGGTGAACAGGATGGAAACCCCCCGGCTCTGGGCTAAGTAGAGGGGTCTGAGGCCGCCGGCCCCAGCGGGTCCAGGGCGGAGCCCTGGCCACCGGAGGCAACCCTGGAGCGATTGAGTGACCCCCAGCATCGTCGTCCGCGGCGCGCGCGAGCATAACCTCAAGAATATCGACGTCTCGATCCCGCGCGACCAGCTGACGGTGATCACCGGGCTGTCCGGGTCGGGCAAATCCTCGCTCGCGTTCGACACGATCTATGCCGAGGGACAGCGGCGCTATGTCGAGAGTCTGTCCGCGTATGCGCGGCAGTTTCTCGAGCTCATGGGCAAGCCGGATGTGGACAGCATCGAGGGGCTGAGCCCGGCGATTTCGATCGAGCAGAAGACGACGAGCCGGAACCCGCGGAGCACGGTCGGGACCGTGACCGAAATCCACGATTATATGCGGCTGCTCTGGGCGCGGGCGGGTGTGCCCTATTCGCCGGCGACCGGGCTGCCGATCGAGGCGCAGACCGTGAGCCAGATGGTGGATCGCGTGCTGGCGATGCCGGAGGGGACGCGGCTCCTGTTGCTCGCACCCGTGGTGCGGGACCGGAAGGGGGAATATCGCAAGGAGCTGGCCGAGCTGCAGCGGCGCGGCTTCACGCGCGTGAAGATAGACGGCGCGATGCATGAGATCGGCGAGGCGCCAGCGCTCAATCGGAAGCTGAAACATACGGTCGAGGCGGTGGTGGACCGGGTGGTGGTGCGGCCGGGAATGGAGCAGCGGTTGGCCGATAGTTTCGAGACCGCTTTGTCCCTGTCGCCGGACGGTATCGTGTATGCGGAGCGGGCGGACGGGGGCGAGCGGACGGTGTTTTCGTCGCGCTTTGCCTGTCCCGTAAGCGGCTTCACGATCGAGGAGATCGAGCCGCGGCTGTTCAGCTTCAATTCGCCGCACGGTGCTTGTCCGGAATGCGATGGGCTCGGGATCGAGATTTTTTTCGATCCCGATCTGGTGGTGCCGGATGAGCGGAAGAGCCTGGGTGATGGGGCGATCGCGCCGTGGTCGGGGCCGCATGTGAGTTATTACGAGCAGACGCTCGCCTCACTCGCCAAGCATTTCAAGGTGAATATGCGGACGCCTTGGGAGGAGCTGCCGGCGAAGGTTCGGGATGCGATCCTGAACGGCACCGGGGATACCGAAGTGGAGATGCGGTATCAGGACAGCGTGCGCAGCTATGCGGTGACGAAGCCGTTCGAGGGGGTGCTGAACAATCTGACGCGGCGGTATCGGGAAACAGACAGCGCCTGGGTGCGCGAGGAATTGTCGCGCTATCATGCCGAGAAGCCTTGCCATGAATGTCATGGGGCGCGGCTCAAGCCGGCGGCGCTAGCGGTGAAGATCGCGGGTAGGAGCATCGCGGAAGTTTCCGATCTGTCGATCCGGGCCGCGCTCGACTGGTTCGAGCGGGCGGGAGGGACGCTCTCGCCGCAGCGGGCCGAGATCGCGCGGCGTATTTTTCGGGAGATTCTCGAGCGGCTCAGGTTCCTTTGCGATGTGGGGCTCGATTACCTGACGCTCTCGCGCGGGTCGGCGACGCTGTCGGGCGGGGAGAGCCAGCGGATCCGGCTGGCGAGCCAGATCGGATCGGGGCTGACGGGCGTGCTCTATGTGCTCGACGAGCCCTCGATCGGGCTGCACCAACGGGACAATGAGCGGCTGCTTGGCACGTTGCAGCGGCTGAAGCGGCTCGGCAATACCGTTCTTGTTGTGGAACATGATGAGGATGCGATCCGGCAGGCGGATCATCTGATCGATATGGGGCCGCGGGCCGGGGTGCATGGCGGGCACGTGGTGGCGCAAGGGGCGCCGGCGGAAGTGGCGGCCAATCCGGCGTCGCTGACCGGGGATTATCTCTCCGGGCGCAAGCGCATCGCGGTGCCGGCGCAGAGGCGGGCGACCGATCCGGCGCGGCAGATCACGGTGGTGGGCGCGAGCGGAAACAATTTGAAGGCGGTGGACGTGTCGTTTCCGCTCGGCACGCTGACCTGCGTGACGGGTGTGTCGGGGGGCGGGAAATCGACGCTCGTCGTGGATACGCTCTACAAGGCGGCATCACGGCGGCTGATGGGGTCGGGCGAGGTGCCGGCGCCGCATACGCGGATCGACGGGCTCGGACTGCTCGACAAGATCATCGATATCGATCAGTCGCCGATCGGGCGGACGCCGCGGAGCAATCCGGCGACCTATACCGATCTGTTCGCGCCGATCCGCGACTGGTTCGCGGAGCTGCCGGAGAGCCGGGCGCGGGGATACAAGGCGGGGCGGTTCAGTTTCAACGTGAAGGGCGGGCGGTGCGAGGCGTGCCAGGGCGATGGCGTGCTGAAAATCGAGATGCACTTCCTGCCCGACGTTTTCGTGACCTGCGATACGTGCAAGGGGGCGCGGTATAATCGCGAGACCCTGGAAGTGAAATTCCGGGGCAAGTCGATCGCGGATATCCTGGCCATGACGGTGGATGAGGCGCAGCCGTTCTTCTCGGCGGTGAGCCGGATCAATGACCGGTTGACCATCCTGCAGCGGGTGGGGCTCGGCTATATTTCGCTCGGGCAACAGGCAACCACGCTCTCGGGGGGCGAGGCGCAGCGGATCAAGCTCGCGAAGGAGCTGGCGCGGCGGGCGACGGGGCGGACGCTCTATATCCTCGATGAGCCGACGACGGGGCTGCATTTCGAGGATGTGCGGCGGCTGCTCGAGGTGCTGCACGCGCTGGTGGATCAGGGAAATAGCGTCGTCGTGATTGAACACAATCTCGAGGTGATCAAGACCGCGGACTGGATCATCGATATGGGGCCGGAAGGCGGTGACGGCGGCGGGCGCGTGGTGGCGGAAGGGACGCCGGAGACGGTGGCCGGCGTGGCGGGGAGCCATACGGGGCGGTTTCTAGCGGCGCTGCTGGGGTCGGCGGCGCGGGGGCAGAAGCGGCGGCGGGCTTAGCCGCGGGCACCAGACCCCTTGCAGTGACGGGGTCTGGGGCCTTTCGGCCCCAGTGGGGTCGAGGGGTAAAGCCCCCGGCTGCCGGAGGCGCGCGCGCAAAAGCATGCTAAGCTCTTGCGATGGACACGATCCTCTCCGGCCGTTCAACGGACGCGCCGCGTTCAACCGCGGATTTTCTGGCGCTCGAGGCGCTTTATGGCGCGAGCAATTACAAGCCCATGGATGTCGTGCTCGCGCGGGGCGAAGGGGTTTGGGTTTGGGATGTCGAGGGCAAGCGCTATCTCGATTGTCTTTCGGCCTATTCGGCGGTCAATCAGGGGCATTGCCACCCGAAGATCCGTGAGGCGCTGGTAGCGCAAGCGGCGCGGCTGACGCTAACCAGCCGGGCGTTTCATAACGATCAGCTCGGGCTGTTTTATCGCGAAATCTGCGAGCTGACGCGGGCACATAAGGTGCTGCCGATGAATTCGGGGGCGGAGGCGGTGGAATCCGCGCTCAAGGTGGCACGGAAATGGGGATATGAGATCAAGGGCGTGCCCGAGGACCGAGCGGAAATCATTGTCTGCTCGGAGAATTTTCATGGGCGGACGCTGGCGATCGTGGGGTTCTCGACCGATCCGGTGAGCCGCACGCATTTTGGGCCCTTCACGCCGGGATTCCGCGTGGTGCCTTATGGGGATTCGGAGGCGTTCGCGCAGGCGGTGCGGCCCGAGACAGTGGCGATCCTGGTGGAGCCCATTCAGGGCGAGGCGGGGGTGATTATTCCGCCTTCAGGATATCTGCGCCGCGTTCGGGAAATCTGCACGCAAGAGCGGGTGCTGATGATCCTCGATGAGATTCAGACGGGGCTTGGGCGGACCGGGCGTTTGCTCGCGGAGGAGCATGAGGGGGTCGAGGCCGATCTGACGCTCGTGGGGAAGGCGCTCTCGGGCGGGTTTTATCCGGTGTCGGCGGTGCTTTCGAATGTGGAGGCGCTCGGCGTGCTGAAGCCGGGCGAGCATGGCAGCACGTTCGGGGGCAATCCGCTCGCGTGCGCGGTGGCCAGGACGGCGCTGCGGGTGCTGGTGGAAGAGGGGATGATCGAGAATGCCGCGTCGATGGGGGAGCGGTTGCTGGCGGGGTTGCGGTCGGTGGCGGGGGCGTCGGTCGCCGAGGTGCGGGGGCGGGGGTTGATGCTGGCGGTGGAGCTGCACCCCGATGCGGGGGGCGCGCATGCGCGCTGCACGACGCTCAAAGGGCGGGGGGTGCTGTGCAAGGAGACGCATGTGCACACGATCCGGATCGCGCCGCCGCTGGTGATCACGGCGGAGCAGGTGGATTGGGCGGTGGAACAGTTCGCCACAGTATTAAACTAACGGGGTCTGGGGCCTTCCGGCCCCAGCGGAGTGCAGAGGCAGAGCCTCTGCCCGCCGGAGGCGCGGCTCAACCGGTCTGGCAGTGGCCGCACCAGTATAGCGTGCGGCCAGCAAGCGGCGCAGATTGGATTTCGTTGCCGCATACCAGGCACGGATCCCCGGCGCGGTGGGCGACGTAATGCGAGCGGCGGGTGCGGCTTCGGTCGGCCGGCGAGGTGGTGAGGATGCGGCCGGTGCGGACGCCGTCTCGTAGCAGGTGGGTCAGGTCGTCCCAGATCGAGGCGAAGACGGGTTCCGTCAGTTCCTTGCCGGGGCGGAACGGGTCGAGACGGGCGCGGAACAGGAGTTCGGCGCGGTAGATGTTGCCGATGCCGGCGACGATATCCTGGCGCATCAGGAGCTGGGCGAGCGGCGCTCGGGAGGCGTGGAGTTTCGCGTAGGCGCGGTCGGGGTTGGCGTCGGGCCGGAGCGGGTCTTCGCCGAGGCGCGTCATGAAGGCTTGTTTCTCATGCGGATCCAGGAGTTCGCAGGCGGCGGGGCCGCTCAGGTCGGCCGCGTGGTGGAGGGTTTCGAGGCGGAGGCGGACCGCGCCTTGCGGCGGCGGCGGGAAATCCTGGGGTTCGGTGGGGCGGCGGGTGCGGCGGCCGAGATGGGCGATGCCGTCGCCGTGGAAGCGCCACATGCCGTAGAGGCCGAGATGGACGCGGAGCCAGAGGTCGCGGCCGAAGCGGAGGAACATCTGCTTGCCGTGGGCTTCGGCGGCGCGGAGCGTGCGGCCGTGGAGCGCCGCGGCGCCGTCGGCGAAGCGGCCTTGCGGGCTTGCGGCGGCGACGCGTTTGTTTTGGAAGTGAGTCTGGAACGCGTCGGCAAGGCGGTGGACGGTGTGGCCTTCGGGCACGGGATTGGCTCGGCTGATGGGGGGAAGGCGTCCCCGGCCGATCTGGTGCAGCAAGCCGGCTTTGCAACGGGCGCCGGCGGTGCTTTGGGCCCCGGACCCGATGGCGTTCGGATCCGGGGCCGGAAGGCTCAGTGGAGTTCGACGTGCTGCAGCACGTTGTCGTTCACGTCGCGCGTCTCATAGCTGGCGCGCACGAAGGTGGCGATGTTCGCGCCATTCGCCGTGCCGTCCTGCACCGTCGCGCGGCCGACCGTGCTGGCGCCGCTGCGCATGCCGCGGAACCAGCAGATCTGCCCCGGGAGGAGCTGGTAGGCGACGACCGTATCGCCGGACTTCACCGGTGAGCCGCAGCTCTGGATGCCGCCGGCCACGTTGTTGCCCTGGATGTCGAACGTGCCGAAGGTTGTGACCGGGATGGTGATCGGCGTGGTCGCGAGCCGGTCGTAGGTCAGAACGAGATCGGCATGATCGCCGGTGGTGCCCCATCAGAGCGAGGAGCTCGAGAGGTGCACGGTGGCGGCTTGCGCGGCGCTGGCGGCGACGAGCGAAGCGGCGGCGAAGAGGAGAGATTTGAACATTGGAGTCATCCTTTTTCTCAGCGGCTGCGGTCCATCCGCAGCCGGTGGCGAGGATCTATCCGGGGCGTTGGCCGCGATCTGTGGGCTGCGTCACAGGGGGTATTTTTTGTGCCGGCCGGCGCGGACGCATGACGAACCGGGTCTAGGGCAACGTCAGGCTGACCCCGCTCTGGGGCCTTTCGGCGCCAGCGGGTCCCGGGCAGAGCCCGGGCCGCCGGAGGCGCGCCTCAGGCCGCGGGCGCCGGCGTCTGTGGGCTACGAGCGCGGGCTTCGATCGAATCCAGCAGCGCGGTGTTGCCGTTCGCCCAGTGGCAGAGAAGGGCAACAGGCTCGTGCAGTTGGCGGCCAGCTTCGGTGAGGCGGTATTCGGTCCGGGGCGGCACCTGATCGTGCACGATGCGCTCGACAAGGCCGTGGCCTTCCAGTTCGCGCAAGACCTGCGTCAGCATTTTCTTGGAGATGTCGGGAATGCGCTGCTGCAGGTCGCGAAAGCGCTGCGTGCCGCCCGAAAGCGCGTAAATAAGTACCGGGGTCCATTTGTCGCCGATCAGCACGAGCACGCGGCGGGCGGGGCAGCCGGCGTCCAGATCGGGCGTTGGCGACGTCACGCGGGGGGGATTGAGTGGGGCTTCTGCAGATAGGCCCAGCGCTCGTGGAGCTGACGAGCGGCGATGCGCCAGATGACGATGCCGGCGAAGGTCACGCGCTCGCCCGTGCTGGCGTCGGTGCCGGTCCAGCGGTTGCGGACCACAACGCGGTCGTCCTCGGCGATCATGTCCTCGATCGTGACGTGAATGTCGGGAAAGCGTTTGAAGGCGCCGGCGAGATACAGCTTCGTGCCGGCGGGGCCAGGGGGCAGGCCAGGCGGCACATCGTCGCCATGATCGACGAAACCCGGCGCGAAATTGATGTCGGCGATCGCGAGGTTCTGGCGGTTGACGAAGTTTTCGAAATGATCGCGAACGAACTGCTTCATTTCGGCGTGGGTCATGTTGGTTTTGGGGTTTACGTCGGGCATGTCGGGGCTTTCAGGAGAAGAGTCTTCTTTTTCTGAAGAAAAAGAAGCAAAAAGACTTTTGTGTGTTTGGCGTGGGGGCGTTGGGACGGCACAGCCTCACGTCGCGAAAGTTTTTTGGTTCTTTTTTTCAAAAAAGAACATTCTTCACGCCGCCTCCGCGGCAAAGGCAGATAGATTTTCGCGAAGATAGGCGTCCAGCGTGCGCGCCGGATGTCCGAGCAGGCGCGGGAGGACATCATCCACGGCAGCGCAGGCGCCGCTGCGATAATATTCCTGGAGTTCGAGGATGGCGGTGACCTGCCAGTCGGGCATGCCGGCGCCGAGCATGGCCTCGCGCTGTTTTTCCACCGGAATATCGACATAGGCGATGGGGCGGCCGGCGGCGCGGGAGAGGCGGGCGGCGATCTCGGCGGGGCTGACCGCCTCGGGGCCGTTCAGCTCGTAGGTCTGGCCGGCGTGAGGGGCGGGGTTGGCGAGGATCGTGGCCGCGGCGGCGCCGACATCGCGCACGTCGATCAGGCTGACGCGGGCCTCGCCGAGGGCGCCGTAGAAGGCGTTTTGCGCGCGGATCGAGGGGGCGTCGTAGAGCGCGATGTTCTGCATGAAGCCGTTGGGGCGGAGGATCGTGTGGCCGAGCCCCGATTCCTTGAGCTTCGCCTCGACCTTCATGTGCCAGCTTGGGAAGGATTTGGGGAAGCGGCCAGCGCCGAGCGCGGAGTTGAGCACGAGGTGGCGAACGCCGGCGGCGCGGCAGGCCTCGATCATGTTGCCTTCGAGTTCGACGAGGTCCGGGATCGGGCCGCAGACGAGGAAAACGCGGTCGATGCCGTCGAGCGCGCGGGCAAGGCTCGCGGGATGGGCGAAATCGGCGATGACCGAGGGCACGCGGGCGGGGGCGCGCGCCGCATCGGAATCACTGCGATACATGGCGCGTAGGGGGAGCGACGCGGCACGCGCCGCTTCGAGGACTGCGCCGCCGGCGGTGCCGGAGGCGCCCGTGATCAGGATCATTCGTTTCTTCCCGCGCTGCTGCCGGCGCACGCTAGCCGGTCCGGTGGCCTGCGCAAGTAGTCACCATTCGGTAACCAGCCCGCGCAGGCCCAGGCCAAGGATCAGGAGCCAGTGCCGGCCAGGACCGGGGTTTCGCGGTATTGGGTGGGGAACAGTTTCTTCAGCGCTTCGACTTTCGGGATGTCGTTGTAAGCGATGTAGGGATAGGTCGGGTTGTGCACCAGGAAATCCTGATGGTACGCCTCGGCGGGATAGAAGCCGGGCAATGTGTCGACGCGGGTGGCGATCGGACGCGCGAACACGTGGGACGCGTCGAGCTGTGCGATGTAGGCGGTGGCGACGCGCTGCTGATCCGGGGTCGAATACCAGATTTCCGAGCGGTATTGCGTGCCGTCGTCCGGGCCCTGGCGGTTCACTTCGGTAGGGTCGAGTGCCACTGTGAAGAAGATCTGCAGCAGTTTCCCTAGCGTAATTCTGTGCGGGTCGTAGGTGATCTGCACCGATTCGGCGTGGCCGGTGGTGCCGGTGCTGACGGTTTCGTATTGCGCGGTATCGGCCGCGCCCCCGGCATAGCCGGAGACCGCGCGGGTGACGCCGGCGACGTGCTCGAAGACGCCCTGGATGCCCCAGAAGCAGCCGCCCGAGAGAACGATGGTCTGGGGCGCGGGGGTGGCGGGCAGGTCGAGAGCGGGGGCGGGGACCGGGGCTTCGGCGGCGCGGGCCGGCAGCCGCGAAAAGGGCAGGGCGGCGAGGGCAAGCGCGGTCGCGACGAGGGCGAGGCGGCGCATGGGTCAGGTCTCCGTGGGGTGGAAGGTGAGGGCCAGGCCGTTCATGCAGTAGCGTAGGCCGGTGGGTTTCGGGCCGTCATCGAAGACGTGGCCGAGATGGCCGCCGCAGGTGGCGCAATGCACTTCGGTGCGGACCATCATCAGGCTGTCGTCCTCGGTGGTGGCGACGGCGCCTTCGATCGGGGCGTAGAAGCTGGGCCAGCCGGTGCCGCTGTCGAATTTGGTTTTCGAGAGGAACAAATGGCTGGCGCAGCCGGCGCAATCGTAGCGGCCGGCGTGGAATTGGTGGTCGAGCGGGCTTGAGAAGGGGGGCTCGGTGTCGGCCTGGCGGAGCACCGCGTACGCGGCGGGGCTGAGCAGGCGGCGCCACTCGGCGTCGGTGTGGGTGACGCGGTAGGCGGTGGCGGCGCGGGCGCGGGGGGCCAGCGTCAGGGCGGCGGCGGTGAACAGGAGCCAGTCTCGGCGGGTCATCGGCGGGTCCTCTGGGATTGCCTCCGGCGGGCAGGGGGCTTTGCCCCCTGCACCCCC
>DAIDJM010000014.1 GCA_027451405.1 Acetobacteraceae bacterium | reverse complement strand
ACAAGAACGCGATTCCGTTCGACCCGGCGAAGCCGGCGGTCACCTCCGGCATTCGCCTCGGCACGCCGGCGGCAACGACGCGCGGTTTCGGGCCGGACGAGTTCCGCATGGTCGGCCGTTTCATCGTCGAGGTGCTGGACGGGCTCTCGGCATCGAACGACGGTGACAACGCCGCCGTCGAGGCGGCGGTGGGCGCCAAGGTGCTGGAGCTCTGCGCCCGGTTCCCGATCTACCGGTAAAAAAGCGTGCGCTGCCCGTTCTGCGGCGAGGCCGATACCCAGGTCAAGGACAGCCGGCCGACGGAGGATGGCGCCGCCATCCGTCGCCGGCGCTTCTGCCCGCAGTGCAGCCAGCGTTTCACCACGATCGAGCGCGTGCAGCTGCGCGAGCTGGTCGTGGTGAAGGCCGATCAGCGGCGGGTCGCGTTCGATCGTGACAAGCTGGCCCGTTCGATTCGCACCGCGCTGCGCAAGCGACCCGTCGATGACGAGCGGATCGAGCGGATCGTCAACGGCATCGTCCGCAAGCTGGAAGCCTCGGGCGAGGCGGAAATTCCGTCCAGCGAGATTGGCGAGCTCGTGATGGATACGTTGAAAGAGGTCGATGCCGTGGCCTATGTGCGCTTCGCCTCCGTCTATCGCGATTTCCGGGAAGCCAAGGATTTCAAGGCCTTCCTGGGTACGATGGACCCCTCGAAATAGGCATGGACGATCTCGCCCATATGCGGACGGCCCTCGCGCTCGCACGGCGCGGCCTGGGCGAGACCGCGCCGAATCCGACCGTCGGCTGCGTGATCGTGCGCGGCGGGCGGGTGGTCGGGCGTGGCCGCACGGCGCAAGGCGGGCGGCCGCATGCCGAAACCGAAGCCCTTGCCGCGGCGGGCGACGCGGCAAGGGGCGCCACCGCCTATGTCACGCTCGAACCTTGCGCCCACCATGGCCAGACCCCGCCTTGCGCGGACGCGCTGGTCGAAGCCGGCATCGCCCGCGCCATCGTCGCCACCGGCGATCCCGATCCGCGCGTGAACGGTGCTGGGCTCGCGCGGCTGCGCGCGGCGGGCATCGAAACCGAACTCGGCCTCGGCGCGAGCGAGGCGGAGGCGATTCTCGCCGGCTTCTTCCAGCGGATCCGCACCGGGCGCCCGCTCGTCACGCTCAAACTTGCGGCCACGCTCGATGGCCGGATCGCCACCCATGCCGGCGAGAGCCGCTGGATCACGGGCGAGCCGGCCCGGCGCGCGGTTCATGCGCTGCGCGCGCAGCACGATGCGGTGCTCGTTGGCGTCGGCACCGTGCTCGCCGACGATCCGGCGCTCACCTGCCGGCTGCCTGGGGCCGCGCGCCGCGCGCCGGTGCGGGTCGTGGCCGACAGCCATCTGCGCACGCCGCTGGTCTCCGAACTGGTTGCGACCGCGCGCGAGGCGCCGGTGTGGCTGCTGCATCGCGACGGCGCCGATCCGGCGAGGCGCGCAGCGCTCGAGGCGGCTGGCGTCGCGTGTGTCCGGGTTCATGCGGGCGGCGTGGGTATCGACCCGGCCGCCGCGCTCGCGGCGCTCGGCCAGGCGGGTCTGACTTCGGTGCTGGTGGAGGGCGGCGCGCAGCTCGCGGCCTCGCTGCTCCGCGCCGATCTGGTCGACAGGCTGGTCTGGTTCCATGCTCCCGCCGTGATGGGTGCGGATGGCTGGCCCGCCGTGCAGCCGCTCGGCACTGGGTCTCTCGCCGCGCTCCGTCGCTTCCACCCCCTTTCGCAAGGGCGCATCGGCGACGACATGTGCGCTGCGTTCGGGCGCGCCCCGGCGCGCTAGAGCGGGGTCAGCCTGGCGACGTCAGGCTGACCCGCTCCGAAGTCCCGCCGCTCGCTTTCGAGGTCCCCCTGTTCACCGGCATCATCACCGCGCTTGGCGAGGTCCGCGCCGCGACGCCCATCGGCGGCGGCCAGGACATGCGGCTTTCCATCGCCACCCCACCCGGCTTTCTCGACGGCGCCGCGATCGGCGCCTCGATCGCCTGCTCCGGCTGCTGCCTCACCGCGATCGCGCTTGAGGACACCAGCTTCACGGTCGATATCTCGGCCGAGACGATCACACGCACGACGCTGGGCGGCTGGCGCCCGGGCACGCGGATCAATCTCGAGCGCTCGCTCCGGCTCGGCGACGAACTCGGCGGCCATCTGGTCTCGGGCCATGTCGACGGCATCGGCCACGTGACCCGCGTCGAGCCCGAGCACGGCTCGCGGCGACTGACGATCGAGCTGCCCGCGCCGTTGCACCGGTTCGTGGCCCCGAAAGGCTCGATCGCGGTCGATGGCGTCTCGCTCACCGTCAACGAGGTCGATGGCCAGCGCTTCGGCGTGAATGTCATCCCGCACACGGCGGCCCACACCACCCTCGGCTTGCGCGCGCCGGGCGATGCGGTCCACATCGAGATCGACCTGCTCGCCCGCTACGTGGCGCGCCTTTCGGAAACCGCATGATCGCCACCCTTGCCCGTCACAGGCTGCACGACGCGATCGCTCCGACCCGCGAGCTGATCGCCGAGGCGCAGGCTGGGCGCATGGTGATCGTCGTCGATGACGAGGATCGCGAGAACGAGGGTGACCTCATCATACCGGCGCAATTCGCAACCCCCCAGGCGCTCGCCTTCATGATGCGGCATGCCCGGGGGCTGATCTGCCTGGCGCTGACACGCGCCCACGTGGAACGGCTCGCGCTGCCGATGATGGCGGTGGCCAACCAGCAACGGCACCAGACTGCCTTCACGGTGTCCATCGACGCGGCCCAGGGGATCACCAGCGGCGTCACCGCCCGCGACCGCGCCCACACTATTGCGCTGGCCATCAATCCCGAAACGACACCCGCCGATCTCGTGACGCCCGGCCACGTCTTCCCACTCGCCGCGCGCGCCGGTGGCACGCTCGTGCGCGCGGGCCACACCGAGGCGGCGGTCGATATCGCGCGCATGGCGGGCCTGCTGCCGGCCGGCGTCATCTGCGAGATCCTCAACGAGGACGGCAGCATGGCCCGGCTGCCCGACCTCGTCGCCTTCGCTCAGCGCCATGGGCTCAAGCTCGGCACGATCGCCGACCTGATCGCGCATCGCCGCGCCTCGGAGAAATTCGTCCGGCGCGTGCATGAGACGGAGACCGAACTCGACACCGGCACCTGGCGCGTCATCGTCTATGTCAACACCATGACGCAAGCGGAACATGTGGTCCTGGCCAAAGGCGATCTGACGGCACCCGGCCCGGTCCTCGTGCGCATGCAGTCGCTGACGCCTGTGCAGATTCTGCCGGGAGGGTCGACGAGCCGGCTGATGCACGATGCGATGCGCCTGATCGCGGCCGAGGGCCGCGGTGCCATGGTGGTGCTGCACGATTGGCGCGCCGGCAGCCTGCTCGATCTGGTAATGGGGCGCCACGCCGGCGCCGACCCGGGCGAGAAGATGTTCCGCGATTATGGGATCGGTGCCCAGATCTTGAGCGATCTCGGCATCAGCGACATGGTGCTCCTCACGAACACGCCGCGCACGATCGTGGCCCTCGAAGGCTACGGCCTCAACATCGTCGCGACCCGCCCGATCGGAGCCCCCGCATGAGCACCGAAGACGCACCGTTGCCGGTTGCGCCTGATGTTCCGGGACCGAAACCGCGGATCCTGCTGGTGCGCGCGCCCTATTACCACGAGGTCATCGAAGGCCTTACCTGGGGCGCGTTGCAGATTCTCGAACAGGCCGGCGCCGCGCATGAGACAATCGACGTCGCCGGCAGCTACGAATTGCCGCAGGCGATCGCGATGGCGATCCGCGCCGACGCGCGCTTTGATGGCTTCGTAGCCCTCGGCTGCGTGGTGCGCGGCGGCACCGACCATTACGAGCATATCTGCCGCGCCACCCTCGACGGGCTGATGCAGGTGGCGCTCGCCACCGGTTGCGCGCTCGGCACCGGGGTTCTCACGGTGCACAAGCTGAAGGAAGCGGAAAAGCGCAGCGGCCGCGGCGGCCACAACAAGGGCGCGGAGGCCGCGGTCGCGGCGCTCCGGCAGGTCGCGATCCGGCGGCGTTTCGCGGCCTCTCCCGCGCGCCCGGTCGGGTTTCTCTCCGAGCCCGACCCGCTCTCCGCCGATGCGATCGGGTAGCGGCATGGCCACCACGAACCAGAGGCGCCCTCGCACGGCGGCCCGCGTCGCGGCCGTGCAAGCTTTGTTTCAGAGCGAACAGGCCAGCGAAAATCCAGAAACGGTGATCGACCAGTTCGTCCGGCACCGGCTGGGTGAACTGCCCGGCACCGGTGGTTACGAGGAGGGCCGGGTGCCCGACGCCCACACGCCGCTGTTCGGCCGGATCGTGCGCGCTGCGGTGGCGCACCAGGATGAGCTCGACCGTCTCCTCATCGAGGCACTACCGCAGGAATGGCCGCTGCCGCGGCTCGATCCGGTGCTCCGCGCGCTGCTGCGCGCCGCCGGAGGCGAGCTCGTCGCCCAGGACGGGCCGCCGAGCCGGGTCGTGATCAACGAATATCTCGACGTGGCGCACGGTTTCTTCACCGGCGACGAACCGCGCATGGTGAACGGACTGCTGGACACGCTGGCGCGGCGGCTCCGGCCGCGGGAGTTTTCCGAGGTCTGAGTCCGGCGGGTCCCGCCGCGTGGCAGGTAAAATTCAGGCGCGCAAAGCCTTCACCATGCTCGAGCCCAGCGCCGCCGGGCTCTCCGCGACATGGATGCCCGCTGCCCGCATCGCCTCGATCTTCGCGGCCGCCGTGTCGCGCCCGCCGCTGATCACCGCGCCGGCATGGCCCATGCGCCGCCCCGGCGGCGCGGTGACACCGGCTATGAAACCGACCACCGGCTTCGCCGATTTCGACTGCGCCACGAATTCCGCCGCACGAATTTCGCTCTCGCCCCCGATTTCGCCAATCATGATGATCGCCTCGGTCTCCGGATCACCGAAGAACAGCTCGAGCACGTCGATGAAATCGAGCCCTTTCACCGGATCGCCGCCGATGCCGACACAGGTGGATTGCCCGAGGCCGGCGGCGGTGGTCTGTGCCACGGCCTCGTAGGTCAGCGTACCGCTGCGGCTGACGATGCCGATGCGGCCGCGGCGGTGGATGTGTCCCGGCATGATGCCGATCTTGCAGGCATCGGGCGTGATCACACCGGGGCAGTTCGGACCGACCAGCCGCGAGCGCGACCCTTGCAGGGCGCGCTTGACCCGTACCATGTCGAGCACGGGAATGCCTTCGGTGATCGCGACGATCAGCGGGATTTCGGCGTCGATCGCTTCGAGGATCGCGTCGGCAGCAAAAGGCGGCGGCACATAGATCGCACTCGCCGTCGCTCCTGTCCTGGCACGTGCTTCTGCGACCGTATCGAACACCGGCAGGTCGAGATGCGTGCTGCCGCCTTTGCCCGGCGTCACGCCGCCCACCACCTTCGTGCCGTAGGCGATGGCCTGCTCGGAATGGAACGTGCCTTGCGCGCCGGTGAAACCCTGCGTGATGACGCGCGTGTCGCGATCGACGAGGATGGCCATGTCAGCGCGCCTCCTGCACGGCGCGCACGATCTTTTGTGCGGCATCGGCCAGATTGTCGGCCGAAATGATCGGCAGATTCGATTGCGCGAGGATTTCCTTGCCCAGGGCCACGTTCGTGCCCTCGAGCCGGACGACCAGCGGCACGTTGAGGGAGACTTCGCGCGCCGCGGCCACGACGCCTTCGGCGATCACGTCGCAGCGCATGATGCCGCCGAAAATGTTCACGAGAATGCCCTCGACGTTCGGATCGGAGAGGATGATCTTGAACGCGGCCGTCACCTTCTCGCGCGTGGCGCCGCCGCCGACATCGAGGAAATTCGCCGGCGAGGAGCCGTAGAGCTTGATGATGTCCATGGTCGCCATGGCAAGCCCGGCCCCGTTCACCATGCAGCCGATCACGCCGTCGAGCGCCACGTAATTGAGGTCGAAGCGCGCAGCCTCGAGTTCTTTCGGGTCCTCCTCGGACTCGTCACGCAGGGAGGCGAGTTCGGGATGCCGGTAGAGTGCGTTGTCGTCGAAGCTCATTTTGGCATCGAGGGCCACCAGGTCGCCGCCATGCGTGACGACGAGCGGATTGACCTCGAGGATCGCGCAATCAAGTCCAAGGAACGCACGGTAGGCGGATTCGACGAAGCGACCGAAGGCGGCCTGCTGCTTCGCGTCGAGCCCGAGGCCGAACGCGAGCCGTCGTGCATGATGCGCCGACAAGCCGGTGGCCGGGTCGATCGTGGCCCGCAGGATCTTTGCCGGGTCGCGCGCGGCGACATCCTCGATATCCATGCCGCCCGCAGGACTTGCCACGAGCGTCACGCGTGCGCTCGCGCGGTCGATCAGGATCGAGAAGTAAAGCTCCCTGGCGATGTCGCAGCCGGCCTCGACATAGAGGCGGCGCACCTCGCGTCCCGCCGCGCCGGTCTGCTTCGTGACCAGCGTGTGCCCGAGCATGGCGCGCGCGGACTCGCGCACTTCGGCGGGCGAGCGCGCGAGCCGCACGCCGCCCTTGCCTGATGGATCGCTTTTAAAATGTCCTGCGCCTCGCCCGCCGGCATGGATCTGTGCCTTCACGACCCAGATGGGCCCGGGCAACTTGCTGGCCTCGCTCCCGGCTTCCTCCTCCGTCCAGGCAACGAAACCGGGCAAGACCGGCAGCCCATAGCCGCGCAGCAGCTCTTTGGCCTGATACTCGTGGATATTCATGGCACTCAGAGATCCAGCTTGCGGAAATCCTCGATAAGCCGGCGAACCGCGTCGCAGGATTTATCGAACGCCGCCTTCTCCTCGGCTTCGAGCGGGATTTCCACGATGCGTTCAACACCGCCGGCGCCGATCACCACCGGAACGCCGATATAGAGTTCCTGCAAGCCATACTCTCCGTCGAGCCGCGCGGCGCAGGGCAAAACGCGCTTCTTGTCGCGCAGATAACTCTCGGCCATCGTGATCGCGGCCGCCGCCGGCGCATAGAAAGCGCTGCCTTTTTCGAGCAGCTTGACGATCTCGCCGCCACCGTTGGCGGTCCTCGTGCAGATCGCGTCGATCCGCTCACGCGTGGTCCAGCCCATACGGATCAGATCGGGGATCGGAATGCCGGCGACCGTCGAATAGCGAATCAGCGGCACCATCGTGTCGCCGTGGCCGCCAAGGACGAAGGCGGTGACATCGTCGACGGAAAGCTTGAATTCCTGGGCCAGGAACAGCCGGAAGCGTGCGCTGTCGAGCACCCCCGCCATGCCTACCACCCGCTCGGCCGGCAAGCCGCTGCGCCGCTGCAACTGCCAGACCATAACGTCCAGCGGATTCGTGATGACGATGACGAAAGCTCCAGGACAATGCGTCTTGATGCCGTCGGCAACCTGATTGATCACGGCGGCGTTCTTCGCCAGCAGATCGTCGCGTGACATGCCCGGCATGCGCGGGAAGCCGGCCGTTACGATCACCACATCCGCACCTGCGATCGCCGCGTAATCGGCGCTGCCGCTCATTTCTGAGTCGAATAAATCAATCGCGCCCGACTGCATGATGTCGAGCGCCTTGCCGGCGGCAACGCCACCGAACACGTCGAACAGCACGACATCGCCGAGTTCCTTGAGCCCCGCCAGATGCGCGAGCGTGCCGCCGATATTGCCGGCGCCGATCAGGGCAATCTTGTTACGAGCCATGGTCGTCCTTGCCAGGGATTGCGGGGCGGGGTTAGCGGATCGGGGGCGCCAAGGCCAGGGGCGGGGCCGGAGCCGTCAGGCGGCCGGCTTTTCCTCGCCGCCGCGCAACCCGTGCACCCGCAGGTGGTGGCGGAACTGGTAGTAGCTGAGCCCCAGCCGCCGCGCTGCCTCGGCCTGGTTGTAGCGACAGGCCTCGAGCGCCTGGGTCAACAGGCGCCTCGCGTAGGCCTTCGTCGCCGTCTCGAAATCTCCGGCTTCCGGTGCGGCCGGGGTCGGGGGGATCGGCGGCGGCGCCAGCGCGGGCGTGGACGGTGTCGCCGCCGGCCGGTGCGGCGAGGCAAACGGATCAAGAACGATGTCACTCAAGCGTTTCTGCGGATCGGCCATGCGGTAGACGCTGCGCTCCACCGCATTGCGAAGCTCCCTTACGTTGCCCGGCCAGTCATGCGCGAGCAGCGCGGCCTCGGCTTTCGGCGCGAAACCCGCAAAGAAATCCCGCCCGAGCTCGGCCGTCATCTTCTGCGCAAAATGGTCGGCGATCAGAAGAATATCCTCCGGCCGCGCGCGCAGAGGCGGCACCGTGATCACGTCGAAACTGAGCCGGTCGAGAAGATCGGCGCGAAATTTCCCGCCCGCGGCGAGATCGGGCAGATGCACGTTGGTGGCCGCAATGATCCGCACATCGACGCGCAAGGTCTCGTTGCCGCCAACCCGCTCGAACTGGCCATACTCGATGATGCGCAGCAATTTTTCCTGCACCGCTGCCGAAGCGGTCGCAATCTCATCGAGAAATATCGTGCCGCGATCCGCCAGCTCGAACCGGCCCGGGCGACGCTTCTGCGCGCCGGTGAAGGCGCCGGCCTCGTGCCCGAAAAGCTCGGTGTCGAGCAGTGTCTCCGGCAGCGCGGCGCAGTTCAGTTTGACGAAGGGCGCATCCCAGCGTGCCGAGAGGAACGCAAGCCGCGCCGCCACCAGTTCTTTGCCGGTGCCGCGCTCGCCGATCACCAGCACCGGCCGGTTGAGCGGCGCCAGTTGGGAGACGTGGGCCAGCATGTCGAGAAAGGCCGGCGCCTGCCCGATCGGTGTCGGCATTTCGGGCTGACTTGCCAGCCGGGCCATGAGTTGGCGACTCCTGCCAAGTGTTGGCGCGATGACAATAGGCCTGACCTCCGGTGCGCGGCAAGGTCATCGAAAAACCCATAAGAATCAGAAGATTAGCTGGACAGCGCATCTTTGGCACGCCCGATGCAGATACCTGTCCAGGCGCCGATCCTCGGTGCCATGTTCAGGAGATCCGGCCATGACCACCCTCGCGATCCGTGCGCCGCACACGCCTTCGCTCCGCGTCGCTCTGCGCCCCGTGCCGGCGCGGCTGCGCATGCCGGAACTGGCCCCCCATGCGGCGCTGATGCGCCCCGCTGCCGCCACCGCGCTCTGCACCGCGCTCGCGGCGGTGCCCTTCGGAGCCCTCGCCTGGCTCTTCATCGCCTTCTAGACTGCGACCTGTAGAGGAAATCCCGCCATGGGCATCTTTTCGCGCCTGGCCGACATCGTGAACTCCAATCTGAACGCGCTGCTCGCCAGCGCGGAGGATCCGGAGAAGATCATTCGGCTGATCATCCAGGAGATGGAAGACACGCTGGTCGAGGTGCGCTCCTCGGCGGTGCGCACCATCGCTGAACGCCGCGAGCTCGAGCGCAAGGCCGACTCCGTGAAGCGCGAGGAGGGCGAGTGGGAGCGCAAAGCGGAACTCGCGCTCACCCGCGGCCGCGAGGATCTTGCGCGGGGCGCGCTGCTCGCGAAATCGCATCGCACCCAAGCGCGTCAGGCCCTCGAGCAGCAGATCGCCCAGCTCGTCGCGGGCTTGGCGCAGCAAAACGACGATATCGCCAAGCTCCAGGCGAAACTCGCCGACGCCAAGGCGCGCGAGCAATCGCTGGCCGCGCGCCGCACCACGGCCGGCAACCGGCTCCGCGTGCGCGAGAAGCTGCATGACGAGCGCATCAATGATGCGTTCTTCCGCTTCGAGCAGGCGGAGCGCTCGCTCGACGAACTCGAGGGCCGCGTGGAAGCCTATGATCTCGGCCGCCGTGGCCTCGCCGGCGCGCCGCCGACGCTTGAGCAGGAGCTTGCCGGCCTTGAGGCGGACGCGAGCGTGGACGCGGAGCTCGAGGCGCTCAAGGCGCGGATGGCGCCGAAGGCGTGAAGTTGTTCTTTTTTGACAAAAGGAACCAAAAAACTTTCTTGTATTTGACGGGACCTCGTCAGGTCTCAGTTTCATGCGAGACAGGTCTTTTTGCTTCTTTTTGTGCAGAAAAAGAAGAATGGAAAACCGCTGATGAGTGACAACGAAGCCCTGGTTGCGGTCGCTTCGCTTCTCCTCGTGATCGTCGCGCCGATCGTCCTCATTGGTCATTACGTGACGAAATGGCGTTCGATGCGCGGCGATGGCATCGGCGCCGAGCAAGCCGAGGCGCTCCGCGAGCTGGCGCGGCGGATGGAAATGCGGATCGACAATCTCGAGACCATCCTGGACGCGGAAGCGCCCGGATGGCGGAGCCGGAGTGGAACACGATGACCATGCGCTCTGTGCCGGGAATGGCGCTCCTCGACCGGCCACGCCCGCTGCTGGCCGGCGTCTGCGCCCAGATCGCCGAACGCGCCGGCGTACCCGTCTGGCTGCCGCGCGCGCTCATGCTGGCCTTGCTGTTGCTGCATGGGCTTGTTGCAATCGCGATCTATGTCGGGCTGGCTCTGGTCTGGCGCGAGTGGCGCACGACGCAGGTTCCACCGCCTCCGGCGCGCGAGGATCCCGCCCGTCGCTTCCGCGATCTCGATGCGCGGCTCGCCGTCCTCGAACGCGAGGCGCTCTGGCGCGAAACCGATCCGCGCCGCCCGTTCCGCCCCGGTTAGCGCTTCCGTAACCCCGGTCTGCCACGTTTCTGCGTTGTCAGCGCCGGTGAAGCATGCAGCGTTCGGTCACGGTTGTCGTCGGCATGCATCGCAGCGGCACGTCCCTATGCGCGAATGTTCTGCAACGGCTTGGCATCGACATGGCGAGCGACCCGGGTGCGTCGCCCAGCAATGCGCGAGGACATTGGGAGCGGCCGCAGATCAACGATCTGAACGACCGTGTGTTTCTGCGTTTCGGCCGTGGCTGGGACAGCGCCACCCACCATCTCGGGTTGCCGGCGGGATGGCTCTCGGATCCCGCCGTGTGCCGCGTGAAGGCGGATATCGTTTCTTTCCTCCAGCCTCGGATCGCTGCGTGCACGGCGATCGGGTTCAAGGACCCGCGCACCGCGCGATTGATGCCGCTCTGGCGAGCGGCGTTTGACGCGCTCGGTGTGACGCCGCGCTTCGTCTTCTGCATCCGTGATCCGGCGCAGGTGTCACGCTCGCTCGGCGCGCGCGATCTGATGGAGCGCGAGCAGGCCGAATATCGCTGGGCTCTCTACAATATCGAAGCGATCGACGGGATCGGTGCCGATCCGGTCTGCATCGTGGCCTATGAATCCTGGTTCACGGAGCCCGTGGCAACATTGGAGCGACTTGCCGGTTTCGTGGGGAGAAATGCCAGTCTGAACATTCTGCCCGAAATCTTGGACCCCGAATTGCGTCACGACGGTGTGTCCGAAGCGCGGGCGGCGAGCCGGCGCCTGCACGAGGAGGTTTTGCGCTGCCTTCCGCTCGGCCGGTTCGACGGCGCATTGCACACCCACGTCGCCGCCATGCGCGACTTTGCCCAGCTGGTCCAACCCATGCTGGTGGCCGCCGAAGTGCTGCGGGTCAGCGTGACCGACCAAGCCCGCGTCATCGGCGATCTGCAGCGTCTGGTTTCGCGTATGCGCGCCGTTGCCGCCTGACCGTGTTCACAAGACCGGGCGGCTCTCGTGTTCGTGAAGCAGCGTCCGGCGGTTCTGCGTCATTGGTCAAGCAGCGAGAAGGAGATCTGCATGACCGCGACCGATGCCGCGACCGCGACCTTTCACGACCAGATCATCGCGATACTGCCCAAGCTGCGCGTCCAGGCCTTGGCGTTGACGCGCAACCGGGCCGCCGCCGACGATCTCGTGCAGGATGCGGTCTGCAACGCGCTTTCGGCTCAGTCGAGCTTCATCCCGGGCACCAATTTCACCGCCTGGATGCACCGCATCGTTCGCAATCGCTTCATCAGCAATCTACGCAAGCGGCGCGACACCACGGATATCGAGGACGTGCCGGCCGGTGCCTTCGCGACCAACGCCCCGCACGAAGATCGCCTCGCCCTCAAGGAGCTCGCCCGCGCCATGACGCGGCTGCCCGAGGATCAACGCGAGGCGCTCGTTCTCGTGGTGGTGCACGGCATGAGCTACGAAGCGCTGGCGGAAGCCAGCGGCTGCGCGGTCGGCACCGCGAAAAGCCGCGTCTTCCGGGCCCGCCGCCAGCTCGAATCGTGGCTGCTCGGCGAGGGCACGGGCTCGCGCAACGGCCGTCATGCCACGTCGCTGCTGGCCCGCCGCATGGCCGACGGCGCCATCGACGAGACTGCCGACGGGCTGGCATTGTAACATTTTCTCGAGTTCCCATAACTTAAGGGGCGGGTGGCCGGATCCCCGGCTCGCCGCATTCGGGCGTGATCACGGTTGCGATGACGAAGGGCAGGGAACCGCCGCGTCCGGACAGAACCCGGCCCGGCGCGCGCAAGGCGGAGCGGGCCTTCGATGAGTGGCTGAATCGCGGCCTGCATGACCTTTTCGACGCGGTCGTGCGCGAGCCCGTGCCGGATGATCTCTTGCGGCTGATCGAAGAGGACCGAAAGAAGTGATGCAGGCAGGCGGCCGGACTCCCGGCTGCCCGTCATGCCTTCCATTCCCGGAGCCTGATCTTGGGCGCTTGGCGACGTTTCGACTCGATCCGGCTTCGGCTCGCCGCGATCGTCGTGGTGGCCGCCGTGCCCCTGCTCCTTCTGTCGGGCACGAGTGCCTGGCAGAATTACGGCCTCGCCCTCGAACAAGGCACGGACCGCGCCGCTCGCCTGGGCGAGGCGGTGCTTGCCCGGCAACTCGCCGTCCTGGACGGGATGCAGCAGATGCTGCGGGCGGCGGGCAAACTGGCGCGTCTGATCCCGGGACCCGCCTCCTGCAATGGAGGCCTTGCCGCCCTGCTCGCCGCGGAGCGCGACCGCTATGCCGGCATCGCGCTCCGCGACGCGCTGGGACGGCCGATCTGCGCCGCGCCCCCGCCGGCGGCCAGCATGGCGCGCGGGGATGAAGCCCGCCGCCGGCTTGCTGAGGCAGCGCTTCGCGCGCCGGACGGATTTGCGATCGGACCTGTGGAAGGGGCCGGCCGGGGAATCGCTGGCCTTCTACCGGCAGCGCAAACCGTGCGCACAGCGGGGGCCCCGGCCCTCGTTCTGACGGCAACCCTTAGACTCGACTGGCTCGGCGCCGTGATCGCCCGTAGCGTGCCCGGCCTTCAGGCGGTGTGGCTCGTCGATCCGGCCGGACGTCTGATCCAGCTCTTGCCCGGCGCCACCCTCTCCGACCCCGATCCACCGCAAATCAGCGCGCTTCTGCAGGGGGAACATGACGTGCGGCCGCGGGGCGTGCGTGGGGTCAACCGAAATCTCGTGGCCTCGCCGCTGCCCGGTGCGCTTCACTTGATCGTCGCCTTCCCCGCTTCCTCCGCATCGCAGCGCGCCGGGCAACTCCTTGCGGCGCACCTCGCCGAACTCGCCCTGCTGTTGGTGCTGGGGCTCGCGGCGATCGGTTACGGAACGCATCGCGCCTTGATCGAGCCTCTGGACCAGCTTGGCCGCGCCGTCGCGCGCTGGCGCGGCGGCGGTAGTTTTGATCTAGAATCGGTGAGGCGCCCGCCGCGGGAAATCGCTGCCCTCGCGGCGTCTTTTTCGGAAGCGACGAGGTCCGTCGCCCACCAGGGCGAGAGCCTGCGCCGCGCCGCCGTGCAGCAGGATCTGCTGATGAAGGAGATCCACCATAGAGTGAAGAACAATCTTCAGATCATCGCATCCCTGCTCAATCTTCAGGCGTCGCGCATCCGGCTCCCCGCCGCCCGCACGGAGTTCGCGAGCGCCAGAGATCGCGTGCGAGCGCTCGCCACCCTGCACCGCCATCTCTATTCTCAGGGCGAATTGACCACCATCAGCATGCGTCCGTTCCTGGAGGAGCTGATCGGCCAGTTGTTCGAAGCCATGGGCGAGTGTGAAGGCACCCGTATCGGCCTTTCGATCGAAGCGAGCCCTTTGCAGTTATCGAGCGATCAGGCTGTGCCGCTCGCGCTGATCGTGACGGAGGCGGTGAGCAACGCGCTGAAATACGCATTCCCAGGCGGCCGGGCCGGCCATATCGGCGTGCGCCTCACGGAGCAGGACGGTGCCGTCATGCTCCTCATCGAGGATGACGGCATCGGGCTGCCGCCCGGCCCTGCCGAAACCGAGACCGGCACGCGCGACGGTCTCGGCATGCAGCTGATTCGTGGATTCGCCAAACAGCTCGGCGCCAGTTTGGAGGTTATTCAGAAGGAGGGAACGCGCTACCAGCTGGTGGTACAGCCGGGAGCGGACGCCGCACTGGCCGACTGACGCAGAGAGCGTTTTGGTTGAGGCGATCCTGAACGCGCATCGTGTCCTAGTTGGGCAGCGGCCACGCTTCAACCCGGCCGATCTGCATCTGGGCAGGCCATTGAGTTGAACCGTCTGGAGGCCCAGGCCAACTGCCATCGCCGCCGACCGCGAGATTGAGCAGCATATACATCGGCTCATGCATGCTGGCGGGCGTCGGCGCGGTGGCGATCTGATTTCCGTCGAGATCGAGAATGATCTGATTGGGGCCCCAGGTCAGCGTATAGACGTGAAAGTCGGCGGAGAGATCAGGCACGTTCAGTGCCTGTGAATTCACCACCCAGTTGCCGCTGCTGTCCCAACCGTGGGTCGTGAAGAAGAGCTGCCGCGGGTTGCTGCCGAGCACCTCGAAGGCGTCGAGCTCGGAGGTATAAATATTGTTGGCGGGCAGGAACCACCAGGCCGGCCAGAGACCCTGTCCCGCCGGCAGCTTCGCCCGCACCTGGAACACGCCGTAGAGCTGGGAAAAACTGCGGAACGTCGTCACCAGCCCGGAATCGTAGGGCAGTCCGCAAACATTCCCCGATGAGGGTGTTGCGCTGATCACGAGCGTCTGCCCATTGAGCGAAAATGGATCTCGCCCCACACTGCGATCCACGTAGCACTCGGCCTCATGATTGCTCGGCAGCGTACGGGTAGCCGGAGGTCCATACGGGAAGCGTGTCATCCAGCCGTTCGACCCGTCGGGCGACGAGATGAAACTATCGAACGTGTCGAAGAAGGATGGCGTACCCGCATAGGCCGGCAAGGCAAGCCCCAGCAGGGCCACCGTGGTCGCACGTAGCATCATTCATTCCCTTTTGAAGTAATAACAAAAAGCCACGAGCGTCGGCAGTGCTCACCTGAAGGCTGTTCAGCGCGAGCGATGTCGACGAGGCGACTTAAGTTGCGAGGCGCCTGATCATTGGTTCCCCCGTCAGCGGCTCGCGGACCCTATGCTCGCGATCGTGTGACGGCAAGCATGAATCGGGACATTCCGCGAAAAAACGTAAGTAGAAGATTCGCGTTGTTTTCAGTATATTTTCTAATTCGCAAGAAGGCGTCGCTGTTCGCTCTGGCGTTGATTGTCCGGATTCAAATCGGACGCTTAGCTCATTGTAGGTTCATCCGCTGTGAAGCGGGCCTTCCAAACGGCGTTTATGTCCGTCGCCTGGCGCTTTAGCCGCACTCGTGCCGGATTCGCCCGCAAAACTCCAAGCTTCAGGCGCTGTGCGATGTCATCCATCATCGGTTGCGGGGAGCGCAGGATGTCTTCGTAGCTTCTATGAATTGGCACAATTCCGTTCGCGGCGAAAAAGCTGCAGAATGCCGCATTGGCGAGCACGATTTTATCGATCTCTGCGGCGATGGCCGATCGGTCATAGGCAGGTTCGCCACACTCTTCCGTGCCGCGATGCGCGCTCGTCCAGCGCCCCGTCTGCGCCGCGATCACGCGCGAGATCGCCTGAGCCACCCGATCCTGGCGCTCGATCAGAAGGAACGCCGCGTCCGGCATCAGCTGATCGAGAATGCCGGCATCCGTCAGCATCAGTAGCTGATCGATCGAGGCTTTGGCCGCGAGCACACGGGCACGTTTCACCAGTTTCGGCAGCGTCTCGACATATGCGTGCAGCGTCGGCAGCCCGCGTGCAGAGGCATGTTCGAGCACCGTCTCTGCGTTGAAGAATTCGCCCGCGTCGTTGCACGCGCCAGTGGAAGCCAGCAGCTGTGCCACGAAGTTCGAGCCGCAGCGATTGGTGAAGCAAAGAAACAACCACGGTCGCCCCGTGCGTCGCAGGACGGTGCCTGGCCGCGGCGGCCCGAGCGCGGCCTCGATCGCCGCCGCATGGGGCCGTGCGAGCCGCCGCAACGCCCAGGGCACGCGAAGCGGTGCGATCATGCCGCCGCTCTGCCCTGCGCTGCGCGCCCTGTCCATCCGGTTGACCGGCTCGGCCTGTCTCGCAACAACGGCGTCGGCAGGAGGAACACGATGGCGAAGGGCCGGCTCGTGATCGGGACACGGCGCTACTCGAGCTGGTCGCTGCGCGGCTGGCTCGCGGTGCGGCTCGCCGAACTCGATGTCGAGGACGTGGTGATCCCGATCGCGCCCGGTCCCACGAGCGCGATTGCCGCTGCCACGCCTGCTGGCCTCGTTCCCTATCTCGAGCATGATGGCGCCCAAATCTGGGAGTCCATCGCGATCTGTGAGTATTGCGCGGAATTCGCGCCGCTTTGGCCCAGCGAGCGCCGTGCCCGCGCCTGGGCCCGCGCGATCGCCGCCGAGATGCACGCGGGCTTCCGGGCGCTTCGCATGGCCATGCCGATGGTGCTCGACCGCGAGGGGGCTGCGGGCCGTGGCCGGACCCCGGATTGCCTCGCCGACATCGCGCGGATCGAAACCATCTGGTCCGAAACCCGCGCCGCTTACGGGGCTGGCGGCTCCTATCTCTTTGGCGCCGATTTCGGCGCCGCGGACGCGATGTTCGCCCCCGTTACTGCCCGCTTCCTGACCTACGCGCCGGAGCTCTCGCCCCTCGCCCGGGCCTATTGCGATGCGGTGCGCACGCATCCGCTGGTGGCACGCTGGTATGAGCTTGCCGCCGCCGAACCCCTCGCCTGGCGGCTCGAAAAATACGAAGCGGCCTGATCGCGGCCGTCCTCCCGCCGCGTGAGGGTTTCTCGCCCGACGCGGTGGGCGCGGTCGGGCTGATGGTGCATGCGCTTGGCGATCCGGGCGATCTCGTGATCGGCAAGCGGCTTGCCGCCGAACCCTTTGCGGGGCGCCACTATCAGCCGGTCCCGAACCCGCTCTGGCCGCCGTTCGGTGCCGTCGCGCGTTACTATGCTGGCGTCCTGGCCGCGCTGCGCCGTCTCCGCCCCACTAGGGTCGAGATTCACAACCGCGCCGATCTCGCGCACCGCGCCGTTTCCGTACTGCCTCACAGCAGCGTGGCGCTCTTTCTCCACAACGATCCGCAATCGATGCGGGGCGCGCGCCGTCCCGACCACCGGGCCCGCCTGCTCGAGCGCACGCAGGTCATCTGCGTCTCCGATTATTTGCGCGCCCGTTTCATGAGCGGTCTGCCAGACAGCATCGGCAGCGGCGCTCTCCTGCTCCATAATTCGATCGATCTCGCCGCGCTGCCACCGCCTTTGCCCCCGCCGCTGCGCGAGCCGCTCTTCCTGTTCGCGGGCCGCATCGTGTCCGACAAAGGCGCGGACGCATTCGTGCGCGCTGCCCGGACCGTGCTCCGCGGACTGCCGGGCTGGCGCGCCGCCATGATCGGTGCCGACCGCTTTCATCCCGAGGCGCCGGATACCCCGTTCCTGCGCAAACTTCGTCCTGAAGCGGAACAAGCTGGCATCGGCATGCTCGGCTACCGGCCGCGCGCCGCTGTGATGGAGGCCATGGCGCGGGCCGCCGTGATGGTGGTGCCAAGCCGCTGGGCCGAACCGTTCGGGCTCGTGGCGCTCGAAGCCATGGCCAATGGCGCCGCCCTCATCTGCAGCGCCAAGGGTGGACTCCGCGAGGTTGCGGGCGAAGCGGCGCTCTATGCGGACCCGGACGTGCCGGGATCCCTCGAGGCGGCCATGACGCGTCTCGGCCAGGACGCCGCGTTGCGGGCTGCGCTGAGCGCGGCGGGCCAGGAGCGGGCCCGCCGGTTCGATATCGGGCCGGCGCGGGCGGCCTTGGGGCGGATACGTGCCTCCGGCGGGCAAAGGCTCAGCCTCTGCCATCCGCTGGGCCCGTAAGGCCCCAGACCCTTCTACCGGGTGCTGGCGAGGATCGCGCCGTCGGCACTCTGGAGGAGGACGGCCTGGCGTTCGCCGGGACCTGCGGCCGCCTGCAACTGCAACGGACGCCCGGACCAGTGGCCGACGACCGCGAAGCTGCGCACGACATTGAACTCCACCAGCTTCCGGCCGCCATTTTCGCCGCCGCCCACCGCGGTCTCGCGTCTCGGATCGTATCCCACCAGAACGATCGCGGCTCGGCCCCGGCCGCTTCCGACCTCGATTGCCACCCTGCCGGCCGCAACCGTCGCCCCGAGCGCCACGCCGGGCGCGGGCCGTTGCAGCGCTGTCAGCACCGCTTGCCGGTCTGAGCCTACTGCGGTCGCCTGCCCATCGATCACCAGTTCCGGTGTATAGACCTCCGTGCCTAGCCGCTCCGCGTAGGCACGTTGCCGCGCCGTCGCGTCCGGCGAGGAAAACCGGTCGCGCCAGCCGAGCTGGTCCCAGTAATCGACGTGAAAGGCGAGCGCGAGCACGTCGCTGCGCTCTGTCGCGAGTTCCCCGAGCAACCGGTCCGCCGGCGGGCAGGACGAGCAGGATTCCGAGGTGAACAGCTCCAGCACATGCGGTCCGGCGAATGCCGGCGTCGTCACCGCCAATCCAACCAGCAGACCGATACCGCGCAGGCGCATGGCCGGATTACGCTCCGCCCCGCGGTCCGGTTACCGGCGTTACTGGACCGGCCCGGCCTCCAGCAGGGCCAGATTTTGCCGGGCCAGATCGCCGGTTTCCGAATCTTCGTCGAGCGCCTCGGCGCGCGTCCAATCGTCCCGTGCCCCGGCCAGGTCGCCCCGGCGCTGGCGGATGATCCCGCGCTCGAGCAGCGTCTCCGCACTCTGCGGATCGAGCGACGCGGCCCGCTCGATATCGGCGGCCGCCCGCCCGAGAGCCCCCAGGTTACGTTCCGCGGTAGCGCGCAGCGTCAGCGCGTCGGCGCGCTTCGGATCGAGCTCGAGCGCGAGGTCGAGATCGCCCACCGCTTCGGTGAACCGACCGACAGCGATCGCTGCCGCCGCGTGGGTCACCCGCAGATCCGGATCCTCGGGCAGGAGCGCAATCGCCGCTGCGGCGCTCCGGTAGGCCGCCGCTTCGGCGCCGGCCATGGTCCAGGCCTGGCTGGCCTGCCCGTACAGCTCGGCACGCGCCTCCGCGGGCGCATGGCTGCGAGCCGCCAGCGCATCCAGCATCGCCGCCCCATCGCCCGGATTGCCGAGCGCGATCGCGGCCAGCGCCCGGCAGTGCCGCGCCGGCTCGCCGCCCCCCTGCTGCTCCCAGGCCGCCGCGGCCGCGTCGGCGCCGCTCGGGTCATCCGGCAGCATGTCGAGGCAGCGATCATATTGCGCGTCCTCGACGATGCGCGGCGGCACCGGGGGGATGGGCAGCGTTTCATCGGCGGATGCCGGGGCGCCCCGGGCCGGCGTCAGCGCCAGCCAGGCGAGGCATAGTGCCGCGGCCGCTCTCGGGATCATGACCATCCATGTAGGCTAGGGGTCACAAGCTTAGAAGCGGGAGCGAAGGTGCGTAACGAACTGCTGATCGTCGGGCTCGGTTATTCCGGAAAAGCCGTGGCCGAACAGGCGCTTCGGGCGGGCATGCGGGTGGCGGCCACGTTCCGTCGCGAAACCGGCGATTGGCCGGCCGGCCTCCGCCCGGTGCCGTTCGCCGCCTTGTTCGAGGCGGTGCGCGAGGCAACCCATCTTCTGATCACGGCGCCCCCCGGCGAGGCCGGCGACCCGGTGCTCGCCGCCGCCGGAGAGGCGGTTCGACAGGCGCCGGCGCTGCGCTGGATCGGCTATCTCTCCACCACGGGCGTCTACGGGGATCGCGGCGGCGCCGCCGTCAGCGAAACCACCGAGCCTGCGCCAGGGCTCGACCGCTCGCGCCGCCGGCTCGCCGCGGAGCAGGGCTGGCGCGAAGCCGCCGCGGGCCGCCCGCTCGACCTGATGCGGCTCGCCGGCATCTACGGGCCCGGCCGATCGGCCTTCGACGAGATTCGCTCCGGCCGCGCCCGCCGCATCCTCAAGCCTGGCCACCTCTTCGGCCGCATCCATCGCGACGACATCGCCGGCGGCGTGCTCGCCGCGATCGCCCATCCCCCGCCTTCGGTGCGCGTTCTCAATTTCAGCGACGACACGCCCGCCGAAAGCGCTGCCGTACTCGAGGAGGCCGCAAGGCTGCTCGGCGTGACGCCTCCCCCGGTGGTGCCGTTCGCGCAGGCCCGCACCACGATGAGCGAGATGGCGCTGAGCTTCTGGAGCGAAAACCGCCGCGTGCTGAGCGCCGCGACCCAGCAGGCGCTGCACCGGCCCTGGACCTATCCCAGCTTCCGCGAGGGGCTACGCGCCATTCTCGCCGAGGAACTCGGCAAGAACCGCGCGTAGGAGTGCCAGGTCGGCGGGCCGCGAGAGCCGGTGATCGCCGTCCTTGATGAGTGTGATTCGCACATCGGGTCCATCGAGCCGCGCGGCGAGGCGCAGCGCAGTCTCCCAGGGCACGTCGTCGTCGCGTTGCCCCTGCAGCAGCCGCACCGGCGATGCGATCGGGATTGGCGCCCGCAGGACGCTCTGCCGCTCGCCGTCCTCGAGCAGCGCGCGGGTGAAGACTTGCTCGCCGCCATACCGGCTCGGCACGCGCAGCGCACCGTCCCGCAGGATCGCCGCCCGCGCCGCCTCCGGCATCGTGGCCGTGAAATCGGGCGCGGCGGCAATGCCGATCAGCGCCGCGATGCGTCCAGGGCGGGCGAGCGCGATCCGGAGCGCGATCCATCCGCCCATGGAGGAGCCGATCAGCACCAGCGGCCCGTCGGTGAGCCGGTCGATGAGGAACAGCGCGTCTTCGGTCCAGCGCCCGATCGTGCCGTCCTCGAACCGCCCACCGCTCGCGCCATGACCGGAATAGTCCAGCCGCAGACAAGGGTGTCCCTGGGCCGCGCAGAAGCCGGCGACGGCGCTCGCCTTGTCGCCGGTCATGTCGCTCATGAAGCCGGGCAAGAACACAACGGAAGGACAGCGCGACCCCGGGCCAAGCGCATAGGCGAGCGCGATCCCGTCCCCGCGGTCGAGACGTTGCGGCGTCATGGCGGAATCAGAAGGGTCGGCTCAAAAAACCAGCTTGCCGCCCACCAGCAGAAGGATCGCGCCGAGCACCGGCCGCAGCCCGTTCTCGGGCAGCCGCGGTGCCAGGTAGCTACCGATCAGGATACCGGGGATGGAGCCGATCAGCAGCGAGCCGAGCAGGGCCCAGTTCACGTCGCCCAGGATCCAATGCCCCGCCCCGGCGATGAGCGTGAGCGGCACTGCATGCGCAATGTCCGAGCCCACGATCTTGGCGAGGCGGATGCGCGGATAGAGAATGATGAGCGCGGTGACGCCGAGCGCGCCGGCGCCCACCGAGGAGAGCGACACCAGCACACCCAGGATTGCGCCGCTCAGCGTCGTCATCCAGGCAGCGCGGGCATCGGATGGTTCCCCGAAGCGCGCGCTCACCCAGTCGATCAGCATCCGGCGGCCGAAAATCGAGGCGGCCGTGAGCAGCAGCGCAATGCCCAGAACCAGGGTGATCGTATGCGTCACGGCCGGGCTCTGCGCGCCGACATGCGAGAGCAACAACAGCGTGATCAACGTGGCCGGGACCGAGCCCACGGCAAGCCGCCGGACGATCCGCCAATCGACGGTGTTGCTCGCATTATGCACGATCGTGCCGACACTCTTCGTGGCGGCGGCATAGAGAAGGTCCGTCCCGACCGCGGTATGCGCGTGAATGCCGAAGGCAAGCAGCAGCGGGGTCATCAGCGACCCGCCCCCGACGCCGGTGAGCCCAACGACGAGGCCGACCAGAAGGCCGGAGAGCGGAAAGGCGAGGCTGGTCATGTCAGCCACTCCGATGGGAAGCACGCTTCTGCTTCTCTAACGCGGCCGCGAACCCGACTGGAACAACCATTTTATCCGGGTTATATAAAAACCACGATAAAATACAGGATTTTCTGCTCTTCACGCCGATCCGCGGCGGCTCCCGCTCTGCCGTCGACACGGTTAAGACCCCGTTTCCATGCCGGAACCCCTAGGCCTCACCGTTCTGCAGGTGCTCCCGGCGCTGGAAACCGGCGGGGTCGAGCAGGGCACGATCGAAATGGCGCAGGCGGTCGCCGCCGCGGGCGGCACCGCGCTCGTGGCGAGCGCCGGCGGCCGCCTGGTGCCGCAGGTGGAGCGCGCCGGCGGCCGGCACCTCCTCTTGCCGCTCATGACCAAGGATCCTGTCAATCTGCTCGTCAATGCGAGGCGGCTCGCCGCCGTGATCCGCGCCGAGCGCGTCGATCTGGTGCATGCCCGCTCGCGCGCGCCGGCCTGGTCGGCCTGGTTGGCCGCGCGCTGGACCGGACGTCCGTTCATCACGACCTGGCATGGCGCTTACAGCGAAAACCTGCCCGGCAAGCGGCTCTACAACAGCGTGATGGCCCGCGGTGACCGGGTTATCGCCATCAGCCGCTACGTGGCCGGTCTGCTGGCCGAACGGCACGGAATCGGCCAGGACAGGCTCCGCATCATCCATCGCGGCGTCGATCCGCGGCGCTTCGACCCCGACCAGATCACCGGCGACCGGGTGCACCGGCTGGCCCAGGCATGGCGTCTGCCGCCGGGTGCGCCGGTGGTGATGCTGCCGGCGCGGCTGACGCGCTGGAAAGGGGGCTTGCTGCTGGTCGAGGCGCTCGCCCGCCTGCCGTCCCCGTGGCGAGGCGAGGTATTCGGCGTGTTCGTCGGCGGCGATCAGGGGCGGCGGCGGTTCCGGCGCGAACTCGAAAGCGCGGCAGAGCGGCTGGGGCTTGCCGGCCGCGTGCGGCTCGCGGGGGATTGCAGCGACATGCCGGCGGCGCTGGCGCTGGCCGATGTGGTAGCATGCCCCAGTCTGATTCCCGAGCCGTTCGGGCGGGCGGTGATCGAGGCGCAGGCGATGGGACGGCCGGTGGTGGCGGCCGATCATGGTGGAGCCGTGGAGACCGTGATGGAAGGCGAAACCGGGTGGCGGGTGACGCCCCGCGATCCGGCGGCGCTGGCAGACACGCTCGCCGGGGCGCTGGCGCTGGGCCCGGAGGCGCGCCTGGTCCTAGGCGCGCGCGCCCGCGCCGCCATGCTCGCGGGCTTCACGACGGAGGCCATGCAGCGCGCCACGCTCGCCGTCTATCGGGAGGTCACGGGATGAGCCGCATCCTCGTCATCCGCCTCGGCGCGCTCGGCGATTTCGCGCTCTCCTTCGGGGCCTTCGCGGCGATCCGGGCCCATCATCCCGGCGAGCCGGTCACGTTGCTCACCACGGCGCCCTACGTCTCGCTCGCATCCGACAGCCCCTGGTTCGACCGCGTGCTGACCGATACGCGCCCAGCCTGGCTCGACCTTCGGGCCGTGCTGCGGCTGCGCCGGCAATTGCGCGGCTACGATTTCGTCTACGATCTGCAGACATCCGGGCGCTCCAGCCGCTATTTCTGGCTGGCCGGCTGTCCGCCCTGGTCGGGTATCGCCTGGGGATGCTCGCATCCGCACGCCAATCCGCGGCGCAACGAGATGCACACGGTGGCGCGGCAGCGGGACCAGCTCGCCTTTGCCGGCATCCACGACATCGCTCGCCCCGATCTCTCCTGGCTTCGCACCCGCGGTCCCGTGCTGCCGCCGCCTTACGCGCTGCTGGTGCCCGGCACGAGCCGCGCCCATGGCGGCGCTAAACGCTGGCCGATCGAACGTTTTGCCGAGACCGCGAGGCTGCTCGCGGGGCGGGGGATCACGCCGGTGGTGGTCGGCAGCAGCGCGGATCGCGAAGCGGCGGCGCTGATCCGCGAGGGCTGCGACGGCGCGATCGACCTCACCGGCCGCACCTCGCTCCAGGAGCTCGCGGGTCTCGCCAGCCGCGCCCATCTGGCGCTCGGTGGCGACACCGGTCCGATCCATCTCGCCGCGATCATGGGCTGCCGGGTAATTGCGCTCTATTCCCGCTTCAGCGATCCGGCGCTTGCCGCTCCGGTCGGCAACGTGAAGCTGCTCCACGCTCCCGCCCTCACCGACGTGCCCGTCCATCGGGTAGCCGCCCTCCTGGAGTAGTGGGGTTTGGGGCCTTTCGGCCCCAACGGGTCCCGGGCGGAGCCCGGGCCGCCGGAGGCGCGGTTGACTATCCCGCGCGATCCGACCATTAGCCCGATGGTATCGCCGCTCCGCGAGGGTTCGCGCAGCGGCGCGTAATCATTTGGAGCGACCCGATGTTCGACGCCCTGTCGGACAAATTCTCTGGCATTTTCGAGGGGCTGCGCCGCCGCGGCGCGCTCTCGGAGGCCGACGTCAACGAGGCGCTGCGCGAGGTTCGCCTCGCGATGCTCGAGGCCGACGTCGCGCTGCCGGTGGTCAAGGATTTCATCGCCCGCGTGCGCGAACGGGCGGTGGGCTCCGAGGTGCTGGACGCGGTCTCGCCCGGCCAGCAGGTCGCGAAAATCGTCAATGACGCGCTCGTCGAGGCGCTCGGCGGCGCGGGCGCCGTTCCTCTCAATCTGAACGCGCCTGCGCCGATTCCCATCCTGCTCGTGGGTCTTCAGGGGTCGGGCAAAACCACCACCGCGGGCAAGCTGGCGCTCCGGCTTCGCACGCGCGAGCGCCGCCGCGTGCTGCTTGCCAGTCTCGACACGCAGCGCCCCGCCGCGCAGCTGCAATTGGCGCAGCTTGCCGAGCGCGCGGAAGTCGTCTCGCTGCCCATCGTCGCCGGACAAGCACCGGTCGAGATCGCCCGGCGCGCCATGGATGTCGGCCGGCGCGAAGGCTACGACGTCGTGCTGCTCGACACGGCAGGCCGGCTCTCGATCGATCAGGCGCTGATGGACGAGGTGCGCGCGATCCGCGCCGCCACCAACCCGGTCGAGACTCTGCTCGTGGTCGACGCGATGACCGGCCAGGATGCGGTGAACACCGCGCGCGCCTTCCACGAAGCGCTCGGCATCACCGGCGTCGTGCTCACGCGCATGGACGGCGATGCGCGCGGCGGCGCCGCGCTCTCGATGCGCCAGGTCACCGGCGCGCCGATCAAGTTCTCCGGATCGGGCGAGAAGATCGATGCGCTCGATGAGTTTCATCCGGAACGCGTCGCCGGCCGCATTCTCGGACTCGGCGACATCGTGGGCCTGGTCGAACGCGCGGCCGAAACGATCGACCAGGACGAGGCCGAGCGGCTCGCGAAGAAGATGCTCAAGGGCAGCTTCACGCTCGAGGATTATGCGGCGCAGCTCAAGCAAATCGGCAAAATGGGCTCGCTCGGCTCGATCGTCGGCATGCTGCCGGGCCTGGGTCACCTGAAGCAGAAAATCGAGGACGCCAACCTCGATCAGACCGTTTTCAAGCGCCAGCAGGCGATCATCTCGTCCATGACGATTCAGGAACGGCGCCAGCCCGAAATCATCAAGGCCAGCCGCAAGAAGCGCATCGCCGCGGGCTCCGGCACCAGCGTCACCGACGTCAACCGGCTGCTCAAGCAATTCGACGATATGAGCACGATGATGAAGAAGATGGGAAAGATGGGGCAGAAAGGCCTGATGCGCGGCGGCTTGTCCGCGCTGATGGCGCAAGCCCAGCAGGGCGGCCGCGGCAATCCGCGGCGGCCGTTCTGATCACGCAATCGACAGCAGGAACCGAAGCATGGGTCTGAAAATCCGACTGGCGCGCGCCGGTGCGAAGAAGCGTCCTTACTACCACATCGTGGTCGCCGACAGCCGCAGTCCGCGCGACGGGCGCTTCATCGAAAAGGTGGGCAGCTACAATCCGATGCTGCCGGCCGAGCATGCCGACCGCGTGCGGCTGATTGAGGCGCGTATCCAGCACTGGCTCGGCGAGGGCGCGGTCGCGACCGATCGTGTCGCGCGCTTCCTCGGGCATGCCGGAGTGATCGAGAAGCCGTCTTATCGCGAGCAGCCGAAGCAGTCCGCGCCGAAGGCGAAGGCGCAGGAGCGTGCGAAGGCCGCGGCGGCTGCCGGCTGATCCTGTCAAGCCATGGCGCGCGGGCAAATCCTGATGGGCGTGATCGGCCGGCCGCATGGCGTGCGCGGTCTCGTGCATGTGCAATCCTACACGGCCGATCCCGCCTCGCTTGCCCGCTACGCGCCGCTTCGCGATTCGCGTGGCCGCACTTGGTCGCTGACCTGGCGCGGTGAGGGCGTGGCCGAGCTGCGTGATGCGGATGGCGTCCCGCTGCGGAGTCGCAATGACGCCGAGCGCCTGGTCAATACCCAGCTCTTCGTCGATCGCGCGCAATTACCCGACGCCGGAGAGGATGAGTTCTATCTCGCCGACCTGATCGGGCTGCGCGCCGAAACCGATCGCGGAGCGACGCTCGGCCGCATCGCCGCGGTGCACGATTATGGCGCCGGAAGCAGCCTTGAGATCGCGCGCGATGGCGGCGGCATCCTGATCGTGCCGTTCACGCGCGCCTCGGTCCCCGAGATCGCGGTCGAGGCGGGACGCGCGGTCGTGGTACCGCCGCCCGAAATCGAGGCGCGCGCATGAGCTGGCGTGCGACCGTGCTGACGCTGTTCCCGGCAATGTTTCCGGGACCGCTCGGCCAGGCGCTGGCCGGGCGCGCGCTCACAGCCGGACTCTGGTCGCTCGCCGCACGCGATATTCGCGATTTCGCGCGCGGGCCGCATCGCAGCGTCGACGATACGCCATTCGGCGGCGGCGCCGGCATGGTTTTGCGCGCCGATGTGGTCGATGCGGCGATCGCGGCCGAGCAGGATGGCCGCCCGCTCGTCTATCTCACGCCGCGTGGGAAACCCTTCCGCCAGAGCGATGCCGCGCGGCTCGCCTCCGCGCCCGGCGTCGTTCTCTTGTGTGGGCGCTACGAAGGGATCGACCAGCGCGTCATCGACGCCCGTGGCGCCGAGGAAATCAGCATCGGCGATTTCGTGCTCTCGGGCGGCGAAATTCCCGCGATGCTTCTGCTCGACGCCTGCGTGCGGCTGCTGCCCGGCACGATGGGCGCGGCGGAAAGCGCCGAGGAGGAGAGTTTCTCGTCGGGGCTGCTCGAATATCCCCATTACACGCGCCCGGCCGAGTGGCAGGGACGGGCGGTGCCGCCCGTCCTGCTCTCCGGCAACCACGCGGCGATCGCGGCCTGGCGCCGCGCGCAATCCGAAACCATCACGCGCCTCCGCCGGCCCGATCTCTGGGCGGCCCACGGCGCCTCGGCAACCTGAGCGAAGCGGGAAGGGACCATCGCGATGAACGTCATTCAGAAATACGAGGCCGCCGAGATCGAACGGCTGGCCGCCGCGCGGCCGGTGCCGGATTTCGCCCCGGGCGACACGCTGCGCGTGTCGGTCAAGGTCGTCGAGGGCGAGCGCACGCGTATCCAGGCTTATGAAGGCGTGTGCATCGCGCGCAGCAACAAGGGCCTGAACAGCAATTTCACGGTCCGCAAGATCAGCTACGGCGAGGGCGTGGAACGCGTCTTCCCGCTCTATGCACCGACGATTGCCGACATCACGGTGGTGCGGCGCGGCGACGTTCGTCGTGCAAAACTGTATTATCTGCGCGGCCGCCGCGGCAAATCCGCGCGCATCGCGGAAAAGGGACGCGAGAACACCGCCGCCGCCGAGTAACGGCGGCCACAGCAGGAGATTGAAGGTGGCGCGCACGCTCTTCGAGAAGATCTGGCAGGCGCATGTGGTGGAGCAGATGCCCGACGGCACCTGCCTCCTCTACATCGATCGGCACCTCGTCCATGAGGTGACGTCGCCGCAGGCCTTCGAAGGATTGCGGGTGGCCGGACGCCAGGTTCGTCGCCCCGATGCCACCATCGCGGTCGTCGACCACAACGTGCCGACCAGCGATCGCAGCCAGGGCATCGCCGAGCCCGACAGCCGCGTGCAGATCGAAACGCTCGAACGTAACGTCGCCGAGTTCGGCGTCCCGTTCCTGCCGCTGCACGACACGCGCCAGGGCATCGTGCATATCATCGGCCCCGAGCAGGGCATTTCCTTGCCCGGCACCACCATCGTCTGCGGTGACAGTCACACCTCCACCCATGGCGCGCTCGGCGCGCTCGCCTTCGGCATCGGGACGTCGGAAGTCGAGCACGTGCTGGCAACGCAGACCTTGCTGCAGAAGCCTGCCAAAAACCTGCTGGTCCGGGTCGATGGGAGGCTCAGCCCCGGCGTCACCGCGAAGGATCTCGTGCTGGCGATCATCGGCCGCATCGGCACCGCCGGCGGCACCGGCCATGTGATCGAATATGCTGGCGAGGCGATCGAAGCGCTCGACATGGCCGGCCGCTTCACGGTCTGCAACATGTCGATCGAAGCCGGCGCGCGCGCGGGCCTGATCGCACCGGATGAGACGACTTTCGCCTATGTGCGGGGGCGCCCATTCGCGCCGCAAGGCGAGGCTTTCGAGGCGGCAGTGCAGCACTGGCGCAGCCTACGCTCCGATCCCGACGCCGTCTTCGACAAGACCATCGTGCTCGATGCCGCCACCGTCGCGCCCATGGTCACCTGGGGCACCAATCCCGAGGCGGTCCTGCCGATCCACGAAACCGTCCCCGATCCGCGCGACGCGGAAGATCCCGCGCGCCGCCAGGCCATGCAGCGCATGCTCGATTATATGGCGCTCACGCCTGGGCAGGCGCTCGCGCAAGTGCCCATCGACGTCGTATTCATCGGCAGTTGCACCAACGGAAGGATCGAGGATATCCGCGAGGCTGCCCGCGTGGCACGCGGCCGGCGCGTGGCGCCCGGCGTGCGGGCGCTGGTCGTGCCCGGTTCGGGCCTCGTGAAGCGCCAGGCCGAGGCGGAAGGGCTCGATCGGATTCTCACCGAAGCCGGCTTCGAGTGGCGGGAACCGGGTTGCTCCATGTGCATCGCCATGAATCCGGACCGGCTCGCGCCGGGCCAGCGCTGCGCCAGCACCTCCAACCGCAATTTCGAAGGACGGCAGGGACCCGGCGGGCGCACGCATCTCTGCTCGCCCGCCATGGCCGCCGCCGCGGCGGTCGCGGGCCGGCTTGCCGACGTCCGGGAATTCGCCTGATGCCACCTTTCACATCGCTCACCGCGATCGCAGCCCCCCTGCCGCTCGCCAATGTCGATACCGACAAGATCATCCCGGCGAGGTTTCTCAAGACCATCGCGCGCACGGGACTCGGGGTGCATCTCTTCGACGCGCTGCGCTATGACGAGCACGGTGCCGAGCGCCCGGATTTCGTGCTCAATCGCGAGCCCTACCGGGCCGCGCAGATCCTGATCGCGCACGAGAATTTCGGCTGCGGCTCGTCACGCGAGCACGCGCCCTGGGCGCTGCTCGATTTCGGCATCCGCTGCATCATCGCGCCCGATTTCGCGGACATCTTTCATAACAACTGCTTCAAGAACGGCATATTGCCCGTACGGCTTTCGCGCGCGATCTGCGACGCCCTGATCGCGGACGCTTCCCTCGGTCCGAATGCCCGCCTCACGGTCGATCTCGAGAGCCAAATCGTGGCGCGGCCCAACGGTGAGACGGTAGCGTTCGACATCGATCCGTCGCGCAAGCGGGCGCTTCTGCTCGGTCTCGACGAAATCGGCGAGACATTGCAGCGCGCCTCTGCCATCGCCGCGTTCGAAGGACGGCACCGCGCCGCTTCTCCCTGGATTCCGGGCCTCGCATCCTGACCGCACCGGAGACGAAACAGTGAAGAAACTGCTGCTCCTGCCGGGTGACGGCGTCGGCCCCGAGGTTATGCGCGAGGCGAAACGGCTGATCGATTGGTTCGTGCGCCGCCGTGGTCTGGCGTTTGAGATCGAAGAGGATCTGGTGGGTGGGGCCGCGATCGACGCGCGCGGCATGCCGCTATCGGACTCCACCATCGCCCTGGCCCGGGCCGCCGATGCGGTCCTGTTCGGCGCCGTCGGCGGTCCGAAATGGGCCGATATCGGCTTCGATCGCCGCCCCGAAATCGCCATCCTGGGTCTGCGACAATCGCTGGGCCTTTTTGCCAATCTGCGTCCGGCGGCGGTGTACGACCCACTCGTCAGCGCCAGCCCGTTGCGTCCGGAGATCGTCCGTGGTCTCGACATCATGATCGTGCGCGAGAGCACGGGCGGAATCTATTTCGGCGAGCCGCGTGGCATCGAAACCCTGCCCGACGGGCAGAAGCGCGGCGTCAACACCGAAATCTACTCGACGAGCGAAATCGAGCGGGTCGGTCGTGTCGCCTTCGAATTGGCACGGCGCCGCCGCGGCGCTGTCGCGAGCGTCGAGAAATCAAACGTGATGGAAAGTGGGCTGCTCTGGCGGCAGACCGTCACGGCGCTTCGCGACCGGGAATATCCCGATGTCGCTCTCACTCATGTTCTCGCCGACAATTGCGCGATGCAACTGGTGCGCGAACCGCGCCAGTTCGACGTGATCGTGACTGCGAACCTGTTTGGCGATCTGCTCTCCGATCTGGCAAGCCAGCTCACCGGCAGCCTCGGCATGCTGCCCTCCGCGACGCTCGGGGAATTGCAGCCGGATGGCAAGCGCCATGCGCTCTACGAGCCGATCCACGGCAGCGCGCCCGATATCGCGGGCCGCGGCATCGCCAATCCTCTCGCCCAGATACTGAGTTTCGCGATGCTGCTGCGCTACTCGCTGGACATGGAAAGCGAGGCGGCCCTCGTCGAGCGCGCTGTGGAATCCGTGCTCGCCAAAGGGTTGCGCACGGCCGACATCATGTCGTCGGGAGCCGCCCGTGTGGGCACGAGCGTGATGGGCGAATCGATCCTTCGCGAGCTCGAGAAAATCGAAGCCGCAGCTGCCTAGGAAACGAAAGCCTTTGCCTCGCGATCGGTGCGTTTCCATCGCGTAATCGTGTTGCCTCCGGCGGGCAGAGGCTCCGCTTCTGCGCTCCGCTGGGGCCGAAAGGCCCCAGACCCCATCACTTTGGGGAGTCGCCTTAATCGGCACGTTTGTTCAAAGTGACGGGGGCAGTGGCCGGGCATGACCTAGACGCACCCCGCCTTAAACCGGCAACCGTATCCGTGCCCGCAAGCCTCCGAGCGGACTGTCCTCAAGCACGATTTCGCCCCCATGAGCGCGCACGATATCGCGCGCGATCGTCAACCCAAGCCCAGTGCCGCCGCTCGAGCCGCTCTCGAACGGCCGAAACACGCTCTCGCGCCGCTCCGGCGGAATCCCCGGCCCGTCATCATCCACCGTCACCTGCACGAGCCGGCCGTTGCTATTCGCCGCGAGTGCGACCGCGCGCGCGTGACGGCGCGCATTGTCGACCAGATTGGTGATGGCGCGCCGGATCGCATCCTGCCTGAGCCGTAATGAAACGCCTGCGGGCACGTCGAGGCCTACGCGCGTACCGGCACGCCGTGCGCCGGCCGCGATTTCCTCGAGCAGCGCGCTCAGATTCACGATCTGGGCCTGTTCCGCCTGCTCGCCGCGCGCAAAGGCGAGATAACCGCGGATCATGCGCTCCATTTCCTCCACATCCTCGGTCATCGCCGCCACATCCTCGCCCGGCGGCAGCATTGCCAACGCGAGCCTCAGGCGTGTCAGCGGCGTGCGCAGATCGTGGCTGACACCGGCAAGCATTTCGGTCCGCTGTGCCAGGAAGCGGCGGATCCGGTCCTGCATCCGGTTGAAGGCCGTCGCCGCCTGCCGTACTTCGGCCGCCCCTTCGGGACGGATCGGGCCGGTATCGCGCCCAAGTCCGAACGCCTCGGCCGCGCCAGCCAGCCGGCGGATCGCGCGCACCTGATTGCGCATGAAGAGGGCGGCAATCGAGAACAGGATCGACGCTGAACCCGCCAGCCACACCACGTAGAAATAAATCATGCTGCTGTAGAGGCGCTTGCGCGGCGCGGTCACGTGCAGCACGCCGTCGCGCAACTGCACCGCCAGCAGGACCGACTGCGGATCGCTCGTCCAGTCCATCGTGAAGGGCAGGCCAACCTTCTCGCGCATGGCGATCGCCAGATCGTCGTCCATGGGCCCCAGGATATTCACCTGTTTGCGGGGATTGAGACGCGCGCCCAAATCGATCGACATGCGCAGGTCGAAATCGTGCGCGGCGCTGCGCAGCAGCAGCCCCTCGTCGTACGAATCCTCGGCCTGCCCGAGCAGCCGCACGGTCTGCGCGATCTCGCCCGCCACCGCGCTCGAGAGGCGGCGCGAGATCAGGTCGAGGTGGCTGCCATAGAAAATCCCGAGCGCCACGAGCTGGGTCACCACGAGCGGGATCAGAATGATCAGGAGCGAGCGGCCGAGCAGCGAGCGCGGCAGGATTTTCCGGATCGGCTTCTCGAGCCCCGTGGTGAAGCTCACCATCGGCGTCAGATCCCCGGCTTCAGCACATAGCCGCGCCCGCGCACCGTGTGCAGGAAGCGCGGCTCCCGCGGATCGGCCTCGATCTTGCGCCGCAGCCGGGTCACCTGTACGTCGATCGCCCGCTCGCCCGAATCGTCCATTTCGAGCGCCGCTGCGATTTCCTCACGCGAGAACACCTCGCCCGGCCGCGCCGCGAGCGCTGCGAGCAGCGCGGATTCGCCGCCGGTGAGATGCACGGGCCCATCCGGTCCGATCAATTCCGCCCGCGCGGTGTCGAATTCCAGCCGCCCAAGCCGGACCGGACCCGGCGGATCGGCGGCCGGTGCCGTTCGCCGCAGCATCGCCCGCAGCCGCAGCACAAGCTCGCGCGGCTCGAACGGCTTGCCGAGATAATCGTCGGCTCCGGACTCGAAACCCTCGATCCGGTCCTCCGGTGCGCCGCGCGCCGTCAGCAGCAGAATCGGCACGCTTGCATCGGCCGCGCGCAGCGAGGCGGTGAGCGAAAGGCCGCTCTCGCCCGGCATCATCACGTCGAGCACCAGCGCATCCGGCTGCAGGAAGCGCATCTTGTCGCGTGCCTCCTCGGCATCGCTCGCAGTGCTGACCCGGAACCCGTTCTCGCCGAGATAGCGCGAGAGCAGCGAACGCAGCCGCTGATCGTCATCCACGACGAGGATGTGCGCCTCATCCGCCATGCCGCCTCCCTACCCGACCCGACGGGCCTTCTGCGCGTTCTCCTGCGCATCCAGCATATGCCGCGCCCCAGGTCCCATGATCCCCCGCAGCACGCGCCGGAATCCGTCCACCGCCGGTCCGCCGGCGTCCCGGTAGGCGCCCAGCAGCCGCTCCCGCTGCCGCTCGAACAGCGCCCGCTCGAGCGCGGCACCCGTCTCGGTGAGTGCCAGCAGCCGCTGCCGGCGGTCGCGCCGCCCGGCGGTCTGCGACACCAGCCCCTTCTCGATCAGCGCCGACAAGACGCGTGCCAGGCTCTGCTTCGTCACGCACAGGATCGATAGCAGGTCGGTGACGGTCAGCCCGGGATGGCGGCCGATGAAGTGCAGCGCCCGGTGATGCGCTCGCCCCAGCCCCCGTTCCGCCAGCAGCGGATCGACGCTCGCCGAGAAATCCCGCCAGGCCAGGAACAGCATGTCCTGCGCCTCCCGCAATTGCGCCTCGCGCAGGAACAGCAGGCTCTGGCCCGCGGAGGGTTTCGCATCGGACATGGCTCACCGGACCCGATAGGACAAAGCTTCTGCCTTATCTTTCGGGCGCCGATGCGTTTCATTCAAGTGAGCAATTTTGTTTCGCAGGATCGCGCATGGCCACCCCCCCCTTCGACGATCGCGACGGCTTCATCTGGTACGATGGCCAGCTGGTGCCCTGGCGCGACGCCAAGCTCCACGTGCTCACGCATGGACTTCATTACGCGAGCGGCGTTTTCGAGGGCGAGCGAGCCTATGGCGGCCATATCTTCCGGCTGCGCGAGCACACCAACCGGCTGATCAACTCGGGCCGCCTGCTCGGATTCGAGATTCCCTGGACCGCCGAGCAGATCGATCGCGCTTGTCTCGACACGCTGGCGGCGAGCGGCCTTGCCGATGCCTATGTCCGGCCGATCGCCTGGCGCGGCAGCGAGATGCTGGCGGTCTCGGCCCAGCGCACGAAAATCCATCTCGCGATCGCGGTCTGGCAGTGGCCGGCCTATTTCGAAAATCGTATGGCCGGCATCGCGCTCGGCTGGGCCGAGTGGCGCCGCCCCGATCCGGCGACCTCGCCCACCGCCTCCAAGGCGACCGGCAACTACATGATCGGCACGCTCAGCAAGCATAAAGCCGAGGCCGAGGGCTTCGCCGACGCCATGATGCTGAGCTGGCGGGGCGATCTCGCCGAGGCGACGGGTGCGAACGTGTTTCTCGCGATCGACGGCGCCCTGCACACGCCGACGCCCGACTGCTTCCTCGACGGGATCACCCGGCGCACGGTCATGGCGCTCGCGCGGCGGCGGCAGATTCAGGTGGTCGAACGGATTATCAAGCCGGAAGAGCTGCGCCGCACTCAGGAGGTATTCCTGGCCGGAACCGCAGCCGAGGTCACCCCGGTGCGCCAGATCGGCGAGCTGCATTTCACGCCGGGACGGCTGACCGAGACCCTCCTGCACGATTACGAGGCGCTGGTGCGGATGACGCCTTCCGACGTGGAGTCCCGGCTGGCCGCATGAGATAGGGCAGGGCAGGCGGCTCCGCCTGCCCCGCCCCCTTGCGGCTTATCGTTTCCACCAGCCGCGTTTTTTCTCGGCCGGCGTCTCGTCCAGGCCGATGACCACCGGTTTGATCGCGGGTCCAGCCTCCGGTTCCTCCGGCTGCGCTGCGATCGGAATGACGATCGGTTCGGGGGAGGGGGCCGGTTTGGGCGTGGCTTGCGCCTCGGCCCGCTCCATCACCTCGAAGATATCCATCGTGCCGAGCGCGAACGGATCGGCCGGGGTCGGCCCAATATAGGCGGGCTCCGGCGGCGGGGGCGGGGCCGCCTCGTCTTCGCGCTTGCGGCGCCGCCCGCCGCGGCGTCCCCGGGCCCGCGTCTTGCCCTGTTCCTCGGCCGCCTCGGCCGCCTCGTCGTGCCCGGGCACCGGCGGTTCGGCGGGCGCCGCTCCCACTGTGTCCGGCAATACCGGGAAGGGCACGCCCTCTCCGAGATCGGGCTGCTCCGCGCCGTCCGGCATCGGCGCCGACTCGGTGCCGCTCTCTTCGGTTCGGCTGCCCCGCCGCCGCCGCCGCCGCCGCCGCCGCCGGTGCTCGCTCTCCTCGCTGCTCAGCGCGCCGGCATCGGAATCTTCCGCCCCCTCGGAGCTCTCGAGCGTCTCGGCCTCCTCCGGTTCCGCTTCGGCTTCCCCTTCATCGATCACGGGCAAGGGCAGCGGCGCTGGTGGCGGCAATTCCTGTGTCTGCGGGCGCAGCCGTTCGATGCGCAGCTGTGCCGCCTGCAGCGCATCGTCGGCGGCGAAGCCGACGCGCATCGCATGCCGCGCTTCGATCTCGCCGAGCCGCGCACGCTTGTGATTGAGGATGTAGAGCGCCACCGACGGCGCCACATAGACGCAGATTTCCGCCGCGCGCCGCTTGCCGCCTTCCTCCTCGATCGCGCGCAGCACATGCAGCGCGGCGCTCTCGGTGCTGCGCACCCGTCCGGCGCCGTTGCAATGCGCACAGATCGTCAGGCTCGTCTCCGCAAGCGATGGGCGCAGCCTCTGCCGGCTCATCTCCAGCAGCCCGAAATGGCTGATGCTGCCCACCTGGATGCGCGCGCGATCGTCGCGCAGGGCCTCCTTGAGGCGACGCTCCACTGCGGAAATGTTCCGCTTCGACTCCATGTCGATGAAGTCGATCACGATGAGTCCGGCCAGGTCGCGCAGCCGAAGCTGCCGCGCGACTTCCTCTGCCGCCTCGAGGTTGGTGCGAAGCGCGGTCTCCTCGATGCCGCGCTCGCGCGTGGAGCGGCCCGAGTTCACGTCGATCGCGACCAGCGCTTCGGTCTGATCGATCACCAGGTAGCCGCCGCTGCGCAGCTGCACGGTGGGGCTCAGCATCGCATCGAGCTGCGCCTCGACATTCTGGCCAGAGAACAAAGGTTGCGGCTCCCGCCAGAGCTGCACCTTCTTCACATGCGTCGGCATCAGCATCCGCATGTAGTCGCGTGCCGCCTTCCAGCCCTCCTCGCCCTCGACCAGAAGCTCATCCACATCGCGCGAATAGACGTCGCGGATCGCGCGCTTGATGAGGCTCGCTTCCTCATGAATGAGGGCCGGCGCGATCGAGCGCAGCGTGGTGTCGCGGATTTCGTCCCACAGCCGCAACAGATACTCGCAGTCGCGCTTGATCTCCGGCTTCGGCCGGTTCGCGCCTGCGGTGCGCACGATCAGTCCCATGCCGCGCGGGATCTCGAGTTCGGCGGTGACTTCCCGCAACCGCCGCCGATCGGCGCCCGAAGTGATCTTACGCGAGATGCCGCCGCCGCGCGGCGAATTCGGCATCAGAACGCAATACCGTCCTGCCAGCGAAATATACGTGGTGAGCGCGGCGCCCTTGCCGCCGCGCTCTTCCTTCACGACCTGCACGAGCAGGATCTGGCGGCGCCGGATGACCTCCTGGATCTTGTAGTTGCGCATGAAGCGCGGCGGCGGACGCCGCTCCCGCCCCTCCTCGGATTCGCCGGTCTCCCCGCCGATCGTCTCGGGCGGGGCTGACTCGGTCGCCGGCACTTCCTCGACCCGGCTGCCGAGCCTGGGCTCGGAATCGCCCGCCTCGGAGGACGCGTCGGCCGTCGGCGGCGGGGGAGCGCTTTCCATCGCTTCTGGCGCCAGATCGGGACCGATCGCGGGCTCGCCTGTTTCGCTGTTTTCGCTCGCCGTCGCCGCTTCCGTGACTTCCGGCTCGGCGCTGCCGTCTGCTTCGGCCGGCTCCTGCGCCGGGGCGTGCTCGGACGGCGGGAATTGCAGCACGTCGCTCCCGATCGGGAGAGGCTGTGCAGCGGCGTCGGTCTCAACGGCCGATTCCGGCGCCGACTCGGCGACATCCCCGGGCGCGCTGCCGGCGAACGCCCGCTCGGCCGCTTCCTCTTCGGCCCGCGCCTCCTCTTCCTGCATCTGCAGAAGGCGCTGCCGGTCGGCTACCGGGATTTGGTAATAATCGGGATGGATTTCGCCGAAGGCGAGGAAGCCATGCCGGTTGCCGCCATATTCGACGAACGCCGCTTGCAGGCTCGGCTCTACCCGAACGACTTTCGCCAGGTAGATATTGCCCTTGAGCTGCTTTCTCGACTGCGTCTCGACGTCGTAATCTTCGAGGCGGCTACCTTCCATCACCACGACGCGGGTTTCTTCCGCGTGCGTGGCGTCGATCAACATACGCTTGGCCATCAGGCGTGGAACTCCAGCCGCCAGTCAGGGCGCGCCGGCCCGATTGGGGCGCGCACTTTCCGGCAGAATAGGGTGAAAAAAACGGCCAGGCAGGCACGGCGACACCAGGAGCGGACCATACAGTCCGGCTCATCGAGGGGGTGGCGCGGTTTGTCTCTGCCATTCGGCCTTCGCGAAGGGGCCGGCTCATGGCCGGCGATAGGGGACACGCCACGCGTGCCCGGCGCGGCGATGACGCCGCGCGACTTGACATGGCGCAAAGCGCGCCGAACCGCAAGGTCCGGCAGATGAACCGGCCTTCATCAAGCCTCAAGCGCCCATTCCGGATAAGGCATGGTAGCTTTCCCCCCATGGACGTCGATTCACCGCTCACCCGCCGCACTTTGCTCGCAGGCGGCCTCGGCAGTGCGCTCGCCTTGCCGGCCATCGCGCGCGGCCGGCTGCCGCGCCGCCCGGCCTCGACCCCGCCGCTCGTGGTGCTCGACCCCGGTCATGGCGGCAAAGATCCCGGCGCCATCGGCGTCACCGGTCTCTATGAAAAACAAGTTTCGATCGCGGCCGCCGGCGCGGTCGCGGCCCACTTGCAGGCAGGTGGCCGGTATCGGGTCTCGCTCACCCGCAGCACGGACATGTTCATCCCGCTCGACGAGCGGGTCGCGATTGCCGAAGCTGCCGGCGCGAGCCTGTTCCTCTCGCTGCATGCCGATGCGATCCACAATCCCGCCATCCGCGGCGCCAGCGTCTATACGCTGGGCGCCGCGTCGGATGCGCAGACCGCAGCACTCGCCGCCCGCGAAAACAGCGCCGATCGCTATGGCGGCATCCCAGCCGCCGCCCCGGAAGTGGCGGCGATCCTGGCGAGCCTGGTGCGGCACGAGACGAGGCTCGGGTCGGCGCGCTTGCAGAAACACGTGGTTGCCTCGCTTGCCGCCTCGCTGCCCATGCTGGACAACCCGGCCCGCCATGCCGGCTTCGCCGTGCTGAAGGCGCCGGCGATCCCGAGCGTGCTGATCGAGATGGGCTTTATGTCCAATCCGCGCGACGAGGCTGAGTTGCGCCGCCCAGGGCTTCACGCAACGGTCGCCGTCGCGGTAAGGCGTGCCGTGGATGAGTATTTCGCGCGAGCGCCTCATCTCACGCAGGCCTGAAGCCTAGAGCCATCGGGCCTAGCCGATCGCCAAGAGGGCGGAACGAGCCGGACCAGCCGGCGTTTATAGAACCGGGATTGCGGAATGGACGCCCCAGACCCCAGCGAGCGCCTGGCCCCTCGGCCTGCCGAGCCCGAACGCCCTGCCCGCCCGCGCAAAATCCGGCGCGAAAGCCGGCTGCTCGCCTTCGTCCGCGGCGTCTCCACCTTCGCCTTTATCGTGTTCATGATAGGCCTCGGCGTCGCCGGACTGGTCGGCTACACGGCCTATCAGCACTACGCGGCCGATCTCCCCTCGCTCGACGGGTTGCGCACCTACCAGCCGCCCGTGATGAGCCGGGTCTATGCCGGCGACGATCGGCTGATGGCCGAACTGGCCACGGAGCGCCGGATTTTCGTGCCGCTCACCGCGATCCCCGACCGCGTCAGGCAAGCCTTCATTGCCGCCGAGGACGAAAATTTCTACTCGCATCGCGGCATCGATCCGCTGGCCATCCTGCGCGCCGCCTATGCCGACCTGCACCGCATCCGCTCTGGCCGCCGGCCCGAGGGCGCCTCCACCATCACCCAACAGGTCGCCCGGAACATGTTGCTCGGCTCCAACGAGCCGACCTTCCGACGCAAAGTCCGTGAGGCGCTCCTGGCGCTGCGGCTCGACCGCACGCTCAGCAAGGACCGCATCCTCGAACTCTACCTGAACCAGATCTATCTCGGTCAGGGCAGCTACGGCGTCGCCGCCGCGGCGCAGACCTACTTCAACAAGCCTCTCGACCAGCTCGACATCGCCGAGGCGGCGATGCTCGCCGCGCTGCCGAAATCACCCACCAAGTACAACCCGTTCCACTTCCCCCAGGCGGCCCGTGACCGCCGCGACTGGGTGATCGGCCGCATGGTCGATACCCACGCCATCACCGAGGCCGAAGCAACCGCCGCGCAGGCCGAGCCTCTGCTGCCATCGGCCTACAGGCGCCCCGATGCGGTCCCCGGCAGCGATTGGTTCATGGCCGAGGTCAAGCGCCGCTTGCTTGAGCGTTTCGGCCCCGACCAGACCACCGAGGGCGGGCTCATCGTGCATACGAGCTTCGATCCGGCGCTCCAGGCCCGCGCCGATGCGGCGCTCCAGGCCGGCCTGCTCGCCTACGATCATTCCCATGGCGGCTGGCGCGGCCCGATCCGCCATGTCGATGCCCCCGTTGCACCGACCGACGACTGGCAGGACGTGCTCGCCAAGGAATCCGCCCCGCCTGGCATGCTGCCCGGCTGGCGCCTCGCGCTCGTGCTGCAGGAAACCGCGGCTGCCGCGAAGCTGGGCTGGTTCGATCCGGCGCCCGGCGGCGAGGCCCGCATGGGCACGATCCGCCTTGGCGATCTCGGCTGGGCCCGGCATGTCTCGCCCGACGGCGATATCGGCGCCGCCCCGCGCCGCATGAGCGATGTGATGCGCCCGGGCGATCTCGTGATGATCGAAGAGCGTGACGCGGCGCCTGACCATCCGATTCTGCGACAGATTCCGAAAGTCGAAGGCGCGCTCGTGGCGATGGACCCGCATACCGGCCGGGTGCTCGCCATGTCGGGTGGCTGGAGCGGCAATGCCAGCCAATTCAACCGCGCGACCCAAGCGCTGCGCCAGCCCGGCAGTTCCTTCAAGCCTTTCGTCTATCTGGCCGCCATGGAGAAGGGGATCTCGCCGAGCGCGCGTTTCCTCGACGAGCCTTTCTCGCTCGGCAACTGGCACCCGAACAATTACGAGTTGAACACCGGCGGCCCCACGCCGCTCCATGTGGCGCTCGAGCAGTCGCTGAACCTGGTCACGGTCCGCGTCGCCGCGCATATCGGCATGGATGCGGTCGCCAAGACCGCGATCGCCTATCATCTCTACGATTCGATGCCTCGCGTGCTGCCGGCCTCGCTCGGCGCCGTGGAAACGACCGTGCTGCGCGAGGCCGGCGCCTACTCGTCGATCGAGGATGGTGGCCGGGTCGTGGTTCCCTCGCTGATCGACAGCGTGCAGGACCGCGATGGCCACGTGGTTTGGCGGCCCCAGGGGCTGGTGTTCGGGCCGTCCGACCCGCAGCATCCGCCGACGCTGATGGACCCGCGCGAGCAGGTGGCCGACCCGGCCAGCGCGTTTCAGGTGCTCATGATGATGCGCGGCGTCGTCGAGCACGGCACCGGCGTCCCCGTGGTGGCCGGTCTCGACCGGCCGATCGCCGGCAAGACCGGCACCAGCCAGGATTACAACGACGCCTGGTTCGCCGGCTTCACGCCCGATCTCGTGGTCGTGGTGTGGGTCGGTTTCGATCAGCCGCAGACGCTGGGCGACAAGCAGACCGGCGCCGCGGTCGCTGGCCCGATCTGGCACGATTTCGTCAAATCGGCTCTCGGGGACAGCCCGGTACTGCAGTTCCGCCCGCCCGAGGGGGTGACGATCGCGAGCTGGCCCTGTGGCGCCCACGATTGCGTGGATGCCTTCAAGCCGGGCCAGATTCCCGGTGCAGCCGGTATCGGCCCCTCCGCCGAGAACAGCGACGCGGCCGGCCCGTCGGTACAGATGCTCGATGCGGCCTCGGGTGATCCGAACGGCGGGACCCAGCCGGCGGTCCCCGGCGCGCAACCCCCGCCGCCTCCCGGGACCGGCGTGGACAGCGGGGTGGGCGGGCTGTATTGACCCGGCCCCTCGCAGGATCACATCGGGCCCATGTCGGCGGAATCGGACGCACTCGGCGAACAGATCAAGCAGTCGGTCGCACTGCTGAGGAGGCATCTTTGACTGGGATGCCGCAACCGCCCGCCTCGCGGAGCTGAATGCTCGCGTCGAGGACCCGAGCCTCTGGGACGATGCCGAAGCCGCGCAGGCCATCATGCGTGAGCGCAACCGTCTCGCCAACCAGACCGAGGGGCTGCTCAAACTCGAGTCCGATTTCGCCGACACGCTCGAATTGATCGCCATGGCGGAGACGGAGGGCGATGTCGGCGCGGCCGCCGAGCTGACCATCGCGCTTCGCGACATCGCCGCGGACGCCAAGCGCCGCGAGATCGAGAGCCTGCTGTCGGGCGAGGCGGACGGGCGCGACGCCTATCTCGAAATCAACGCTGGCGCGGGCGGCACAGAGGCCCAGGATTGGGCCGAAATGCTCGAGCGCATGTACAGCCGATGGGCCGAGCAACACGGCTACAAGGTGGAAATTCTGGAGACGAGCGAGGGCGAGCAGGCCGGCATCAAATCCGCAACGCTGCAGATCAGCGGCCCGTCCGCCTATGGCTGGCTCAAGACCGAGTCGGGCGTGCACCGGCTGGTGCGGATCAGCCCGTTCGACGCCAACGCGCGCCGTCAGACCAGTTTCGCGAGCGTCTGGGTCTATCCGGTCGTCAACGATGATATCGAGATCGAGGTGCGCGAAAGCGACCTCAAGGTCGACACGTTCCGCGCCTCCGGCGCCGGCGGCCAGCACGTGAACAAGACCGAGAGCGCGATCCGCATCACCCATGTGCCCACCGGCATCGTGGTCGCGTGCCAGACCGACCGCAGCCAGCACCGTAACCGCGCGACAGCGATGCAGATGCTGCGCGCCAAGCTCTACGAGGCCGAACTCCAGAAGCGCGAGGCCGCCGCCGCCACTGTCGAGGCGAACAAGAGCGATATCGGCTGGGGTCACCAGATCCGCAGCTACGTGCTGGCACCGTATCAACTCGTGAAGGATCTCCGCACCGGCGTCGAGACCGGCAACCCTGCCGCGGTGCTCGACGGCGATCTCGACGCGTTCATGGCCGCCTCTCTCGCGGCACGGGTCGGAGCCACCCGCGTCGAAGCCTGAGTCATCGGAACCGCCGGTTGCGGGCCTTGCGGCCGTAGCCCTTTTTCGCATCGGCCATACCAACTTACGGTTGCTTCTCTCGCGCCCTCTTTGTAGATTTCGGATCGCCTTGGCAGTGTTTGCCTGGCTGAAACGTCGGCGACATGCACTCCTCAGCCTGCTCCGCGCAGGACAGACGGCGCCCCGTGCCGCGGCGTGCGCGCGACGTGCTTCTCTACCTCAACGATCTGTTCCTGCTCTGGGATGGCTGCGCCGGTTTCGCGATCGGCTATGCGGCGGAACTCGCTTATCGGCACTTCGGCTGCTGCGGTGGACCGTCCGGTTCGCCATCGCCGGCGATGCTGCACGAAATGGTCATGTCGAGCGTGATCGCCGCGCTGCTGCTCCGCGAGGCGCGGCTCGCCACCGAGCCGGCGCTGCTCCGCACCGGACCGCTGCTGGCGATGCTGACCCGCCGTTTGGCGGCATCCGCACTGGTGCTGCTGGCCGCAGGCTGGGCCAGTGGCGCGCTTGCCGACATGGCGCGGCTCTGGCTCGCAGGCTGGTTCGCCGGCTTCGCGGTCTGGGTGTTCGCCGGTCGTCTGCTCTATGTGTGGGCCGCACGCCGGCTGCAGCGCGACGGGCGGGCCCGCGAGACGGTGGCGGTGATTGGCATGGCGGGGACGGCGGGTCCGCTGGCTTCGCGCCTCGGCCCCGAGGTCGACGTGATCCGGGTGGTCGATTGCGGCCTCGCGCGCGCGAAAGCGGACCCGGTCTCCCCCGCCATCGCGGAGATGCTCGGTCTCGCGCAGGCGGGTGGGATCGACACGGTGGTGCTGGCCAACGCCGGAGATCCGGAGGCGCTCGCACCGATCCTCGAATGTCTGCAACCGATGCCGGTTCAGGTGGCGCTTTCGGCCGATCTGCATGGCTTGTCCGATGCGCCGGCCGGATTGCGCAGCCTCTCCGGCGTGCCGTTGGCAATCCTCTCCGATCGTCCGCGCAAGCGCTGGCAGCTGCTGCTCAAAGGGGTGCTGGACCGCAGCGGCGCGGCCGCGCTGCTCTTCCTGTTCGCGCCGCTCCTGGCCGCGGTCGCACTGCTGATCGGGCTCGATTCGCCGGGTCCGGTGATCTTCCCGCAGCGCCGCACCGGCTGGGGCGGACGCAGCTTCACCATCTACAAGTTTCGCACGATGAAACATGCGCCGGGCGAGGAGTCGGCGCGGCGCCAGACCGCGCGGCGCGATGCACGGCTCACCCGCGTCGGCGGCTTCCTGCGCAGTGCGAGCCTCGACGAGCTGCCCCAGCTCTGGAACGTGCTACGCGGCGACATGTCGCTCGTGGGCCCCCGGCCCCACGCTGACAGCCTCCATGTCGGCGAACGGGCGGGTCTCGCGATGGTGGCCGAATATGCCCGGCGCCAGCGGGTCAAACCCGGCATGACCGGCTGGGCCCAGGTCAATGGATGGCGGGGCGCTGCCACCGATCCGGCTCATCTGCGCGCCCGGATCGAGCACGATCTCTACTACATCGATCATTGGTCGCTGCTGTTCGACCTGCGGATCGTGGCCATGACGCCGCTGCGGGTCCTCTCGCGCCGGAACGCCTATTGAGCGCCGCGCTCTGGAGCCTCGAGCCACCTCTCGCCGGCGAGGCCCGGGCCGCCCCGCCACGCGCCCGCATCGATGGCGCGACCGCCCGCTCGGGAAGCGGCGATTTTGAGGCGCTGCTGGACCAGGTGCTGGCGCGCACCGGCGTCGCCGGCACGCCGGTCGTGCTGGTTTTGCCCTGTCTCGCGCAGGAGGCCGCGCCACAAATCGCGCTCGGCCTCGCGCTGGCTGGGGCGACCCGGCTCGGCCGCACGCTGCGCATCGAGGCCGGGTTCGCCGATTCCGCCCCGCTTCCCCAGGATGCCGATCCCCGGCTGCCGACCGAGCGCGATCCTTTCGTTCCGGCCCTCCACCATGCCCGCTTCGCGTGCGGTCTGTTCGACCGTCATGCACCGGAGCAACCGTTCGCGGCGCAGCTCGAGGCAACCTCCCATGCCTTCCGGCTCGTCGTGATCGATTGCGCGGCGCCGGGCGCCAGTGCCGCGGCACTGGCGCTCGCGCCGCTAGCGAGCGGCACCCTTCTTCTCGTGGCCGCCTTTCGCACCCGGCTCGCGTCGATCGAGACCGCGGCCCGCATGATCGTGGGCGCCGGCGGCCGACTCGCCGGCACCGTACTGGTCAGGACCGGCCGCGCGTGACCGCGGCCGCCGCGCCATTCGCGGCTTCGTCCTCCGGCGGACGTGCGTGGCGCGGCGGCGACGCTGCCGCCATCGCCGCGGTCGCGCTGGCGCTCCTGGTCGGTGCCAACCTGCTCACGCTGGCCGGCAGTGCCTACGTTTCCGAGGGCGGCACGCTGCTCGAGAAACTGCACCCCGCCGCGTATCTCGCCTATCTCGCGGCTGGACTGGCCTGGTTCGATCACGCCGCACACGGCGACGCCGCCGACTGGCTCTGGCGCCAGCGCCGCCTCACCTTTTTCCTGGCCGCCATGACCGGTTGCGCCGGTTTCGCCCTCCTGTTCACCGGCACCAGCAACCTCATCGTATTGCTCGACAATTTTCTGCCTGCCGGCTGCCTTGGCATCGCGGTCGCCGAAGCCGGCGACCACGCCCGCCTGCGGCTTCGCACGCTGCTGCAAGCGGGCTTCGCCGCCAACGCGGCGCTCGCGCTGGCCGAAGCGTTCGCGGGCGCACACCTGCTGCCCCTCTATCTGAACGGCCAGGAGGCCGCCGAACTCGCGGCCGATTTCCGCCCGCTCGCGCTTTACGACCATCCCTTGACCGGCGCCGCCGCGACCCTGATCGGGCTCTTTCTCGCCCCGGCCGGCGGTTGGACCCGTTGGGCTTACCTGGCGTTGCTCACCGGCGGTCTGATCGCCTTCGGTGGCCGCGCCGCTTTGCTCGCCGCGGCTCTCGTGGCCGCCGCCATGCTTGCTGCGCGGCTTGCCAAAAGCTTTCGCCGCCGCCGTCTCTCCGGCTGGCGGCTGCTCGCGGCCACGGGTGTCCTCGGGCTCGCCACCGCCGCGCTGCCGCTTTTGCTCGCGGCCGGGATCGGCCACCGGCTGATCGCCCACGGTGTCTGGGATGCCAGCGCCTCGACCCGGCTCGATGAGTGGCGGATCCTGCTCGATTTCGATCCGAGCGAATGGCTGTTCGGGGCGCCACGGCCCGATTTGCTCGACCATCTTGAGACGCTCCGCCTCGATCGCGGCATCGGCGTGATCGAAAATTTCGCGCTGCTGATGTTCGCGACCCTCGGACTCTTCGGCTTCACCCTGTTCGCGGCGGGCTTCGCCTCACTCATGGCCTGGGCCTGGCGCCGGGGTCCCGGCGCCCCGTTGCTCGTCGCGAGCTTTCTGGTGACCATCTCGACGAGCAATTCGCTCGGCCGCAAATCGCCGCTGCTTCTCCTCTTCGTCGCGGCCGCCGCCGTGCTGCGCCGCGCATGAGCGAGCCGCACCAGATCTTCGGCTTCGCGCCCGCGCCCCTCACCACGGCGGAGGTGGTGCGCCGGCTGCTCCTCGACCCGCCACCCACCGCGTTCTCGCTGCTGGTGACCCCCAACCTCGATCATGTGCGACTCCTGCGCGACCCGGAATTCGCCGCGGCCTACGGGGCGGCCTCGCTCATTTGCGTCGACGGATTTCCCATCCTGCTCTACGCCGCCCTGCGCGGCCTCGACCTGCCCGGGCGCGTCACCGGCTGCGACCTGTTCCGCGGGCTGGCGCGACATCCGGCGCTCCGGGCCCGCCGGTTGTTTTTCGTCGCGGAAAGCCTGATCTCGGCCGCCGTCATCCAGGCCTGGGCGCGGGAGAAGGGGCTGATCGCGACCGTGGAAATCGCGCCCCCCGATTTACGGCTCGATCAAGCCGCGTCGCGTCATCTGCTTGCGAGGATCGGCGCCTTTCGGCCCGATCTGCTGGTCATGACGCTCGGTGCCCCGGTCAGCGAGATCTTTCTCCACCGCCATCGCGCGGTGCTTCCGCCATGCTGGGCAATCTGCGTCGGCCAGGCGGTCCGCGTCGAACTCGGGCTCGCCGAACGCGCCCCCGCCCGGATCAGCCGGCTCGGCCTCGAATGGCTCTGGCGTCTCCGCCGCGAGCCGCGCCGCCTCGGTCTCCGCTACGCCCGGGACCTGGTTGCCGTCCCGGGCGCGGTGCTGCGCGACCTCGTCCGCGGCAGCGCCCTCGCGCCGTAGGGCAAAGTCAGCCTGACTGCGCGGGTCTCACTGTGCTCCAGCTCAAGCCTCGGCCTCCGCAGCCACCCGGAACACCCCCAGCACGGGCAGCCCCGTCGCTTCCGCCAGGCCCGCTTCGGTAAGGAAGGTGGGCCTCGCCAGAAATTCCCAGAGCAGCGCGGCCGCCGCTGCGACCGCGCCAAGCAGTCCTCCCGCCAGCAGCAGCAGCGGTTTCAGAAGCGTCGGTCGGTCCGGCGCGCGCGCCGGCTCGATCACCCGCACATTCGCGAGGCGCAGGGCGTCCTCGGCTTCGGTCAGCCGCCGCTCGGCCAGGACGCGCGTCGCGGTCCGCCAGTTTTCTTCGGCGATCGCCCGTCCGCGCTCCAGATCGTGCAGGGCGGTCTCCTTTTCGGTCAATGTCGCGACCTCGCCCCGCAGCGCGGCCACCTGCTGCGCGAGAGAGGCGGCCCGGCTCGCTGCCGCCACCCGGTCGCTCTCGGCTTGCGCGCGGTCGAGCTGCAGCGCGTCGAGATCGGGCGCGCGGCCATCGCGCGCAACCGACGGGGTCGGATCGGCCGCGAGGCGCGCCCGCTCCGCTTCGCGAGCCGCGATCTGTCCCTCAATATCCGTCACCCGCCGGCTCGTGTCCCGGTAATGCACGCGCGCCGCGGCCAGCTCGCCTCGCAGCGCCACGAGCCCGTCATCCAGCGTCTGTAGCCGCTCGTCGGTGTCCTGTTCGCGATAGAGCCCGACCGAAGGCGGCGTTTGCCGGATTGCCGCCCCGAGCGCGGCGAGCCGCGCTGCCTGTGAAGCCTCGGCCGTCCGCGCGTCGGCGAGCGCCTGTCGCGCATCGCTGAGCCGCTTGAGCAGCAGTCCGCGCTGCTGGTCCAGATCGGCAATCGCGTTGGCCGCCTTGAAGGCCGCCAGCCGCTGCCCGGCCGCGCGGGCTTCCGCCGCGGCGCGTTCGGTCTCGTGCCGCACCACCCGCGCCTGGGGATCGTCATAGAGCCGGCTGCGCGCCGACGCATAGCCTTCGAGCAAATCCCCGAGCGCTCGCGCCGCGAGCGCCGGATCCTCGTCGTCGAAGCCGAGTTCGATCACGTTGCTGTCCTTGGTCGCCCGCACCCTGAGCCGGGCGTCGAACCGCGCGAGCGCCCGCGCTTCCATGCGCTCGCGGCCGGACAGCGCCGGCCCGAGCCAAGGACTGACGATCCAGCGCAGCGCCTGGCGCAACCACGACCGCCCCGGCTGCGCCAGATCGGGATAGAGCGTCGACAGTCCCACGGCCCGGATCGTCTGGGCATGCAGCGCCTCGCTGCCCAGGATCTCGGTTTCGGCTTTCATGATCTGGTCCATCGCCAGCGCGCTCTCGTTCTGGTCCTTCGAGCCCGCATCCGGCCGCACGGTGAATTCCGGGGCCGGCAGGACGGCGAGTGTCGCGGTGGCGCGATAGGCGGGCGCAAGCCAGGCAGAGACCAGGGCTAGCGGCAGGAACACGGAAGCGAAGATCCAGACGCCGCGCCAGCGGCGCGCCCAGGCATGCGCCAGAAACTCGCCGAAAGGCGGGGCGCGCTCGGGCAGGTTCCAGGGGGCGAACTCGCTCAGATGGCGGGCTCCGTGTTTCAACCAAAGGTTGCCACAACTTGCTTCCTGCACCAAGCGCCGAGATTTCCGTGCCACGGAATCGCAATTGGGTCTTTGCAAGAGCCGCGGACCGCGCCAATTAGCGCCCGCAGCACGGATCCATCCTGCAAAGGGTCAGCCATGTCCTCCACCGCCGTCCCCGTCCACCAGGAAGCCGAGTTCCAGGGCACGACCCGTCGCGACTTCCTGACCTTGCTGGCACTGGCCGGCGCCGGCGTGGGAGTGGCTGCGGTCGCGTGGCCCTTCATCGACAGTCTCGAGCCCGCGGCGGACACGCTGGCCGCCGGCGAACCGCTCGATGTCGACGTCAGCAAGATCGCGCCGGGTCAGCAGATCGTCGTGATGTGGCGCGGCAAGCCCATCTTCCTGGTTCACCGCACGCCTCAGGCCATCAAGACGCTGCAGAGCCCGAAGCTGCTCAGCATTCTGAGCGATCCCAACAGCCATGTCGCGCAGCAGCCAACCTACGCGCAGAACTGGCACCGCTCGATCCTCCCCGAATTCGCGGTCATGGTCGGGATCTGCACCCATCTCGGCTGCGTGCCGGGTTTCTTCCCGAACCCAAGCCCCACCGACCCCGCGCCGAACTGGCCGGGCGGTTATCTGTGCCCCTGCCATGGCTCCAAATACGACCTGGCGGGACGCGTCTATTTGGGCGTGCCGGCGCCTTACAACCTGCCGGTTCCGCCCTATCGCGTCATGAGCCCGACCATGCTGCGCATCGGCGAAAATCCGGAAGGCAGCGATTTCGATCTGAACTCTGTCGTGCAGATCTAAAACGGTATGGGACGAGGCGGTCCAACCGCTTCGTCCCATAAAGCCGAAGAGCGTTTAACTTTCTTCGCTTCGGAAGACCGATTCTTTTACCGCTTTTGGTTCAGCCAGACCGGCAGAGCCAGCCCCGGCAGCGGCCGGCAGATATAATATCCCTGCACGCAATCCACGCCGATCGCGCGCGCCCGCTCGAGTTCCGCCGCGGTCTCGATCCCTTCCGCAACGATGTGGAGCCCGCGTTCCCGCGCAACCTCGGCGATCTCCGCCGCCAGCGATTGTTGCGCCTGGTGCGCAAGGCAGCGATCGAGTTTGATGCCGGTGAACGGCATCGCAGCCAGTGCCCGCCAATGCGGCATCGCCGGGCCGGCATCGTCGATATAGACCGCGAAGCCTGCCTCCCGCCAACGCAGCAGCGCCGCTTCGAGCCGGGTGAGGGCCGGGGTCTCCTCCGTCTCGAGCACCTCGATGGCAATCCGCTCGGCGCCGATTCCGCTCACCGAGGCAAGTTCCAGGGCCCGCTCCACTGCGTGCTCAAACCAGAACACCGGGAGCGGCATGTTGATGCCGAACCGCAGTCCCTTGAGCGGTAATCCACGCAGTTCCAGCATGGCGCGAGCGGCCATGATGCCCGTGAAGACCCGCTCCTGCCCGCAGGCGATGGCCTGCGGTACGAAGTCCCGCGGATGCAGGATGCCATGCGCCGGGTGGTGCAGCCGCGCCAACGCTTCCACCGCGACAGGAGCGAGCGTCCTGGCATCGACCATCGGCTGATAGCGGAGACGGAGCCAGCCGGCATTCAACCCGTCCCGCACCGCTTCGCTCGTCAGGGGCGCGCCCCCGGTCGCCGAGCCCGGAAAGGGCGCCGCTTGTCGCAGCGCCTCGCCGAGCCGGGCAGGCTCGGGGCACCGGATGTGGGTCGCATCGACGCCAGGCGGCGGCTGCGTGCCGAGGCTAAGCAGCGGCGTGGCCCGGTGGGTGATCTCATCGGCCATGCCCGCAAGCGTTTCGATTTCGGCCGCGGAAAGCGGCGCGGCCGCCAGCACGTGGCTGTAAACCTGTCCAGGCCCCAGCAGGTGCCGGATCGCTGCCCCGACGGTCGGCACGGACGTTATTTCCGCGCCGAACAAGCCGCCGGCCAGGCGGACCGCGCCGAGCCACTCGGGCGCGTCGCCCACGAACAGAAGCCTGAGTCGGGCCGCAGGCCCGGTTTCGTCCCGCATCAGCGCGCGTCCCGCGCGCCGCGTCTCAGCTTTGCGCGATCTTCCCGGCGGCCGACGGTGGTTTGGCGATTGTCGTGACCTCGCGCCGCAGCCGGTTCTCCCCGAGCAGCAGCAGGATCGGGGCCGCAATCATGATCGAGGAGACCGTCCCGACCGCGATGCCGAACATCATTACCCAAGCGAACCCCGACAGAGTTTCCCCGCCGAACAGGGCGAGCGGAAGGCTCGCCAGGAAGACGGTGCTGGAAGTTCCGAGAGTCCGATTAAGCGTCTCATTTATCGAGAGATCGATCAGATCGCGAAGCGGCATTGATTTATATTTGCGCAAATTCTCGCGCACCCGGTCGTAGACCACGACTTTGTCGTTCGTGGAATAGCCGATCACGGTCAGGATCGCCGCCACCATCACCAGATCGAACTGAATGCGCGTGATGGCGAGGAAGCCGATGGTCTTCGTGATGTCGAGCAGCAGTGTGACCACGGCGCCGACCGCGAACTGCCATTCGAAGCGGAACCAGATGTAGGCGAGGATCATCGCCAGCGAGATCACCAGCGCCAGGATGCCGTTGGTGAAAAGCTCGCGGCTGAACGAGGCGCCCACCACGTCGGCGCGAATGATGCGCGACCCGGGCTGCGCCTGCTCGAGCGCCGCGCGCACCCGCACCTGAAGCTTCTGGTTGGCACCCTCCGTCGGCTGGGCGTCGAGCCGGATCAACACGTCGTCGGGCGCGCCGAAACGCTGCAGGCCGGCCGCGGGAATCTGCGCCTGCGCGAAGGTGCTGCGCAACTTCGGGATGTCGGCCGCCCCCTGGGTGCGCGCCTCCATCACGATGCCGCCTTTGAAATCGATGCCGAGATTGAGGCCGGGATAAACGAACAGCACAAGCGAGGCCGTCGAGAGCAGAAACGAGCCAGCGAGCCCGAACCAGCGCGCGCGCATGAATTTGAAGCGCGTGTTGTCGGGGACGAAACGGAAAAGCGGTCGCATGAGCATGAGGGATCTCGGAACGGATCAGACCGGCAACAGCGCGGGCCGGCGCGCCGCATACCAGCGCACCATCATCAGCCGCGCGAGCACGGTCGCGGTGAACAGGGTGGTCACGATGCCGATCGTGATGGTGAGCGCGAAGCCCTTCACGGGTCCGCTGCCGAAGACAAAGAGCATCACATGGGCGAGGAAGGCGGTGACGTTGCTGTCGAGGATCGTCGAGAAGGCGCGGCGGAAACCCGTTTCCATCGCATTCAGCGGCGAGCGTCCGTTGCGGCTCTCCTCACGGATGCGCTCGTTGATCAGGATGTTCGCATCCACTGCCATGCCGAGCGTGAGCAGCAGCCCCGCCATGCCCGGCAGCGTCAGCGCCGCCTGCAGCAGCGAAAGGATCGCGATCATCAGCACGAGGTTCACGACGAGCGCAATGTTCGCGTACCAGCCGAACAGCCCGTAGAACGTGCCCATGAAGCCGATCACGAGCAGGAAGCCGACCGCCAGCGACAGCGCGCCGGCGCGCACGCTGTCGGCGCCGAGCTCCGGCCCGACCGTGCGCTCCTCCACCACCTGAAGCGGCGCGGGCAGCGCGCCCGCGCGCAGCAACAGGGCGAGATTGGTAGCGCTCAACGCATCGAAATGTCCGGTGATCTCGCCGCGTCCGCCGGTGATCGGCGTCTGGATCACCGGCGCGCTGATGATCTGGTTGTCGAGCACGATCGCGAACCGGTGCCCGACATTCGCGCGCGTCACGTCACCGAACCGCCGCGCCCCTTCGCTGTCGAAAGCGAAGTTCACACTCCACTCACCGGTGTTCGGATTGGTGCCGGCTTGCGCGTTGGTCAGATCGGCACCGTCCACGTCGACATGCTTGCGGATCGCGAGAAGCTGCTTTGGATTGTCCTGCATCGGCAGGATCTCGGTGTCCGGCCCCGCCGGATTGCCCGGGATCCAGTTCTCGTCGAGCAGGTGAAAGGTCATTTTCGCGGTCTTGCCGAGCAGCTGCTTGATCCGCTCCGGATCGGCGATACCCGGCAGCTCGACCACAATCCGGTCGCTGCCCTGCCGCGAAATCTGCGGGTCCGCGACCCCAGTCTCGTCGATGCGGCGCCGCACGATCTCGATCGACTGCTCGACCGCGGCGCTCGCCCGGGTGGCCATCGCCGCCGGCAGCAGCGTGAGCGCCAGGTTACCGCCACCCAGATCGTCGATCGTGTATTCGTTGACCACGTCCTGGCTCACGGTCCGCAGCGCAGCGAGTGCGGCGTCATGCTGCCCCGGGTCGCGCAAATGGAAGAACACCCGGTGCTGCGCCGGCTGCGCCGAGAGGCCCTGGTAGCCTACGCGGGCTTTCAGCAGCGCGCTGCGCACACTGTCGGTCAGGCTGTCGAGCCGCTCATGCTCGACCGCATTCATGTCGACCTGGAGCAACAGGTAGGAGCCGCCGCGCAGATCGAGTCCGAGATTGACGTGGCGCCAGGGCAGCCAGGAGACCGGCGCCGGCACGAAGTTCGGAATACAGAGCAGGAAGCCGAGCACGCAGATGCCGAGGATCAGCATCGTCCTCGCGCGGCTGAAATACATCATGGGAGTGGGCGGGCTCCGGTTTTGCGCGCGATATACAGGGAGCGCGCGGGGGGCGGCCAGAGGGGCGGAAGCATGTTCTTTTTTGAAAAAAGAACCAAAAAACCTTCGTCTGTTTGACCGTGACCTAACCAGGTCCGGGACCAGCCGCAAAAGTCCTTTTGCTTCCTTTTCTTCAGAAAAAGAAGACTCTTGAATGGTTTAGACCAAAAGCCGCGGCAACAGCGCATCGAGCCGCCGCCGCCCCGCCGCCGTCGCGCTGAGCCGCTCCGCCTCAAGCACGAGATATCCTTCGTCGAGCGCAGCCCGCAGGATCACCGGATCGACGCAGGCCTCGAAGGCGAGCTCCGTGCGCCGTGCGAGCCGCGCCAGATCGACGCCACCCGCGAGCCGCAGTCCCATGAGCAGCATTTCGCGGGCGCGGGTGCGGGGGCTGAGCGTTTCCTCCTCGGTGCTGCCGTGGCCCGCCCGCTCGACGCGCTCGGCCCAGGGTTCCGGCGCGCGATGCCGCCTTGTTGCGACTAGCCGCTCGCCGAGCGAGAGGCGCCCATGCGCCCCGGGGCCGATCCCGGCATAGTCGCCGTAGGTCCAGTAGGCGAGATTGTGCCGGCTCTCGGCGCCGGGCTGCGCGAAATTGGAGACTTCGTAGGCGGCGAGGCCCGATGCGGCGGCCCGCTCGACCGTCAGATCGTAGAGCGCGGCCGCCTCTTCCTCGTCCGGCAATGTGAAACGCCCGGCCCGGTATTGTGCCTCGAATGTCGTCCCCGGCTCGATCGTCAGCTGGTAGAGCGAGAGGTGGTCGGCCGCGATCGCCAGCGCCCGCTCGAGTTCGGCGCGCCACTCCGCAAGCGTCTGTCCAGGTCGGGCATAGATCAGGTCGAAGGAAAGCCGCGGAAAGAGTGCGCGGGCCTGTTCGAGCGCGGCGCGGGCATCGTCCGCCGAGTGCTGGCGGCCGAGAAAGCGGAGCGCCGGCTCATCGAGCGCCTGGACCCCGAGCGAGAGCCGGTTCACCCCGGCTTCGCGGTAGCCCGCGAGGCGCGCCGCCTCGACGCTGGTCGGGTTGGCCTCGAGCGTGATTTCGAGCCCATCGAGCGGCGGGAAATGGCGCGTGGCGGCTTCGATCAGCGCATGGACGGTGTCGGGCGACATGAGACTCGGCGTGCCGCCGCCGAAGAAGATGGAAGCCAGCGGCCGAGGTCCGAGCCGGGCGGCTTCCCAGGCCAGTTCGGCAATGAGTGCGCGAGCGAAGCGCGGCTCATCGAGCGCGTCCCGGACGTGGCTGTTGAAGTCGCAGTAGGGGCATTTACTGCGGCAGAACGGCCAGTGGACGTAGAGCGCGAGCGGTTCGGTCACGTGCGCCCAGATGGCGGGTGGGGGATGTGTCGGCAATGGCCGCTAAGGCCGCCGCACTTGCAACCTTTAGTTGATATCGTTACCCTTATTCCGGCCTCGGAGTGAGACCGCGATGCAGGAACTCCGCACGGTTCAGGCGTTACGCGCCCTGGCCTGCGCGCTCGTCGTCGTCTACCATACGTTGCTGGCCAGCTCGCCCGCGCTGGCCAGCACCTGGCCGAACGGCAGCGCCGGCGTCGACCTGTTCTTCGTCATCAGCGGGTTCGTGATGGTGACCTCGGCGCGGCGTCTGAACGGCCGTCCCGACCCGGCGCGCCGTTTCCTGCGCCGCCGCCTGCTGCGCATCGCGCCTCTCTACTGGCTGCTCACCGCGCTCAAGCTTGGCGCCGCGCTCACCGCACCCTCGCTCGCCACGCACACGCGTCCCGATCTCTGGAACGTTTGCGCCAGCTTCCTCTTCCTTCCTGCCCGCGATGCGGCCGGCGAAATCCGCCCGGTGCTGCCGGTCGGCTGGACGCTGAATTTCGAGATGCTGTTCTACGCGTTGTTCGCGGCGGCGCTTGCCGGCCGGCGGCGGCCGCTGCCGATCCTCGCCCCGATCCTCGCGCTTCTGGCCTTCGTGGGTTTGTTTCGAACCCCGTCCTGGCCCGCGCCGCTCGCGCTCGCCAATGGTCTGGTGCTCGAGTTCGCCTTCGGCATGGCCATCGCCGAGGCGCTGCGGCGCCGCAAGCCACTCCCGCCCCGGATCGGCGCCGTTTGCGCCGTCGTCGGCTGCGCCCTGCTCGTGACGCTGCCCCTGGCGGGACCGTTCCGCTGCCTGGTCTGGGGTGGCCCGGCCGCGCTGATCCTGCTGGGCGCGCTTGCCTTGGAACCGCACCTCGGCACACGAATCCCCGAGGCGCTCGTCGCCGCCGGCGACGCGTCCTACGCCACCTACCTCACCCACCCTTTCGTCATACCGGCGCTCGCTGCGCTCTCCCCCGCCGCGTTGCTCGCGGCGCTGCCCGCGAGCCTCGCCGCCGGCGCCTGGGTCGATCGCCGGATCGATCGCCCGCTTCGTCAGGCGCTGGGTGGCGCCTCCGCCAGCCAGGCCGCAAACTGGGCCATGGCGCGGGCCCGATGGCTCGTCGCATGTTTTCGCGCCGGCTCCATCTCGCCATAGGTCTCGGCCCCGCCGATCGGCGCGAATACTGGATCGTAGCCGAAGCCGCGCGCGCCGCGCGGCGGCCAGACGAAGCTGCCATCCACTCGCCCGACGAAAGTGGCGGTCTCCCCGTCCGGCCAGGCGAGGCAGAGCGCGCAGACGAACCAGGCCCGGCGGTCGGGGGCGTTGCCCGCCGCCTCGTGAACGCGCTGCATGGCCGAAGTGAAATCGCGCCCATCTCCCGCCCAGCGGGCCGAATGCACGCCCGGCTTGCCGTTCAGGGCCGCGACGCAAAAGCCGGAATCGTCCGCCAGCGCCGGCAATCCGGCGCGCTCAGCCGCGGAACGCGCCTTGATCCGCGCATTGCCGGCGAAATCTTCCGCACTTTCCTCGGGTTCCGGGAGCCCGAGTGAGCCGGCCGAGACAGCCACCAGCCCGTGCGGCGCGAGCAGTTCGGCGATCTCCGCGAGCTTGCCCGGGTTGTGCGTCGCGACCACCAGCCGGTCGCCGGGCACGAGCCGCCGGTTCATGCGCCGAGCGCGGCGCGTTGCACCTCGAACAAGGCGGCCACCCCCGACTGCGCGAGCGCCATCAGCTCGGTGAATTGCGCCGGCGAGAAGGGGGCCTGCTCCGCGGTGCCCTGGATTTCGACGATTCCGGTGTCGGCCAGGACGAAATTCGCGTCCGCTTCGGCGCTGCTGTCCTCCTCGTAATCGAGATCGAGCAGCGCCACGCCCTCGCGGATGCCGCAGGACACCGCCGCGACTTGCGCACGCAGCGGGTTCTGCATCAGCACGCCGCGCTCATGCAGCCGCCGGAAGGCCAGCGCCAGCGCCACATAGGCGCCGGTGATGCTGGCGCAGCGCGTGCCGCCATCGGCGTTGAGCACGTCGCAATCGAGCGTCACCGACATCTCGCCCATCGCCCGCCGGTCCACCACGGCGCGCAGCGAACGTCCGATCAGCCGCTGGATCTCCTGCGTCCGCCCCGATTGCTTTCCGCGCGCCGCCTCGCGATCGCCACGCGTGTGGGTGGCCCGCGGCAGCATCCCGTATTCGGCCGTGACCCAGCCGAGCCCCTGGCCGCGCAGGAAAGGCGGCACGCGCGTCTCGGCGCTCGCCGTGCACAGGACTTCGGTGCCGCCCATGCGGATCAGGCAACTGCCTTCCGCATGGCGGGCGAAGCCCGGCTCGATCGAGACAGGGCGAAGGGCAGTCGGGGTTCGGCCGGAAGGTCGCATGCGCGCCGCATAACGAAGAGCCGCCCCGTCGGCCAGGGCCCTGGTCGGCGCGTGGGTGGCCTGTATATGCCCCGACGATGAACGTCATCGAGGTCTCGGCGCTGACCAAGCGCTACCGCGAAACGCTCGCGGTCGATGCGATCGCCTTCACCGTACGCGAGGGCGAAACGGTCGGGCTGCTCGGCGGCAACGGCGCTGGCAAGACCACCACCATCGCCATGCTGCTCGGCCTGCTCGTCCCCACCTCCGGCCGCATCGGCGTGCTCGGCCACGACATGGCCCGCGACCGCTTCGCGCCGCTCGCGCAGATGAATTTTTCCTCGCCCTATGTGGCGCTGCCCGCGCGCCTGACGGTCGCGGAAAATCTCCGCGTTTACGGCCATCTCTACAATGTGGCGGGGATCGACCGCCGCATCGCCGAACTCGCCGATGAGCTCGACCTGCACGGTTTTCTCGACCGCGCGGCGGGCAAGCTTTCCGCCGGCCAGAAAACCCGCGTCGCCCTGGCCAAATCCCTGATCAATCGGCCGCGCCTGCTGCTGCTCGACGAGCCGACCGCCAGCCTCGATCCCGACACTGGCGACCTCGTGCGCAGCTGGCTCGAGCGCTACCGCGCGCAAAGCGGCTGCACCCTGCTGCTCGCCTCGCACAACATGGCGGAGGTGGAACGGCTCTGCGACCAGGTGCTGATGATGAAAGCCGGCCGCATCGTCGATCGCGGCACGCCTTCCGATCTGCTCGCCCGCTATAACCGCGACGATCTCGAGGACGTCTTCCTCGACATCGCGCGCGACCGCCAGGTGGTCACCGCGTGACCCCGCTGCGCCGCATCTGGGGTCTGATGTACCGGCATCTGACGCTGTTCCGCCGCTCCTGGCCGCGGCTGCTCGATCTTGCCTACTGGCCGGTGCTGCAAATGTGCATTTGGGGTTTCACGAGCAGCTTCTTCGCGGCCCGGCTCGGTGCCTCCGCCGGCGGCATCACCATTGCCGCCCTGCTCGGCGGCGTGCTGCTTTGGGAGATGGCGCTGCGCAGCCATCTCGGTTTTGCCGTGACCTTCATGGAGGAAATCTGGTCGCGCAATCTCGGCCATATTTTCATCTCGCCGCTGCGTCCCTGGGAACTGATCGCGGCGCTGGTGGCCATGTCGATGATCCGCATGCTGCTCGGCGTGCTGCCTGCCGCGACGCTCGCGGCGTTGCTCTATCATTTCAATCTGCTGAGCGTCGGTCCGGTGATCGTGCTCTTCGCCGCGAACCTGATGATGATGGGCTGGTGGATCGCGCTCGGCTGCATTTCGTTGATCCTGGCACAGGGCGGCGGCGCCGAGACGCTGGTCTGGTCCATGCTCGTGGGGCTCGCGCCGCTTGCCGCGGTCTACTACCCGGTCTCGGTGATGCCGCATTGGCTGCAAGCGATCGCGCTTTCGCTGCCTGCCGCGCATGTGTTCGAGGGACTGCGCGCGGCGGTGCGGTTCGGCGTCGTGCGCTGGGATCATCTCGCCTGGGCCTTCGGCTTGAACGCCGCCTGGCTTACCGGCGCCACCCTTCTCTTCTGGCAACAATTTCAGGCGGCGCGACGCAATGGCGCGCTCATGAATATCGGCGAGTGACGGCATGACCCGCTTCTGGCTGATCCGCCACGCGATCGTGGAGGAGAACGCACGCGCCTATCTCTACGGCCGCATGGACGTAGCCCTCTGCGAAACCTCGCTCGCCACGCAGCGCCCGAGCTACGCGGCTTTGGCCGCGCGTCTGCCGCACCCGGCCCATTGGATCGTCACGCCTCTCTCGCGCACGCGCCGCACCGCCGAAGCAATCCAACGTGCCGCGGGAATCGATGTGACCCTGCACGTCGAACCCGGTCTGATCGAACAGGATCTCGGCGACTGGCACGGCCTGGCGCACGCCGATCTGCCGGCGCAGCTTCGGGAACCCGCGCATGCCTTCTGGCCGCTTGGCGCCGCCGAAACACCGCCGGGCGGCGAAAGCATGGAGGATGTCGTGCGGCGGGTCGGCACGTCGCTCGAGCGTCTGGCAGCCGAGACCGGGCAGGGGGATGTGGTCGCCGTCAGCCATGGCGGCGCCATCCGCGCGGCGATCGCGCATGCGGCGGGGATGGGGGCTCGCTCGGCGCTGCATTTTTCGGTGCAGAATCTTTCGCTGACGCAATTGGAGCGAGGGCCGGTGGGGTGGCGGGTCGTTGCGGTCAATGAGATGTTCTAGCTCTGCCTCCGGCGGCCTGGGCGTCGCCCCTGGACCAAGCTGGGGCCGAAAGGCCTGAAATCCTCCAGGTGATGGCCGGAGGCAGGCCCGTTATGCTGCCGCGTGTGAAACTCGCGCCACTCGCGCTTGTCCTGGCCTTGATCGGCGACGCAGGTCCCCCCGGCCTCGGCACCGAGAGCGCGTTCATCTGGCAGCGCCACTGGTCCCCCGCTCTCGATGACGCCATCGCTGAGGCGCACGACCTGTTCCCTGCCTGGCACGTCCTCGCCGGCGAAATCGGCGATGGCGCCAGGCTCTCCGTTCCGGAGGTGAATTGGACCGCGCTCGGCGCCGCTGTCCCGGTCATCCGCATCGAGCCACCGATCGGCCCCAAAAACCGTGACGCGCTCCTGCGCGCCGTGCGCGACGCCTTCACGCGCGTGCCGGTTCGTGCGCGTGCCACGCTCGAGATCGACCATGACGCCGCGACTGCGCATCTGGCCGATTACGCCGCTTTCCTGCGCGACCTGCGCGCGACGCTCCGCCCTCGCACGCGGCTGACCGCGACCGCTTTGCCGACCTGGTTGCGCGCGCCTTCCTTTCCGGCCTTGGCGGGTGCCGTCGACGGTCTGGTGCTGCAACTCCATTCCGTCAGCGATCCGCGCACCGGCTTGTTCGACCCGACCGCGGCCCGTCTCTGGATCGCGCGCCTGGCCGCCCGCAGCGCCCTGCCGTTCGCGATCGCGCTGCCTGCCTATGGCGCGCGAGTCGTCGCGGATGCGCGGGGCCGCCTGCTCGCGGTCGAAGGCGAGGCGCCGGTGCTCGATGGCGAGCCCGGGATCGAGGAGGCCGTGGCGCCGCGCACCGTTGCCGATTTCCTGGAGCGGCTGCGTGCCGAGGCACCGCCCACGCTCCGCGGCATCGTCTGGTTCCGCTTGCCGGTCGCGACTGACCGCCGGGCCTGGCATCTCGCGACGCTGCGGGCGGTGATCGGCGGCGCGCTGCCGCCGCCGCGGATTGATCTGGCCTCGCAATCGGATGGGCGCGGTTTCGTGCGCCTTTACCTGCGCAATCGCGGCGACGTGGACAGCCCGGTCCCGGCTCGCACGAATCTGCCGCCGCACTGCCCGGAGGCGGATGGTGCCGGACCGTTCTCGCTGCAAGATCATGCGCTCGTGCCGCGCGGCACGATCCTGTTGCCGCCGCACACCGAAATGTTCGTGGGCTGGGCGCGCTGCGCGCCGGCCATGGGGATCGCCGATGCCTCGCCTTGAATCCGCGAAAATGGTCGCCTTGCTGGGGCTCCTTCTGCTCGCTGCTGCGGGCGCCCTCGGTTGCGTGATCGGCACGCCTTGGCAATTGCTCGACAATCGCCGCCAGACGCTCAGACAAACGCCGGCGAACAGCTTTGCCTGGGAGGCCGCGCATCTTGTGGCAGCCCCCAAGGCCGCCATCGTCCCGCGCGAGAACGATGGCGATCACAATGCCCGAGACCGGGCCGAGCAGGCAGGTCTCTCGCCCGCGCAGCAACAAGCGCTTGCTGCCATGCGCGCCACGCCGACGCGAGCCGCGGCGCTTGCGCAGGCGCACGATCTTCCCATCGCGATCCGCCTCTACACGGCTGGCGCCGTCGCCTTCGCGCACGACGATATGGCCGGCGCGCGCGCGCAATTCCGCGCCGTGCTCGCGTTGCCGGCATCCGACGCGCGCGACCGCATCGTGTGGGCCGCCTACATGCTCGGCCGCACGCTGGCCAGAACCGGGGACCCGGCGGGCGCGGCGCGCGCTTTCGCGCAAACACGCGCACTCGCTGAAGCCGGCGCGCCCGATCCGCTTGGACTGGCCGCGGCGAGTCTGGGCGAGCAGGCGCGTCTGGCCTGGGCCGCCGGCGACCATCCGGCCGCCATCGCGCTCTATGCGCAGCAGGCGGCCGCCGGATCGGCCAGCGCCGTCCAATCGCTGCGGATCGAGGCGCTCAGGCTCCTGACCGATCCGAATCACCTCGGCGCGGACCTGCGCGATCCGCTGACGGCCCGCCTTCTCGTGATCACCGCGCTCGCGCGTACGGGCGAATATCTCCGCACCCGTCCCGGTGACCTCACCGATGCGGAACTCGCCGGCGCCGATACCGGCGACACGCCCAACCTGTCGCCGTTGCACGCCTTGGCCAGCGCGATCGCGGCAGAGGGCGCGCCCGCCGGCACCGACCGCCTGGCGGCGCTTTGCTATCGGCTCGGCGACTACGAAACCGCCGCTCGCCTGGCGGCGCGCACGCAAACGCCGCTCGCCCTCTGGGTCCGCGCCAAGCTGGCGCTCCAGCGTGGCGACCGGGCCGAAGCGCAGCTGGATTACGCGCAGGCGATCGGCGCGCTCGCCAACACCCCGCAACTGCCCAGTCTCGAACCGTCCAGCCGGGATTTGTTGCAAGGCGAGAGTGGCGCGCTCACGCTGATGCGCGGCGACTTTCCGCATGCCATGCAGGTGTTATGGCCGGTTGCCGCGACCTATTGGGGCGATGTCGCCTATCTCGCCGAGCGGGTCCTGACGACGGACGAACTCAGGGCCTTCGTCGATGCGCACGTGCCGCCGCGACCGGGTCTCGTGAAATACACGGAGGCCTGGCAGATCGATCCGATCCGGATCCGCAATCTGCTCGGCCGCCGCCTGATGCGCGACGGACGCTACGCGGAGGCTATCCCCTATTTTTCCATGGCGGCGCCCGACGGTAGCGACCTCCGCCCCGCCGCCCGTGCGCTCGGCGATGATCTCGCCCGCGCGCAATCGGCGTTCTGGGCCGGCGATCGTGCCAGCGCCGGTTGGCGCGCTGCGCTGCGCCTGCGCGAGCGCGGCATGGAACTCACCGGCACCGAAACGGAGCCGGATGAGGCGGCGCTCGATGGTGCCTACCCGTCCGGCTACGGCCCGCCTTCCGGCTCGCTGTTCAAGCAGCCAGGCACCTTCGTGGCGGCTGAGCCGGCGCTGTATCGCGCCAGCGCGCCGGTTCCCGACCGGCGCTATCATTACCGCTTCGCCGCAGTGGAGCTCGTGCGCGCTGCCGCCGCCGAAATTCCTGCCCGCAGTCAGGCGTACGCGGCGATGCTCTGCCGCGCCGCACGCTGGATGGCGCAGACTCCCGATGCCGGTGCCGACGTCAAATCGCTCTGGCGGCAATATGTCGCGCATGGCGCGGCCGTGCCCTTCGCGCCTACTTTCGGCCGCGTCTGCCCCGACCCCGATTTTTCCCGGCTCCGCCGCACGCGCCAGCGTCTGGTTCAGATCGCCCTGCGCGACACGATCCACCGGCACAAGCCGCTCGTCCTCGGAAGCTTCGGCGTGCTGCTGCTGGCGGGTGGCTGGCTCGCTACACGGGCAGCACGCAGGTGACGATCGCGTCGCCACGCGTCGCCGCCGCTTCGTAGAATGCGCGCAATTTCCGCAACGAATCGATCAGACCCGGCCCGTCGGCCAGACGCCAGCTCGGGTGGATGCGCTGCCGGTTCATCGCATCCGGACTGAACCGGCCGCGCGCTTTCACCTCGACCTGCGGATCGCCCATGCCTTGGCTCAGTTCCGCAACCATATCGGCGGGAAAATAGCGCGCGGGACCAAAGCCCGTGAAGCCGGCCGGATCGTCGCCGATCGGCAGGCCGCCCAGCACCGCACGGCTCAGCCCCTCGCGCCCGACCTTGGGCTGCCCGCAGAGAAGATAGTGCACGCCATGCCAGTGGTTGCCGATATCGAGCGTGTCGGAGGGTGTGACCGGCGGCTCATCCTCGGCAAACAGCGCCGCCGCGATCGCCGGATCGGCAATCAGCCGCTCCAGGTCCGAAGGCGTCAGCGCGTAGAAGACGGCCTCGAAGGCCACGCCGGATCAGGCCTCCATCGCCCCCGGCGCGCGCTGCCCGATCATCGCCAGCAACTCGCGCCGTGTCGCCGGATCATCGCGGAACGCGCCGAGCATCCGGCTCGTCACCATGGAGACACCGGTTTTGTGCACGCCGCGGGTCGTCATGCATTCGTGGGCTGCTTCGATAATCACGGCCGTGCCGCGCGGCGCCAGCACTTCGTTGATCGTGTTCGCGATCTGCGCCGTGAGCTTCTCCTGGATCTGCAACCGGTGTGCATACGCATCGACGACGCGCGCGAGCTTGCTGATGCCCACCACGCGATGGTGCGGCAGATAGGCAACATGCGCCCGGCCGATGATGGGCACCATGTGGTGCTCGCAATGGCTCTCCACCCGGATGTCCCGGAGCAGGACAATCTCGTCGTAGCCCTCGACTTCCTCGAAGGTCCGCTCGAGCAGCTGCATCGGGTCTTCGGTGTAGCCCCGGAAGAACTCGAGATAGGATTTCGCCACACGCTTGGGCGTGTCGAGCAGTCCCTCGCGCTCGGGATCGTCGCCGGCCCATCGGATCAGCGTGCGGATCGCCTCCTCGGCCTCGGCCTGGGTGGGTCGGGCGGCACTCGCGCGCGCGGCGCGGGGCCGGGGGGCTAGCTTGTTCACGGTTGGGGACGCTTCCTTGAAACAGAGTCCACATGATGGGCTTCGGGGGGCTCACGGCAAGGGTTGCCTCCGGCGGGCAGGGGCTCTGCCCCCTCGCCATCGGTGCTCGAACCGATGGCGCACCGATATCGAGCCCGCTGGGGCCGAAAGGCCCCAGCCCCCTAATCCGTCGCCGCCCGGAGGCCGGCGCCCGCCGCCAGGGGACAAAGCGGCACGCAGGCCGCGAACACGGCCCCCAGCAGCAACAGATTGGCCTGCGCCGGCAGCCCCGCCGCCGCCGAATCCGCCGCCGCCGCCCCGAAAATCAGCACCGGCGTCACCAGCGGCAGCACCAGAATGGGCAGCAAAACCCCCGCCCGCCGCGCCCCCAGCACAACGGCCGCCGCCGCGGTCCCGAGCAGCGACAGCGACGCGGTCCCGAGCGCCAGCCCGAGCGCCAGCGCCGGCAGCCCCGCATCCGGCAGCCGCAGCATCACCGCAAGCGGCACCGCGCCGACCAGCAGCGGCAACCCGGTGACCAACCAGTGCGCGCAGGCCTTGGCGAGCGCCACCAGGCTCGCCGGCACTCCCGAGACCAGCAGCAGATCGAGCGATCCGTCCTCGTAATCCGCGGCGAACAGCCGCTCGAGCGGCAACAGCGCCGCGAGCAGCGCGCACACCCACACCACCCCCGGCGCGATCCGCCCAAGCGTCGAGGGCCCCGGCCCGATCGCCAGCGGAAACAGCGCCCCCGTCACGAACAGGAACAGCAGCGGCCCCGCCGTGTCGCCGCCGAACCGCAGCGCGAGCCGCAGCTCGCGCCGGAAGGTCGCGAAAAACCCGCTCATCCGAGCGCCAGGGTCTCCGCCCCCGGCAGCGGCAGCGGCAGATGCGTTGCCGCCACCACCACGCCGCCGCGCGCGCGATGCGCGGCCAGCATCTCGCCGAACCGCCCGACCGACGCCGCATCGAGCCCGAGCGTCGGCTCATCGAGCAGCCAGAGCGGCGCGCCGCCGAGTGAAAGCCGCGCGATCGCCAGACGCCGGCGCTGTCCGGCCGAGAGTAGCCGTGCCGGCAGCCGCGCCAGCGCGCCGAGCCCCACCGCCTCCAGCGCCGGCCCCGTCGGCAAGCCCGCCCGGTCCGCCTCGAAGCCGAGATTTTCCGCGACCGACAGCCCCACCTTGATCGCGTCCTGATGCCCGAGCAGCCCGGCCCGCCCGGCAATTTCTGGGTCCCCGTCGAACGTGATCGACCCCGCATCGAGCCGCTTGAGCCCGGCGATCGCCCGCAGCAGCGTCGATTTGCCGGCCCCGTTCGGCCCGGTCAGCAGCAGCGCGCCACCCGCCGCCACCGCGAACGCGACACCCCGCAACACGAGCCGCTCGCCGCGAAACACCGAAATATCCTGGCCCACCAGACGCATCGCGGGCCGCGCTAGCCTCTGGCCAGACCCGGCGCAAGCGGTGTTGTGGGGCAGGGGGGGCAGTCTATAACCCGGCCAACCCCGATTGCATCAGGACGCCGACCCATGACGCCGACCGGCCAGGACACGCTTGCCACCCGCGCGGAGCTGGAGGCGGGCGGCCGGCGCTACACCTATTTCTCGATCCCCCGCGCCGGGCGCGTGCTCGGCGACCTCTCCCGCCTGCCGGTCAGTCTCAAGGTTCTGCTCGAGAACGTCCTGAGATTCGAGAACGGAACCAGCTACACGGTCGAGGACGCGCACCGCATCGCGCGCTGGCTCGATAAAGGCAGCAGCACCGAGGAAGTGCCGTTCCGCCCGGCGCGCATCTTGATGCAGGATTTCACGGGCGTGCCCGCGGTGGTCGACCTCGCCGCGATGCGCGACGGCATGAAGCGGCTTGCCGGCGATCCGCAGAAAGTGAACCCGCTCGTGCCGGTCGATCTGGTGATCGATCATTCCGTGATGGTGGATTTCTACGGCACTCAAGACAGTCTTGCCAAGAACGTCGCTGTCGAGTTCGAGCGCAACCGCGAGCGCTACGCTTTTCTCCGCTGGGGCCAGGAAGCCTTCCGCAATTTCCGCGTGGTCCCGCCCGGCGCCGGCATCTGCCACCAGGTCAATCTCGAATATCTGGCGCAGGCCGTGTGGACCGCGGAACTGCCGGGCGGCGAGACGCTCGCCTATCCCGACACGCTCTACGGCACCGACAGCCACACCACGATGGTCAACGGCATGGGCGTGCTCGGCTGGGGTGTCGGCGGCATCGAGGCCGAAGCCGCGATGCTCGGCCAGCCGATCGCGATGTTGATCCCCGACGTGATCGGATTCCGCCTCATCGGCGCGCTGCCCGAAGGTGCTACCGCCACCGACCTCGTGCTCACCGTCACGCAGATGCTGCGAAAGAAAGGCGTGGTCGGCAAATTCGTCGAATTCTACGGCCCCGCGCTCGACCATCTGCCGGTCGCCGACCGCGCCACCATCGCCAACATGGCCCCCGAATACGGCGCGACCTGTGGCTTTTTCCCGGTCGATGCCATGACGCTTGATTATCTGCGCCTGACCGGCCGCGACGAGGCGCGTGTGGCGCTCGTCGAAGCCTATCTGCGGGCGCAAGGCATGTTCCGCGATGCCAGCAGCCCCGAGCCGCGCTTCACCGACACGCTTGAACTCGATCTCGGCACGGTGGTGCCCTCGCTTGCGGGCCCGAAACGGCCGCAGGACCGGGTCTCGCTCGACGAAGTATCGCGCGCCTTCCGCGCCGATCTGGCCGCACAGAGCGTCCGCGAGGCGGAGATCACGCGGCGTCACGCGGTGACCGGCCATGATTTCACGATCGGCCACGGCGATGTCGTGATCGCCGCGATCACGAGCTGCACGAACACGTCCAACCCTTACGTGATGGTTGCGGCCGGCCTTGTCGCCCGTCGCGCCCGCGCGCTCGGCCTCAAGCCCAAACCCTGGGTGAAGACCTCGCTCGCTCCGGGATCGCAGGTGGTGACCGAATATCTCGATGCCGCGGGGCTCACCGCCGATCTCGACGCGATCGGGTTCGACACGGTCGGCTATGGCTGCACCACTTGCATCGGCAACTCCGGTCCCCTCGACGACGCGCTTGCCGATGTGATCGAAGGCGACAAACTCGTCGTCGCTAGCGTGCTCTCAGGCAACCGCAATTTCGAGGGACGCGTGCATCAAAACGTGCGCGCGAACTATCTCGCGAGCCCGCCGCTGGTCGTGGCCTACGCGCTGCTCGGCAACATCCGCGACGATATCACCACCGTCCCGCTTGGAGAGACGCCGGACGGCAAGCCGGTCCATTTGCGCGATCTATGGCCAAGCAACCGCGAGATTCACGAGATTGTCGCCAAAAGCGTGCAGCGCGAGCAGTTCCGCAAGCGCTATGGTATGGTCACGCAGGGCACAAAGGAATGGCAGGGGCTGCGGGTCGAGACCGGCAGCGAAACCTATCGCTGGAACGACGGCTCCACCTATGTGAAAAACCCGCCTTATTTCGAAAGCCTGACCGATACGCCTCCACCCGTCGGCGATATCACGGGTGCCCGCATTCTCGCTGTGCTCGGCGACAACATCACGACCGATCACATCAGTCCCGCCGGCAGTATCCGTAAATCCAGCCCCGCCGGCGAATATCTCGGCGAGCACCAGGTCCTGCAAAAGGACTTCAACTCCTACGGCAGCCGGCGCGGCAACCACGAAGTGATGATGCGCGGCACGTTCGCGAACATTCGTATTCGAAACGAGATGGTGCCTGGCACCGAAGGCGGCGAGACCAGGCATTATCCGAGCGGCGAGCGCCTGCCGATCTACGATGCGGCCATGCGCTATCAGCGCGAGGGCGTCCCGCTCGTCGTCTTCGGTGGCCGCGAATACGGCATGGGCAGCAGCCGCGACTGGGCCGCGAAAGGCACCGCGCTGCTTGGCATCAAAGCGGTGATCGCCGAGAGTTTCGAGCGCATCCATCGCAGCAACCTGGTCGGCATGGGCGTGCTGCCGCTGCTCTTCCCCGAAGGCATCACCCGCAAATCGTTGGCACTCGTCGGCGACGAGGTGATCGACATCGTCGGTCTCGATGCATTACGCCCGCGCATGACGCTCACCATGCGCATCCATCGCGCGGACGGCGGGACCGCCGAGTGCGAGCTGATCTGCCGCGTAGATACGGCCGACGAGGTGAATTATTACCGGCACGGAGGGATTTTGCCCTACGTGCTGCGGGGGATGGCGAAAGCCGCCTGAGGCGCACCTCCGGCGGGCAGGGGCTCTGCCCCATCCGGGCGCTCGCTCAGACCGATGGCGCGCACGCCCGGATCCGGCTGGCGCCGGAAGGCCCCAGACCCCGTCACCTTAGAGCAACATCACCCAGACCGGAATCGGTCTGGGTGATAAAGTTGCTCGCCAAATCAAAGAGCCTAGAGCGGGTTCACTCTGACCACAGTCAGAGTGAACCCGCTCTAGGGGTAAACCCGGCAACGGGTTTTGTGTTTCGGGCGTTTTCGTCCGCAGGAGCACGCCGATGAACCGCACGCCGAAGCCTGGCGAGACTGTGCGCTGGAACACGCCGCAAGGCGAGACAGAGGGCGCTGTCGAGAAGATCGTCACCCGCGAAGCGCACGTGAAAGGTCACGTCGCCAAGGCCAGCCAGGAACACCCCGAAGTCCTGGTAAGCAGCAACAAATCCGGCAAGGAAGCCATCCACAAACCCGAGTCGCTGAAACCGGCAAAGTAACGGGGTCTGGGGCCTTCCGGCCCCAGCGGGATCCGGGCGTGCGCGCCATCGGTCTGAGCGAGCGCCCGGATGGGGCAGAGCCCCTGCCCGCCCGAGGCGCTGCTACGACCGCCCCGCCCTCAACGCCGCCGCCACCTGCGCGACCCGCCGCCCCTGATACCGCGCGACTTCGAGATCGTCCTCGGTCGGCGGCGTCGATTGCTGTCCCGAAACAGACGAGGCGCCGTATGGCGTTCCCGCCCGGAACATCACCGGATCACCATAGCCGAGCGGCACGATGATCAATCCGAGGTGCGCCATCGGGTTATAGAGCGAAAGCAACGTGCTCTCGTTACCCCCATGGGTCGTCGCGGTGGAGGTGAACACGGAACCCACCTTGCCGACGAGCTTGCCCTGGAACCACAGGCCGCCGAGTCCATCGATGTAGGCCTTCAATTCGGCCGTCGTTGCGCCGAAGCGCGTCGGTGTGCCGAAAATGATCGCATCCGCCCATTCCGCGTCCGCTTCGGTCGGGGCCTCATAGAGCGCGTTCATGCGCGCCGCGTTCTCGGCCCATCCCGGGGCCTTCGCCATGACATCGGCGCTCACGAATTCGCGCGCCCTGCGCAGCCGCACTTCGGCGCCAGCCGCGTGCGCGCCCTCTGCAATGGCCTGGGCCAGGCGTTCGGTGCTGCCGTTCCGCGAATAGAAAGCGATCAGAACTTTGGTCATGGCGCTCGCTCCGGGCTGGAAGAACGCGGCACAATCTATGGACCGCGGAGGCGCCCAGGAATAGGACGATCGGGTCAATCACCGTCAATTAGGCGAGGACAATGCTGCGGCTCGAGGACCTGCAAATCCTGGTCGAAACGCTCGACCGCGGCAGCCTCTCGGCCGCCGCCGCGCGGCTCGGACTTTCCAAACAGATGGCAAGCCGCCGCATCGCCGGACTCGAAGCCGCGCTCGGCGCGCGGCTTCTCCAGCGCACCACGCGCCGGCTTTCGGCCACCGAGCTCGGGCTCGATTTCGCCGAGCGTGCCCGCCACATCCTCGCTGAGGCCGAGGCCGCCGAAGCGGCCGCCGCTCACGCCGCCGGGGTTCCGCGCGGCCGGTTGCGGATTTCCGCGCCGGTCTCGTTCGGCACGCTCTATCTCGCGCCGATCCTGGGCGGATTTCTCGCCCGCCATCCGGCGCTGGACGTGGAAATCGATCTCGACGACCGCCAGGTCGATCTGGTCGGCGAAGGATACGACATGGCGGTGCGGCTCGGGCGGTTGGCCGATTCCTCGCTGGTCGCACGCCGGATCTACGGCATGCGCCTGCTGCTTTGCGCCAGTCCCGCCTATCTGGCGGAGCGCGGCAGCCCCGGCGCTCCGGCGGATCTGCGGCAGCACGATTGCCTGATCTACAATCTCGCGCGCAGCACGGAATGGCGGTTCGGCGGTGGTGGCGAGGCACGGGTCACGGTGACGGGCCGCCTGCGCTCGAACAATGGCGAGATTCTGCGCGATGCCGCGGTTGCTGGTCTCGGCATCGTCCGGCTACCCGCATTCCTGGTGGCGGATTGCCTCCGCCGCGGCGCGCTCACCGAAATTCTTCCCGATTGGGCCTGCGAGGAAGGCGGTGTGCACGTCGTCTACCCGCGCCATCGCCAGGCGTCGCCCGCGATTCGCGCTTTCGTGGATTACGTGCAGGAACGTCTTGGCAGCGCGGCTCGCGAGGAGGCCGTTGTGGTCAAAGATCGAGTCCGGTCATCGCCTCGGGTCTCACCCAGCGATCGAACTCTTCCGGCGTGACGTGCCCCAGCGCGAGGGCCGCCTCGCGCAGCGTGCTGCCCTCGCGATGCGCGCGGAGCGCAATCTCGGCCGCCTTTTCGTAGCCGATATGCGGGTTGAGCGCGGTCACCAGCATCAGCGAATCACCCACATTCTTCCGGATTCGGCCGGGCTCCGGCTCTATGCCGATCGCGCAGCGATCATTGAACGCGCGGCAGCCGTCGGCAAGCAGTCCGGCCGCTTCCAGCAGATTGTGCAGCATTACCGGCTTGAACACGTTGAGCTGAAAATTGCCCTGTGTCCCGGCGAATGCGACCGCCGCATCATTCCCGAATACCTGCACGGCCACCATGGTGAGCGATTCCGACTGCGTGGGGTTGATCTTCCCCGGCATGATCGACGAGCCCGGCTCGTTCTCCGGAAGTCGGATCTCACCTATCCCGGCGCGTGGCCCGGAGGCGTACCAGCGCACGTCGTTGGCAATTTTCATGAGCGCACCGGCCAGCGTGCGCAACGTGGCGCTTGCCGCCACCATCGCATCATGCGCCGAGAGCGCGGCAAACTTGTTCGGTGCCGAGATGAACGGGAATCCGGTCATCTCGGCGATATGCCGTGCGCACAATTCGCCGAAGCGAGGATGGGCATTGAGCCCGGTGCCGACCGCGGTGCCGCCAATCGCCAGCTCGTAAAGCCCGGTCAGCGCCTGCGCGATTCCCTCACGCGCGAAATCGAGCTGCGCCACCCAGCCGGAAATGACCTGTCCGAGCGTCACCGGCGTCGCATCCTGCAGATGCGTGCGCCCGACCATCACCACGCCCATGTAGGCGCGCGCCTTCTCATCGAGCGTGTCGCGCAGACACGCGACCGAAGGAAGAAGATTGTGCGCGATCTCCTCGACCGCCGCGACATGCATCGCCGTCGGAAAGGTATCGTTGCTCGACTGGCCGCGATTGACGTCATCGTTGGGATTGATGGGCTTTTTCGACCCGAGCACGCCACCCGCCAGCTGAATCGCGCGATTGGCGATCACCTCGTTGGCGTTCATGTTGGTCTGCGTGCCCGATCCGGTCTGGAACACGACCAGCGGGAATTCGGCGTCGAGTTCGCCCTCGATCACCTCCTGGGCCGCGCGCACGATCAGCGCGGCCTTGTCCGCCGGCAATTCGCCGAGTTCCGCGTTCGCGCGCGCCGCTGCGAGCTTGAGCAGCCCCATGGCCCGGATCAGCCGCCGCGGAAACGCGAAGCGCCCGACGCCGATCGGGAAATTCTCGATGGACCTTTGCGTCTGCGCTCCCCAGAGCCGTTCGGCCGGCACCTGAACGGGCCCCAGCGCGTCCTTTTCGGTGCGATATTCCCTCATGGTCGCGACCGATTATATCAAAGCGGCCGGCGCCAAAAGACGCCGATCTTCAGGAGCCTTTCTTGATCCGCATCACGGAGCTCGCGCTCCCGTTCGAGCACGGCGAGGCCGCGCTGCCCGAAGCGATTTGCGCGCGGCTCGGCATTGCCCGTGCGGCGCTGGCCGATTTCCACGTCTTCCGCCGCGGCCACGACGCGCGCAACAAACGCGCCATCCGGCTCGTCTACACGATCGACGCCGTGGTTGCCGATGAGGCGGCCCTGCTCCGCCGCCACGCGGCCGACCCCCACATCCTGCCCACCCCGGATATGCGCTACCGGCATGTGGCCCGCGCTCCCGAGGGCGCGCGCCGGCCGCTCGTGCTGGGCGCCGGTCCCTGCGGCCTGCTCGCCGCCCTCACGCTGGCCGAGATGGGATTCCGGCCGATCCTGCTTGAGCGCGGCCGTGTCGTGCGCGAACGCACGCGCGACACCTGGGGCCTGTGGCGCCGCGGCGTGCTCGATCCCGGCAGCAACGTGCAATTCGGCGAAGGCGGCGCCGGCACCTTCTCCGACGGCAAGCTCTATTCCGGCATCAAGGACCCGGCCCATCTCGGCCGCCGGGTCCTCGAGATCTTCGTCCGCGCCGGTGCGCCCGAGGAAATCCTCACGGCCGCGAAGCCGCATGTCGGCACGTTCCGACTGGTCACCATGGTCGAGGCGATCCGTGCCGAAATCGAGGCGCTCGGCGGCGAGTATCGGTTCGGCGCCCATGTCACCGATCTTCGCATCGAAGGGCAGGGCGAGGGCCGCCGCCTCGCCGGCGTGACACTCGCGGACGGCACCGAGATCGAAGCCGACGCGCTCGTGCTCGCCCCAGGACATTCCGCTCGCGATCTGTTTGCCGCCATCGCCGAACGCGGCGTTCATATCGAGAGGAAACCCTTCTCGATCGGCGTGCGCATCGAGCATCCGCAATCGCTGATCGACCGCGCCCGCTTCGGCGATCATGCCGGCGACAAGCGCCTGGGGGCTGCCGACTACAAGCTCGTGTATCACGGTGCAAATGGCCGCTCGGTCTATAGTTTCTGCATGTGCCCGGGCGGCAGCGTGGTGGCCGCGACGTCCGAGCCCGGCCGCGTCGTTACCAACGGCATGAGCCAATATTCGCGCGCCGAGCGCAACGCGAACGCCGGCATCGTGGTGGGCATCACGCCGGCCGATTATCCGGGTGGCCCGCTCGCTGGAATTGATTTCCAGCGCCACTGGGAAAGCCTCGCGTTTAAAGCGGGCGGCGGCACCTACGCCGCGCCCTGCCAGCGCGTGGAGGATTTCCTCGCCGCCCGCCCGAGCCGGGGTCTCGGCATTGTCCTCCCGTCCTACAAACCCGGCGTCACGCCGACCGACCTCGCGCACTGCCTGCCCGGTTTCGCGATCGAGGCGATTCGCGAGGCACTGCCGCATTTCGCGCGCCGGATCCCCGGCTTCGATCTGCCCGATGCGGTGATGACCGGCGTCGAAACCCGCACCTCCTCGCCCATCCGCATCCGCCGCGGCGAGGATTTTCAGAGCGTGAACACGCGTGGGCTTTTCCCGGCGGGGGAAGGGGCCGGGTATGCGGGAGGCATCCTCTCGGCGGCTGTGGATGGGATTAGAGTGGCGGAGGCGGTGGCCTTGGCGTGCCTCCGGCGGGCAGAGGCTTCGCCTCTGCATTCCGCTGGGGCCGAAAGGCCCCAGACCCCATCACTTTAGAAATCCGTGTTCGCCAGCAACGCTTATCCCGGGCAGAGCCCGGGCCGCCGGAGGCACGCCTCAACCCAAACGCGCTCCGTTCCCATAGGCCTGATGCGTCATCGACCCGGCTTCGGATCTGACGGGTTCCCGGCGTGATAATTCGCGTTGAACGGCACGACCCGATACCAGACGGGACCTGACGGCATGCTCGGATCCCGCCACGGCTCCTTCGTGTCGTTTACGCACCGGTCACAGACCGTCTTCCAGCTTCCTTGCGCGGTCGGGTCGCTCGTCCGCTCGACCGAATAGGCGATCGCCCCTGCCGCCCCTCGCCACCGCAAACGACCGCCGCTCGCATCGAGCAGATCGGGCTGATCCACCGTCAGGAAGGCGGGCGTCGGCAAATGGATCAGCTTGTACGCAAAGCGCCGAACGATACGCGCTCGCGCCTGCATCGTGGCGGCATCGGCCGCCTTCGTGTCGATCCCCGGGAAATAGAGCGGCGGAGGTGCCCCGACCCATTGCGCCCCCGGCAAATAGCCGCCCTGATCCGCATGTCCCTGGAGTTCCGTTACGAACGCACCTGCGATCGACGGATTTTCCGCAATTTGCCCCAGGAAATCCTCGAGATCAGAAGGATTCGGAAAATCCACCGGCGCCCAGCCATAGGCGTCGATGACGTAGGCCCGTCCCGCCGCGTTCGCGGCATCGACTGCGTCCGCGACGCCTGATGCCGGCACGGTGCTCGGCCCGCTGCTCGGCCCCACCCGGTCACCCAGGATATCCACGCTCGCCAGCCCCAGTTGCGCCGCGCTCGCGCGAGCTGGGCCCTGTCCGATCCGGCCCGCGAACGCGCCGTTCTCGTAGAGATGATGCGGGTCCGCGCGCTTGATCGCCTGGCCCAGCGCTTCGGTCCAGGCAGCCAGCCGGTCGGCGGCCACGCCCTGTCCGCAGCCGTCGCAATTTTCCCAGGCGAGGATGGTCGGATCGTCCTTGTAGGCCGTGCCGGTCAGGCTGTTCACATGGGTGATCAAGGCGAGGGCCGCGCGCGTGAAATCGTCGCGGATCATGGGGTCGGTGTAGAAATCCCCCGCGGACTTGCCGCGCCACGCCGCGAAGCGGCACTCGGTGTCCGCCACCGGATCGGGATCGCTCAGTCCGCAGCCCCGGCCCGGCCCAGCGAGCGGGATGATGACCTTGAGCCCGGCATCCCGCGCCGCCTTCAGCACGAGATCGATCTGGGCCAGCGCACCCTCGTTGATCTGCCCCGGCGCCGGCATCAGGCAGCGCGCGCAGCCCGCGGTCACCCCCGCTGAAAGCACGCGGATCGCAGACCCGCCGACCGCCTGCACGGTCGCCAGCCCGTCGCCGATTTCAAACGGCGTCGGATAGCGTTCATCGGCCGGTTTGCCGCTGTCGGACCGCAGCCCGAGCCAGCTCAGATTGACCCCGGAGAACCGGAAGGGATTGCCGATCAGCGTCAGGCTGGTGCCCGAGCGCTTGACGAAATCCCGCGGGTTCGGCTGCGCGGCCATGGTGTCGTAATTCTGCGCGAGGGCCGGCATCGCCATCAGCCACCCGATGAGGGCGAGCCGTGCGGCCCGCCTATGCCGCCGCCGCGCGCTGGCCGAGGCGCGCCGCGCCGGGGGGGATGCAGAGGACGGGATCATGCCGGCCCGCCCTCTGCCGCATTGAGGCTGGAGCGGCAATAGGTTGCGCGCAACCTCGTGAGCACCACCTCCGGTGAGCCAGCGCCACATCCCGGCCGCGCTGCGCTGCACCACAGCATGTTGTGCTGGCGCCACGGAGTTCCGACCATATATAGTAAAACCCTTGACCTGAGCCGAGGCGGGCGCAGCATGGACGGCATGGCGAATCGTGAGCTTCAGGAGACCCCCTTGCTGGACGACGCGGTACAAGTGCGTGGGCGCCATCAGGTGCGCGTGGATCGTAGCCGTGACGCCTTACTGACCGATTTCGGCCGCGCCACCCTCGACGACCGCTATCTTCTGCCGGGAGAGGGGTATCAGGATCTCTTCGCCCGCGTGGCCAGCTATTACGGCGACGACGCAGCCCATGCGCAGCGCATCTATGACTATATCAGCCGCCTCTGGATGATGCCGGCAACGCCGGTGCTCTCGAACGGCGGCACCGATCGCGGCCTGCCGATCTCCTGCTTCCTCAATGAGGCCTCCGACAGTCTCGACGGCATTGTCGGTCTCTGGAACGAAAATGTCTGGCTCGCCTCACGCGGCGGCGGCATCGGCAGCTACTGGGGCAATCTGCGCTCGATCGGCGAGAAGGTCGGGCAGAACGGCAAGACCTCGGGCGTGATCCCGTTCATCCGGGTGATGGACAGCCTGACGCTGGCGATCAGCCAGGGCTCGCTGCGCCGCGGTTCGGCGGCGGTCTATCTGCCGCTCTCGCATCCCGAGATCGAGGAATTCATCGAAATCCGCCGCCCCACCGGCGGCGATCCGAACCGCAAGGCCCCGAACCTGCACCATGGCGTGCTCGTGCCGGACGATTTCATGCGCGCGGTCGAAGAAGACGGGCAATGGGCGCTGCGCTCGCCCAAGGACAATTCGATCGTGCGCCAGATCTCCGCGCGCGCTCTCTGGATCCGCATCCTCACCGCCCGCGTCGAGACCGGCGAGCCCTATCTCGTCTTCTCCGACCACGTCAACAATGCGCGGCCGGAACATCAGAAGCTGGCCGGCCTCGAGGTCAAGACCTCCAATCTCTGCAGTGAAATCACGCTGCCCACGGGACTCGACCAGCATGGCCGCATGCGCACCGCGGTCTGCTGCCTGAGTTCGGTCAATCTCGAGACCTGGATGGAGTGGAAGGATCACCCGCTTTTCATCGAGGACGTGATGCGCTTCCTCGACAACGTGCTGCAGGATTTCATCGACCGTGCGCCGCCCGGCATGGAACGCGCGAAATACTCCGCCATGCGCGAGCGCTCGGTGGGCCTCGGCGTCATGGGCTTCCATTCGTTCCTGCAGGCGCAGAACGTGCCGTTCGAGAGCGTCATCGCCAAAGTCTGGAACCGGCGCATGTTCCAGCACATCCGCGCCCAGGCCGATGCGGCCTCGAAGCTGCTGGCCGAGGAACGCGGCGCCTGCCCCGATGCGGAAGAATACGGGGTCGCCGAGCGTTTCTCGAACAAGATCGCGATCGCGCCCACCGCCTCGATCTCCATCATCTGCGGCAACACCAGTCCCGGCATCGAGCCGATCGCCGCGAACGTGTTTCTGCAGAAGACGCTGTCCGGCTCGTTCTCTGTACGCAACCGCCATCTGCAGAAGCTGCTGGCGGAGCGTGGTCGCGACACCGAGGAGATCTGGAGCTCGATCACGCTCAATCAGGGCAGCGTGCAGCATCTCGATTTCCTGACCGAGGCGGAAAAGGCCGTCTACAAGACGGCGATGGAGCTCGATCAGCGCTGGGTCATCGAACACGCCGCTGACCGGACGCCCTATGTTTGCCAGAGCCAGTCGGTCAATCTGTTCCTGCCCGCGAACGTGCACAAGCGCGACCTGCACCAGATTCACATGCTGGCCTGGAAGCGCGGCATGAAATCGCTTTATTACTGCCGCTCGCTTTCGATCCAGCGCGCCGACGCGGTGAGCGAGAAGCCGGTGGCGCCCTCAAACGACGCGGAAATCGCGCCGCTGCCGCTGGTCGCCGCGGCAAAGGCCACCAACTACGAGGAATGTCTGTCCTGCCAGTAAGGCCGGACAGCGTCCGCATCGATCATCGAGGGTCGCCACCTTGAGCCATTTCGATCTCCTGACCGAAAACCCCGTCTACAAGCCCTTCCGCTACCCTTGGGCCTACGAAGCCTGGCTCACCCAGCAGCGCGTCCATTGGCTGCCCGAGGAAGTGCCGCTCGCCGACGACGTCAAGGACTGGCACAAGAACCTCTCGCCCGCCGAACGCAACCTCGTCACGCAGATCTTCCGCTTCTTCACGCAGTCCGACGTGGAAGTGAACAATTGCTACATGAAGCACTACAGCCAGGTGTTCAAACCCACCGAAGTGCTGATGATGCTGTCGGCTTTCTCGAATATCGAAACCATCCACATTGCCGCCTACAGCCATCTCCTCGACACCATCGGCATGCCCGAGATCGAGTATCAGGCGTTCCGCAAGTTCAAGGAGATGAAAGACAAATACGACTACATGCAGTCGTTTCGGGTGGATAGCAAACACGAGATCGCCAAGACGCTGGCGGCGTTCGGCGCCTTCACGGAGGGGCTCCAGCTCTTTGCCTCGTTCGCGATCCTGCTCAACTTCCCCCGCTTCAACAAGCTAAAAGGGATGGGCCAGATCGTCTCCTGGTCCGTGCGCGACGAGACACTGCACTGCCTCTCGATCATCCGGCTGTTCCGCACCTTCGTTGCCGAAAACCCCGAGATCTGGACCGAAGCGCTCAAGCGCGAGCTCTACGTGACCTGCGCCACCATCGTCGATCACGAGGACGCCTTCATCGATCTGGCGTTCGAGCTCGGGCCCGTGCAGGGACTCGATGCCGCGCAGGTGAAGCGCTACATCCGCTTCATCGCCGACCGCAGGCTGATGCAGCTCGGGCTCAACCCGCTCTATCACGTCAACAAGAACCCGCTGCCCTGGCTCGACGAGATGCTGAACGCGGTCGAGCACGCCAATTTTTTCGAAAACCGTGCGACCGAATACAGCCGTGCGTCCACCCGCGGCTCCTGGGAAGAAGCCTTCGCGCCCGTGGCTCCGTTGCCGGAGGCCGTGCCGATGGGGACGGCGGATTGAGGCTGGACGCGCGCTTTGCGGCCAACCTTACCGCTGCCTGACGCGTGCGCGCCGCCTTCCGAACACGTAAGTAACACACTGTAATTGCGCTTTTTGTCCTGGCAATCACGCGCCTGTGTTTGTAGCATCGGTGTTGCAAAGGCTTAATCGGGCCTGGCGGAGTTGGCATGCAAGACGTGGCGGAAGAGCCCACCCTGACCGAGACACCGGAAGGTTCGACCCCGCTCGCGGCCGCTCGCGGCCGGCGATTGTCGGATAAGATCCTCGTCGCGTTCCATCATGCCTGCGATGCACAAGACTTGCTGGTTGCCGAACAGCTCCTACGCACGCTGGAAACTTTGCTGATGCGTCGCGGCGTTCCACCCGAGCAGAACCGCCGCCGCACGCTCGAAAGCCTGGTCGCGGCGCACGAACGGCTCTGGCATCTCCGCCACCGCGAAAGCTGAACCAGCCGCGCCGGCTACAACGGCAGGGCAGCGCCTTCCCTGAGAATGCGATCGGCCGCTGCCGTGAAGGCACCCGCGCCGTCATGCAGCTCAAGGCCGGGCAGCAAACGGTCCGGTTCTCGGGAATGCCGTGCCCCCCGCACGATCACCAGCTTTGCTTCCGTCCCTGCTCTCGGCCAGAGCGGCAGCAGCGCGATCCCGCCGCACCCCGCCCCGCGCAGCGCCCCGATGGCTCGGCTGGTCTGCGCTGCCGGCAGGATCAGGCTGAGCGTCCCTCCCGGCCGCAGCGCCCGGGCCAGCACACCCACCCACCGCTCAAGCAGGCCGGCGTCGGCGGCCTTCGCCTCGTCCCGCAAAGCCGCCGCTGAGCGACTGCCCTCTGCCGCATGCCAGGGGGGATTGGCCAGCGCATGGTCGAACGGCGCGGCGCTGCGCCAGTGCTCGAGCGCCACCGACTCGATCGCGAGCCCGTCGAATCCGTTGGCCGCCACATTGTCCCGGGCCAGCGCCGCGAGCGCCGGATTCCGCTCGATCCCAAGCCCGATCACGCCGGGCACCCGGGCCGCCAGGCAAAGCAAGGCAGCCCCCGCGCCGGTTCCCGCCTCCACCACACGCTCCCCCGCTCGCGCCGGCACCGCGGCTGCCAGCAGCACAGGTTCGATCCCGGTGCGATATCCGCTCCGCCACTGCCGGTAGCGCACCCGTCCGCCGAGCAGGCTGCCCTCGGTGACGTCCGGCGCTGGCTCGGCGGTCACCGGTGGGCCTCAGACCTCGCCGGCCTCGGTCAGGATGCGCCGGGCCTGCCGCGCCTCGCTCTCCGCCACCGCCAGCCGTCGCGGAAAGGCGCCGATCCGGCCCTCGACCGCGCTGATATGCTCGTCCAGCAGCACCGGCGTGACTCCACCATCGCGCAGCAGCGCCACCAGGAAACTGAGCCGCACCGGATCGTTCGTCGCGAGCAGAACCTCCACCCTCGCCCCCCTGGCGCTTGCCTTGACCGTCATTCAAAGGCCGCCGATATGCTGCCGCAAGACCTGATGGAGCCCCGCTTGGGCCTAGCCACGAAAACCCGAGCGCCGGGATCGCCCGCCGCCTTGCCGACCGAAACCTCGGAAAACGCGCTCAACGCGCTCGCCGCCCTGGTCGCCGACGATTTCGCCGCCTGCAATCGCGTGATCGTCGAGCACATGCAGAGCGACGTCGCCCTGATCCCGCAGCTCGCGGCGCATCTCGTCGCCGCCGGTGGCAAACGGCTCCGACCCATCCTAACCCTCGCCAGCGCGCGCCTCTGCGGCTACGCGGGCGGCACCCGCCACATCAATCTCGCCGCCTGCGTGGAATTCATCCACACGGCCACGCTGCTGCACGACGACGTCGTCGACGAAAGCCAAAAGCGCCGCGGCCTCGCGAGTGCCAACGCGGTCTTCGGCAACCAAGCCTCGGTTCTGGTTGGCGATTTCCTCTTCTCGCGGGCTTTCCAGCTCATGACCGCGGACGGCAGCCTCAAAGTGCTGAAAATCCTTTCCGACGCGGCTGCTACGATCGCCGAAGGCGAAGTGTTGCAACTCGTCACGCAAAACGATCTATCGACCGACGAGGACCGCTACCTGGAAGTCATTCAGGGCAAGACCGCGGCGCTCTTCACCGCCGCCTGCCAGGTCGGCGCCGTCGTCGCCGACCGGCCGCTCGCCGAGGAGCAGGCGCTCGCCGAGTTCGGCACCGCGATCGGCATGGCTTTCCAGCTCGTCGACGACGCGCTCGACTATGCTGCCGACGAGGCGGCGCTCGGCAAAACCGTCGGCGACGATTTCCGCGAAGGTAAGATCACGCTCCCTGTCCTGGTCGCGTATCATGCCGGTGGCCCCGATGACCGCGCCTTCTGGCAGCGAACGATCGAGGAAAGCGAGCATACCGACGCCGATCTGAAACGCGCGCTGCGCCTGATGGCCGAAACCGGCGCGATCGGCGCTACCCTGCGCCGCGCGGAATCCTTCGCCGCGCGCGCCAAGGCGGCGCTGGGTGTGTTTCCGGATTCGCCGACGCGGCGGCGTCTTGCCGAGGTTGCGGATTACACTGTGCGACGGGGAAGGTAAGACTGTTCTTTTTTTAGAGCGGTGCCGCGGAGGGTGGAATCGCTTTTGGGATTCCGGCGCGGTGCTGAGATGTGATTCATAGGTCTCCGGTATCACCGGAGGTTCTGATGAGCTGGCGGCGCGGGCAAACCTACTCGCAGGATTTGCGGGATC
>DAIDJM010000013.1 GCA_027451405.1 Acetobacteraceae bacterium | reverse complement strand
GCCGAGTTTGCCGCCATTGGCGGGCTCGGCATGGGCCGCGCCAGAGTGGGCGCCACCGGCGATGCGCATCATGAGCCAGGGGACGACGGCCATGGCGATGAAGAAGGAAAACAGCATGGCGGCCGAGGCATTGACCGGAATGGGTGCCATGTACGGCCCCATCAGCCCCGAGACGAACAGCATGGGCAGCAGGGCCGCCACCACGGTAAGCGTTGCCACGACCGTGGGATTGCCGACCTCGGCCACGGCCTCGATCGCGACCGTGACGCGGCTGCGCCCGGCCGCGAGCGACCAGTGGCGGGAAATATTCTCGATCACGACGATGGCGTCATCGACCAGTATGCCGATCGAGAATATCAGCGCGAACAGGCTGACGCGGTTGATGGTGTAGCCCATCAGCTCGGACGCGAAGAGGGTCAGCAGAATCGTGACCGGAATGACGATGGCGGTCACGGCGGCTTCCCGCCGGCCGATCGCGACCGCGATGAGCGCCACGATCGAGAGTGTGGCGATGCCGAGATGCAGGAGCAGCTCGTTGGCTTTCGCGTTCGCGGTCGCGCCGTAGTCGCGGGTGACGGTGACGTCGATGTCGGGCGGCAGCAGCGTGCCGCGCAGGGATTCCGTCCGGCGCAGCAGCGCCTGGGCGAGCACCACCGCGTTGGCGCCGGCGCGCTTGGCGAAGGCCAGCGTCACCGCCTCGGTGCGGTGCCAGTGGCCCGAGGCGTCCGGCGCCATCTGCCAGACCCGGTGCTCGAGCGTCGCGGGGCCGATCACGGTGCGCGCGACGTCGCGGACATAGACCGGGCGGCCGTCGCGGGTGGTGAGCCAGAGAAGGCCGATATCCGGCACGCCCTGCAGCGTCTGGCCGGCGGCGACGCTGCGCGCGATGCCGGCGTCGCGCACCCGGCCGGCGGGGAAATCGCGGTTCGCGCCCTGCACCTTGGCCACGAGCTGCTGCAGCGTGACGCCGTAGAGCGAGAGTTTCTCGGGGTCGGGTTCGACGCGGATCTGCGGCGGCACGCCGCCCGCGATATAGCTGAGCCCGACATCGCTCACTTTGATCAGTTCGGTGCGCAGCTTGTCCGCGAGCCGGTAGAGGTCCATCGCGCTCCAGCGGGACGCGGCCGCCGGGCGCGGCGACAGGGTGAGCGTGACGATCGCGACATCGTTGATGCCGCGCCCGACGATGAGCGGCTCGGGGATGCCGACCGGGATGCGATCGAGATTGGCGCGCACCTTCGCGTGGACGCGCAGGATGGCGTCGTCCTCGCTCGTGCCGACGCGGAAGCGGGCTGTGACGAGGACGTGGTCGTCCTCGGTCTGGCTGTAGACATGCTCGACGCCGTCGATGGCCTTCACGATCGCCTCGAGCGGCTTGGTGACGAGCTCGGCGGCGTCGGGGGCGCGCAGCCCTTCGGCGCTGACGGCGATATCGACCATCGGCACGCTGATCTGCGGTTCTTCCTCGCGCGGAATGGTGAGGAGCGCCAGGCCTCCGGCGACGAGCGCCACGATGAGCAGCAGCGGCGTCAGTTTCGAATGGATCGACGCCCGGGTCAGCGTGCCGGAAAGGCCGAGCTTCACGGCAGCACCAGCCTGTCGCCATCCTCGAGCCCGGAGAGGATCTCGATGCCGTCCGGCAGCGCGGGGGTGGGCGAGGGAGCGCCGCGCTGCACCGGCACTTCCTCGATGCCGCCGGGCCGCCGCAGGCGCACGAAATCGAGGCCGGACCGGGAGACGATCGCGTGGGCGGGGATGACGAAGCGGGCGCGCGGCGCGCCCGCGATCCAGACGCGCACGCGAACGCCGACGAAATAATCGCCGAGGTCCGGCGCCTCGGCGTCGGCGATCACCCTGCCGTCCTCGATGCGGGGATAAACGAGGCTCACCGTGCCGAATTCGAAGCCCTGTCCGCCGAGATCGGCGGCATCGAGGCGCACCCGGTCGCCCGGCTTGAGGAACCTGGCGTGCTCCTCGGGGACGCGCAGCCGCAGCACGTGGCCGGCGACCGCGATGTCGGCGATCGTCTCGCCGGGATTGACCACGGTGCCGATCGTGTAGGGGAGATCGATGATGCGGCCGTCGGCCGGGGCCAGCACCGCGCCTTCGGCCAGCTGCTGGCTCACCACGTCGAGCTGGGCGTGTTTGGCGGCCAGCAGGTTGGTCTGCACCCGGAGCTGGGTGCGCATCTGATCGCGCGAGACCCGGGTGGCGGCGCCGGTCGCGGCCAGCGTCTCGAGCCGCGCGAGATCGGCCTTGGTCTGCGTGAGCTGGGAGTCGAGCGCCTGGATTTCCGCGAGCAGGCCGTCGCGCTGGAACACCAGTTTCGGGTCGCCGATCATGGCGAGCGGCTGCCCGCTGCGCACCGCCTCGCCGCGGCGCACCGAAAGCTGCGCGATCGTGCCGGCGATGCGGACCCGGGCGGGCACGGTCTCGCGCGCCTCGACGGTGGCGAACACTGCCTTCTCGTCGGCGATCGTCGCGCGCCGGACCAGGAAATCCGCGGCCTCAGCGGGCAGGGCGAGGCAGAGCAGGGCAGCGAGGGCGGCGGGGATCGGGGGCATGCCTGGGTCCTCCTCCGTGGAGGCGGCGCGCCGGCGGCGCGGGAGGCCGGGCCGGTTCGCCGGTTTTCCGCGCCGGTGATGCCTTCTTATATTCGATGTTACGAAGACTAGCAAGGGGATGCGGCGGCGGCGCGATCGCCGGCGCGGCATGCAAAAGGGAAGCGGAATGATCCTGCGGCGGGCGGCCAGGCCGCCGCGCGATCAGGCGCGCAGGATCGTCGATCCCGGATAGATTGCCGTGTTGCCGAGTTCGGCTTCGATGCGCAGGAGCTGGTTGTATTTGGCGGTGCGGTCGCTGCGCGAGAGCGAGCCGGTTTTGATCTGGCCGCAATTGGTCGCGACCGCGAGGTCGGCGATGGTGCTGTCCTCGGTCTCGCCGGAGCGGTGGCTCATCACGCAGCGATAGCCGGCGCGCTGCGCGATCTCCATGGTCTCGAGCGTTTCGCTCAGCGTGCCGATCTGGTTCACCTTCACCAGCACCGCGTTGGCGACGCGGGCCTCGAGGCCCTGACGGAGCCGGTCGGGGTTGGTGACGAAGAGGTCGTCGCCCACCAGCTGCACGCGGTCGCCGAGGGTCGCGGTGAGGTGGGCCCAGCCTTCCCAATCGTCCTCGGCGCAGCCGTCTTCGATCGAAACGATCGGGTAGCGCTTCGCGAGGGTGGCGAGGTAGTTGACCATGCCTTCGGCGTCGAAATCCTCGCCTTCGCCCTCGAGCACGTAGCGGCCGTCGCGGAAGAATTCGGTGGCGGCGCAATCGAGCGCGAAGCCGATTTCGTCGCCCGGCTTGTAGCCGGCCTTCTCGCAGGCGCGGGCGAGGAAGCCGAGCGCCTCGTCGGCCGATTTCAGGTTGGGCGCGAAGCCGCCTTCGTCGCCCACGCTCGTGCTCTGGCCGGCATCGTGCAGCAGCGATTTGAGGGTGGCGAAGATTTCCGCGCCCATGCGCACGGCGTCGGACAGGGTGCCGGCGGCGAGCGGCAGGATCATGAATTCCTGGATGTCGATCGGATTGTCGGCGTGCTTGCCGCCATTGATGACGTTCATCTGCGGCACCGGCAGGGTGCGGGCGAAGACGCCGCCGACATAGCGGTAGAGCGGCATGTCGAGCTCGGCGGCGGCGGCGCGGGCGATGCCGAGCGAGACGGCGAGGAGCGCATTGGCGCCGAGCCGGGATTTGTTGGGCGTGCCGTCGAGATCGATCAGCGCGTTGTCGATGCGGACCTGTTCGGACGCGTCCATGCCGCCGATCGCGTCGAAGATTTCGCCCTCGATGGCCTCGACCGCCTGGCGGACGCCTTTGCCGCCATAGCGCGACTTGTCGCCGTCGCGCTTCTCGACCGCCTCGTGGGCGCCGGTCGACGCGCCGGAGGGCACGGCGGCGCGGCCGCGGGCGCCGCTCTCGAGCACCAGTTCGGCCTCCACGGTCGGGTTGCCCCGGCTGTCGAGGATTTCGCGGGCGATGATGTCGGCAATGGCGCTCATGGTGGGTCCGTCTCGTTCGGCAGGTCCGCCCGCGTGCTACACGCTCCCGCCGTTGCCGGCCAAGCGCCCGGGGGTGAGGACGGCCGGGGCGTGGCCGCCAGGCGGATGCGAACCGGGCCGCGCGGGCTCCGTTCAGCCTCGCGCGGATCGCAGGAGGCGGCGTTGCAGCACGGCCTGACCCATGCCGGACGGTATGCCGGCCATTTCGCCGACCAGTACCGGACACGGGAGGTGGCCCCCGACCTGGCGTATCTGCGGACCGGGATCGTCAATGTCGTGCTCGTGGGCGAGCGGGACGGGTCTTGGGTGCTGGTGGATGCCGGGCTGCCGGGGAGCGCGCGGCAGATTCTGGCCGCGGCCGGGGCGCGCTTCGGGGGGCGCCCGCCCGAGGCGGTGGTGCTGACGCACGGGCATTTCGATCATGTGGGCGGGCTGCCGGTGCTGCTCGGGCGCTGGGGCGTGCCGGTTTATGCGGCCGCGCGGGAGCTTCCGTATCTGGCGGGCCAGGCGATGTATCCGCCGCCGGACCCGAGTGTCGGGGGCGGGCTGATGGCGCTTCTCTCGCCGCTCTATCCGCGCGGGCCGATCGATCTCGGCGCGCGGCTCGAGCGGTTGCCGGAGGATGGGAGCGTGCCGCGGATGCCGGGCTGGCGATGGATCGCGACGCCGGGCCATACGCCGGGGCATGTGTCGTTCTGGCGCGAGGCGGACCGGGCGCTGATCGCCGGGGACGCGTTCGTGACGACGCGGCAGGAATCGGTGTTCGCGGCCCTGACCGTGCCGATCGAGCTGCGCGGCCCGCCGGCTTATTTCACGCCGGATTGGAAGAGCGCGTGGGAGTCGGTGCGGCGTCTTGCTTCGCTCGAACCGGCGGTCGCGGTGACGGGGCATGGGCGGGCGTTGGCGGGGCCGGGTCTGGCGGCCGCGCTGCACAGGCTGGCGGCGGAGTTTCCCCGGTTCGCGGTTCCCGAGAAGCGCCTCGCCGCCTGAGGGCGGGGTCGGGGGCCGTCGGGGGCTGAGTTTCCGGCTGCCTGGCAACCCCGCGGCGATGGATGCATCCAGCGCTGGGCACCCAGGGACCGCTCGCGCGTTGCGCGCTCCAATTCGGGAGAGTTTGCCGTGAAACGCCTGGGCGACCTGATCTACCTTGCGATTCTCACCCTGGTCAGCGTGCAACTGGCCGAACAGCCCGCCGTCGCCCGCGCGGTCCGCCAGGCGCCAACCGGGACGCGACCGGTCGCCCAGGCCGGCCATCGCGGGCAAACCGAACCGACGCCGCGCGACTGGAAGCACATCGCAAGGGCGGTGTTCGATGCCATCAACGAGGATCGCCTGCTCGCCAATGCGGCCGGCGTCACCTTCTACGGCCTGCTTGCGCTGTTCCCGGCGCTCGCCACGCTGATCTCGTTCTATGGGCTGTTTGCCGATCCGCGCACGATCGAGCGGCAGGTCAATGCGATGCAGGGTGTCGTGCCCGGCGGCGGCGTCGATCTGATCAGCCAGCAGCTGCACAGTCTGGTTTCGTCACCGCATCAGGCGCTCGGCTTCGGCGCGATCGTCGGTATTCTGATTGCGCTTTGGAGCGCCAATTCCGGCACGAAGGCGGTGTTCGACGCGCTGAACGTGGCTTTCGAAGTGAAGGAGACGCGGAGCTATGTGCAGCTCACATGGCGAAGCCTCCTGTTCACGCTTGGCGGTCTGGTTTTCGTGGTGCTTGCGATCGGCGCTTTCGTGGCGGTGCCCGCCATCATCCATGTGATCCATCTTGGCGCGGTCGGGAATTTCCTGATCGAGGTTGTTCGCTGGCCGCTGCTGCTGATCGCGGTGGGGCTGGCACTCGCCTTTCTTTATCGTTTCGGTCCTGACCGGCCGAACGCGCGCTGGCATTGGATCAGCTGGGGGAGCGCTTTCGCCTCGGTTCTGTGGCTGCTCGTCTCGGCGATCTTCTCGTTTTATGTCGCCAATTTCGGCAGCTACAACAAGACGTACGGTTCGTTGGGCGCGGCGGTGGGATTCATGACATGGATCTGGCTGTCGACGACCGTGGTGCTGATCGGCGCGGAACTGAATGCGGAGCTGGAGAAAACGGCGCCGGCGGGCTGAGGCCAGGGGCCGCGTTCTAAAGAAGTCTCGTCGGTGCCGGGATGGGTTTTTGGGGCTCGATGGGCTTCGCCAACGCCCCATCGCCATTCACCACCGAGACTCCGCAACGGCTCAGGTAGTCTGCGATCTGGTCGTAAATGTCGGGATCGCGCGTGGGGTCGGCGCGGTTGCCGCGGGGCACGAAGATGATGGTGTCGTAACGGGCCCGCGTCAGGAGCACGCGGTAGGTGTTGATTTGGTTGGAGATGGCCTCCGCAGACCGGATGGTCTGCCACCGCGTGCCCACAAAGCGGCGGGACAACCACGTGATTTGGCTGGAGCTGCGAATGAAATCAGCGTCCCAACAAAGGCCGACATAGTCGAGCTCGAGCCCTTGAACACCGAACTCGGTCGCTACCTGCTCCAGCGCATCGGACGCTCGAACGTCATCGGGAAAGTGATCGAGAAACCAATGCGCTACCGCTTGGGCATCCATGTGCGGCAATTCTGCGCCCAGACCTTCTGCGCGGAGACGGGCGGCGCCCGAGCTCGAAACCAGCCCCGCGCGGCGCATGCCGCGCGCCGCGGACCGGAGCGCCAGGCGAAGCGTGTCGAGCGACCGCGTCAAATGGAACGGAATGGAGCCTGCCTGGCGCGCGATGGCAGAGGCGGCGTCCGGATGACCGCCGAGCATGGCATCTACCCAGCGCGCCGCCGCATCACTGCCAATTTGCCGGATCGGCACAACCAGGTGCAACGCCGACTCATGGCGCAGCCTCGGCAGGGAGCCGAGGCATTGTCGCGGATCGGCGCTGTCGGTTGTGTCCGGCGCGGCGACAACGTCCCAATCGGGGCGCGCGCGAAGGGCAGCACCCCATTCGGCGAGTCCGCCTTCGCCGTCGTGAATCTCCTGCCCGTTGCCGACCATGCAGACGATCACGGCAAAGTCACGTCGCCTCGCCATGAAATCCAGCAAATGGCCGGGCTCCGAGTCGGAAAGGGGATGTGTCTTGTCCCGTGTTTTTCGGACAGCGTAGTCACGCGACCAGCAGCGCTGGGCTTCATCGATGACGATGACAGGTTCGGGTGGCGCTTCCGTCTCATCGACTAGATATTTTGTTCGAAAATCCGGCAAACGCTGGATTACGCTCACCATGTCGGCGGAAATCTTTCGTCGGTCGCGCCCCTGTTTGACACCATCTCGGATGAGTGCCTCACGAAAGACGTGGACGAGTGTCGGATTGCCCGTCAGGAATGTGCCACGAAGAGAGGGCTCCGGCGCGAACGCGGCATTCAGACCGCACAATGTTTTGCCAGCGCCGGGAATGCCCGTGACGAACAGGCAGGTGTGACGTCCGAGACGTCTTGCGGCGGCGACCGTGGACCAGATGGCTGCCGTCGTTTCCCGGAGATTTCGCCGGTCCGCACGGGCCTCCGCGATCTCAGCGACGCCGTGGCGCGCGAACGCCATGCAGGCCGCTTCCACGATCGTCGGAACCGGTGCGTAGGTGCCGGCGAGCCAGGCGCTGGACAGGAGTGGCGTCGATGGAACCGGCGTTCGTTCAACGAGGTCAGACAGCAAGGCCGGAAGATCGGCCGGATGAACGACCAAAACCGGCTTGATGACTCCGAGAAAGAGCGGAAGAGCAGGCAAGAGTTTTGGTGCGCCTCCGGTGACCAAAACCGGAATGATCGGGTGCTCGCGACTCCGGGTATGAAAATGGAACAGGTCCAGCGCATAATCCTCCACTTGACGCCTGGCCGATGCGTCATCCTGCTCTTTTTTGAACTCCAGAACGATTATGCTGCGCTCGGATAAAATCACCGCGTCAATGCGCTTGCCCAGGCGCAATATCGGTAATTCCAGTATAACGTGCAGAGGGGCCGAGATGGGGGTGAGCGCGGCACGGATGGCCGCTATCGTTGCGCGCCAGGAAGGCAGAAGGTCGCCTTCAGCCCTGCGGAAATGCTGGATCTGTTGGCGGGCCAGTGTGGCCTCGATAATTTCCGCTGGGTGACGGAGAAATTCTTGGGCCGAGCTCGACCAGAATGCCGCTGTTGAGGATGGTTCGACCTGGCTCGGCATGCGCCGCCAGTGTTGCGTGAACAGCCAATGATTTCAACCGGAAATTGAAAGCCGCGTCTCGTTTTATACGAGCAACTTGAGGATGGATTGGATCACCTAGCCTGCGGGCAGCGTCGTCTCTCCGCGGTCCTTCAGCAGACGCCGCACCGCCTCCTTGGCCTTGCCACCCGTCTGCGCCAGCGCTTCTCGCGCCTCGGGCTCCGCACAGCCGGTCAGTGTCATGACGATCCGCTCGGCTCGCCGGCGCAATTTTTCGTTGCGTGCCACCACGTCCACCATCTGCCCGCGCCAGACGCGCCCGAGGCGGATCATGATCAAGGTGGAAAGCAAGTTCAGAACGACCTTCTGTGAGGTTCCTGCCTTCAGCCGCGTGGAGCCGGCGATCGGTTCCGCGCCGGTTTCGATCAGGATCGGGTGTGCGCAGGCGGCGAGAAGCGGCGCGCCTGCGCTATTCGCAATTCCGATCGTGAGCGCCCCGGCCTCGCGCGCGGCTCGGGCGCATGCCAGCGCATAGGGTGTTGCGCCGCTGGCCGCGACGGCGATCACCACATCCGCCGCGCCGAACTCGGCCGCCCGGCAGTCTGCCTTCGCCAGATCGACGCGATCCTCGGCATTCTCGATCGCGCGCGTCAGTGCCTCGCGACCTCCCGCGATCAGCGTGTGGATCCGATGCTCGGGCCAATCGAAAGTCGGCGGCAGCTCGCTTCCATCGAGCACGCCGAGCCGTCCCGACGTTCCTGCTCCGCAATAAATTAGCCTGCCGGCATCGGCGAGCCGCGCTGCGGCCGCCTCCACCGCGGCCGCGATCGCAGGCAGCGCCGGCCGGACCGCGGCCACCGCCGCCATCTGCCCTTCCCACAGCGCGTGCGCCGCCGTCGCCACCGGCCATTCATGCAGCGCAAGCATGCGGGGATCGGACGCCTCGGTCTGCGGAAGCGCCGTCTCAGACATCGAGTTCTTCGACCGCCCGGGCATGTTCCTGAATGAACTGAAATCGCAATTCCGGCCGCCGCCCCATGAGCTGATCGACGATCGAGGCGGTGCTCTCGCGCTCCTCACGCGGCGCGATCACCTTGAGCAGCGTGCGTTTCGTCGGGTCCATGGTCGTTTCTTTGAGCGCGACCGGCGGCATCTCGCCCAGCCCCTTGAACCGGCTGATATCCACTTTCGCGTTGGGCTTGAAGGCGCTTTTCAGTTTGCGATCCCGATCCGCGTCGCTCATCGCATACACGGAATGGGCCCCCTGGGTCAGCCGGTAAAGCGGCGGCTGCGCGAGATAAAGCCGGCCTGCATCGATGAGCCCGGGCAGTTCGCGCCAAAAGAACGTCATCAGCAGCGAGGCGATGTGCGCGCCATCCACATCGGCGTCCGTCATGATGATCACACGCCCGTAGCGCAACCTCGCGAGTTCGAACCGCTCGCCCGCACCGCACCCGAGCGCCTCGAGCAGATCCTTGAGCTCCTGATTCTGCCGCAGCTTTTCCGTGCTGGCACTCGCCACGTTCAGGATTTTTCCCCGCAGCGGCAGCACCGCCTGAATTTCCCGGTTGCGCGCCTGCTTGGCCGACCCGCCCGCGCTGTCGCCCTCGACCAGAAAAATCTCGGTCTCGGCGGCATTTTCCTTGGTGCAATCGGCGAGCTTGCCCGGAAGGCGCAGCCGCCGCGTGGCCGATTTCCGCGGCGTGTCTTTCTGCTCACGCCGGCGTATCCGCTCTTCGGCCCGGTCGATCGCATAAGCGAGCAGCGCATCCGCCTGTGCCGGATTGCCGGCCAGCCAGTGATCGAACCGGTCCCGCAGCGCCTGCTCCACGAGCCGCGACGCCTCGGCGCTGGTCAATTTCTCCTTGGTCTGCCCCTGAAACTGCGGATCGCGCAGGAAGAGCGAAAGCTTGGCGGCCAGCCCGGTCAATACGTCCTCGGCCGTGATCTGCGTAGCGCGCTTATTGTTCCGCTGCTCACCCCATTGCTTGAGGCCGCGCAGCACGGCATTGCGAAAGCCGGTCTCGTGCGTGCCGCCCTGCGGTGTTGGCACGGTATTCGTGTAGGAATGCAGGAAGCCGTCACCCTCGGCCAGCCAGACGGCGGCGCATTCCACGCGGCCCATATTGTCGGCGAGCGGTGCTTCCTCGGCCCAGATTTCGGCGATCGCCCGTGGCGCGTCACCGGTTTCGTCGGTCAGACTGTCCTTCAACCCGCCCGGGAAATGCAGCACCGCCTCGGCAGGCGTATCGTCGCGGCCACGCAATAGCGCCGGGTCGCACTCCCAGCGGATTTCCACGCCCCGATAGAGATAGGCTTTCGACCGGCACAGCCGATAAAGCCGCGCTGGGCTGAACATGAGCTGCCCGAAAATCTGTGGATCGGGTTTGAACCGCACCGTGGTGCCACGCCGGTTCTTGGCCGATCCCACCTGCACGAGCTTGGTCTTCGGCTTGCCGCGCGCGAATTCCTGCCGCCAGAGGACCCGGTCGCGCGCCACCTCCACCTCGAGCTTTTCCGACAGCGCGTTCACGACCGAACTGCCCACGCCGTGCAGCCCGCCCGAGGTCGCGTACGCCTTGCCGGAAAATTTCCCGCCCGAGTGCAGGGTGGTGAAAATCACTTCGAGCGCGCTTCGATCCTTGAATTTAGGATGCGGATCGACCGGAATGCCCCGTCCATTGTCCCGGATCGTCAGCCAATCGCCCGCCTCGAGCGACAGGCCGATGAAGCTCGCATGGCCCGCCACCGCCTCATCCATGGCGTTGTCGAGGATTTCGGCCGCGAGATGATGGAGGGCCGCTTCATCGGTGCCGCCGATATACATGCCGGGCCGCCGGCGCACCGGCTCCAGCCCTTCGAGCACCTCGATATCCTTGGCCGAATAGTCGGTTCCGGCCCTCGCGGCGCCCCCCGAGCCAAAAAGATCGTTCATCCTGTGTTCCCGGTTCTGCGCCGGAGGCTAGCGCCCGGCACCCGGCGCCCGCAAGGCGTGGCTTGCCCCGGCACGGCGCCTCGGCTAAGCGCCCGGGGGCCCCGGGACCGGGGTTCGGCAGAAACACCGGGATCCAGAGCCTCATGGCCGTCGAGCGCACCCTTTCCATCCTGAAACCCGACGCGACGCGCCGGAATCTCACAGGAAAAATCAACACGAAGTTTGAGGAAGCGGGCCTGCGCATCGTCGCCCAGCGCCGTCTGCGTCTCTCGCGCGCTGAGGCCGAGGCCTTCTACGCGGTGCACCGCGAGCGCCCCTTCTTCGGTGGACTCGTCGATTTCATGACTTCCGGGCCGGTCGTCGTTCAGGTGCTCGAAGGAGAGAACGCGATCGCGCGGAATCGTGAAATCATGGGTGCGACGAACCCGAAGAATGCCGCCCCGGGCACGATCCGGGCCGAATTCGCGGAGGATATCGAGCGTAATTCCGTGCACGGGTCGGACAGCCCCGAGACCGCGGCGATCGAAATCCCGTTCTTCTTCACCGAGGATCAGATCGTTCCGTGAAGGCGCCCCGCGTCACCGGTGCCGGCGGCACCGCGGACGTGATGGCGCCGCAATAGACGGCGCGCCCGCCATGCGCGTCGCGGTCCTCGGTGCCGGCGTGGTCGGCGTGGCCTCCGCCTGGTATCTCGCCGCTTCCGGTCACGAGGTCGAGGTCATCGATCGCGCGTCGGGGCCGGCTGAAGAGACGAGCTTTGCCAACGCCGGCCAGGTATCGCCCGGCCTATCTGCGCCATGGGCTGGCCCCGACACACCGCGCAAAGCCTTCGTCTGGCTCGCGATGCGCCACAGCCCGCTTGTGATTCGTCCTCGCCCCGACCCGGCGCTCCTCGCCTGGCTCGCGCGTTTCCTCGCCAATTGCAACGAATCCGCCTATGCGCGCAACAAATCGCGGATGGTGCGTCTCGCCGAGTATAGCCGCGACCGCCTGCGGGACCTTCGCCACACCACCGGCATCACCTACGATGACCGGCAATGTGGCCTGCTGCAACTGTTCCGCACGCAAAGACAGATGGAAGATGCCGCCCGGGACACCGAGGTCCTCGAATGTGCCGGGGTCGCCCATCGGATTCTCGATCGCGCCGGCTGCCTCGCGCACGAGCCCGGTCTCGCTCATGCGCGATCCCCATTTGCGGGCGGTCTTCTGCTTCCCGGCGACGAAACCGGCGACGCGCGCCTCTTCACGCGCAATCTCGCCGCTCTTGCCGAGCGAGCCGGCGTCAGGTTCCGATTCAATACGGCCATTCGCCGCTTCCATGCCGACGCGCAGACCATCGCCGGCGTGGAGACGGATCAGGGCCTCGTCACCGCCGACCGCTACGTGGTCGCGTTGGGCAGTTACGCGCCCCTGCTGCTCCGCCCGCTCGGAATCCGGCTGCCAGTCTATCCTGTCAAAGGATACTCGCTTACCCTGCCTGTGACGGATGACAGTGCTGCCCCACGCTCCACCATCATGGACGAAACCTATAAGATCGGGATTACGCGCCTCGGCGACCGGATCCGCGTCGGCGGCACCGCCGAACTCGCGGGCTATTCGCGGCGCCTGCGCGAAGCCCGCCGGCGCACGCTGGTTCATTCGTTATCCGATCTGTTCCCGCGGGGCGGCGATCTTTCCGCCGCGAGTTTCTGGACCGGGCTCCGGCCGATGACGCCCGACGGTCCTCCCGTGATCGGTCCGACGAGATACCGCAACCTCTGGCTCAATGCCGGTCATGGCACGCTCGGCTGGACCATGGCCTGCGGTTCCGGCGCGCTGATCGCCGATCTCCTCAGCGACCGGCGGCCGAATATCGACTACGACGATCTTTCGATCGCCCGGTATCATTGATGTCGATGCGCGCTCGCGACGGGCAGGGGCTTGGCCTCTGCACCCCACTCGGGCCAACAGGCCCTGGGCCCCATGCGTTTTGGGGTTCGGGTCGTTTGGCTTACGTGGGAGTGCGGTGGGCAAGCCGTCTGCTCGGCCGAGGCGCCTGAGCCAAGGCCACCCATGCGACTTTCCCACGCTCTCATCCCGACTCTGAAACAAACCCCCGCCGAAGCGCAGATCGCGTCGCATCGTCTGATGCTCCGCGCCGGCCTGGTGCGGCAGACGGCTGCCGGCATTTATGCCTGGTTACCGGCCGGCTGGCGTGTGCTGCAAAATATTTCCCGTATCGTGCGAGAGGAGCAGGACCGCGCCGGCGCGCAGGAAATGCTGATGCCGACACTGCAGACAGCCGATCTCTGGCGGGAAAGTGGCCGCTACGACGCCTACGGCCCCGAGATGCTGCGCATCCGCGATCGTCACGAGCGTGACCTGCTCTATGGTCCCACCAACGAGGAGATGATCACCGATCTGGCGCGCAGCGCCATCCAATCCTACCGTGAGCTTCCGCAGATCCTCTACCATATCCAGTGGAAGTTCCGGGATGAAGTGCGTCCGCGCTTCGGCGTCATGCGCGGCCGCGAATTTCTCATGAAAGACGCGTATAGTTTCGATGTCGATTATGAGGGTGCGCTCGTCAGCTATCGCCGCATGATGCTGGCTTATTTGCGGACCTTCCAGCGTCTCGGCCTGCGCGCGATCCCGATGCTGGCGGATACCGGGCCGATCGGCGGCGATCTCAGTCACGAATTCATCGTCCTGGCGCCGACCGGCGAGAGCCAGGTATTCTACGACTCAGATTTTGAAACGTTCGACTTCGAAAAGTCGGAGTTCCGCTACGACGATCCCTCGGATCTCGAGCGTCTGCACGCGCTCATCAACGGCTACTACGCGGCCACCTCCGAAAAGCACGATGAGGCACGCTGGGAGCAGGTGCCCGCAGCGCGCCGACGCGAAGGCCGCGGCATCGAGGTCGGCCAGATTTTTTATTTCGGACGTAAATACAGCGATCCGATGAAATTCGGCGTGGCCGGCCCGAACGGCACCATGATCACCCCCGAGATGGGCAGCTACGGCATCGGCGTCTCCCGTCTCGTCGGCGCGATCATCGAAGCCAGTCACGACGAAGCCGGCATCATTTGGCCCGACAGCGTGGCGCCGTTCCGGGCCGCCATCCTCAATTTGCGCGTCGGTGAAGCCACCTGCGATCACCTGGCGGAGACGCTCTATGCGAAATTCGCCGGCGCCGCGCTGCTCGATGACCGCGATGAGCGCGCCGGCGCCAAGTTCGCCGACGCCGATCTCATGGGCCATCCCTGGCAGATCATCGTCGGCCCGAAATCCGCTGCTGCCGGGAGGGTCGAGCTCAAACGCCGGGGCACCGGCGAACGTTTCGATCTCTCGCTCGACGACGCACTCGCGCGGCTGCTCTGATGTTCGGGCGTTTCGAACGCATGGTCGCGCTGCGCTATCTCCGCGCGCGCCGCGGCGAGCGCTTCGTCTCGGTCATCGCCGGCTTCTCGTTGGTCGGCATCGCGCTCGGCGTCGCCACCCTGATCATCGTGATGGCGGTGATGAGCGGTTTCAAGGACGATCTGCTGGCTCGCATCCTTGGCCTTAACGGTGATCTCGCGGTTTATTCAGGCTCGAGCAGCGGCCTTCCCGACTATGGCGATGTCGCTGCCCGCATCGGCGAGCTTCCCGGAGTCGTCTCCGCGACGCCCATTGTCGAAGGTCAGGTGCTTCTCACCGCGAACGGTGCCAGCAATGGCGGTCTGGTCCGCGGCATTGCGCAGGCCGACCTCGAACATCTTCCCTCGATCGCCAACAATATCCGCGCGGGTTCGCTTGCCGATTTCAAGGGGGACGACGTCATCGCGGTTGGGATCGCGCTGGCGCAGCGCATGGGTCTCGAGATCGGTTCGCGCCTGACGCTGGTTTCTCCGAACGGCGCGGTGACAGCGTTCGGCACGATTCCGCGGGTCAAGGCCTATCGCGTGGTGGCCATCTTTCAGGCCGGGATGAACGAATACGACAGCACCTTCACCTTTTTGCCGATTGGCGCAGCACAGATTTATTTTCAGAAGGAAGGGGTGGCGACCCAGATCGAGGTCATGGTCAAGGATCCGAGCCATGTCCGGGAAATCAGCCAGGCGATTCGCCAGGCGCTCGCCGACCTGCCGATCCGGGTGATCGACTGGACCGAAAGTAACGACAGCTTCTTCGCCGCGGTCACGGTCGAGCAGAACGTGATGTTCCTGATCCTGACGCTGATCATCATCGTCGCTGCCTTCAATGTAATCTCGTCGCTGATCATGATGGTCAAAGACAAGACCGCCGATATCGCCGTGTTGCGCACACTGGGCGCCGGCCGCGGCGCGATCATGCGGATTTTCCTGATGTGCGGCGCCTCGGTCGGCATCACCGGCACCATCGCGGGCACGATCCTCGGGATCGTGTTCTGCTGGTATATCGAGAGCATTCGTCAGGCCCTGCAAGCGCTCACCGGCACCAAGCTCTTCGATCCTGAAGTGTATTATCTGGAGCATCTGCCGGCGAAGCTGGAAACCGGCAACGTGGTGCAGGTTGTCCTCATGGCGCTGGTGCTTTCGCTGTTGGCCACGCTCTACCCGAGCTGGCGCGCGGCCCGCACCGATCCGGTCGAAGCGCTGCGGCATGAATGATCCGCTCTTCTTGCGCGGTCTCGTGCGCACCTATCGCAGCGAGGCTGGCGAATTGCCGGTGCTGCGCGGCGCCGATCTGGTGCTGCGCGCCGGCGAGATCGTGGCGCTCGTCGCGCCGTCGGGCACCGGAAAATCGACGCTTCTTCATCTTGCCGGGCTGCTCGAAAAGCCCGATGGCGGCGCTGTGCTGATCGGTGGGACCGATGCGGGCGGTCTTCCCGACCCCGCGCGCACCGCGCTGCGTCGCGACCGGATCGGATTCGTCTATCAATTCCATCATCTGCTCGCGGAATTCACCGCCCTCGAAAACGTGGCTCTGCCGCAGATGATCGCGGGCCAAACTCAGCCGGCCGCGCAGTCGCGCGCGCGCGAACTGCTTGCGGCCTTTGGCCTCTCTGCACGCGAGTCCCATCTGCCCGGCAAACTTTCCGGCGGCGAGCAGCAGCGCGTCGCGATCGCCCGCGCCCTGGCCAACAGTCCTGCCATTCTGCTGGCCGACGAACCCACGGGCAATCTCGACGTGAACACGGCCGACATCGTGTTCGACGAGCTGGTCCGCGTCACCCGGGAGCACAAAACCGCGGCGCTGATCGCCACCCACAATGCCGACCTGGCAAGGCGGATGGATCGCGTCGTTACGATAAAGCAAGGAAAGATCGAGCCTTGCGACCCCGGCGGGACGGCCGCCGGGTGAGGCGGAGGGGAAGCTCCCCGTCCCGCACGCCAATGCTTTGGCACCGTCCCCGCGTCGCGCTAGCCTGACGGCATGCCACATGCCGACTTCGTGCATCTGCGGGTGCACTCCGCCTACTCCCTGAGCGAAGGCGCGATCAAGGCGGAGAAGATCGCTGCCCTGGCCCACGAGATGGCCATGCCGGCGGTCGGGATCGCCGACTCGGGCAACCTTTTCGGGGCGCTCGAGTTCACGCAGGCATGTATCGCCAGAGGCGTGCAGCCCATCCTGTGCTGTCAGATCGCGACCGGCGCCCGCAAGCCGGCGGCCGCCCCGGAGCCGGTCGTTCTGATCGCCATGACGGAGACGGGTTTCGGCAACTTGCAGGCGCTCTCCTCTCGGGGGTTCCTCGACTCCGATCCCACCGACCCGAGGCTCGATTTTGAAACGGTCGCCGCGCGCGCCGAGGGGCTGTTCCTGCTCACCGGCGGCACACGGGGACCGCTCTCGCGTCTTCTCGCAGAAGGGAAGGAGGGGGAGGCCGGACAGTGGCTCGCCCGGGCCCGCGAAGCCTTTCCCGATCGAGTTGCGGTCGAACTGAACCGTCATGGACTGCCCCAGGAAGCCTCTATCGAGCCGGGGCTGCTCACGCTTGCGGACCGCGCGGGAGTGCCAGTTGTTGCGGTAAACGAGTGTTTTTTTCCGAGTCCCGCGATGCATGCCGCCCATGACGCGCTGTTATGCATCGCGGATGGACGGCTCATGCAGGATCGTGACCGCCGCCGTGTTTCGCCCGAACAATGGTTCAAGCCGGCAGCGGACATGCGGCGCCTGTTTGCCGATCTTCCCGACGCCTGCCACAATACGCTGGCAATTGCTCGCCAATGTGCTGCCATTGCGGAAACCCGCAAACCTCTCCTACCGGTCTGCCCGAAAGTGCGGCCTGGCAGTTCCGAGGCGGAAACACTGCGCGCGATGGCCCGCGAGGGGCTTGCCGGCCGGCTGGCGGCGCAGTCGACCCATGACGGCGAGCGGGCACCCTATGAGGCGCGGCTGGAATACGAGCTCGGCGTCATCGAACGGATGGGGTTCGCCGGCTATTTCCTGATCGTCGCGGATTTCATCCAATGGGCGAAATCGCAAGGCATTCCCGTCGGTCCGGGACGCGGCTCAGGCGCCGGTTCGGTCGTGGCCTGGGCGCTGACCATCACCGATCTCGATCCGCTGCGATTCAATTTGCTGTTCGAACGGTTCCTGAATCCCGAGCGCGTGTCGATGCCGGATTTCGACATCGATTTCTGCCAGAACCGGCGCGACGAGGTCATCGACTATGTGCGCCGCGAATATGGTGCCGACCGCGTCGCCCAGATCATTACGTTCGGTAAGCTGCAGGCCCGTGCCGCGGTGCGCGATGTCGGGCGTGTGCTCGGGATGACCTATGGCCACGTCAACAAGGTGGCGGAACTCATACCCAACAACCCCGCCAAGCCGACGACGCTGAAAGAGGCCGTCGCGGGTGAGCCGCGCCTGCAGGAAATGCGGGACTCCGACGAGTCCGTCAGACGCCTGCTCGAGATCGCGCTGCAGCTCGAAGGTCTCTACCGGCATGCCAGCACGCACGCCGCCGGCGTGGTCATCGGCGACCGCAATCTCATCGACCTCGTGCCGCTCTACCGCGATCCCCGCGAAGGCACGCTCGTTACGCAATATAACATGAAATGGGTCGAGCAGGCGGGTCTCGTGAAATTCGATTTCCTTGGCCTCACGACCCTAACGATCCTGCAAAAGGCTTGCACCTTGCTGGAAAGTCTGGACCAGCCGGTGGACCTGGCCAGCATCCCGCTGGATGATCCCAAAACCTACACGATGCTTGCCCGAGGCGACGCCGGTGGCGTGTTCCAGTTCGAAAGTCCGGGTATGCGCGACGTGCTGCGGCAGATGCGGCCAGACCGCTTCGAGGATCTGATCGCGGCGGTGGCACTCTATCGCCCCGGCCCGATGGCGAATATTCCCGCCTATTGCCAGCGTAAGCACGGCGAAGCCTGGTCGCCGCCGCACGAGATGTTGCGCGCCGCGCTGGCCGAGACCTACGGGATCATGGTCTATCAGGAACAGGTCATGGAAATTGCCCAGAAAATGGCTGGCTACAGCCTGGGGGCGGCGGACCTGCTGCGGCGGGCGATGGGTAAGAAAATCCGCGCCGAGATGGATAGCCAGCGCCAGATTTTCACGAGCGGCGCAGTGGCGCGCGGAATCGATGAGGCCAAGGCGGTCGAAGTTTTCGACCTGATGGCGCGCTTCGCTGATTATGGCTTCAATAAATCCCACGCTGCGGCGTACGCGCTCGTCTCCTACCAGACTGCCTGGATGAAGGCGAACCATCCGGTCGCGTTTCTCGCTGCCTGCATGTCGCTGGCGATTCAGAATACCGACAAGCTCGCGGCATTGCGGCAGGAAGCGGAGCATCTCGGCATTCGCGTGCTGCCCCCTTGCATCAATCGCTCGGGCGCGGATTTCACGATCGAGCGCGGCGAGGACGGCAGTCTTCGCATCCGATACGCGCTGGCTGCCATCAAGAGAGTGGGCTTCGCGGCCATGGAAGCGATCGTCGCGCAGCGCGGCGCGCGCGCGTTCGGCAGCGTCACCGATTTCGCCTCCCGCGTCGATCATCGCCAGCTCAATCGTGCTCAGCTGGAAAACCTCGTGCGTGCCGGCGCGCTCGATGCGCTCGATCGGAACCGCGCCCGGTTGCTCGCCGGCGCGGAGATGATTTTGCGGCGCGCCCAGGCCGAGGCAGAGTCGGCACAAAGCGGGCAGATCGGTCTGTTCGGAAAAGGCGCCAGCGAACCGTTGCGATTGCCCGAGATGGCGGACTGGCCGGAAATGGAGCGGCTGCAATTCGAAGCCGAGGCGGTCGGCTTTCATCTGACGGCGCATCCGCTCGATAATTTCGCGAGCCTGCTCAGGCGCCTTGGCGCGGTGGCACTCAACCAGCTCGAAGCCGCCGCGCAGCGCGGTCAGGGCCGGGTGCGTTTGGCTGGCTGTGTGGTGGGGATCAAGGAACGTTCCACCCGGACCGGCAGCCGCATGGCGTGGCTGGCGCTGTCGGACACGGCCGGTGGCTGCGAGGTGACGTTGTTCAGCGAAACGCTCTCGCGTTGCCGCGATCTCCTGAAACCTGGCAACCCGCTGCTCGTGACCGCGGATCTTCGTCTCGAAGGCGAGACGCTGCGCATCACCGCGCAGGAAGTCGCCGCCCTCGACCGAATCGCCGCCGAGACGGGTGCGGCCATTCGCATATGGCTGCGCTCGAGTGAGGCTCTGCCGCCCATTCGCACGATTCTGGAGCGGGAGAGCGGCGGGCGTGGGCGCATTTCGCTTCGTCCCCTGCTGCCGGCGCAGGAAGTGGAAATCCAGCTGCCCGGCTTTTACAAGGTGACCCCCCGCCTGCGCCAGGCGCTGAAGGTCGTGAGCGGCGTGGAGCGGGTCGATGAGGTCTAAGTGGCGGGGCGGCGTGGCCGCTCTCGCCCTGCTGGCGCCCGATCCGGGTGCCGCGCAGGGAACCACGCCCGCGTCGCCGACGGCGGTGTCCGGACCGACGCTCGAACAGATCGTGGTGTTCGCCAAGCGGCGCCGGCAGAATCTGCAAAACGTGCCGCAGACCGTGAATGTGATCAGCGGCCGGACATTGCAGCGCTACAACATCCAGCAATTCCAGGATATTCAGAGCCTCGTATCGGGGCTGCAGCTCAACGACAATGGCGGCCAGGGGCAGAATATCGCGCTGCGGGGCATCACCTACGATCCCGACACCACTGCCAATCCCGCGGTCGATCTGTATGTCAACGAAGTGCCGCTTTCGCAGACCTCGAGCGCGTTCCAGGATCTGTTCGACATGGACCAGATCGAGGTGATCCGCGGCCCGCAGGGTACGCTGCGCGGCCGCACCTCGCCTGCGGGCGCCATCCTGTTCGCGACCGAGCAACCGGATCTCGATCAGGCGAGTGGCTATATCGAGCAGGTCTTTGCCAGCAACGATCAGATCCAGACCCAGTTCGCGGCCGGAACGCCGCTCGTTCCCGGGAAGCTCGCGGTGCGGATCGCCGGGCTGTTCGATCAGAACGGGCTCTACGAGACGAGGAACATCACCACCGGCCAGAGCGACTTCAATCTGCAGCATGCCGGCCGCATCACTTTCGTCGCCAAACCGACCGACGATCTGCAGATCGTCCTGATGCATCAGGACTCGAACGACCGCACGCGCCAGTTCTTCGGCGTGACCGGCAATGGCAGTGACGGCCGGATCAATCCCGGCGACAATATCGCGGTCGCGCCCGGGCCCTACACGTTTTACAACCGCACTGACCTGACCACGCTCGAGGCCACGTACCGGCTGGGCGACAATGAAATCCACTATGTCGGCGGCTATCAGGCCGTGAAGGACGAGTTCCAGAACGCCCAGGACAAGGGCAATCTGCTGCGGGGTTTCAATATCGGCGCCGAACAGCTCGATAACGGCCTGGAGCAGCTGACGCAGGAGATCCGCTTTCAATCGGCGGATCACCAGCCGTTCAGCTACATGGTCGGCGCCTATTACGCCCACCAGGACGCCGCGGTCTCCGTGTTCACCCCATCGGAGACGATTTTCTTTCCCGACCCGAGCTCGCCTTTCGGCGCCCGTCCGGTCGCCGAGGTCAACGCGAGCGTTCCGATCCATCAGCTGGTCACGGATTACGCCATCTTCACCGACGAGACCTATCGTCTGACCGAGGCGGATCAGATCGAAGGCGGCCTGCGCTGGCAGTTCGAGCGGCAATACCGGGCGAGCGGCTTCACCACCTTCATCCCGCCGGTGTTCGGCGGGGGCGAAATTCAGCAGCAGCTCATTTCACCGGCCAATCAGCATCAGGAATACCGCGCCTGGACGGGGCTAGCGAGCTATACGCACAAATTCAGTCGTAACCTCACGCTTTATGCGACCTATGCGGAATCATTCCGCCCTGGTGGCGCCGAGGTCGGTGTCAGCCTGCCTTTGCCGGAGGACTACCTGATCTTCAAGCCCGAGAAATCCTACGATTTCGAGATTGGCGGAAAGGGGCGGCTGTTCGACGGGCGTGTGCAGATCAACGCTGACATCTTCAGCCAGACCTACGACAACTACATCTCGCGTCAAAACAATCTGTTCACCTATCTGGGCTATCAGAGCATTACGACCAACGGTAATGCGATCGCGCAAGGTGCCGAATTCGAGGCGACGGCGCTGCTGACCGACAATTGGCGTTTCAATCTGAACACCACCTTCACCAATGCGCATTACGACCACGCGAAGCTGCCCTGCAACGATTTCGCCGGCACCGGCCAGCCCAACACGAACGGGCCGCCCCATGTGCCGCCGGGCCAGGTCTCCTCTTTTTGCGTGACCAACGCCTCGCTCGGCACGCCCAACTGGTTCGTCAGCCTCAGCTCCGAATACGATGTCCCGCTCGGCAACCGGCTCGAGATGTTCCTGCGCGGTATCTATAATTTCACGCCGCGCAATCAGATCCCGCTGCTCACCACCAATCAGGATCCGCGGAGCTTCGCCGATCTCTATCTCGGCGCGCACACGATCGGGGGACACTGGGAAGGCTATTTCTTCATCAAGAACCTGTTCAATACCGTAGGCTTCAGCAATTTATTCGGGCAGCAGTATGACAGCGGCTATCTGGTGGCGAACGGGACGGTCACGCCGGTCAATTACGATACGGGATATGCCTCGTCGCACATCCTGCAGCCCCGCACGGTGGGGATCGCTCTGAATTACCGTTTTTGAGCGACCCCCGAGGCTGTCTCAGGCGGCCATCAATCCCATGATCGCCTTCGTCTCCAGGAACTCGCCGAACGCATGGTCGCCCCATTCGCGGCCGTTGCCCGACTGTTTGTAGCCGCCGAACGGCGCCATGGGATCCAGTCCGGCGTAATTCAGCTCGATCTGACCGGCCCGCAGCCTTGCCGCGACGGCCTCGACCTGCGCCGCGTCGGTTCCCTGCACATAGGCCGCGAGCCCGTAGGGCGTGTCGTTGGCGATGTCGATCGCCTGGTCGAGCGTGTCGTAGGCCATGATGGACAGCACAGGGCCAAAGATTTCCTCGCGTGCGATACGCATGCCCGGCTCGACCCGGGAGAACACCGTCGGACGCACGTAATAGCCGCGCGCGAGCCCCTCCGGCCGACCTGGGCCGCCGGCGATCAGCGCTGCCCCCTCGTCGACGCCGCTGCGGATCAGATCCTGAATCTTGTTCCATTGAGTTTCAGAAATGACCGGCCCGATCTGCGCATTGCCCGCCGGGTCGCCCACCGTCACTTCCGCCGCTGCATGCCTGGCGAGCTGCTCCACCTCGTCCAGCCGCGCCCGCGGCACCAGCATACGGGTGGGCGCGTTGCAGGACTGCCCCGAATTGCGCATCACCGCGCGCACGCCGCCGGGAATGGCCTTGGCGAAATCGGCGTTTTCCAGAACGATGTTCGGGGATTTGCCGCCCAGCTCCTGGTGCACGCGCTTGACGGTGGCCGCGGCATTGCGGGCGACCTCGATGCCGGCCCGCGTCGAGCCGGTGAACGAGATCATGTCGATCTCGGGATGGGCGCTCAGCGCCGCGCCGAGACCGGGCCCGTCGCCATTGATCATGTTGTAAACGCCCGCCGGCACGCCCGCCTCGTGCATGATCTCGCTGAAGAGATAGGCGGAGAAGGGTGCGATTTCCGATGGCTTCAGCACCATGGTGCAGCCCACCGCGAGCGCCGGCGCCACCTTGCAGGTGATCTGGTTCATCGGCCAGTTCCAGGGCGTAATGAAGCCGCAGACGCCGATCGGCTCCTTGGCCAGGCGCGTGCGGCCCCGCGATTCCTCGAACGGATAGGTCTTCAGCACATTCGCGGCGATCTGCAGGTGGCCCAGTCCGCTGCGGGCCTGCGCGGATTGCGCGAGCCAGGCGGGCGCGCCCATTTCCTCGCGGATGGCATCCGCGATCTCGCCGAGCCGCCGTTCGTAGGCGGCGGCGACCGATTGCAGCAGATCGATCCGTTCGGCGCGCGAGGTGCGCGAGAAACTGCCGAACGCGCGCCGCGCGGCGGCCGCGGCGCGGTCGAGATCGGCCTGGCCGCCGAGATGAATGCGGCCGGCGACACGCTCATCGGCCGGGTCGATCACGTCGAGCGGCACGTTGTCGGCCGGTTCGACCCATTTCCCATCGATATAAAATTGCAGGTAATTCCGCACTGCCGCCTCCGCCGGTGATGGTGGCGGGAATGGCCGGATCACGCCCGAGCGCGGCCACGCCGCCCATCTCGCCCGCGCCCCTCCGCTCCGGCATCCGCCCTTCGGGATCAGGCTACCGGCCGGGTTGTTCAGGCGTCAACTCATGCTAAATTCCGCACGGCCTACGCCACCGCCAGAGTGCGCCGGAGGAAATCATGCTGGATCACGCTTCGCTCGGCCTGCCCGACTCTCCCCGTTTCGGCTACGCACCAGAAACCACGACCAGCACGACCAGCCCGTTCAGCACCCTCTATGCCTTCGGCGACAGCCTGTCGGATGCCGGCAACGATTACACCGCCTCCGGCGGCCTGATTCCAACCGGTTTCATCTATTCGGACGGACGCTTCTCCAACGGTGCCGTCTGGGTGCAGGACGTGGCCAAGTCGCTCGGTCTTCCCGGGCTCTCGCCGAGCCTCAGGGGCGGCCACGATTACGCCTATGGCGGCGCTGAGACCGGCAACGATCCGCTGCATACCGTCAATCCGACCGATCTGCCCTCGCAACTCGCGCAATTCCTGATCAATGTCCCGCACCCGTCGGCGAACGCGCTCTACACGATCTCGATCGGCGCCAACGATGTGCTCGACGCGATCCCGGTCTATGCGACCAATCCCACGCTCGCCCTCTCCGACGTCCATGCGGCGGTCGTCAACGAGGTGAATTTCGTAGCCGGACTCGCGGCCGACGGAGCCCACAATTTCCTGATCCTCGACGTTCCCGATCTCGGCAAGACGCCGGCCGAAATCAACGCGGCCGGCACCGCGTCGCAGCTTTCCTCGATCTACGACCAGCAGCTGGTGGCCGACCTGACGACGCTCGGCCACGCCGACCATCTCAGCATTCACCTCGTCGATGCCTACAGTCTCATCGATCAGGGCGTCGCCGACCCGGCGAAATTCGGGCTCAAGAACGTCACGACTCCGGTCTGGACAGGCAATTACGAGAATCCGTTCAGCGGACATCTCAACGCCACCGGCGCCGCCCAGAACGGCTATCTCTTCTTCGACCATCTCCATCCGACCGCGCACGGTCACGCGATCATCGCCTCCGCGGCACTCCAGGCGCTGCAGCACACGCTCTGACCCGAAGACCCCCCGCCCGGGGATCGCCGGGTTTTTGACGGCGCTATATCCGAACGGATATAGCGCTCGCCATGCGCCGCACCATCCCGCTCCTGCTGATCAGCCTGCTGGCCGCCCCGGCGCTCGCGCAGACCGCCGCGGCGCCGGTCGAGCAGGACAGTCTTTCCGCCTATTTCGCCGACTGGTTCGACCGCGTCGACGAGGCCCAGGCGTCCCAGCCGCACTGGATGACGCCGCTGGTCACGGTGACGCCGCGGCTCGAGGAGGAGTTCCGCTACGACCAGTATTGGGAGCATCTGCCCAATGGCGGCAGCCTGCAGAATTACGACACCGGCAAGGGGCTGGAGCTGATCCCCACCACCACCAATGAAATCATCATCGGCCTGCCGCCCTATCTCGAGCGCCAGGTGAAGGGCAAAGCCGTCAGCGGCTGGGGCGACGGACCCACCATCCTGATCAAGCAACGTCTTTTCAGCGAGAACGAGAGCAGCGGCAACGCGATCGTCACCGCGTTCCTGGCCGTGACACCCTCGGCCGGAGGGCGGCATTTCACGCAGCATGCGGTGGTGATCTCGCCCACGCTGGCGGCCGGCAAGGGGTGGGGCGATTTCGACATCCAGGCCACGTCCGGTTTCTCGGTGCCGACCCGGACCATCGACACGCTCGGGGCGCAGTGGCTCACCAACGTCGCGTTCCAGTATCATTTTGCGCGGTATTTCTGGCCCGAACTGGAGCTGAACGACACCGTCTGGCTCAGCGGTTCGGAGCGCGGCGGCAAGAACCAGCTGTTTCTCACGCCGGGGATCATTTTCGGCCGTTTCGTCATCGCCGGCCGGGTGAAGGCGATCCTCGGCGTCGGCTATCAGTTCGCCGTCTCGCCGCAGCAACGGCTGAAACCGGTGCTCGATCCGCTCTACGACCATAATTGGATCCTCACCGCGCGGCTGGCCTTCTGAGGCGGGGCCCGGTGCCGGCGCGCCCGCCGGGCCGGGGGGCTGCGGACCCCGGTTCTTCCGGAGATCGCGGTTTCGGTGGCATGGTCGGACCGGAGGCCACCATCCCCAATCCCCGACACCCCGACCGCAGCGGCCTGCATCTCCGGATCGTGCTCGAGGGCCGGCTCGCCCTCGGCCCCGGCCGCGCCGAGCTGCTCGAGCTCGTCGCGAACCACGGCTCCATCGCCGCCGCCGGCCGCGCGATGGGCATGAGCTATCGCCGCGCCTGGACCCTGCTCGAGGACACAGCCCGCAGCTTCGGCGGGCCCGTGGTGCATGCGGCCCCGGGCGGCGCCGGGGGCGGCGGCGCCGCGCTCACCCCGCTCGGCGAGACCCTGCTCGCGCTCTACCGCCGCATCGAGGCCCGGGCCGAAGACGCGGCCGCCCCCGAACTGGCGGAGCTGCGCCGGCTGATGCAAAATCCTCCGTCCAAGCCCATCACCGGATCCGCCGCATGAGCAGCCTTTACGATTTCACGGCCAAAACAATCGACGGAGGGGAACAGTCGCTCGCCGATTATCGCGGGCGCGCGCTGCTCATCGTCAACGTCGCCTCGCAATGCGGTTTCACGCCGCAGTACGAGGGATTGCAGGCGCTGCAGGACAAATACGGTCCGCGCGGCTTCTCCGTGCTCGGCTTCCCCTGCAACCAGTTCGGCCGCCAGGAGCCCGGCAGCGATGCCGAGATCGCCAATTTCTGCACCACGCGCTTCCACGTGACTTTCCCGATGTTCGCCAAGATCGACGTGAACGGCCCCAACGCGCACCCGCTCTGGGACTATCTGAAAAAGCAAAAGACCGGCCTGATGGGCAGCGCGATCAAATGGAACTTCACGAAGTTTCTCGTCTCGCCCGACGGGGTCGTGACGGACCGGTTTCCCTCGACCACGCGGCCGGCGGCGATCGAGTCCCGCATCGAGCGGCTGCTGCCGGCATAGGCTGCACCCTCGCGGTGCTGCGCCCGCCCGCGCGCTCGCCATGACACCGAAACTGCGCATCGACCCGGATGCTGCCGCCGCCAACTGGCAGTTTCTCGCCTCGCTGCACGGCGCGCCGACCGCGGCGGTGGTCAAGGCCGATGCCTATGGTCTCGGCGCCGCCCGGCTCGCGCCCGCGCTCTATGCGGCCGGCGCGCGCGATTTCTTCGTCGCCAGCCTCAGCGAGGCGCTGGCGCTCCGGCGTCAGCTGCCCGACGCCACCATCGCCGTGCTGCATGGTTTCGCGCCCCGGGCCGGCGCCGAATATCTGGCGCACGACCTGCATCCGGTGCTCGGCACGCTGGCCGAGATCGGCGCCTTCACCGCTCTCGCGCGCGACAGCGGCCGGCGCCTGGCCGCGCTGCTGCATATCGACACCGGCATGAACCGGCTCGGCCTCGAACCGGCCGAGCTCGACCGGCTCGAGCGCGAGCCCGAACGTCTCGCCGGGCTCGATCTGCGGGCGGTCATGACTCACCTGGCGCATGCCGAGGACCCGGCGCATCCCGACAACGCGGCCCAGCTGGCCCGCTTTGAGGCCGCCCGCCGCCGCTTGCCCGCCGCGCCGGTGAGCCTGGTCAATTCGTCGGGCATCTTCCTGGGGGGCGCGTTCCGGCAGGGGCTCGCCCGCCCGGGTGCCGCGCTTTACGGCGTGAACCCGACGCCCGGGCGCCCGAACCCGATGCGCCCCGTGCTGCGTCTGACCGCGCCGGTCCTGCAGATCCGCGAGGTGCCCGCGGGCGCCACGGTCGGCTATAACGGCACTTGGACCGCCCCCCGGCCGACCCGGGTCGCGACCGTCGCCGCCGGCTATGCCGATGGTTACCACCGTGGGCTCTCGAACCGCGCCGAGGCCGCTTTTGACGGCGCCCGCTTGCCCCTGATAGGCCGCGTCTCGATGGATCTGACCACGTTCGATGCGACCGGCCTCGCGGGCCTCGAGCCCGGCAGCGAGGTCGAGCTGATCGGCCCCGCCGTGCCGCCCGACGAGGTGGCGCTGTGGGCCGGCACCAATGGCTACGAGGTGCTGACCTCGCTCGGCTCGCGCGCGCTCCGCAGCTACGGCCCGCTGTGATCGATCCGCTGCGGCCCGTCGCCGCGACCGGCCGCGGTGTGCTCGGCGCGGTCGCCTCGGCCGGCGAGATCACGCTGTTCGGCGCCGAGGGGCTGAGCCATCTCCTGCGGCCGCCCTTCTATGCCCGCCTGTTCGGCCGGGCGTTCGTCGAGTTCGCCTATTTCAGCCTGCCCGTCGTGGCGCTGACGGCGATCTTTTCGGGCATGGTGATCGCGCTGCAATCCTACACCGGCTTCGCGCGCTACGGCGCCACCAACGCGATCGCCAATATCGTGCTGATCTCGGTGGTGCGCGAACTGGCCCCGGTGCTCGCCGGCCTCATGGTCGCGGGCCGCGTCGGTGCCGCCATGGCGGCCGAACTCGGCACCATGCGCGTCACCGATCAGATCGACGCGCTGACCACGCTCTCCACCAACCCGATGAAATACCTGGTGGCGCCGCGCCTGCTCGCGGGCCTGATCGCGCTGCCGCTGCTGGTGCTGGTCGCCGACATACTGGGCGTCGCCGGCGGCTGGCTCATTGCGACCGTGAAACTGGGTTTCAACTCGATTCCGTATCTGGAGAACACGCTGTCGTTCCTGCAGACCCAGGACGTGGTCACCAGCCTGGTCAAGGCGGCGGTGTTCGGCTTCATCGTGGCGCTGATGGGCTGCTATCACGGCTATCGCAGCCGCGGCGGCGCGCAAGGCGTGGGCAGCGCCACCACTTCGGCGGTGGTGTCGGCCTCGATCCTGATCCTCGCGTTCGACTACGTGCTCACCGAACTCTTCTTCGCGCGATGACGGCGCCCGCCATCCGCATCCGCGGCCTGGCCCGCGCCTTCGGCGACAAGCCGGTGCTGAACGGCATCGATCTCGACGTGCCGGCCGGCACCTCGACGGTCGTGATCGGCGGCTCCGGCTCGGGCAAATCGGTGCTGCTCAAATGCATTCTCGGCCTGATCCGGCCCGATCGCGGCACGATCGAGATCGACGGCGAGAATCTCGCCACTCTCTCGCCCGAGGCCCGGGCCGAGAAGCGCGCCGAGATCGGCATGCTGTTCCAGAACGGCGCGCTGTTCGACAGTCTGCGGGTCTGGGAGAACGTCGCCTTCGGGTTGATTGCGCGGCACAGCGTGCGCCGCGCGCAGGCCCGCGCCCGGGCGGCCGAGGTGCTGGCCCAGGTCGGGCTCGACCCTTCGGTCGGCGATCTCGCGCCGGCCGAACTGTCGGGCGGCATGCAGAAGCGCGTGGCGCTGGCACGCGCGATCGCCGCCCAGCCGCGCATCCTGTTCTTCGACGAACCCACCACCGGGCTCGACCCGATCATGGGCGCGGTGATCGACGGGCTCATCGTCGATTGCGTGAAGAAACTCGGCAGCACCGCGATCGCCATCACGCATGACATGGCCAGCGCGCGGCGCATCGGCGACCAGGCCGCTATGTTGTTCGAGGGCCGTCTCGTCTGGCAGGGACCGGCGAGCCATCTGATGGACAGCGGCAACGAACTGGTGGACCAATTCGTCCACGGGCGCCGCGACGGCCCGATCCGGATGGCTCTGCGCAAGTAGCCCCGCCGGCCGCAGACCCGACTGGAGACGACGCTATGCGATACGCCTTTCCGCTCTGCCTCGCCGCCGCGCTGGTGCCGGGGGCGAGCCTGGCCCAGACCGCTGCCCCGCCGCCCGCGGAGGCGACGAGCGGCGCCGACCAGGTAGTCGGGCTGTTCGGCGCGACCTGCCTCCATTTCGCCGGCGACGTCGCCGGCATGCGGCGCTTCCTCACCGAGCAGGGCGCGCCGCAGATGCCGGCCCAGGCCCGCGACGCTTTCCTGGCCGGCCGTTCCGGCGAGGTCTTCGACGTCAGCTACCGCGACACTCGCCTCGCCCTGGTCTCGCTCGACGATGGCGGTTGCGAGGCGGTCGCCGACAAGGCGGACCCCGCCCAGGTGGTGAGCATCCTCGAGGAGGCCGCGCGCGAGAACCACGTGCCGCTGCAGCCGCTCGGCGGCCAGCCCCAAAAGGAACGGTCGGACGTCACCCACCAGGCCTTCGCGGTGACGCTCGGCGGCCACATGATGCACATCCTGGTATCGACCGCCCCGAGCCCGCCCCAGGCGGTGCTGACGCTCGCGACGCAGTGAGCCTCGCCGTCCAGCTCGCCTGCTCGAGCTTCACCCAGTCGCTGCGTTTCTACACCGACGTGCTCGGCTTCACGACCTTGCGCTTCGATCCGCCGACCCGCTCCGCCGAACTCGAGCGCGACGGGGTCGCGATCGCGGTCCAGGAGACGCGGGACGCGATCGCGCCGCTCGAATATCCGTTCGGGCGAGGGGTGGTGCTCGTCATATGGGTCCAGGACGCGGAGGCCGTGTACGCGGGCGTGCAGGCCTATGGCGCCAGGCTGTATGCGCCGATGCAGGAAGTGTGGCGGGACGAGGACGGCGTGCGGACGGGACATGCCGAGTTCGAAGTGATCGATCCCGACGGCTACCGGCTGCGGTTCTGCCAGAGTCTCGCGCGCGGCTGAGCGGAGCGCGTTTGGGTTCAGGCTTGGCCGCCGGCGGGCAGAGGCTCCGCCTCTCGTGCGTCCGGTCCTCGGACCGCTGGCGCACCGGCCGCAAAGTAACGGGGTCTGGGGCTTTTCGGCTCCAGCGGGCTCGCAATCAGGTGCGCCATCGGTTCGAGCACCGATGGAGAGGCAGAGCCCGGGCCGCCGGAGGCACGCCGTCAGTGCACCCGCACCAGCACACGCTCGGTGTGGCGCGCCGGGTCTGCGCGCACCGTCAGCTCGATCTGCCCGGGATCCGCGCCGGCGCCGACGATGATTTCCGCGACCTGCCTCGCCGTCGCGGCTCCGGCCCTCGCTTCGTCCGCCTGTGCCTCGGGTGATCCCGTGACCGGCACCAGGGTCTCCACCGTGAAGATCGCATCCGACCGCCGGGCGAGCGCCATGCGCAACGCGTTCGCGACCGCCTCCTGGTAAGGCGGCGCGCCTCGCGTGAAATCGATGGTCACCAGCGGTGGCGCGCCTGGCGGCAGCGGGGCCAGGACCGGTTTGGGCGGCACGGGCTTGATCCCCGCCTGCGGGTCGAAAGTGCGCTGGTCGATCAACCCGCATCCGGCGAGCCCGAGCAGCGCCATGCCCATGAAAGCCTCGCTGCCGCGCCGGATCCGATCCATCGCCTGCGCCATGCCAGACCGCGCCGCCGCCGCGCAATCACCCGTCGATTGCGCCGGCCGCGTTCGAAGCCTAATCCGCCCCGGTGGACGCCGACCCGCACGCGCTCGCCGCCAGCGTCGCCGCCGAGGCCGGCCGGCTTGCCCTCGCCGCGACGCTGCTCGCCACGCGCTTCCTGCGCCTCGACCCGGCCGACCCGCTCTGGCCCGACCGCGACCGTCTGCTCGTCACCCCGCCCGGGCTGGCCGCGTCCCTCGAGGCGCGCCTTTCCGGGGCGCCCGGACTGGTCGACTGTCTGGCCGCGGCGCCCGCCCAGGCGCTGGCCACCGGCCTCGGCCTCGCCATCGCCGAACGCCTGCTCGCCGCGCGGTTCGGCCGCTCGCTGGTCGACCATCGCACCTGGATCCTGTTGGGCGCCGCCGATCTCGCCTCCGGCGCCGCGCAGGAAGCCGCTGCCGCGGCCGGGGCGCTGGAGCTTGGCCGGCTCGCCGTTCTGGCCGTGGTCCATCCCGACGAGACCGGTCCGCTCGCCCGCTTCGCCGCGCTCGGCTGGACCCTTCGCCGGCCCCGCGCCGATGATCCCGGCGAGGTCGAAGCCGCGCTGTCGGCGGCGCTCCGCTCCCGGCGCCCCACCCTGATCGCGCTGCTGGCCGATCCCGACACCGTCGCCCCCGCCCATCCGCCCATTCCCTGGCCCGATCTCTGGCAGCGCGGCACATCCGCCCGCCGCGCCTGGCTGCGCCGGCTGCACCGCCACGCGTTGCGCGACGCTTTCGAGCGCGCGATCGCGAGCCCCGCCTCGCCGCTGCCCGCGGACCTTGTCCCCGATCCCGCCGCCTCCACCGAGACCGCCGCCCGTGACCTGCTCGGCCGTGTCGCGCCGCTGCTTCCCGAGCTCGCCTACCTGCCGCCGATCCAGGTGCAGGCACTGGCCGGCGCCATGAACGGCATCGCGCTGCATCGCGGCCTGATCCCGGTCGGCGCCGCGCCGCTGGCCGATTCCGAGCCGATCGGCCCCGCGCTGCGCACCGCCGCCGCCCGGTCGCTGCGCGTGCTGCATCTGCTCGCCGAGCCCGCGAACCCCTGTCCGATCGGCGGGCTCCGCGCGGCCTGGCGGGCCATGGCCAACCTGCACGTCAACCGGCCCGGGGGTGCGGGGGAACTCCGCGCCTGCCTCGAGATCGCGATCCGCCGCACCGAGGGGCCGAGCCTGCTGCTGCTCTCCGCCGCGACCGATCCCATGCCCAGCCCCGATCCCGAACTGCGCGCCGGCTGCGCCCGCGGCGGCTACCTGGCCGCGGGACCCGAGAGGGGCCGCGATCTCACGCTCATCGCCAGCGGCGCCGAGCTGGGTCCCGCCCGCCTCGCCCAGCTTCGCCTCGCCGCGTCCGGCCTCGCCGTCGCGCTGATCTCGCTGCCCTGCTGGGACCGTTTCGCCGCCCAGGACCCGGCCTGGCGCGAGGCGCTGCTCGGCGCTGCTCCCCGGCTCGGCATCGAGGCCGGTTCGGGCTTCGGCTGGGAGCGGTGGCTCGGGGAGCGCGGCCGTTTCCTTGGTCCCGACGGGCCGGGGAGCCTCACCGCGGACGCGATCGAGCGGGCCGCCCGGGACATCGCAAATCCTAGCGTTCCGGCCGAAAAATCCGCGCTCCGGCCCCTGGCAAGGGCGGTCCGCTTCCGCTAAGGACCCGCGCGATCCGGCTGGACGCCGGGGGATTTTGTCAACCAGGGGAATGCGAAAAATGGCGGTGAAGGTGGCGATCAACGGCTTCGGCCGGATCGGGCGGCTCGTGCTGCGTGCGATCGTGGAGAGCGGCCGCACCGATCTCGAGCCGGTCGCCATCAACGACCTCGGCAGCGTCGAGGCCAATGCGCATCTTTTCCGCTACGACAGCGTGCATGGCCGTTTCGCCGGCGAGGTCGAGACGACCGGCGACAGCATCACCATCCGCCACAATGGGCGCACCTGGGGTCCGATCCGCGTTTCCGCCGAGCGCGATCCGCTGAAGGTGCCGTATCAGGGCGTGGACGTGGCCATGGAGTGCACCGGCCTCTTCACCAAGAAGGAAGCCGCGGCGCAGCTCATCACCGCGGGCGCCCGCAAGGTGCTGGTCTCGGCTCCCGCCGATGGCGTGGACGCGACGATCGTGTTCGGTGTGAACCAGGACAAGATCACGCGCGACATGACCGTGATCAGCAATGGCTCCTGCACCACGAACTGCCTGGCGCCGATGGCCGACGTGCTCGACCGCGAGTTCGGCATCGAGCGCGGCTACATGGTGACGATCCACAGCTACACGGGCGACCAGCGCACCGTGGACACGCTGCATAAGGACCTGCACCGCGCCCGCGCCGCCGCGCTCTCGATGATTCCGACCAGCACGGGCGCCGCCCGGGCGCTTGGCCTCGTGCTGCCGCAGCTCGCGGGCAAGCTCGACGGTGTGGCGATCCGCGTGCCGACGCCGAACGTCTCGCTGGTGTCGCTCGACGTCGTTCTGACGAAGAAGCCGAGCGCGGAAGCCGTCAACAACGCCTTCCTCCAGGCCTCGCAGGGCCGCCTCAAGGGCATCCTCGACTACAACAAGGCGAAGCTCGTCAGCAGCGATTTCAACGGCGTGCCCGCGTCCTGCACCTTCGACGCCACCGGCACCGCCTCGATCGACGGCGGCAACCTGGTCCGCGTCATGGGCTGGTACGACAACGAATGGGGCTTTTCCAACCGCATGGCCGACACCGCGGCCCTGTTCGGCAGCCTTTAAGGATTGGGGTCTGGGGCCTTCCGGCCCCAGCGGAGTGGGGTCCGGGGAGAGGCAGAGCCTCTCCCCGGACCGTTCCAAAACAGGAGATATCTCGGTCATGCCAAGTTTCCGCACGCTGGACAGCGCTGAAGTCGCCGGCAAGCGCGTCCTGCTCCGCGCCGACCTCAACGTCCCGGTGCGCGACGGCAAAATCACCGACACCACGCGCCTCGAGCGCCTCACGCCCACCATTCGCGAGCTCGCCGAGAAGGGCGCCCGCGTCATCGTGGTCAGCCATTTCGACCGCCCCAAGGGCCAGCGCGTCCCGTCGATGTCGCTCGCCCCGATCAGCGCGGCGCTGCGCGACATTCTCGCCCGCGACGTGTTCTTCGCCGACGATTGCATCGGCCCGGTCGCCGACGAGGCGGTCGCCAAGCTGAAGGACGGGCAGGTTCTCGTGCTCGAGAACACCCGCTTCCATGCCGGCGAGGAGAAGAACGACCCGGCGATGGCGAAGGCGCTCGCCGGGCTGGCCGACATCTATGTCAACGACGCGTTCTCCGCCGCCCACCGCGCCCATGCCAGCACCGAGGGGGTCGCGCGGCATCTGCCGAGCCATGCGGGCCGCCTCATGCAGCGTGAGCTCGAGGCGCTGACCGCGGCGCTCGAACATCCCGACCGCCCGGTCGGCGCCATCGTCGGCGGCTCGAAGGTTTCGACCAAGCTCGAGCTGCTCGGCAACCTGATCGGCAAGGTGGACGTGCTCGTGATCGGCGGGGCCATGGCCAACACTTTCCTCGCGGCCCAGGGGATCGGTGTCGGCAAGTCGCTCCAGGAAGCGGACATGCACGACACGGCGCGCGAAATTCTCGCCCGGGCCCGCGCGGCGAATTGCGAGATCGTGCTGCCGGTCGACGCCGTGACGGCCACCGAATTCAAGGCCAATCCGGCGACCAAGACCGTCCCGGTCACGGAAATCCCGGCAGACTCGATGATGCTCGATGTCGGGCCGAAGACCGTCGAGCTGCTCAAGGCGCGCGTGGCGACCCTGCGCACGCTGGTCTGGAACGGCCCGCTCGGTGCGTTCGAAACCCCGCCCTTCGACGCCGCCACCGTGGCGCTTGCCCACACGGTCGCCGACCTCACCGACGCGCACAAGCTCCGCTCGGTCGCGGGCGGCGGCGACACGGTCTCGGCGCTGCGCCATGCGGGTGTCTCGGACCGCATGAGCTACGTCTCGACCGCGGGCGGCGCGTTCCTTGAGTGGCTGGAGGGCAAGGTGCTGCCGGGGATCCGGGCACTGGAGTCCCTCGAAGGCGTCGTCTTCCCGGCTTAGGCGCGCCTCCGGCGGCCCGGGCTCTGCCCGGGACCCGCTGGGGCCGAAAGGTTCCAGACCCCGTGACTTACATCGGCAACCGATCGTGCGTGCTTCCGTTGGCCTGGACATTCACCCGCAGGGAGAAGTCCGCATGGCCGACATCAAAGGCATGAAGATCGCCGTCCTCGCGACCGACGGCGTCGAGCAGGTCGAACTCACCGGCCCCCGCGACGCACTCCGTCAGGCCGGCGCCGACCCCGTCGTGATCGCCCCGAAATCCGGCCAGATCCAGGGCATGAATCACGACGAGAAAGGCGACCGGCTCCCCGTCGACCGCACCCTCGACGAAGTCCGTCCCGACGAGTTCGCCGCCATCCTGCTGCCGGGCGGCGTCGCCAACCCCGACAAGCTCCGCACCGAGGCCAAGGCCGTCGCCTTCGTTCGCCACTTCATCGAAGCCGGCAAGCCGGTGGCGGCCATCTGCCACGGTCCCTGGACGCTGATCGAAGCGCGCGCCGTCCAGGGCAAGCGCATGACCTCCTGGCCCTCACTCAAGACCGATCTCAAGAATGCCGGCGCCGACTGGGTGGACGAACAGGTCGTCCGCGACGGATGGCTGGTCACTTCGCGCAAGCCGGACGACATCCCCGCCTTCAATCGCGAAATGCTCGCCATGTTCGCCGAAGGCAGCGCGCGCCGCGCGGCCTGAGTGCAAGTCCGGGGAGAGGGTGGTCCCTCCCCCCGGACTGTTCGCAAATCCCCTGTTGCAGCCGTGCCAAAAGGGATTTGAATTAAATCGTGAGTGGCCCGGTTTTACTTGATCCTTCTACTTGGCTCCGTCAGCTTGAGCATACCGGGGGACAAGAAGAATGCGGGCAGGGCAACGATGAAACAGTGGCGCTTCGTTCTCGCCGGCTCGGCGCTCCTTTTGGCCGCGGCCGGCAAACCCGACCCACACCTCTCGGTCCAGATCGCCGATACCGGCCCGTTCGCGGCCAAGCCCGCCGCCCCGGCTCCCAAGCCGGCATCCAGCCAACCGCTCGCCTCGCTCGAGGCGGCCCCGGTGCCGAACCTGAACCTGGAAGCCCCGCCAGGCGCCGCCGCCGCTCCCACGGCACAGCTCAACCCCGCCCTGCTCTCCCAAAAGGCCGTGTTCGACGGCAACGCTTTCAACAGCACCTCGAGCCAGGAACAGGCCCTGCTGGACCGGGACCGGCCGGCGGCGGGCATCAGCCTCAGCGTGCCGGTGCGGTAGAGCGCTGTTCCGTTCTGGCGTGCTCTGCGGCACGCCGAATAGGGAGGGCGGCGGACTTGTGGACACGGCTCTGCGGGCAGCGGCGCCTCAAAGTCACGCCCCGCTCGTTCGTTGGATGGCATCACCCCAGCAGGGGATGACGACGCCGAGTGCCCTCCTGTCGCGGGCGTCCTTGAGCGGAGCAGGCGATTCCGGCGGCGGCGTATGCAAACTTATCGTTACCGGAGCGTTGGCGGCGAATGCGCGCTGGGTTTGCGCGATCAGGCAATCCGCCCGCGCTTCCGTGGCCAACGCCTCGCCGTCGACTGTGATCCGACTTTCGGCTAGGAAGCCCGGTCGGATGGCTCGCAGAACCGGTATTCGGACCCGCAGCGAACCGGTAGCCCTGGGCGTGACGTGCCAATGCACTTCGCTTTTCGCGGTCCAGCGCACCGGGCCCTGAGGCCGCGGTTCCACCCCGTGCCAGCCCTCGGCCCTTGGCTCATTGGGCGCCCATAGCGTCACCCCGACGATCGGCAATCCAAGCAAGGTGGAAAAACGTGGACCAAGCCGGCTTCCGCCGCGCGAGAAGGCGTGGCGGCTATGCTTGCTCTGCAACGCAAGCCCGAGTGTTTCGGCTGCGAACAGGAGTCCGTCAAGTGTGAAGGTGGAACAGTGTCCGTTACGCGGGGCACAATACCACCAGTTCGCTCGCAAGCTCTCGATGTCGGGGGGCTGGACCGCCATCCCGAGCATAATTGCCCCGTCCTGGCCGAGTAGGGCGAGCATATCGCGCAGCACCTGGAGCGGTTGAGGGCAGTGTTCGAGTACTTCGAAACAAGTAATGAGATCGAAAAGCCCATCAGGCCGCGCCGGCGTGGAGAATGGATCGTAACCGATGGCGTCGTAGCCGCTCGCGCGCAGACCCTCGACGACCACGCCGGCACCGGAGCCATAATCGAGGATCCTTAGACCGGACGGTGGACCCAGGAAATTCCGCAGAAATTCAAGCAGGCGGTTGGGTCTCGGGCCGGCATATTCGGGATCGACCTTGATGTAATCCTCGTTGTAGACCCAGCGCCGGAAGTCTTCGGCCGTCCAGTGATCGAAAAAAGGCGTGAAAAGAGTTCCGCAGAAATCGCAGCGGTACCACTCAACGCTGATACCGGACGGGCCAAAACTATAACCGCCCGCGCATTTATTGAAATCCACGACATCATTGAAAAGCGCCGGCCTGCCGCAAATTTTGCATGGGTGCGCCGACGTCCGGGCATGGGCACGATCGAGAGGCGGTAGGGCCGCAAGATTGTCGAAAACCGAGATCGACATGCCTACCCCCGATGCGCGACGAACGTGCTGCGCCTTTAAGGCGGGTTACCGGAATAAGGCCGATGACCCGACATTGGAACTCGCCTCCGGCGGCCCGGGCGCTGTCCTTGACCCGCTGGGGCCGAAAAGCCCCAGACGTCAAGTGCAGAGGCGGGCATCAACCTAAGCGAATTACGCTCAATGAAAAAGCCCCTGCAACAAATCGACGGGTTTCTTGCCCGACCCTGGTGTGGCCGCGACGCCCATCGGGGTCGGCATCGGGCCGGGTAGGCCGCCTCTGGCCACCGCGAGGGCGCCCACGCAGCGTGATGCGGGACGGCCGCCGATCGTCAGCCCGACGCGCCCGTTGCCCATCACCGGGTCGAGCGCGGCTTTCGGGTCGGCGAAGCTGCCGGTGAGTGAGACCGGGGCGGCGACCGTGGTGCCGCCGGCTATGACCTGGGGCCGCAGATGCAGATCGAGCGTCTCCGCGCCGAGATCGAAATTGCCGCTTCCGTCCATCGTCACCTGGGTCGAATCGATCGCCAGAACGCGCAGGCGCCCCTGGCCCTGGTGCAGGTCGGCGCGGGCCGCGAGGCAGCTGACCACCGCGTCCCCATCCGGCAGCGGCGGCACGCCGGCCGCCGAGAGGGTCGAGCCGAGCCATTGCTCGATCAGCGCGTTGCTGATGCGGCCGTTGACCATGGCGATGCCGACATGGCCGTCGAGCGAGGCGGCCAGCGCCCGCGGCGAGCTGCCGCTGCCCACCAGCTGCGCGTCCACCTGCATCGTCCCGCCCACCTCGCCGGGCGCGCCCAGCGCCGCGGCGATGGCGCCGGCCGCGAGCGCCGGCGAGCGCAGATTGGCGGCCACCGTCGGCACGTCACCGCTCGCGTCCACCGTGATCCCGCCGATCACCACCCCTTGCGGCGCCGTGATGCGGAACGGATTGAGCGTGAGCCGGCCTTCGGCGCTGCGCAGCCCGGCCTCGAGATCGCGATAATGATCGCCGCCGGCCACCAGTTCCGCGACCGTCACGGTCAGGTCGGCATCCGCTCCCTTGAGAAGCCCGAAGGGCAGGGGCGTATCGGGGATCAGCATCGGCGCCGGCGGTGCGACACCGGGCAGGGCCGCGACTGGCGGCGGCGGCGGCGCGGTTGGCACGGGTTCGAGCCGGTGCGCGCTGATGCCGAGCGCATCGAGATCGAAATGGTCGCTGCTGAGCGTGCCGGAGAGATCGAGCACCGGGGCCCAGGCTGCCGTCACGTTGCCGGAAAGATCGCCGATCGATGAGGTGAATTTCAGGTCGCGCAGCGCGACACCGCGCAGCCGGAACCCCGCATCCCCCAGCCGCGCGCTGAGATTGACGTCATGCGCCGGCGGCAGGCTCCGCCCGGCAAGGCCCGACAGCGCCGAGAGATCGGGCACCCGCGCCGAGACGGTCAGATCGAGCCCCGACAGGCCCAGTCCCGGCGGGAGGTTCCCGCGCGCCGAGAGGGAGGCATCGCCGATCTGCGCCCCGATCGCGACCGGCACCGGCGCGGTCGCCGATGCGACCACGTCGGGCTGCGTCGCGGTCCCCGCGGCCGAGAGCGATTGCCCCTGATAGGTCCCGTTCACCGAGAGCTGGGCGGTCTGTCCCGGGCCGGGCGCGGAGAGCACCGCTTCCTTCAGCACGAGTCCGGGCACCACGCTGCCGAGATCGGCGGCCCCCGCATGCAGCGACAGGCCTTCGGTGCGCATCACGCCGGTGTTTCCGTCGGTCAGCCGCGTCGTGAAATTCACCTCGCGTAGCGGCGGCAGTTTCACGCCAGGAACGAACGGCTGCATCTGTTCGAGCTGCGGAATGTTGACGGTGAGCCGGAAATCGTAGGCGCGCCCCTGATCGGGATGGGTGAAGCCGCCATCGAGATGCAGCAGCGCGCCGGAGGCCGTCGCATCCACCGTCAGCGGCCAGGAACCGGCCAGCGGCGCCACCGGACCGCCCTCGAGCCGCTCGAGCGAGCCCGCCAGGATCTTCGCCGTGAACGGCCCCGCCGCGGTCTGCCCCTCGGCCTTCACCCGCATCAGCGAACTGTCGGAGTCCGCCGACCAGTCCAGCCGGTCGACCGTCGCGGTCAGGGTCGGGAGCGGGACGATCCCGCCGGGCGCCGGCACGTAGGTGATGCGACCGCCCTCGACCACCACGTGGTGCAGGTCGCCGATGCCGCTGCCGGCCCCGCTGTCACCGCCATAGAGAGCCCGTTTCGCCGCCGGGAACTGCCAGTTCGGCACACCGTCCGCGCCGGTCTCGAGCCGCAGATCGGCGTCGTGCAGCGTCAGCTGCTCGATCACCACCTCGCCGTTCAGGAGCGGCGCCAGCGCCAGCGTGGCGTCGAGCCGTCCGACCGTCAGCATGTCGGCGTGCGGGGCGCCGGACGGGTTCGCCAAGGCCACCTGCTGCGCCTCGAGATGGGGCACCAGCCCGAGGGTCAGCCTGACGGGCCCGTCCACCCGCAGACGCCGCCCCGTTGCCGCCTCGACGCTGCGCTGGAGCGCCGCGCTGAGCTGCCGCGGTCCGGCCACGTTCGACAGCGCGTAGAAAATGGCTCCCGCGGCAAGCACCACGAGCAGCCCGAGCAGCAACACCAGGCGAAGCAGGATACGCATGGCCGCCTTCTAGGCCCGGCCCACCGCTCTGGCCAGAATTGCGACAGATTTCCCGGCCGCTTTGCACCGGGCAGGGTTGCGGCGGGCGGCGCTTGGGCTAGCCTCGCGGGCGGGGCGGCCAGCTCCGGTGCCGCCGCGATAAAACAGCGGGAGCGAGCGAAATGTCCGAAAACGTCGCCATCCACCCGGCCGTGGATCACGGCCTGCCGAGGGAGAACCCGAGCTTCTCCGGCGGTACTCTCGTCTGCAATTGCGCCGATCGCCCGGTCAAGGTGGCGATCAAGACGCAAGTGCAGCACAATCATGTCTGTGGCTGCACCAAATGCTGGAAGCCGCGCGGCGCCACCTTCTCCATGGTCGCCGTCGTTCCTCACACGGAACTGCAGGTTCTGGAGAACGGGGACAAGCTCAAGGTCGTGGACCCGAGCGCACTGATCCAGCGCCATGCCTGCACGGGCTGCGGCGTGCATATGTACGGTCCGGTCGAGCGCGCCGGCCACCCGTTCGATGGGCTCGATTTCATTCATCCCGAGCGCCTGCAAGGCGGCGGCTATGCCCCGCCCACCTTCGCGGCCTTCGTTTCCTCGATCATCGAGGACGGTTTTCCGCCGAGCCGCATGGGTGCGGTCCGCGCGCGGCTCGCCGAACTCGGGCTGCCGCCCTATGATTGTCTCTCGCCGGCGCTGATGGATTACATATCCACGGTGGTGGCGAAGGCGGCGGGGAAACTTGCCGCGGACTGAGGGAGCGCCCCGCTAAGCGCGGGGGGCGGCTGGATTGAGGCGTGCCGCCGGGGCCCCGGAGGCACGCCTCAGCCATGCCCCGTCCGCCGGAGGCGCGTCTCAACCGAAAATGCCGGTTCCGTAAATCGCGCCGAACACGCCGAACACGGTCGTGACGATGGAAACGACGCACACGACCACCAGATAGGGACCCTGCAGACGCCGGGACGGCGGCAGCGCCCAGATCGCGAGCGCGATCAGGAAGCCGAGCACCAGCGGCAACAGCAGCGCATTCATGATCTGCACGCCGATGTTCAGCGACACGAGATTAGGCCACAGCGCCACGAGCGCCGCGCCGCCGATCACGCAGCTCGCGTAAATCCCGTAGAACCAGCCGGCTTCGGTCGGCTTGTGCTCGAGCGAATGGCGGTAGCCCGCCACCTCGCCGACACCCCAGGCCAGCGCCAGCGAACAAACGATCGCGGCCACCATGCCGGCCCCCAAAATGCCGAGGCCGAACACCAGATGGCCGAACGTGACGCCGAGATAGGGTGTCAGTGCGGCACTCATGTCGCCCACGGTGTTGAGCGTGGTCTGCCCACCCTTCCCGCCGATCGTCGCGGCGCAGGCGATCAGCACCGCCCCCATCACGAGTTGCGTCACGAGCGCGCCCGCCGCGGTGTCGATGCGCGCCGCCTTGAAATGTTCCGGCTTCAGCCGTTTATCGGCGATCGCCGATTGCTGATAGAACACCATCCACGGCATGATCACCGCGCCGATATTCGCCGCCGACAGATAGAGATAGCTCTGGTCGTGCCACGGAATGGTGACGGCCTCGTGCAACATTTGCGGCAGATGCGGACCTGCCGCCCAGGCCACGCCGAAAAAGGCGAGCTCGAACAGCCCGAGCGCGATCGCCGCGCGTTCGACGCGCCTGTAGGAGCCGGTGGTGACCACCGCGAGCAGGCAGATCGCCGCCAGCGCCAGGCTCGCCACGCGCGGAATCCCGTAGATCTCGCCGACCCCGGCGACCCCGGACATCTCGGTCAGCAGGGCGCCGAGCGTCGCGATGCCGAGGCCGCCCACCGAGATCCAGGCCCAGCCTTTGCCGAACGTCTCGCGGATCAGGTCGCCATGGCCGCGCCCGGTGAAAATGCCGAGCCGGACCGTCAGCTCCTGGATCATGTAGAGGATCGGCACCAGCAGCACCTGCTGCAGCAGCAGACGGTAGCCGAACTGCACGCCGCTCTGTCCCGCGGTGATGATGCTGCCCACGTCGGTGTCGGCCAGCATCACCACGATGCCCGGACCGAACACTGCCACCGCGCGGCTGCCGGCGAACTTGGCCATCAGGCTGGCCGGACGGCGTAGGGCGTCACTCATGGAAGGCTCCGGGGTCATGCAATTGCGAATTACTCGCAATTGAGCCCGAGATGCAAGAGGCGCCGCCTGAAAACGGGGTCAGCCTCCCGGTACCGGGCTGATTCAGGGCGGGATACGATCGTATCGAGGCTTCACGCGTGCCTCGGCGCGCCTCGGCCAGCCGGCGCTCCGCGCTGTGGGCGAGCTGCGGGTTCGCGCGCGGGCGCGGGAGTGCGAGAATGGCGCCATGGGGGAACGGGAGCCGAAGCCGCTGGACGAGGCGGCGCTGCGCGAGGCGGCGCTGCGGCATCTCGCGCGGTATGCGTCGACCTCGGCCAATCTCGTGCGGGTGCTGGACCGGCGGGTGGCGCGGTGGGTGCGGGCGGGGGGCAGCGAAAGCGAAGCGCCGGGGTTGCGGCGCGCGGTGCGCACCGTGGTGGCGCGGCTTGTCGAGGCGGGGGTGGTGGACGACGCGGCCTTCGCGGCGGCGCGCAAGCGGCGCCTGTTGCGGGCGGGGAAGTCGGGGCGGGCGATCGGGGCGCATCTCGCGTCGCGCGGCGTTTCGCCGGCGCTGGCGGCGGCGGAGAGCCGGACCGAGGAAGGCCAGGCGCTGGCGGCGGCGGCGATCGCGCTCCGGCGGCGGCGGATGGGGCCGTTCGCGACGGGGGTTGTGGGGGTGGAGGCGCGGCGCCGGGCTTTGGCGATGCTGGCGCGGGCGGGATTCGCCCAAGCCGTGGCGGGGCGGGCGCTCGGGCTGGGGCGGGACGAGGCGGAGGCGCTGATCCGGGCGTTTCGCGAAGGCTTGGGTTAGCCGGGCGTGGCGCCGGCCGCTCCGTCTCGGCTGGCGGCGAAACGCCGTGCGGGCCGAGGCGATGCCGCAAGGAAAAGGGGCTGAGGCAAAAAAAGCGGCGCCTGGAGGCGCCGCGAAGTTCAGGCCCAGCACGGGCCTCAGGAGGACACAGAAGCCGGAAAAAAACGGCTTCCTGACGCATCCTGATCGCGGCGGCTTACGTATCGGTTAAGCAGGCCGCGCGCGGTTGCGCTGCGGCGCGGGTCTTGCCATGTCAGGCGCTTGGGCTCCGGCGCGAGCCAAGGAGGTTTCGATGGGTGGTCTCTCTCCCATTCACTGGGTTCTGGTGCTTCTCGTGGTCCTGCTGCTGTTCGGGTCGGGGAAGGTCAGCACGCTGATGGGCGACGTCGCCAAGGGCATCAAGACGTTCCGTAAGAACATGGCGGAAGACGACGACGTGTCGATGGAGGCGCAGGCTGAGCGGCCGACCGGCTCGATCGCGGCGCCGCAGCCGGCGCCGGCGGCCAAGCAGAGCGAGAACGAGCCCGCCTATCGCGGCTGAACCAGGCGCGGGGGGCGCGTGCGCGGGGTTCCGGTCGAGGCGGCGGAGGCGATCATCCGCGCCGGACGGCGCATGGATGCTCGCGGCTGGGTGCCGGCGACGGCCGGCAATATCAGCCTGCGGGTGGATCAAGGCGCGGTCGCGATCACGCGGAGCGGCGGGCACAAGGGGTTTCTCGACGCCCATTCGGTGATGCTGGTCGATCTCGATGGGCGGCCGCTCGATCCGGCCGCGAAGCCCTCGGCCGAGACGTTGCTGCATTGCCAGATCTACCGGCGCTTTCCGTCGGCGGGCGCCGTGCTGCATGGGCACTCGGTGCCGGCGACCGTGCTGTCGATGACCGTGCCGGAGACCGCGATCACGCTCTCCGGCTATGAGGTTCTGAAAATCTTCGAGGGCCAGACGACGCACGAGGCGTCGCTCGCGCTGCCGATCTTCGACAACGACCAGGATATCGCGCGGCTGGCGGAGAAGGTCGCGCCGGTTCTGGGAGAGGCACGGCTCGGCTACTTGATCCGTGGGCACGGGGTCTATGTATGGGCGCCAGAGATGGAACTGGCGCTCGCGCGGCTGGAAGGGCTCGAATTCCTGCTGGCCTGCGAGCTGGAGAGGAGGCGGGCATGAGCCGGTTGACCGTGACGCCGGAGGATCGCCCGGGCGAGCCGGCGCTGCGCACCGAGGATCCGGCGGCGATCGCCGCCGCGCTGGCCGAGATCGGGGTGCGGTTCGAGCGCTGGGAGATGCCGGCGGCGATCGCGCCGGAGGATCCCGACGAAGCCATCCTGGCCGCCTTCCGGCCGCATCTCGACGCGCTGATCGCAGGCACGGCCGGGACCGCGGACGTGATCCGGATGCGCGGCGCGAACGAGGCCTATCCGGCCCTGCGCCGGAAATTCCTCGACGAGCACACCCATACCGAGGACGAGGTTCGGTTCTTCGTGCATGGCGCGGGAGATTTCGTGCTGCATGTGGACGGGCGCGTCTATGACGCGCATTGCACGGCGGGCGACCTGATCTCGGTGCCGATGGGCGTGAAGCACTGGTTCGATGCGGGTGAGCAACCGTTTTGCACGGTGCTGCGCGTGTTCACCGACACCTCCGGCTGGACGCCGCATTACACGGGCGACCGGATCGCCGAGCGCTTTCCCGTCGGATGACGCGGCCGGCGGCGATCCTCCTCGATATCGAGGGCACGACGACGCCGATCGCGTTCGTGCACAAAACGCTGTTTCCCTTCGCGCGCGAGCGGATGGCGGATTTCGTGGCGCGCGAGGACGGGCGGCCGGAGGTGGCTGCCGCCCTGGCCGAGGTGCGGGCGCTGGCACCGGGGCAGGGCGAGGTCGAGGCGCTGCTCGGCTGGATGCAGCAGGACGCGAAGGTGACGCCGCTCAAGGCGCTGCAGGGGATGATCTGGCGCGAGGGTTTCGAGAGCGGGCAGTTGCGGGGGCAGATCTATGCCGATGTGCCGCCGGCGCTGCGGCGATGGCACGCGGCGGGGATCGGTCTGCATATCTATTCCTCGGGCTCCGAGGAGGCGCAGCGGCTGATCTACACCCATTCCGACGCCGGCGATCTGGCCAATTTGTTCGGGGAATTCTTCGATACGCGGGTCGGGGCGAAGCGGTCAGCGGCGAGTTACCGCGCGATCGCGGCGCGGTTGCGGCTGCCGCCGGCCCGCTTGCTGTTTCTGTCGGATGTCGAGGCGGAGCTGGACGCGGCGCGGCTCGCGGGCCTGTCGACCTGTCAGCTCGTGCGGGCGGAAGATGGCACGCAGCCTTCCGCGCGGCATCGGACGGCGGCGAATTTCGGCGGGGTCGAGGCGTTGCTGGCCAGCGCGGTGGCGGGGTGAACGATGGGTGCTGTCGAGAAGAGCGAGAATGAATGGCGCGAGCGGCTGACGCCGGAGCAGTTCCGCGTGCTGCGCAAGCACGGGACCGAGCCGGCGGGAACCAGTCCGCTGAACGGCGAGAAGCGGCCGGGAGAGTTCCTGTGCGCCGGGTGCGGCACGCCGCTTTTCAGTTCGGATACGAAGTATGAGAGCGGCTCGGGCTGGCCGAGCTTTTATGCGCCGATCGCCGGCGCGATCGGCACGTCCGAGGATCGCAGTTTCGGGATGCGGCGCATCGAGGTGCATTGCGCGACCTGTGGCGGGCATCTGGGACATGTGTTTCCGGACGGGCCGCGCCCGACCGGTGAGCGGTACTGCATGAACGGGGTCGCGCTCACCTTCCGGCCTGCGTGACGATGGAAAGCGCGCCGCTCGAGACGGACCAGGATCTGCTTGCCGAACTGCGCGCGCTGCTGGCGGGCGAGAGCGATCCTATCGCGAATGCGGCCAACACGGCGGCGCTGTTGTTCAACCGCGTGGGCCGGCTGAACTGGGTCGGGTTTTATTTTCTGCAGGGCGAGACGCTCGTGCTCGGCCCGTTTCAGGGGCAGCCGGCCTGCACGCGCATTCCGCTCGGGCGCGGGGTATGCGGCACGGCCGCGGCGGCTGGGGAAACGATCGTGGTACCGGACGTGCACGAATTTCCTGGCCATATCGTGTGTGACACGGCGTCGCTCTCGGAAATCGTCGTGCCGCTCGCCCTCCCGGGGCGGCTGTCGGGCGTGCTCGATGTCGATAGTCCGGAGCGGAGCCGGTTTGGGCCGGCGGAGCGGGCGCTTTTCGAGGCGGCGGCGGATATTTACGTCGAGGCATGCACTCCCCGCGCGTGAGCGGTCGGTTCTCTGCAATCAACGCGCGTGCGATTACGAGAGTGTGATCGCGCCTGCGTTTGCCTGCCGTGCCGCCAGGGAAACCGGGCATTTCCCTTTCTAAAAAACGCACTGCGTTCGGTGCGGAACGGGTTGCGTTCCGGATGCGCTGCCGTAATCTCCCCTCCATCCGCAGGTGGAACAGGCGCACGCGATCCGTGCTGGGTCGCGCACTGTTCCGCGCGCGGGCACTCGAACGGAGGATTCCCTTGAAGTCGAATATCATTGGCGCGGTTGCTTTGGCTGCCGCGCTTGCCACGCCTGCGGCCGTCCTGGCCGAAACGCTTCCCGCCTCGCTTTCGCCGGTGCGGGCCACACTGCTGGGCACCGTGAATTTTTCGGCGCTGGCCAGCTCGAAGAGCAATGCCGCCGCACTTGCCGCGCTCGCGAGCGCGAAGCCGAAGGCGCCGCTGCCGCGGCTGCTGCCGAACGGCAAGCCGCTAAGTTCGCTGCACCCAGCCCTGTCCTCGCTGCCGCATCCGGCGGCGAACGTGGCGCTTGCGGCCGGCAGCGGTCCCGTCAGCGTCAGCGGCTTCACCGGCATTTATGAAGGCACCAACGCGGCCGCCAACGGCTCCGAGCTAGAGCCGCCGGATCAGGGACTCGCGGTCAATAACGGCGTGGTGGGCGAGATCGTGAACAACACGATCCAGTTCTTCCAAAGCGGCAAGCCGCTGACCTCGCCAGTTGCCAATTCCATGTTTTTCAATTCCGGCACGGTGGCCAATCTCAGCGATCCGCATATCGAGTTCGATCCCTCGGTGCAGCGCTGGTTCGTGGACGAGCTGACTTATTCCGGGCCGCTCGGCTACGGCTTCTTCATTGCCGTGAGCACGACCTCCAACCCGCTCGGCAGCTACAACGTCTATTTCGTTGACGGGTCGGCCAGCGACGTCGCCGGCTGCTCCGGCGGCTGCCTGCCCGACTATCCGCAGGTGGGCTACGACGCGAACGGCTACTACATCACGGCCGATCTGTTCGGGAGCAGCTTCGTCTCGGCGGCGATTTGGGGATTGCCGAAGGCGGCGCTGGTGGCTGGGCAGAGCTTCACTCCCGTGCGCTTCCTGGTCCCCGATTTCGTGGTCGAGCCGGCGATTCCCGCGCGGGGCGAGCCGTTCTCGCTCGCGAACGGCGGCACCGAGTATTTCCTGACGGCGCGGAACATTTATGACAATTCGACCAACATCCGCGTCTGGGAAGTGCAGAACACGTTCAACATCGCAACCGCACCCTCGACGCTGGTAGCGGTGAAATACACGTTGCGGGGTGAGGCCTACGGACCGACTGTGCCCTCGACGCAGCCGAACGTGGTCGGACCCCTCGGCAAGAGCGTCGGGGCAACGGCCGCGCCGATGCTCGATGGGGGCTATGACTCGTTCGGCAGCGGCGTGAAGCTGGCCCGCGGCCGTCTCTACGCCGCGCTGACGTCGGGCGCCACGGACAGCACCGGCTTCCCGCGCGACATTGCGGCTTGGTTCGTGGTCAATGTGTCCGGCTCCAGGCCTTACGTTGCGAAACAGGGCTACATCGTGCCGCCCGATGGGTATAGCATTTCGTATCCGGGCATGGCGCTGAACAAGCTTGGTTATGGATACGTTGGCGTATCGATCACCAGCCCAAAAAGGAATGCGGTCGGTGGTTACCCGAGCACGGCGGTCATTCCGTTCGTCAAGGAAGTGCCGGGAGCGATCACGGTGACCGGTGTCGGCGGCGCCTCGGATGACGGGTTCACAGGCTACGCCTATTTCGGCGGCGGCGGCGTGGGACGTTGGGGCGACTACGCCTCGGCAACCGTCGATCCGGCCACCGGGATCTTCTACACGGCGAACGAGTTCATTCCCGATCCCGCAGTCTATCCGCGCGGTGTGTTCGCCAACTGGGGCACGTTCGTGACCTCGGTGAAGGGTCTGCCGAGCACCACGACGACCTCGGTCGCGACGAAGTAAGCTAAGGACCGGTCCGCATTCGCGGATCGGGCAAAAAAAGGGGCGGGGGCCGCGAGGCCCCCGCTTTTTCGTCAGCGCTGCGGACCGCGATGCTCGCCCGGCTGCGGCGCCGGGGCTGGGCGAGGGGCCGAAGGTGGCCGGGGCGGGCCGGCCATGTGTGGCTCGTAAGCCGGCATGGCGGGGCGCCCGAAGCCGCCCGGAGGCGGCGCATACGCACGCGGCGTCTGTCCTTCTCCATACGGGTGCATCCCATTGGGCTGCGCCGCGTAGGGCCTCGGCTCATAGGGCCGGCTCGGCGTCATCGGCTCGGGACGTGCCATCCAGGCCGGGCGTGCCGGAGGCACGTGGGACTGGAACTCGGTCGGGCGCACCGTGGCGGCGATCGGCGGACGGCCGCGATTGACGCTGGCGAGCAGTTCGCGGTTTTGCGACGCGAGCTGGATGTGAGCGACCTGGTTGCGGGTCGGCGCGATGTGCGGCGCGCGGAACGCGGCGCGTTCAGCCGGCGTCGGCTGCCGCACGATGCCGCCCGGGCCGTTGTAGCTCACCCGGTTGTTGATCGTGATGTTGGTCACGTTCCGCACATAGACGTTGGTGATGTGAACGCCACCGAAATGGTTGTAGGCGGCGTTGTAGAAGAGCCGCCCGCCGGCCCAGTAACCGCCGGCGAAGCCCTCGCCGAAATAGCCGAAGCCGTAATTGATGCCCCCATAGAAGCCGACCGTCGGGCCCCAATAGCCGGCGTGGAACACGTAGATGCCGTTGGTGAAGCCCCACCAGGGCGGAGTCCAGAGCACGCCCACCTCCGGCGGCAGTACCCAGGTGCCGGGCACCCAGTAATAGCCGTAGGCGCCCCAGGCCCAGTAGCCCGGCGTCCAGATATAGCCGGCTTCGGGGATCGGCGGCTGGTCGTAATCGATCAGCGGCGGCGGCGCGAAGTTTGCGGTGATCTCGGCCTCGAACTGCGCCGCGGCCGGCGCCGGTGTGAGCACGATGGCGGCGGGAGCGCCAGCCAGGGCCGCAGCCACCAGCAGCGCGCGGGTGCTCAGGGGGCGGGGAGACATGTTCCGATCCTTGTTCCTTCTGGCGGTGCGATGATCGCACGGTTCTATGAACGCCGGAATTGGGGTCAGTTTGTGGGCATTGCGTGACGGAGGCGCATCGGAGCGTTTCGGAGAGTGACAAATACAAAGGTATGAAGGGGATTCTTCTTTTTCTGAAGAAAAAGAAGCAAAAAGACTTTGCCTGTTGGACCGGGGGCCCGGCGTCGCCCGTCGAATGCGACTCGCATCGGTTCCGTGGGTGCAAGGGCCGGGATAGGGCGCGAAGGTCTTTTTGGCTATTTTGTTCAGAAAAAGAACGTCCTTAGCGGTTTGGCCGCCAGGCACGATGACAAGGATGCCCGCTCGCGATCGCCTGCGCGCGGAAGATTTGTTCCGCGAGCATCACGCGCACAAGCCGGTGCGGCCAGGTCATCGCGCCCAGCGACAGCGTACCGTCGGCTCGCGCGAGCACGGACGGGTCCAGCCCTTCGGCGCCGCCGACCACGAAGACGAGCGGGCGGCCGGTAGTCCGCCATTTCTCCAACAAGACGGCGAAGGCTTCGCTGCCCGGCGCGGTGCCGCCGGAATCGAGCGCGATTAGGAAGTCGCGGGGGCCGAGATGTTCAAGAATGGCATCGGCTTCGCGGCGGCGGATTTCGATGTCGCTGCCTTTGGCGTCGGCGATTTCGCAGAGCGCGAGCGGCGGCCGAAGGCGTTTGCGGTAGGCGGCGAAGAGTTGCGCCTCGGGTTCGTCGCGCAATTTGCCGACTGCGATCAGGCGCATGGGCCCGCGTCAGAGCGTGTGTGAGAACCGGTTATGGTTTGTCGGCTGGCGGTGATTTTTGAGCACCCAAGCGGAGCGGGCTTATGCCGGTGAGCACCGGAGCGCAGGAAATCGCCGTCAGACGGCCGCCAGAACCGGTTCTCAAACACGCTCTCAGCCGCGCAGCGCCTCGTCGAACTCGATGCCCCACATTTTCTCGAGCCCGTAGAGCGCGCGGGCTTCGGGCTTGAACAGGTGCACGACGATGTCCCCGGCATCGATCAGCACCCAGTCGGAGCCGCCCGCACCTTCGACCTGCACGCGGCGGATCCCGGAATCATGCAGCTTGCGTTCAAGATGTTGCGCCATCGCGCTGATCTGGCGGTCGGCGAGGCCGGTCGCGATCACCATCCGGTCCGCGAAGGCGGCGCGGCCGGCGAGATCGAGCGCGACCACGTCTTCGGCTTTGTCGTCCTCGAGGCTTTCGACGATCAGCGATTGCAGCCGGTCGAGCTGCTCGGCGGGACTGGGTGTTTCGCGGCGGCCGCGGGGGCCGGCGGCCGCGGCTTTCTTGCGGGGCGTTCCGGGCGGCATCGGCACGCCGGAAAGCGGGGAAGGTCGCGGGGCGCGTTTGCCGGGTTCGTGGCCGGCGCCGGACGCGGTGGGTTTGCGCGCTATGGGCCGGCTCCTCTGTTCCGGAGGTTCGTCGCGGCGTGCGGATCTTCGCGCATTTCAAGAATGACCCAGGCTGGCGGCGGCAGATTGGCGAGCAGCTCGGCTTCGCGGGCGGGGCGTTGCCAGGGCCGCAACCGCCGCGCTGCCAGGCTTGCGCGCGCGCGGCGAGTGTAGGGTGGGCGCGGAAAGACCGCAAACGGCATTTGCTGCACGATGGCGCGCCAGCGCCGCCAGCGCGGCAATTGCAGCAGATTGTCGGCGCCCATCAGCCAGACGAAACGCACGCGCGGGAATCGCCGTTGCAGCGCGCGCAGCGTGTCGTGCGTGTAGCGCGTGGCGAGCGCGCGCTCGATATCGGTCGCGATGATGCGATGCCCGTCGGCGATGCGCCGGGCGCTGGCCAGTCTGCGTGCCAGCGGCGCCATGTCGCGCGGTGGCTTCAGGGGATTGCCCGGCGAGACGAGGAGCCAGACCTGGTCGAGGCCGAGGCGCGCGATTGCTGCGCGGGCGATCGCGCGATGGCCTGGATGGGCGGGATTGAAGCTGCCGCCGAGCAGGCCGATGCGTGCGCGGCGACCATCGCCGAACCGCGGCGGCGGGCTCAGGGGCGGAGCTGGCCCGTGCCGGTCACCTGATAGCGGAAGCAGGTGAGTTGCTCGGGACCGACCGGGCCGCGCGCATGGACGCGGCCGGTGGCGATGCCGATTTCGGCGCCGAAGCCGAATTCACCGCCGTCGCAGAACTGCGTGGAGGTGTTCCACAGGGTGACGGCGCTATCGACGCGATCGAGGAATTGCCGTGCCGCTTCGGCATCCTCTGTGAGGATCGCATCGGTATGCGCGCTGCCATGCCGCTCGATATGGGCGATCGCCGCGTCGATTCCGGGCACCACGGCGACGGAGAGGATCGCGTCGAGCCATTCGGTGTCGAAATCTTCCGGGCGCGCGGCCTGCAGGTCGGGAACGATGGCGCGGGCGGCGGCGTCGGCGCGGAAATCGCAGCCGGCTTCGCGCAAATCGGCGATCAGCCGCGGCAGCAGGGTGGGCGCGATCGCCTGGTCGATCAGCAGTGTCTCGGTGGCGCCGCAGATGCCGGTGCGGCGCAGTTTGGCGTTGCGGAGCACGCGGCGCGCGAGATCGGGGTCGGCGGCTTCGTGGATGTAGGTGTGGCAAAGCCCGTCGGCATGGGCGAGCACCGGCATGCGCGCTTCCTCGAGCACGCGGCGGACCAGCGATTTGCCGCCGCGCGGCACCAGCAGGTCGATGGCGCCGGCGGCGGCCAGCATGTCGCCGACGAAGGCGCGGTCGGCGGTCGGCGCGATCTGCACGGCGGAATCGGGCAGGCCGGCGTCGCGCAAGCCTGTTTCGATCGCGGCCTGGATCGCCTGCGCGCTCGCGAAACTCTCCGAGCCGCCGCGCAGGATCACTGCGTTGCCGGATTTGAGGCAGATGCCGGCGGCGTCGGCGCCGACATTGGGGCGGCTTTCGTAGATCATGCCGATGACGCCGATCGGCGCAGGCACGCGGCGGATGACGAGCCCGTTCGGGCGGGTCCAGGTGCCGAGATCGCGGCAGAGCGGGTCGGGCAGGGTGGCGATGTCGTCCAGCCCCTGGGCCATCGCCTCGATCCGGGCGGGGCTCAGCGTGAGGCGGTCGCGGAAGGCGGCGGTGGCGGTGGATCGGGCGAGGTCGGCGCGGTTGGCGGTCTCGATCGCCGCCGCCTGGGCACGGATCGCGGCGGCAGCGGCGCGCAGCCCGGCATCGCGCGACGCGGCCGGGGCGCGAGCGAGCGCGCGGGCGGCGGCGCGGGCGCGGCTGAAGATCGTGCCGTCGGTGACGCGCTGGTCCATCAGCCGGCCAGGATCTCGCCGCCCCAGCTTCGCACGAGCTCGAGCGTGGTCTGGGCCGGGGCGGGTTCGACCACGAGGTCGGGGCGCAATTGGCGCAGCGTCTCCGCTTCCGCGCCGGGCGGGAAGACGCAGATGAGGTCGACCGAGGACCAGCTCGCAGCTTCGGTCAGGGGCTCGGGGGGATCGGCTTTCTCGCCCTCCTGCAGGGTCGCGCCGATGACGAGCCGGTCGCAGGCGGCGCGCGCGGCCTCGATGCGGGCGCGGTCCAGGCTGCCGGCGGTCAGATAGCCGGTGCGCAGCCCGCCCCGGCGCCAGCGTTCCATCTGTTCGGTGGCGAGATCCGCCTCGACGATCTTGCGGAGCGCGCGCCCTTGGGGGGTCAGGACGGAGAGCAGGTCGGCGGCGCGGGCGACCGCCATGCCGGGCTGACCGGCGGCGACGCCGACCGCCAGCGCCGCGATGCGCGCGGCCTCGGGCAGCGGAAGCCCGGCGGCGAGGCCCGCGGCGATCGCCGAGACCGCGGTGTCGGACACGCCGGCGGGATCGAAGATATCCTGGGTCCAGGCGGGGATGTGGGTCGTGCGCTCGGCCTCGACGACCGAGAGGCCCTGAGCGCCGCGATTGACCACCACTGCGCCGAACCCGTGCGCCAGGCGCAGCCAGCCGGCGGCGGAGGCGATCCGGGCTTCGGTGGAGACACTCATGCCGGTGATGCTTTCGAGGTCGGCCAGCGACGGGACGACGATGTCGGCATGGGCGAAGCGGTCGTAATCGGGGCCGCGGGGGGCCACGACCGTGGTCCGGCCGAGTTCGCGGGCGGCGGCCAGGATGCGGGGCGCGACGTCCCCCGACAGCACGCCTTTGCCGTAGTCGGAGAGGACCGTGACCGAGGTGGCGGCGAGCGCGTCGCCGGTGACGCGCAGCATCCGCTCGGCGAGCTTCGGGGCGATCGGGCCGGTCTGTTCCTGGTCGACCCGGAGCAGCTGCTGGCCGCGCGCGACGAAGCGGCTTTTCACCGTGGTGCAGCGGCCGTTCTGGACCAGCAGCCAGGGCTCGACATTGGGCTGGCGGCCGATCAGGCCGGTGAGTTCGGAGCCGGCGAGATCGTCGCCGACCACGGAGACGAAGGCGACCGCGGTCCCGAGTGCCGTGAGGTTGCGGACCAGATTGCCGGCACCGCCGGGGAGCACGACCTCCCGGTCGACTGCGAGGACCGGGACCGGGGCTTCGGGCGAGATGCGGGCGACCGAGCCGAACACGTAGCGGTCGAGCATGGCGTCGCCCACCACCAGCACGCTCGCGCGCGCCAGTTTCGAAATGGCCTCGGCCAGATCGGCGTCCGGCGGCACAGGGCGGGTCATTGTCGCCACCCCGTATCGGCGGTGCTGCCGCGAGGCAAGCGCCGTGAGGGGTTGCCGGATTAAAAAACGCGAGTGTGACGTCCGGGCTTGCGCCCCGCGGTGCGAGGCCGCAGGGCGTGACCGATGGGACGTGAAAGGAACGCGCCGGTTTCGGGGGTCGTGCTGTGCTCGGCCTATGCGGGGCTGCGCAATCAGGGGCTGGGGCTGGCCGAGGCGGCCGGGGTGGCGCCGCGCGTCGAGGAGATCCGGGCGATGGGCCTCTGGCGTCAGGTGCCGCCGGCCTGGTGGCCGGCTCCGGTGGCGGCTCGGATGGTTTCGCCGCCGCCGGAGCGGCTGGCGATCGGCGTCGGCGGGGCCGGAGCGGCGGTCGTGGCGGCGCTGCGGCGGCGCGGCCACCTGGCGGTGCAGGTGCAGCATCCGCGCATGCCGCTCGACCGGTTCGATCTGATCGTGGCGAACCGGCATGACGAGATCGCAGGTCCGAACGTGGTGATGACGCGCACGGCGCTGCACCGGGCGACGGCGGCGCGGCTGGCCGAGGCGCGCGGGGTCTGGGGGCCGCGGCTCGCGCATCTGCCGCGCCCGCTCGTGTCGGTGCTGGTGGGCGGCAGCAATGGGCGCTTCCGGCTCGAGGCGCGGGAGGGCGAGGGGCTGGCGGGCGCGATCGCGGGGATGATGCGGCGGGACCGGGTGGGGGTGGCGGTGACGCCGTCACGGCGGACCGCGCCGGCGGCCCGGGCGGCGCTGGAGGCGACGCTGGGGCCGCTCGGGGCCTGGGTGTGGGACATGGAGGGGGAGAACCCGTATTTCGGGCTGCTGGCCTGCGCGGACGCGATCGTGGTGACGATCGACAGCATTTCGATGGTGTCGGAGGCAGTGGCGACGGAGGCGCCGGTCCTGCTCGCGTCGTTGCCGGGTCGGTCGCGGCGGATCGCGCTGTTCCTGCGGGGGCTGCGGGAGGCCGGGCGGGTGCGGGATTTCGCGGGCCGGATGGAGAGCTGGGGGGTGACGCCGCTGGACGATACCGGCCTCGCTGGGGAGGCGCTGCTGGCCTGCCTCCAGCGGGCAGGGGGCTTTTCGGGGTGACTTAGGCCCTTCCGCCCGGCGCGAGGGAATCTGCTAGACCGGGCGCACCATGCTCGACATCCAGACCTTCGACGCGCGGCGCGGCGGCAACGTGCTTTACAAGGCGCTCGCCCATCCGCTCGCGGCGGAAGCGCTCGCCGACCTCGGGGCCGAATTGCGCGCGGGCGGCGGCTACGCCGTGTTCGATCCCGAAGCAGTGGCGCCCGCGCTCTTCGCGCTGCATCCGGCGATGCCGGCGCCGTCCGCCTATTTCGTGCAGGACGTGGAGCGGCTCGGCGCCGCACTCCTCGGACGCGCGGCGCGGCCGGTGACGGAGTTGCCGCGCGCCGGCGTGGGCTGCGTCTTGATCGCCGCGTTCGATGCGGGGCGCATCGCGGCGCGGCTTGCAGCGCTCGCGCCCGATATGAGGTTCGTCACGCTCGACCGCGCGAAGATTCCCGACGCGATGCTGACCAATCGGCGCGCCTATCTCGACCGGCTGAACTTCGCGACCAATTTCGCGTTCTTCCGGGACGAGAACAAGCTCCACACGCGGGTGGTGGGGGCGAATTACTGGTCCGGTTATGGCGCGGCCGCGGTGCGGCTTTGGCTGCGCCTGTTCGATGCGAGCGGTGCTGCGATCGCGACCTGGGAGGAAAATCTGCCGTCGGGGGCTGGTGGATTCCGGATCGACAGCCGCGAGGTGCGGGCGCGGTTCGGGTTGCCGGCCTTCACCGGGCAACTCTTCATTCATGCGCTCGGGGTGGCCGGCCACGACGTGGTGAAATATGCGCTCGATACCTACGGCGAGGCGGGCGAGCCGAGCCTTTCGGTGACGCATGACGCGAATGCCTGGCCCTCGGACCGCTACGCGGGGCTGCCGGCACCGCATCCGGACGAGCGGGTGACGTTGTGGGTACAGAACAGTCACGCTGCACCGATCCCGGCGGGCGCGATCGCGCTCGACCGGATGGGACGCGAGGCGCCGGTGGCGCTCCCGCGCGAGGTGGGGGCTTATGCGACGGTGGCGCTCGATGTCGCCGAACTGCTGCCCGGGCTGCATTGGCCGGCGCAGATCGAGCTGCGCGCGGGGCGGCATATGGTGCGGCCGCGTTACGAGGTCACGCGGCAGGGCCGCACGCGCATCGCGCATCTCAATGTCGAGCGCGCGGATTTGAGGCCCGATCCGGCGATCGCGCAACTTTCCAATCTGCTCGGGCGGGGCTTTCTGCTGCCGTTTCCGGTGCTGCCGCCAGACCGGTTCCGCACCATCGTGCAGCCCAACCCGATGGCGGAGTCACAAGCCACCCTGCCCGTGCGGCTCGACCTGTTCGATGCGGCGGGGCGGCTGACCGCGCAACGTTTCCTCGGCAATCTGCCGCGCGCGCATGATTGCGCGCTCGATCTCGACGGCATGGCCGAGGCGGCGGGTCATGCCGAACTCGTCTATGATTTCCGGGATGGCGGCGAGGCGGACGGGTGGCTGCACGGGCTGTTCCGGTATGAGAGCCGGCAGACCCCGCATGCGGCGGAATGCAGTTTCGGCGCGCATATCTTCAATACCGCGATGACGTGGCGCGACGAGCCGCAATCCTACAGCGGACCGCCGCCGGGCCTATCGACGCGCCTGTTTCTCAAGCTCGGCGATCACGAGCGGCGCAGCTTCACCGTGCTGATCTATCCGGCTTCGGCGGACTGGCATCCGCATTCCGACACGGTTTTTCAACTGATCGGCGCCGACGGCGGATTGATCGAGGAAGCGCGGCTCGCGATCGCCTGCCGGGGTTCGGCGATGGTGTTTCCGCACGAAATGTTCGGCGAGCCGGCGCTCGAGCGGGCCGGCGCGCTGGGCTACGTGCTGATCCGCGACACGACCTGCCGCCTGTTCGGCTATCACGGTCTGATGGATGAAGCCGGCGGCTTCTCCCTCGACCACATGTTCGGTTTCTGAGTGACGGGGTCTGGGGCCTTCCGGCCCCAGCGGAGTGCAGAGGCAGCGCCTCTGCCCGCCGGAGGCGCGCTCTGCGCGGTGCTTGGCATCGTCGCATGGGGGATTTGGTTCGTCATTCTCCGCCACGAGCCCGGCCAGGATTTTCTCGTTTTCCACACCGCCGGACGCGCCTGGCTGGGCGGGGATTCGGGGCTCGTCTATGACGGCGTGCGGCTGACGCGGGCGATCAACAGCCGGTTCGCCGGATGGCTCCAGGCGCCGCTCAATTTCCATCCGTTTCTCTATCCGCCCTCGTATCTGCTGCTGGTGCTGCCCTTCGCGCTGCTGCCGGCGGCGGTGGGATACGGTCTGTTCGTGGGACTGTCGTTCGCGGCGAGCGTCGCGTGCCTCGCCGCGCGCACGCGGCGGCCCGGGCTCGCGCTGGGCGCGCTCGCGCTGTTTCCGCAGACGGCTTTCCTTTTCCTGAGCGGGCAGAACAGCTTTTTCACCGCGGCGATTTTCCTGGCCGGGTTCGGGCTGATGCGGCGGCGGCCGGTCGCGGGCGGCGCCTTGCTAGGGCTGCTCAGCGTGAAGCCGCAATTCTTCGTGCTGATCCCGGTCGCGCTGGCAGCGGGGCGGCATTGGCGTGCCCTGGCGGCGATGGTTGTCGCGGCAGCGATATTGGCTTTGGCCGGTTTCGCCTTGCTCGGTGCCGAATTGTGGCGGGACTGGGCCGGGCTGTTGCTGCACCCGGGGGGGACTTACGCGGCCTGGCTGGAGGCCGGCCGTCGCAAGGGGCAGAGCGTGTTCGCCTGCGCTTCCCTGGCCGGCGCGCGCCCGGGCGTCGCCAACGCTTTGCAGATCGGTGCCGCGCTGATCGCCGCGGCTGGCGTCGGCTGGGTGTTTGCCCGCGACCGCGCCTCGGGATTGCAGGATGCCGTGCTGCTGGCCGGCATGCTGCTCGCGGCGCCGCATGTGTCGAGCCAGGATGCGGTGTTGCTGGGCTGCGCGGCGCTGTTGTTCGTGACCGCGATTGCGCCGTCGCGGCCCGGGGCAGCGGAGACGACGATCCTGGTGGCGGTCTGGGCAGCCGAGCTTCTCGATCCGCCCTTCGTGTTCCGGGCCGGCGTGGTGACCCCGCTCATGCTGCTGCTGTTCCTGGGCGCGGCACTGCGCCGGGCGGCGGGGAGCGGCTCCCGAAGCCCTCACTTGACGGCTGAGCCGCTTGCCCGCTTGTGAGGCGCCGGCTTTCTGGGGGTGAAGCGAATGCGTGTCTGGGCGGTGCTGGGTCTGCTGGCGGCCGCCGCCGCGCCCGCGCCACCGGCCGGGCCCGTCGCGATCTCGGCCGCCATCCCGGCCGGACCGCTGCAGGAGGCGGCGAAGCGGCTGCTGCTGAAACCTTATGCCGATGCGACCGCGACCACGCTCGGCCAGCCGGCCTGGGACGGGGCCATGGCGAGCCTCGCGGCGACCGGCGCCGATCTCGCGCTGCTCGATGCGCCCTCGCTGGCGGCGGCCTGCGCGAAGGGGACCGTGGTCCGGCTCGATTGGAACCGGCTCGGGCGCGACCGCTTCCTCGGACCCGCGGTGAGCGATTGCGGCATGGGGGTGGGGCTCGAGGCGACCGCGCTCGCCTGGGATGCCGGGCGCATACACGATGCGCCGAATTGGTCGGATTTCTGGGACGTGGCCAAGCATCCGGGGCGGCGGGGTCTGCCGCCCCGGGCGCGCGGGACCCTCGAGATCGCGCTGCTGGCCGATGGGGTGCCGTCGGGGGACGTCTACCGGACGCTGCGCACGAGCGAGGGCGTCGACCGGGCCTTCCGCAAGCTCGATCAGCTCAAACCTTACGTGGAATGGTGGAGCAAGCCGTCCGAGCCGGCACAGTTTCTGGCGGCGGGGCGGGTGCTGATGATCGCGGCCCCGGCTTCCGGGCTGGTGCTGGCCGACCGGACAGGACGCAAGCCTCACCATTTCGCGGTGAATTGGAGCGGCGGATTGATCGAGCCGGTGAGCCTGGCGGTGCTGCAGAAGGCGCCGCATGCGGCGGCGGCGGCGGCGGCGCTCGTGATCGCGAGCGACCTGGCGCGGCAGGCGCAATTCGCGGAGGCGACCGGGCTGGGGCCGGCGAACAAGGATGCGCTTCCGCTGCTGCCGGCCGAGGTGCGGGCCATGACGCCCACGCTCGCGGGCGCGCTGGTGGTCGATGAAGGGTTCTGGGCCGAGAACGGCGCGAAGCTGGAGGCGCGGTTCCAGGCCTGGCTCGGCAAGTAGCGGCCTCGGAGCCTGTTGTCAGGCCGCGCGGGCTCTGGCAGTTGGCCCGGCATGCGCTTCACCGTCGATCGGCTCGATCATCTGGTGCTGACCTGCACCGACGTGGAGATCACGGCGGCCTGGTACGAGCGCGTGCTGGGCATGGAGCGCGAGGATTACGGACCCGAGCCCCGTTGCGCGCTGAAATTCGGCGGCCAGAAGATCAATGTGCGGCCGGTCGATGCGCTCGAATGGACCAGTGCGCGCAAGGCGTCGGCGGGGTCGGCGGATCTTTGTTTCGTCACGGCCGTGGGGCCGACCGACGTGGTGGGGCATCTGCATGATTGCGGGGTCGCGATCGAGCAGGGGCCGGTGAAGCGCGAAGGCGCGCTCGGGGAGATCCATTCGGTCTTCTGCCGCGATCCGGACGGCAACCTGATCGAGATCGCGTCTTATCTCGGGTGAACGAGAGCCTCGACGCGTTCGATTTTCATCTTCCCCCGGATCGGATCGCCCAGGCGCCGGCGGAACCTCGGGATTCGGCGCGGCTGCTGCAGGTGGGGGCAGGGTTGCACGACCGGATCGTGCGGGATCTGCCCGAATTGCTGGCGCCGGGCGATCTGCTGGTCGTCAACGACACGCGCGTGATCCCGGCGCAGTTCACGGCGCGGCGCGGCTCGGCGCGTATCGGCGTGACACTCGACCAGCCGCGGGCGGATGGATGCTGGCACGCGCTGGCGCGCAATGCGCGGCGGCTGCGGCCGGGAGACCGGCTCGAGGCGGGCGATCCGGATTTGAACGCCGAGATCGTGGAGAATGAAGGCGGAGGCAGCATCGTTTTGCGCTTCGCGGCCGAGGGCGAGGCGTTGCGGGGGGCGCTCGATCGCGCCGCGGCGATCGCGCTGCCGCCTTACATCCGCCGTCCCGAGGGGCCGACGGAGGCTGACCGGCGCGCCTATCAGACAATTTACGCCGCGCGGGAGGGGGCGGTCGCGGCGCCGACCGCGGGGCTGCATTTCACGCCGGAATTGCTGGCCGCGCTGGAGGCGCGCGGTGTTGCGCGGGTGGCGGTCACGCTGCACGTGGGGGCCGGAACGTTCCTGCCGGTGCGGGAGACCGATCCGGCACAGCACGTGATGCATGCCGAGCGGGGGATCGTGTCGCCGGCCGCGGCTGCGGCGATCGAGGCGGCGCGGCGCGGGGGGGGACGCATCGTGGCGGTGGGAACGACCGTGCTGCGGCTGCTGGAGAGCGCGTGCGACGAGAGCGGAGCGGTGCGGCCGTTCGCGGGCGACACGAGACTGTTCATCCGGCCCGGTTATGCCGTTCGCACGGCGGATCTGCTGATGACCAATTTCCATCTGCCGCGATCGACCTTGTTCATGCTGGTCTGCGCGTTCGCAGGAACGGCGCGCATGCGGGCGGCCTACGCGCACGCGATCGCGGCCGGGTATCGTTTTTATTCCTATGGGGATTCGACGCTTCTGGAGCGTGGGGCGTGAGGCCGGCGGCCAGATGACATTCTCCTGGTTTCTCGCCGCGGCCGACGGACATGCCCGCGCCGGCATCCTGAGGACGGCCCATGGCGAGGTCGAGACGCCGGTTTTCATGCCGGTCGGCACCGCCGGCACCGTGAAGGCCATGACGGCCGATGCGGTGCGCAGCACGGGCGCGCGCATCGTGCTCGGCAACACCTATCATCTGATGCTCCGGCCCGGCGCCGAGCGGGTCGCGGCCTTGGGCGGATTGCACCGGTTCATGGACTGGCCGGGGCCGATCCTCACCGATTCCGGCGGGTTTCAGGTCATGTCGCTCGCGAAATTGCGGCGGCTCGATGCGGATGGCGTGACGTTCCAGTCGCATCTCGACGGCGCTTCCTACCGGCTGACGCCGGCGCGCGCGACCGAGATCCAGCACCTGCTGGACGCCACCATCAGCATGGTGCTGGACGAGTGCACGCCTTATCCGGCCACGGAGCAACAGGCGGAACAATCGATGCGCCTGTCGATGCAATGGGCGGCGCGCAGCCGCGAGGCGTTCGTCGCGCGGGACGGCTATGCGCAGTTCGGGATCGTGCAGGGGGGCGTGTATCCGGCGCTGCGCGCCGCATCGGCGGCGTCGCTCGTGGCGATCGGGTTCGAGGGATATGCGATCGGGGGGCTGGCGGTCGGTGAAGGCCAGGCGGCGATGTTCGCGACGCTCGAGGCGACCGTCCCGCATCTGCCGGCGGACCGGCCGCGCTATCTGATGGGCGTCGGCACGCCCGAGGATCTGCTCGGCGCGGTCGAGCGGGGCGTGGACATGTTCGATTGCGTCATTCCGACGCGGGCGGGGCGGACCGGACGCGCCTACACGTCGCGCGGCATCCTCAATCTGCGCAATGCCTGTCACGCCGGCGATCCGGCGCCGCTCGATCCCGATTGCGCCTGTCCGGCCTGCACGCGCCATGGGCGGGCCTATCTGCACCATCTGTTCCGGGCGGAGGAGATGCTTGGGCCCATGCTGCTGACCTGGCACAATGTTGCGTATTACCAGCAATTGATGCGGGGAATGCGGGCGGCGATCCTGGAGGGCGGGCTGGCGGCGTTCGTCGCGCGGACGAAACAGGGCTGGCGCGAGGGGAACGGGGTGCTGCAGGATGGGCTCCCATGATCTCGCCGCCGCGCGATCTGTCCCGGTTCCTGCTCAGCCTGCTGGTGATCGGCGGGCTGCTTCTCTGTTCGCTCTTCGTGCTGCGGCCGTTTCTGCCGGCCACCGTCTGGGCGGTCACGATCGTGACGGCGACCTGGCCGTTGCTGCTGCGATTGCAGCGCCTGCTCTGGCGTTCGCGGATGCTCGCCGTGATCGTCACGGCGGCGATCACACTGCTCGTGTTCGTGGTTCCGTTCTGGGCCGCCGTCTCCACGATCCTCGGCCATGCCAACGAGCTTCTGCGGCTCGCGCATTCCGCCGAGACGTTCCGGCTGCCGGCGGCGCCGGCCTGGGTGAGCCAGCTGCCGCTGATCGGCCCCCGCGCGGCCGACGCGTTCAATGGGCTGAACGATGCCGGGATCGCCGACCTCGCGCACCGGCTCGCACCCTATGCGGCGACGGCGACGACCTGGTTCGTGGGGCTCGCGGGCAGTTTCGGATTGCTCGTCGTGCAATTCCTGCTGACGGTCCTGATCGCCAGCATCATTCACGCGCGCGGCGAGCAGGCGGGCGCGCTCGTGATGCAGATGGGGCGGCGGCTCGGCGGCGAGCGCGGCGCGGAGCTCGTGATCCTGTCGGGGCATGCGATCCGGGCCGTCGCGGTCGGCGTGATGGTCACGGCGCTCGCGGAGGCGGTGGTCGGCGGGTTCGGCATGTATCTTGCGGGCGTGCCGCTCGCGACCGTGCTGACCGCGGTCATGTTCGTATTTTGCGTGGCGCAGGCGGGGCCGGGGATCGTTCTGATACCGGTCATCCTCTGGATGTTCGTGTTCGGTGAGACGCTGCGTGCGCTTCTGCTGGTGGCGGTGTTCGTGATCGCGATCGTGATCGACAACGTGCTGAGGCCGTTGTTGATCCGCAAGGAGGCCGATCTGCCGACGCTGCTGGTGCTGGCAGGCGTGCTCGGCGGGCTGGCGGCGTTCGGGCTGGTCGGGATTTTCGTGGGGCCGGCCGTGCTCGCGGTGACCTATACGTTGTTCCGGGCTTGGTTGGAGGATAGCGCGGGCGGGATTCGTCCGGCGGCGCCCCGGACCCCGTTACGATGGGAGACCTATTCGGAAACGATCCCCGAGTGATCGGGGTTTCCTTTAGAGCGGTGCCGCGGAGGGTGGAATCGCTTTTGGGATTCCGGCGCGGTGCTGAGATGTGATTCATAGGTCTCCGGTATCACCGGAGGTTCTGATGAGCTGGCGGCGCGGGCAAACCTACTCGCAGGATTTGCGGGATC
>DAIDJM010000012.1 GCA_027451405.1 Acetobacteraceae bacterium | reverse complement strand
CCTGCACCCCCACTGGGGCCCGAGGCCCCAGACCCCATTAGTTGGGGGGACGCATGAAAAGTAACGGGGTCTGGGGCCTTTCGGCCCCAGTAGGGGTGCAGGGGGCAAAGCCCCCTGCCCGCCGGAGGCCATTTCGTGCAAGCACACTGGCCGGTTACCTGACCATGTAACTCGCAGAGCCAAGGGCGCGAAGCGATCAGCGGAGGCAAGTGCGTGGAAGAGGTTCGGCATCACTGGGTCGTGCGGGTCACGCATGCGACGGGCGCGGCGGCGATGATCTGCATGATGTTGAGCGGCTGGGCGATCTACAATGCTTCGCCGATCCTGCCTTTCGTGTTTCCGCGCGGGGTGACGCTCGGCGGGTGGCTGGCGGGCGGGATCGCTTGGCATCTGGCGGCGATGTGGGTGCTGATCGCGAGCGGGGTGGTCTACCTCGTCTTCGGCTTTGCGAGCGGGCATTTCCGGCGGGATTTCTGGCCGATCGGCTGGGCGGCGGTGCGGCGGGATCTGGGGGCGGCGCTTCAGTTCAAGCTGGCGCATGGCGGCGTCTACAACGCGGTGCAGCGGGTGTTCTACGTGATCGTGCTGCTGGCCGCGTCGCTGGCGGTATTGTCGGGGTTTGCGATCTGGAAGCCGGTGCAGCTCGGCTGGATCACCTGGCTGCTCGGCGGCTATGATGTTGCGCGGCGGGTTCATTTCGCCTGCATGGTGGTGATCGCCGCTTTCCTCGTCGTGCATCTGGCGCTGGTGGCGATCGTGCCGCGGACCTTGCCGGGCATGATTTTCGGGCGGGTGCGGCGGGCATGAGGGATTTTCGCACGCGGTTCGCGCCGGAGATTGCGCGGGTGGAGCGGCGCGGGTTGCTGCGCGGGGCGCTGTCGCTGGGGGCGGTGTCGATGCTGGCGGGGTGCGATCTTTCCGGAGACGGACCGATAGACCGGGCGCTCTGGGCGATGCTGCGTTTCAGCGACCGGGTGCAGGCGGCGCTGTTCGATCCCCGGAGGCTGGCGGCGACGTTTCCGGCGAGCGCCATCACGCGGCCGCCGCGGTTCAACGCCTATTATCCGCTCCGGGAATTGCGGCCGATCCCGGACGATTGGAGCCTCGAGGTGGGCGGGCTCGTCGAGGATAAGCGGGATTTCTCGCTGGCCGAGCTCGCCGCGATGCCGCAGGCGAGCCAGATCACGCGGCATATCTGTGTGGAAGGGTGGAGCCAGATCGGGCAGTGGCGCGGTGTTCCGTTCGCGTGGTTCCTCAAGCGGGTCGGGGCCGATCTCAGGGCAAAATACGTCGCTTTCGATTGCTATGACGATTATTCGACGAGCATCGATATGGCCTCCGCGCTGCATCCGCAGACGATCCTGGCGCTGGAGTTCGATTTCGCCGCGCTCTCGCGGCCGTTCGGGGCGCCGGTGAGGTTGCGGATTCCGACGAAGCTCGGCTTCAAAAATCCGAAATACATCGCGGCGATTACGGTCACAAATCAATATCCGGGCGGTTACTGGGAGGATCAGGGCTACAATTGGTTCAGCGGTTCCTGAGGCGTTCGCGGAACGGTTGGGGGCTGGGAACGCGGACGCGGGTCTGGCACGGTTGCCCGCGTGAGGGAGACCGAGGACGCGATCCTGTCCGCGCTGATGGTGCGGATGCAGGCCGGGGATGCCGTGGCTTGCCGCGCCTTGCTGCGGGCGGTGGCGCCGATCGCGGGCGCGATGGCGCGACGGCAGGGGATTGCCGCGGACCGGGTGGACGATGTGGTGCAGGAAGTGCTGATCACGCTGCACCGGGCGCGGGCGACCTACGATCCGCGGCGACCGTTTCTGCCTTGGCTGACGGCGATCGCGGCGCGGCGGGCGGTGGATGCGCAGCGCGCCTGGGCGCGGTCGGCCGGGCGCGAGGTGGCGGACGAGGTGGCGCTGGCGAACGCGCCGGACGCCGAGCGCGGGGCGGAGTCGGCGCTGGAGGCGGCGGGGGCGGCGGCGCGGCTGCGCGAAGCGGTCGCGGGCCTGCCGCCGGGGCAGCGGCAGGCGGTGGAGGAGCTGGCGCTCAAGGAGCGGTCGCTGGCGGAGGTGTCGGCGGCGACCGGGCGCAGCAAGGTGGCGCTCAAGGTGAATCTGCATCGGGCGATCGCGGCGCTGCGGCGGTCGCTCGGCGAGGCCAGCGGTGAGTGAGGCGGCGCAGGCGGCGCTGATCGAGCGGCTGTCGGAGTCGCTCGTGCCGGTGCGGCGGCTGGCGCCGCCCTGGGTGCGGGCGGCGCGGTGGCTGGCGGCGGTGCTCTGGCTCGGGTTGCTGCTGCTGCCGTTCGCCGATCTGCCGGCGCTCGAGGCGCGGATGATGGCAACGCCCGATCTGGGCCTGGCGGCACTCGGCGAGGTGCTCACCGCGGGGCTCGCGGTCTGGTCTGCGTTCGAGACGAGCGTGCCGGGACGGGGGCGGTTTTGGGCGTGGGTGCCGGTGCCGGCGCTGCTGCTTTGGGTGGGGGCGAGCACCGCCGGGTGTCTGCGGTCGTGGGTGGCGCCCGCGACGGTGCCGGAGCCGGTGACGCATCCGATATGGTGCATCTACATGCTGCTGGTCCTTGCACTGCCGCTGGCGGGGGGGCTCGGCTGGATGTTGCGTCGGGCGATGCCGCTGCGCACGGGCGTGACGGCGTGGCTCGCCGGGCTGGCGAGCGCAGGGGCGGCGGGGGCTTTGCTGACGCTCGTGCATCCGTTCGATGCGAGTGCCGAGGATCTGCTCGCGCATGGGGCCGCGGTCGGCGGCATCCTGGTGATGGCCCGGTCGCAACGGCATCTTCTGTCGGGCTGATCTTGCGGCGAGGGGAGACCACGCGACCCGGCGTGCTCCTTTGGCTGGCCGGCTGCGCCGCGGTGATCTTGTTGCGGTTTCCGGTGCTTCTGCACGGGCGTTTCTGGTCCGAGGACGGCCCGGTCTTCTATGGCAATGCCTGGCGGCTGTCCTGGGAGAGTGCGCTGTTCGCGCCCTATGCCGGGTATGTGAATGTGGTGGCGAACGGCGCGGGGCTGCTGGCATGGGCGCTGCCGCTGGCGTGGGCGCCCTATGGGCCGCTGTCGGTTTCGCTGGCGGTGCAGCTTGCGGCTTGCGCGGTGGTGGTGACCGCGGGGGATGCGTGGCTGGCGCGGCCGGGGGCGCGGATAGCGGCGCTCGGGCTGATGCTGCTGGTGCCGTTCTCGGAGGAGGTCTGGCTCAACGGGGCGACCGCGCAATTTCATCTGTTGCTGGGGGCGGCACTGATTTTGGCGCTCGAGGCGCCCGGCGGATGGGGCGGGTGGTGGCGCTGCGCGATGCTGTTCTTGGCACCGCTGGCCGGGCCCGGGCCGGTGGCGCTGGTGCCGCTGGGGTTGGTGCGTCTGGGAAAGGAGCGGAGCGGGGCGCGGGCGGCGCAGATGATGGCGCTCGGGGCGGGGTTGCTGGTGCAGCTTGCCTTCGTGCTGGAGGCCGGCGCGCAGGATCGGCTTTGGCGCCTGACGGCGCCGGCGCTGGCGTGCGAGATTTATGTGAAGAACCTGCTGGTGCCGGGCGCGGGGTTCGGCGCTTTGCTGGCGCTGCCGGATTGTGGGCATGGGCATCTGCCGTTGGGCGCAGCGGCGGTCACCGCGCTCGTGGCGCTGATTTTCGCAGTCGTATTGTTACGCGCGGCGCGGCGCGAGCCGGCGGCGCTCTGGCTGGCGGCGGCGGGTTTGTCGGTTCTGGTATTCTCCTATGGCGGAGCTCTGGGTGGCGAGCGGTTTCTCGTCGATCCGGTGCGCAGCGCGCGCTATGCCTATGCGCCGCAGGTGCTGCTCGCGTTTTCGCTTCTGGCGGCTGGGGGCTTGGCCGCCCGGGCGGCGGTGGGATGGCTGCTGGGTGTCGCGCTGGTGACGGCGATGCTGCCGAAGGCGCCGCTGTTTCTGACCGGTCCCGACTGGCAGGCCGAGGTGGCGGCATGGCGCCGCGATCCGTCGTACGCCTTGCGCATCTGGCCCTCGCCCTGGCAAATTTCTTTGCCAGGGACGCCTGCCACGGGGTCTCTGATACCCGCCAAGTAGTGGGGTCTGGGGCCTTTCGGCCCCAGCGGCGTGCAGAGGCAGAGCCTCTGCCCCCCGGAGCCACTCTGTTGCTACTGTAGAATGATCTGCACGCGGCGGTTCTGCGGTTCGCGCACGCCGTTGGCGGTGGGCACGAGGGGATCGCTCTCGCCGTAGCCGTGGATTTCGATTTCGTTCTGGGGTACGCCGTCGCGTACCAGCTCGGCTTCGACGCTGCGGGCGCGACGGACCGAGAGTTTCAGGTTGTAGGCGGCTGTGCCCGAGAGGTCGGTGTAGCCGTTGACCTGGATGCGGGTGGTCTGGGTGTGCTGGCTGGCCTGGGCCGCTTCGGCGACGATCTGGCGGGCGCGTTCGGTGAGGTCGGCGCGGTCCCAGTCGAAGAAGACGAGGTAGGTGCGGGCCTGGACCACAGGGGCGGGCGGCGGCGGCGCAGGCGGGGCCGGCGGTGGCGGCGGCGGCGGCTGGAACAGCGCATAGCGGAGGCCGACCATGATCGTGTGGTTGGCCTGGCTCGAGAGATGCACGTTGCCGCGGTTGGTGCCGTAGGTCTGATAATGGGTGCCGTTGAAGGCGCCGTTGTCGAAGGTGCCCATGTATCGGTAGTCGACCGTGAGATCGAGGCCGGGCATCACGCTGTTCAGCGGGTAGGCGAAGCCGACGATGGCCTGGTAGGCGACGCCGCCTTCGGTGCCGCCGACGCGGTCGGTCGATCCGTCGACATTGTGGGTGATGAGCGGCGAGAGGTGGGTCCAGACATAGCCCATGCCGACGCCGACATAGGGCGACAGGCCGAAGGTCGGGATGCCGAGAAGGGCGTTGAGATCGACATCGTAGAGCAGGTTGAACATGCCGCCGTAGGTATCTCGGTGGCCATGCGTCGCACCGGGGATCGGCGAGCCGGTGCGGGTGCTCACGTCATTGTTGAGGTAGAGGCCTTCGAACTCGGCGCGCAGCCCGTTCGAGAAATTGCTCAGGCCGTAGCCGAGGCTGCCCTCTCCCTCGAATCCGTTGCCCCAGCGGTAGCGCGTCTGATTGTCGCCGGTGCGCTGGAACGGGTTGCTGTCACCGGCATAGATTCCGGCCGGCTGGCCCGGGATGCCGGAGACGGCGGCGTCGGAATGGACGAAGGAATCCTGAAGGAAATTGTAGCCGGCGCCGAGGCTGACATAGGGCCCGGTGACGGGCTGGGCGAGCGCCTGGGGGGCGGCGAGGGCGGTGGCGGCGAGGAGTGCCCCCGCGAGAGGGAGATGCTTCGGCATTTTTGTTTCGATCCTCTATCTGACCGGTCCGTGAAGCTCGGCGCCGGTGCGTGACGCGGCTCTCAAGGCGGGCGGAGGGATGCGGTTGCGGACAGGGGGCAGGCACGCCGCCTGGAGTTGCGAAATGGCCACAGGGAGGTTGTCATGGCGTCTTGAGTGGCGGGGGGTGGCGTCCCATTTCCGGACACGGGACCGTGCGGCGCTGCCTTTGGGGCGCGGCATGCTCGTCGCCTGAAGAGGGACGGAAAACATGGATCTGGAGAAATTCACCGAGCGGGCGCGGGGCTTTTTGCAGGCCGCGCAGACCATCGCGATCCGCGAGTTTCAGCAGCGGATCGGGCCCGAGCATTTGCTCAAGGCGCTGCTCGACGACGAGGAAGGGGCCGCTGCCGGGTTGATCCGGGCGGCCGGGGGCGATCCGGCCCGGGCGAAGACCGCGGTCGATGCCGAGGTGGCGCGACAGCCGAAAGTGCAGGGGCCGGGCGCGGGGCAGCCGCAGGTGACGCCCGATCTGGTTCGGGTGCTGGATTCGGCGCAGAGCCAGGCCCAGCGCGCCGGCGATGAATATGTGGCGCAGGATCGCGTGCTGCTCGCGCTGGCGGCGGGCGACAATGCGGCGGGGCGCGCGTTGCGCGGCGCCGGGGCCGATCCGCAAGCGCTCGAGCGGGCGATTGACGGGATCCGCAAGGGGCGGAAAGTCACCAGTCAGAATGCGGAAGCGAATTTCGACGCGCTGAAGAAATATGCGCGCGACATCACCGAACTCGCGCGCGCACAGAAACTCGATCCGGTGATCGGGCGCGACGAGGAAATAAGGCGCACGATCCAGGTGCTGGCGCGGCGGACGAAGAACAATCCGGTGCTGATCGGCGAGCCGGGGGTTGGCAAGACTGCGATCGTGGAGGGGTTGGCGCTCCGCATTGCCGCGGGCGACGTGCCGGAGGCGCTGAAGAATCAGCGCGTGCTGGCGCTCGATCTCGGGGCCATGGTGGCGGGTGCGAAATATCGCGGGGAGTTCGAGGAGCGGCTCAAGGCGGTGCTCAAGGAGATCGAAAGCGCTGCGGGCACCGTGATCCTGTTCATCGACGAGATGCACACGCTGATCGGGGCGGGACGCGCGGATGGCGCGATGGACGCAAGCAATCTGCTGAAGCCGGAACTCGCGCGCGGGGCGCTGCATTGCATTGGTGCGACTACGCTCGACGAATATCGCAAGCATGTGGAAAAGGATGCCGCGCTCGCGCGGCGTTTCCAGCCAGTGTTTGTGGGTGAGCCGACGGTCGCTGACACGATCAGCATCCTGCGCGGCATTCGCGAGAAATACGAGCTGCATCATGGGGTGCGCATCACCGACGGCGCGCTGGTGGCGGCGGCGACGCTCTCCAATCGCTACATCACGGACCGTTTTCTGCCGGACAAGGCGATCGACCTCGTCGATGAGGCGGCGTCGCGGCTGCGCATGGAGGTTGATTCGAAGCCGGAAGAGCTGGACGAGCTCGACCGTCGCCTGATCCAGCTCAAGATCGAGCGCGAGGCGCTGAAGCGCGAGACCGATGCGGCGTCGCGCGAGCGGCTCGGCAAGCTCGAGCAGGAAATCGCGGCGCTCGAGGAGAAATCGAATGCGCTGACCGCGTCCTGGCGGGCCGAGACCGAGCGCGTGGCGGGCCTGCAGAAGATGAAGGAGCAGCTCGATCAGGCGAAGAGCGAGGTGGAGGTGGCGCGGCGGGCGGGCGATCTGCAGCGGGCGTCGGAACTGCTCTACGGGGTTATTCCGGAGCTGGAGCGGAAGATCGAGGCGAGTGTCGGCGATAGTCGGCTCGTGAATGACGCGGTGACGCCGGAGCAGATCGCGGCGGTGGTGGCGCGCTGGACCGGGGTGCCGGTCGAGCGGATGCTCGAGGGCGAGCGGGCGAAGCTGTTGCGAATGGAGGATGAGCTGCGCCGGCGCGTCGTGGGGCAGGAGGATGCGCTGCGGGCGGTCGCGAACGCAGTGCGGCGGGCGCGCGCCGGGCTGCATGATCCGAACCGGCCGATCGGGAGCTTTCTGTTCCTCGGGCCCACCGGTGTCGGAAAGACCGAGCTGACGAAGGCGCTGGCTTCGTTTCTGTTCGACGATGAGCGGGCGATGGTGCGCATCGACATGAGCGAGTTCATGGAGAAGCATGCGGTCGCGCGGCTGATCGGGGCGCCGCCCGGTTACGTCGGGTATGAGGAAGGGGGCGTGCTGACCGAGGCGGTCCGGCGGCGGCCTTATCAGGTCATTCTGTTCGACGAGGTCGAGAAGGCGCATGAGGACGTGTTCAACGTGCTCCTGCAGGTGCTCGATGACGGGCGGTTGACGGACGGGCAGGGGCGGACGGTCGATTTCCGCAACACGATCATTGTTTTGACCTCGAATCTGGGGAGCGACCTGCTGGCGGCACAGCCCGAGGGCGAACAGACGGCGCTGGTGCTAGCGCAAGTGATGCGGGTAGTGCGGGAGCATTTCCGGCCGGAATTCCTCAACCGGCTAGACGAGATCATCCTGTTCCGGCGGTTGCAGCGCAGCGACATGGAGACCATCGTCGGGATCCAGATGCAGCGCCTGCGGGACCTGCTGGCGGATCGGAAAATCACGCTCGACCTGGAGCCGTCGGCGCAGGATTGGCTGGCGAACGAGGGCTATGACCCGATTTATGGGGCGCGGCCGCTCAAGCGGGTGATTCAGCGAAGCCTGCAAAATCCGCTTGCCAGCCTTCTGCTCGAGGGGGCCCTGCATGAAGGGGAGACGGTGCGGGTGTCGGCTGGGCCGGATGGGCTCGTGGTGAATGGGCGGAGTTTGGCCGAGGCGGCGTGATGTCGGGTTATTGTGCCCGGCGGCGGTGACGCGGCCGGGCCGGCTTCGGCCTGGGAGACGGCCTCGTCATAGAGTTGACATGCCCCGGCGCGGCGCCTAGATACCCCTCACCGCGTTGCGAGCTGAGTTTTGGCTTGCGGCGCGGCGGTTCTTCAACTACTCTTCCCGGCCCGTGTTTGGGTGCGGGGCGTGAAGCAGGCGGGGCTTTGCTGATCCAGCTGGCTCGGCTCGCGTTGCGTCGTTCCTTGACAATTGCATCGGATAGGAAGGGATACGCGGACGGCGTCTCTTTGGCTGTTGGCTGATTTTGGCTTTTGGGCTGGGGTTGGTTGGCGGTGTTGTGGTGTGGCTTTTGTTTTGGTTGGGCTTTGGGTTTATCCTGGGGTTTGATCGGCTGGGCTGCTCTGCTTGGGGGATGTTGCGTCGGTGTATTCTTTTATACGCAAGACGCAGTGTTTTGTTGAGTAGAAGCGGTGATCCTGGCCTACCCC
>DAIDJM010000011.1 GCA_027451405.1 Acetobacteraceae bacterium | reverse complement strand
GCCGTGTCAACTCCATGTCAACACCAGGAAGCGGAACCGTGGCAGCGAATGTCGGACTCTGTCGGGGAAAAGTCAAGGAAAATGGCGGGTTTCGGTGTTGACATGCGGGCCGCGTCGGGCTGCGTCGGGGTCGGTCACGGGAATCATAATCCCTTGGTCGGTGGTTCAAATCCGCCCGCCGCTACCAATTAAATCAAAGACTTGTATCAATTGTCAGAGGCCGAGCCGTCAGTTTCGACGGGTGTGGGCTTCAATGGGGCTTCAGATTTGCCTTCCCAACAAGGATGACGTGCTTCTCCGCAGGGGATGCAGAATGCACGTCACGACTGCGGTGAGCGTGCTGATGAAAGTGCAGGTCATCCAATCGGTCGTGCGGACCGACGGCGACGCGGCCCTGGGATGGACGCGGCGCGGCATGGGGCCGTAAGGGCTTGTTGACCCGGACCACCCGCATGGGTCGACCACAACCTAGCGTACTCGTGTTGAACGCGACCGTCGCGCCTTGACCTTCCCATCGTGGAAAGGTCCATGTGATCGGCCTGACTGACGGGCCGAACCAATCATGTTCCAGGCGATGAGTGCGGCGCCAACCCGCGCCGATCTGACGAAGTTCGCGCCGATCCAGGACGAATGCCCGATTGGCGAGGCGGCGCGGGCTTCCGGCGTCTCGGCCAAAATGATCCGCTATTATGAGACCATCGGGCTGGTCCGGCCTGTGACGCGCTCGGCCGCGAACTATCGCAGCTACGACGCGGCCGCTATTCAGGCCCTGCGCTTCATCGGGCGCTCGCGGGCGCTGGGCTTCTCGATGGACATGATCAGCCGACTGCTCGCCCTTTGGCAGGACAAGGTGCGGAGCAGCGCGGATGTGAAGGCGCTCGCCCTCCAGCATGTCGGGGAACTGCAGGAGCGGATCGCGGAGCTTCAGACCATGAAGGCAGCCATCGAGCACGTGGCCGAACAATGCCACGGCGACCATCGGTCGGACTGTCCCATTCTGGATGAATTGAAAGGGCCATCCCTCGCTCCGAACGGGGGCCGGCCATGACTGACCTCCCGCACCGCGCCGGCGAAGCCCTGCTGATGGCCTTCGGCATGTTCTGGCAGGTGGCTTGGAGCCTGGTGCTGGGCTTCGCCATCTCGGCCGTGCTCCAAGCCGTCGTCTCGAAGGAGACCATGAGCCGTGCGCTGGGCCACGCCGGCATCCGCGAGATCGCGCTGGCGACGGCCGCGGGGGCCGCGAGCTCGAGCTGCTCCTACGCGTCCGCCTCCGTCAGCCGCACGCTGTTCAAGAAAGGCGCGGCGCTGATCCCCAGCCTCGCCTTCATCTTCGCCTCCACCAACCTGGTGGCCGAGCTGGGGATCGTTCTCTACCTGCTGATGGGCTGGCAGTTCATGGCGGGCGAGTGGATCGGCGGCGTCGTGCTCGTCGTCATCCTGTCCTTCGTTGTCCGGCTGACCTATCCGGCGCGCCTGGTGGAGGAAGCCCGTCAGCACCCCGAGCCCGGCGGCGGCCATGAGCACGGCGACACCGCCGAAGCGGGCGGCACGGTGTGGCATAAACTGTCCCGGCGCGACACGTGGGTGCGGGTGGCCCAGAGCTTCGCGATGGACTGGTCCATGCTTTGGAAGGACCTGCTGCTCGGCTTTCTGATTGCCGGCGCGCTCTCAGTTTTCGTGCCGAATGGTGTGTGGCAGGCGCTGTTCGTGAAAGGCGCCAGCTCCTGGATCCAGGTGCCGGCCAATGCGCTGCTCGGCCCGCTCGTGGCCGTGCTCTCGTTCGTCTGCTCGATCGGCAATGTGCCCATGGCCGCCGTGCTGTGGGGCGCCGGCGTCAGCTTCGGCGGCGTGCTGGCCTTCCTGTATGCCGACCTGATCGTGTTGCCGCTGCTGGACGTGTACCGGCGCTATTACGGCTGGAAAATGGCCGCCTATATCGCCGCGGTGTTCTACGCGACGATGGTGGTCTCCGCGCTGATCATGGATGCTGCCTTCAACGCGCTGGGCTGGATTCCAGGGCAGCGGCCGAACATGCAGGCCGAGATGGTGCATTTCTCGCTGAACTATACATTCTGGCTGAACGTCGTCTTCGCGCTTTTCGCCGCGGGCCTGTTCCTGCTGGCGCGACGGCAACCGATGGCGGCTGGGCATTGCGAACTTCATGCCCATCATAGTCATGCGCACGGCAACCATCACTGAGAACTGGCTTCCGATGAAGGAGACAACGATATACCTTGTGGCCACCTGCAAGGTAGCATCGCGATTAGGCGTGCGATCGGCTCGCACGGCACGGGAGAGCCTTTGAGGCGCCATTCGTTCCACAGGCTGCTGCTGTCGCTCCTGGTTGCCATCTCGATGGTGGCCGGGTGCGGTCATGCGGCCGCGGCGCCGGCGCGCATCGTCCTCCATCAGCACGCGCCGGGCATGAACATGTCGGCAGCTTCATACGCAGCGCGGATGATGCATGCGCCTGTCCGGCCGCAACCCGCTCCCCCTCACCATCATCATGACTTGGCCGACTGTGTGTGCTGCTCGATGGCCTGTTGCTCGGCCGTCTTGCCGTCGCCGGCTTTGGTGGTCGCTGCGCGAGCGCCCACATCCGTCGCCTATGCGTCGCTTCTCGTATCCGGGCGCGGTGTCACCTCGACTCTCGAACCAGATCCCCCCAGACCCTCGACGCTCTGAAACCCGGCTCAGCAGAAGCGCTGCTGCCGGGTCAATGGAGTTCGCCCGATTCCCGGTTCGACGCGCAAGCGCCTGAACGCCGGGAATCCGCCTTCCACACGAGTTACGCGAGGCGTCATGCTTTCCCACCTCTTTGCCTTGGCGGCAGTCGGTGCGTTTTGCGCCGGTTGCTCCGCTCCTGCGGCCGAGACCACGCTTTCCCTCGACAACCCGGCCAACCCGGCGGCGGCGTCCGTGCCCTTCGTCCGGCCCGTGAACGTACTGGCCACGGGCGAAATCCCCGCGACCACCTCTCCCTCCACGGCCATGCGCATGTCGGGCGGGTCCATGGCGGGCATGGACATGCCGGGCATGACGATGTCGGGCTCGATGCCGGGTATGGATCACGGCTCCATGCCCGGTATGAAGATGGCGCAAGAAGCGCAGCCGCCATCCGGGTCGGCCGCCGCAACCGGCGTGGTGAACGCCGTCGATGCCGCAAAGCGATCGGTGAACGTCACCCACCAGCCGATCAAGGCGCTTGGCTGGCCCTCCATGACGATGGACTTCCCCGTGGCACCTTCGGTTGACCTGAAGGGGCTCAAAGCCGGAGACAAGATCGGCTTCCAGCTCGGCAGACCGGATGCAGATGGCAACAGCCGCATCGAGCGGATCACGCCGCAGCCCGCCAACTCGGGCCAGTCGGGCCAAGCCATGCCGGGGATGGATCATGGCGCGATGCCGGGCATGACCATGCCGGCCCAGCCGAAATGACGGCGATTCGATTCCGAGAGGTTCGCGCGTCCGTCTTCGTCGGCAGCGCCCTTGTCCTGGCGGGCTGCGCCACCTCGAGCCTGGATCAGAGCTTCGACGGGGTAAGCCGGACCGTCGCGGACCGCACGGTCCGGCAGGTGGTCTGGAACCACGGCTCGACCGCCGACGGCCAGGCCGCCGGTCGCTTGACGGCCATTCTGTCCCGGCCGCTTGGCCCGGACGACGCGGTTCAGGTCGCGCTATTCCGCAACCGCGGGCTCCAGGCCGGCTATGCCGAACTCGGGTTGGCGCAAGCCGACCTGGTGCAGGCCGGCTTGCTGCAGAACCCGGCGCTGGGCGTGAGCGTCCGGTTTCCGGACCGGCTCTACTCGGTCACCGACGTCGGGCTCGACCTCACGCAAAACCTGCTCAACCTGATCCTGCTGCCGGCCAAGCGCGACGTGGCAGAGGCGCAGTTGGCAGCCGCGCAGACCAGAGTGGCCGCATCGGCCCTCGACCTCGTGGCCGACGTGAAGAAGGCCTACTTCCGACTGTCGGCCGACCAAGCGATTGCCGCGGTGCTGCGAGAGCGTGTGGCGGCCTCGGACGCTGCGGCCTCGCTCGCCCGGCGACTGCACGATGCCGGCAACATCAGCGACCTCGACCTCTCCCGCCAACAGGGCGATGCCGAGCTGACGCGGACCGAATACGCCGACGCGCTCGCAGCCGGCGTCGCCGACCGAGAGGAGCTGAACCGGCTCATGGGGCTGTTCGGGCCGGAGACCGCGTGGACGGTGCCGGACACGCTGCCCGCCTTGCCGCCGGACAGGCTGCCCTATGACCGGCTGGAAGCCTTGGCCGTCGCCGGCAATCTCCGCATTGCCGCCTTGCGGCGGCAGGCGGAGGCCTCCGCCCGCGCACTCGGGATCGCGCGAGACTATGGCTGGCTCACGGACGTGCAGCTTGGCGTCAGCACGGAGAAGATGCCGGAGGGCTATCGAGTCACCGGCCCGACGTTCCAGATCCCGCTGCCGCTGTTCGATCGCGGCCAGGCATCGCGCCTGCGGGCAGCCGTGGCCTTGCAGCAGGACGAGGACCAGATGGCCCAGCTCGCGATCGACACGCGGGCACAGGTGCGGGCGGTGCGCGATCAACTGGTGCGCCTGCGGGACCTGGTGAACCGCTACCAGGCCGTTGTCGTTCCGCTTCAGCGGCGGATTTTGGCTCTCGGCGTCCAGCAATACAGCTTCATGCTGCTCGGCCCTTTCGATCTGCTGCTGGCCAAGCAGAACGAGATCGCGGCGTCGCGCCGGCTGATCGAAGCCACGCGTGACTACTGGATCGCGCGCGCCGAGCTCGACCGCGCCCTTGGCCGAACGGCTTCCGACATCCCTTCCAACCGGCGGGGCGCCGCGTCGCGCGTGCCCGCCGACATTTCGGAGAACCCAGCATGATTTGGCTCCGCCGCAACGTGCTCACTGCCGCCACCGCCCTTGTCGCCGGCTCGTCGTTCGCCCGGCGGGCCGCCGCGCAGGGAGCGCCCGACCCGCAGCCGCCGCGTCCAGCGCCCCAGGGCGGCGCGCGGGCACCGATCACCACGCTGCAAGGGCGAACGCTGCCGTTCGTCATGAAAGACGGCGTGAAGGAGTTCCACTTGGTCGCCGGCGAATACACCCAGGAGTTCGCGCCCGGCTTCCGCGTGAAGGTGTGGGGCTATAACGGTTCTTCGCCGGGGCCGACGATCGAGGCGGTGGAAGGCGACCGGGTGCGCATCCTGGTCACCAACAAGCTGCCCGAGCACACCTCGGTCCACTGGCACGGGGTGCTGCTGCCATCCGGCATGGACGGCGTGGGCGGCCTTTCGGGGCCCTACATCAAGCCCGGCGAAACCTACGCCTACGAGTTCACGCTGCGCCAGAACGGCACGCAAATGTACCATCCGCACGGCGACGAGATGCTGCAGATCGCGCTCGGCATGATGGGCATGTTCATCATTCATCCTAAAGACCCCGACGAGGGCAGGGTGGACCGCGATTTTGCGTGGATGACTCACGCCTGGAAGATCGATCCCGGCACGTCGCGACCCAATCCGGCGGAGATGACCGACTTCAACATCTGGTCGCTCAACGGCCGCATCTTCCCGGCGACGCTGCCCATGGTGGTGAAGACCGGGCAGCGCGTGCGTATCCGCGTCGGCAACCTCTCCATGGTCGAGCACCCGATGCACCTGCACGGGCACCATTTCGAGGTGAGCGGGACAGACGGCGGACCGATCCCGCCGGAGCGGCGCTGGCGCGAAGCGACGGTGCAGGTGCCGGTAGGCACCACGCGCGATGTCGAGTTTATCGCCGACAACCCAGGCGATTGGGCCTATCATTGTCACAAATCGCACCACACGATGAATGCGATGAGTCACGCCTTTCCGAACATGGTGGGTGTGAACCAGGGCGAAGCGGCGGCTGACATCGGCAAGCTGGTGCCTGGCTACATGCCGATGGGCCGCACTGGCATGGCGGAGATGCAGTCCATGTCTGGCATGATGCCCGGCCCGCGCAACACCTCCCCGATGATGGCCGGGCGCGGCCCATATGGGTCGATGGAGATGGGCGGGATGTTCACCACGCTGAAGGTGCGCGACGAACTCGCGAGCTACGACGATCCGGGCTGGTACCAGGCGCCAGCCGGCACCGTCGCATGGAGAGTGGCATGAGGCGGCCGGCGATGCGCGTTGTCGGCACCGCCGCAAGCCTTGTGCTGCTGCTCGCGGTTGGCGCCGGCGTGCTGATATGGTCCGGCGTCGTCAGTGTCGCCGCGAACGATCCTCACCTGGCGTTTACACGCTGGATCATCGAAACGGCGCGGATCAGGTCGATCAGGATGCACGCGGCGAATATCGTGCCACCGGGCAATCTGGCGGATCCTGCCAGGGTTGTTGCCGGCACCGCGCATTTTGCCGATCACTGCGCCATGTGCCACTCGGCGCCGGGCGTGAATGCCGAGGACATGGCGGACGGGATGTATCCGAAGCCGCCCGCACTGACCAACGCCGCCCGGCACTGGACTCCCGGTGAGCTGTTCTGGATATTGCAGAACGGCATCAAAATGTCCGGCATGCCCGCCTGGTCCGATCACGGCGACGCCGCATTGTGGAACATTGTTGCTTTCCTGGAAAAGCTGCCCGGAATGAGCGGCCAGAAATACGCAGAACTCGTGAAAGCCTCTGACATGGCCGGCGGGCATCAAATGCGCGGCCCCGACATGAAGATGGACGTTGGATCGAACAAGCCGGGCGGCCCAGACAACCAGGAGCGCCGCCCGTGATGGCGCCGGCCCTCCTCCTTGCGGCCGCCGCGGTCGCAGGACCGCTTCCGTCCAGCAGTGCGGCCGGATGTCACGGGCCTGTGGTGCTGGCGGTCAAGGTTGATGTCGTCTCGACAGCGCTTTCGGTGAAGACCGACTTTTCGGCGGCTGAGCTACGCGCAATGTCACCGGGACCGCATCGGCATCCGCCGATCGGCTATTACCGCAACGATGTGGGCTACCGCCTGGCGGTAAACGTAAGTTCTGCTGCAATGATTTCGTGTCCGGTGATCCGGATTGCGGCACAACTCGTCGTGACGCGTCAGGAAATCGAACTCGCGCGCGACCTTCGGAGCGATACATGCCGCTTCGAACTGGCCGAAGCGCACTACTTTCGGCACGCCGCCGCCGCGGCTTCCATGCTCGATCGGACAGCCCGAGATCTGCGCGGAGCATTGCAGCATGCTGTTGCACAACTCCCGCCATTGTCGATCGACGGTCCGGCGGCGCGCGATCAACTTGATGCTGCATTGCGGCCGGTGATTCTCGCGGCGCTGGACCGGTTCACCGCATCGACTGCGACGGTGCGCGACACCGTGGACACGCCGGCAGAAGTCGCGAGACTCAAGAACGGGTGCCCGCCGCCGTGATCTCAGCCGTCAATACCGGAACGAAATCCCGACATAGGGGTTCCAGTCCGGCGCCGCCTTGCTTATCCCGATATAGGCGCCCGCGTCGAGCTGCACGTTCGGCGTGACGAGCCATTGCACCGACGGGTCGATGGTGTGGCGCGGACCGATATTGTGGTCGGCCGAGAAATCCAGCGCCAATTCTAGTGCCACGATGACATTGTCGCCGATCACCGGGCGGTTCATGTTGATCAGGAACTGCCGGTCACCCTGCAAGCCTTGCTTGTAGGCGTTGCGCAGCAGCCCCAAAGCCGGTTCCAGTGTCAGCGAAAACCGGTCCGGGAGCGCCGTGGTGAACGGTAGGTTCAGCGTGTATTCGACAAGATTGTTGCCCAACCCGGCCCCCGCCGTGGGCACCTTGACAAAAGCGATGGCGCCGAACGACTGGTCTCCGCTGTCATTGCCGAAAAAATTCACCTTGCCGCCGAGCAGCACGTCGCCAAAGCCGAACGCATGAGCGACGCCCGGCCCACGCTGGTTCTTGAACTCCAAGACATTGTAGAGAGGCAGGAAGGCATCGAGCTCGGCCCAGTTCGTGATGCCGAGCTTCAGGTTGGGGTTGACCAGCGTGTAGGCACGCACGCTCGTGTTTGTCGGGCTCCAATGATCCCACGTGTAGTTCCAGATGTCGCCCTCATACTGAAAATGTCCGGCATCGACGGTCTGTGCGCTATGGGTTTTGCCGGGCCGGTCGGTACTGAACGGCCGCATCTCATCCGAAGGAGTCGGGTTGAACAGCGTGTAGAGGCTTTTGTCCGGCGGCGGCTTTGAAGGCTTGGCGGAGGCCGGGAGCGGCACCGACTTCACGTTTGCACCCTTGGACTGATCGGCGGGCGTCTGGTCGGCGCGGGCTTCATGCGTACCGGACAGCAGAAGGAGCGTGGCAGCGACAACATGGCGCTGCGACGCTGCCCCATACCACATGGCCATGATCGTCTACCCCCCGGCTTACCGTTGCCTATAGCAATAAGCCTCTGGCGCCCAGACGGCCACGATCGGCTCACCAGAGCACCGCACAGACTGCCGTCGAGATGGTGCGGCGCGATCGGACACCAGAACCGGCCCAAGTCTCACGGTTGCTGTTTGGGTGCGTATCAATGCAACAGCTCGCCCGTTACGGCTAAAATCCGATGCTGAGTCCCCGCCCCAGGTCATACCCAATGCTCCTCGCCAGTTGGCGCGTGAGGCTGTCCTCATAATCCGGAGCGGCGATTCCAAGCTGGGCCTTCTTGCCGGCAAGAATGGATTCCATCTGCGGGTCGCGCTCCAGGCCTTTGGCCATCTCGCCCATATCGTTCCGGAACGCGCGCATCTCCGCCATGTGGCCGTCTTGGTAGGCGCGGATGCGTGCGGCATCCAGCTTCCGCCACCGTTCCACGAACCGATCGGCCCGGGCCGGCGCCTGCTCGCGCAATTCGCCTTCCAGCCGCATGGCCTGAACGGCGCGCTTGATGCTGCCGCCGGCGGCTTCGTAGGCGAGGTCGGGATCAGACCGGTAGGCGCGCTCCACGTCGCGCGCGTAGTTCGGATCAAACGCGTTGAGCGCGCGCCGGGCCTGCGTCAGCTCTTCGTATTCCGCGGCGAGCAACCCCCTTCGTACCAGCTCGGCATGCGTCATGCCGCCCTCCTGCGCCTTGAAGATGATGGCCACCGCACAGGCGTGGCGGTGGAAGGCGGCGCGTGCTTCGATCTGCCGCTTCCTCTCCAGGTCCCGCTCCGGCTGATCCCAGCCGCGGCGCTCAGCGAAATCGGCCGCGTAATCCGACGCCATGTCCTTGGCGCGGTCGCGGGACAGCGTCCGCGCGAGCTGGTCGCAGTCGGCAAAGTCATCCTGGCCGAAGTGCAGGTCGACGCCGTCGCGGTGCCGCGACAGCGCCACGTAGGCGGCATGGCGGTCCATGCCGGGTGTGGCGAGCACATGCGTCCGGTCCACGGTCACGCCCTGTGCCTTGTGCACAGTAGCCGCGTAGCCGTGATCGACATGCGCGTAGTCCTTGAGGTCGAACGCCACCCGGCGGCCGTCGTCCAGGCGCGCGGAGAGGTGCTGCGGCGTAACCTCCTCGACGGTGCCGAGCGTGCCGTTCTTCACGCCGAGCCCGCGCTCGTTCTTGAGAAACATGATTCGGTCGCCGGGCGCGAAAGTTCGTCCGCCGCGCTCGGTCGTCAGCTGCGCATCGTCGCCCAGCTCGCCCGCGTCGCGCAGCCGGCCGCGCGCCAGCTCGTTCAGCACGCGAACCTCGGCATTCGTGTGGGTCAGGATGATGCGGCTGGCCTCCGGGGCGGCCTGGCGGTCGCGTTCCCATCCCGCGATCAGTTCCTCGCGCGCCTGCTTGCGGGTCTCGGCCGCGTGCACCATGCCGCGCTGTTCGTAGGCGCCGATCGCCTCGTCCGTGCGGCCGGTGGCAAGCGCCCGGGTCGCGTCGCGCTGCCAGTCCTCGTGCTGGCGGCGAACCTTGGTGATCTCCACCGCGCCATGCCGCTCGGCAATCGACCGGAACGCCGCGCCGGCTTCAATGGCCTGCAACTGCTCGGGGTCGCCCACCAGCACGATCTTGGCCTTTGCCTTCTCGGCCGCGGACAAGATGCGCTCCAGTTGCCGCGAGCCGATCATGCCGGCCTCGTCGATCACCAGCACGTCACGGCTGGAGAGCAGGTCGCGGCCCTGATCCCACTGGTGCTCCAGGCTCGCCAACGTCCGCGCGCCGATGCCGGAGCCGCTCTCAAGGCTTTCGGCCGCAATCCCCGACAGGGCGGTGCCGCGGACCGCGAAACCCTCCGCCTCCCACGCCGCGCGCGCCACCCCCAGCATCGCCGACTTGCCGCTGCCGGCGTAGCCGACCACGGACGCCAATCCTTCCTTCCCGGTCACATGCGCCAACGCGTCGCGCTGCTCGCCGGAGAGGCGCAGGCCGCGCGCCTCGGCTGCGTCTAAGGCCCCCGTTCGATTGCGGTCGCTAACGCTGTGGTGACGCGCACCCGATAGCTCGCCGGCGGCGTGCTCCAGCCGTGCTTCGACCGCGAGCATGTCGCGGCTGGTGAACCGCTGCTGCCCATGCCCATCCTTGCCAAGCGCGACCAATTCAGGCGCGCCGCGCACCGCGCCCATCACGCGGTCGAATTGGTCCTTGCCGTCGCTGTGCCGGTGCACGAAGGCGGCCAGGTCGCGGCGGGTGAACGTCGCCTGCTGCGTTGTGATCGCGTCGATGGCGATCTCCGGGTGGGCGATGATCCGCTCGCCGTTCTCCCGCGCGATCCGCAGGTGATCTTCGACGCGCTCGGCCTCTTCGCCGCTCTCGAATCGGCGAAATCCCGCGGCGCCGATCTTGTGCTGCGGTTCCAGGTCGATGCCCTGCTGCGCGAAGCTGCGGTGATCGACCCGGGCGTCGATGTCCAGCGCGGCCAGGCGCTCGTTCACATGCTCGGCCCAGTGTTCGCGCCATTCTCGCAGGCACTCGGTCTTGTTCCAGTCGCGGACCTTCTTGCCGAAGCCATGCTCGTCCACCTCGCGCATTGTCAGCATGACGTGCGCGTGCGGGCGCGACAGGCCGTCCGCGCCCATGGCCCAATGCACGTTCAGGTCCGCCACCATCCCCTGATCGACGAACTCGCGTTGCACGAAGTCGCGGGCGAGTTCGATGCCCTGTGCCTGGCTCATCTCGTGCGGAATGGCGAACTCCACCTCGCGGGCAAGCTGCGCGTCACGCCGCACCTCGCCGGCTTCGACGGTGTTCCACAGCGTGGCCCGGTCGCCGAGTTCTTCGGGCGCGCCTTCCGGCAGCAGAACCTCGGAATGCACCACGCCCGGCTTGTTGGAGAAGTCGTGGTGCCGGCCGAGCCGCTCATCCGCCAGCCGCGAGGCCGAGCGATAGGCGGCGGACGCGACGGCGCTCGAACCGGCCGCGCGGGAGATCACTTTCGCCGAGAAATGGTAGATCGCCATGCCGGCAATCCAGATACCGCGCACACCGCACGTCGGCACGACGTATAAGCGCGCCCTCACAAGAAAGAATCTTGTTCGGGACCGCTGCATCCCACGCTGTTCCGGCGCCAATACAGCTTTTGCGCACCGGCCGCGCTATCCTATCGTCACACGACCACGGAGGCGATTGATGCGCAAGCCACGCGATCTGGATGCGGCGCTGCAAGCGCTGGAGCAGAAGGCAAAGGGCCTGAAGGAAAGGCGGGTGCGGCAGTTGGGGGAACTGGTCGCCGCGACGGGTGCCGATGCTCTGGATGCCGAGACGCTGGCGGGCGGCCTGCTGGCGATGATGGAGGGCAGCGATCCGGCCAAGAAGGAGAGCTGGCGCAAGCGCGGCCAGGCGTTCTTTCAACGGCGGACACGCGACACTGCGAACCGCGCTTCAAGCCGCGACTCGGGCGCTGCGCCGGGCAAGAGCGATGCAGCGCCGGGCTGAAGCCACGCGGGCGCGTAGCGACACCCGCGCGTGGGCAGTGAAGCGCCGGGAGCGGACGCGCCATCTCATCGAGCTTGGCGGGCTGGTTGTGAAATCCAAGCTCGTCGAACTGGCGGGCGACGATCGCGCGGTGATCTACGGCGCACTGCTCGGGGCGGCGCGCCGGTTGTGCGAGGAAGATCGGGAGCAGATGCTGGCGCATTGGGGACGGCGTGGCCATCGCGCTTTTGAGGCTGAAAGGGCCGAGAAAGAGGGGAAGGACTCGCGGTGAAAGGCCGGTGGTGAATTGCCGGAGAAACCCTGCCGCGCGCATCTTTTTCTACGCCACGCTTCGCTCGCCGCGGAACGCATCTTGCTGCCGCCGCGAAGCCCGTCAATGTGTTTGTCCGACCGCTTTTGATGAGCGCACGAGATGGCCGAACCCGAACGCATTCTGCGTATCCGCACGGTTCTGAATCGCACCGGGCTCAGTCGCTCGGCGCTTTACCGCAAGGTATCGGACGGCAGCTTTCCGCGGCAAGTCAAACTCGGTGAACACAGCGCCGGCTGGCACGAGTCCGCGATCAACCAATGGATCGCGGATCCGGAAGCATATGGCAGGAATTACGCGAGCAAAGATACTGAAAAGAAAGATGCCGCGCTCACGCAGCAGATGTTGCAACATTCCCGTTGATAATTGACCGGTCGCTTGACGTTCGAGCTGCTTCGCCGGCGCTCTCAATTGCATCCAGGGCGTCGGCGAGTCTTTGAAGGGCGGAGGCGACTTGAGGCCGGTAGCGAGACCGGTTGTATGTTGCTGCCAGCGGCGACCGGATCGAAACGTGATTCAGCGCGGCCTCCACAATGTCGGGCAGCTCGCCCATCTCGCCAAGCATCGTCGCACCCGTGCGGCGGAGGTCATGCCGATTCCAGCCGGACGTCTCGCTCGTCACCATGATGCGCTTGGTTTCCCGATCCCAATTTCCAAGTGGGCTTTTTCTGCCGGTTGCGAACAGCCAATCCGCCGGCATTGCGTCTTCGCGCGCCAAGGCACGCAAGAACTCAACTGCCTGCCTCGATAGCGGGACCACGTGTGCCTCGCCGTTTTTGGTTTCCGGAATGGTCCATGTGCGATCGTCAAAATCGACGTCGCGCCAAACGGCACGACAGGCCTCTTCACGACGGGCGAGGGTGAGCAGGAGAAATCGCATGCAAGCTGCATGCGGGCGATTGGAAGCACGGAGGGCCGGCAGCACCTTGGCAAGCTCGCTCCGACTCAGGACACGCTTTCGTCGGGTCACAGGCGCCGGCTGCCGTAGCCGAGCGACTGTTTCCGAGACGTAGCCACGCTGCGCTGCCCACACCAACACCGGCCGGAGCGTGCGAACCGCGAAACTTCCCGATGCAGCAGCCGGATAGCCATCGGCCGCTATTTGCAGGTCAGCCGCGGACAAGGTCGCGACCGACTGCGACAATAGCTTTCGGAAGACTCGTTCAACCCGCTTTCGACCGGGCGCCCAACTCTTCTGCCGACTGCCGACCTTGTCCGTGTAAGTCGCCAGCAAGGCAGCAAGCGTGCCTTCGCCCGCCCGCGCGGCATTTCCCTGCGCTCTTTCGCGTCGCCGCTCGGCGGCCGGATCTGCGCCGTCCTGCTTTACGCGATGATGCACCGACCGCGCCTCGTCCCGCGCTTCGCGCAGGCCCATCCCGGGATGCCGCCCAAGTGTGAAACGGCGCATGCGTCCTTCGCGATCACGACACGCGAGAACCCACGTCTTCAAACCAGACGACGTGATGCGCAGGCGAAGCCCCCGGCAACCCGCATCGGCAAGCTCACGACGCTTCCCGTCACCGCCCGATTCCCGCGCTGCCCGCGTAATCGCGCTGTCTGTCAGACCTACCACCATGGGATCCCTCTAATCCTGGGGCTTCACTGGGGCTTCACCGCGGCTGCGACATGGTGGGCCAAACCGGGACACTGAGGAACGCATGTTCTCAGAAGTCAGGCGAAAACGCAAGTGCAACCAGGGACTTGCGGATCAGATTGGAACAGTTTGGGAAAGCCTGGATAAACGATTGCAACGCAAAAACTAGGGAATCATAATCCCTTGGTCGGCGGTTCAAATCCGTCCGCCGCTATTTCTCGACGGCAATTTTGACGGCCTTTCTCGGCGCAGAACCTTTGGCCTAGGCGCGCCTCCGGCGGCCCGGGCTCTGCCCGGGACCCGCTGGGGCCGAAAGGCCCCAGACCCCTGAGTTTGGCGGAGCCGTTCTGCTGGCGCGATTTTCTGAAGTGATGGGGTCTGGGGCCTTGCGGCCCCGCCGGAGGCAATTCGCGCTTCAGATCCGGGCCAGGATCGCTTTCGTCATCGCCTCGGTCGTGGCCGACCCGCCGAGATCGCGGGTTCGCACACCCTGCCCCACGACAGTCTCGCGGATCGCGTGCCGCAACCGGGTGGCCTCCTCGCCATGCGCCGTGTGATCGAGCATCAGCGCGGCGGCGAAAAGGATCGCCACCGGATTGGCCTGGCCCTTTCCCGCGATGTCCGGCGCCGAGCCGTGCACCGCCTCGAAGATCGCGGCCTGCGTGCCGATATTCGCGCCCGGCGCGAGGCCGAGCCCGCCGATGAGGCCCGCGATCAGATCGGAGAGGATGTCCCCGAACAAATTGGTCGTGACGATCACGTCGAATTGCCACGGATTCAGAACCAGCTGCATCGCGCAGGCATCGACGATGCGGTCGTCCATGGCGACCCGGCCCTCATAGTGGGGAGCGATGCGGCGGGCGGCATCGAGAAAGATGCCTGTCAGCGCCTTGAGGATGTTCGCCTTGTGGACGATCGTCACTTTGCGGCGTCCGTGCGCCACCGCATAGTCGAACGCGAAGCGGATGATGCGCTCGCAGCCGGCCCGGGTATTGAAGCCGGCCGAAAAGGCGACGGCTTTCGGATCGTCGCCGACCGGCAGATAATGTTCGAACGCCGCGTAGTAGCCGTCGAGATTTTCGCGCACCAGCACGATGTCGATATTCTCGTAGCGCTGGCCGGGAATCAGCGTCACCGCGGGGCGCAGATTGGCAAACAGCTCGAACTCGCGCCGCAATTCCACATTCACCGATTTGAAGCCGCCGCCGACGGGCGTCGTGAGCGGCCCTTTCAGCGCGAGTTTCGTGCGGCGGATGCTGTCGAGCGTCGCCGGCGGCAGCGGATCGCCATGGCTCGCGACCGCGCTGAGCCCGGCCGGCTGGACGTCCCACTCGAACGGATCGCCGAGTGCGCTCAGGATCGCGCGCACGCTCGCGGTGATTTCGGGCCCGATCCCATCTCCCGGGATCAGCGTCGCCGCGATGCGCACCTTCGGTTCAGAGCCAGCCGCGCCGCCGGAACTCCGCGGCCGCGTCATCGAGCGCGAGCCGCGACAGTTCGACGAGACGGTCGGCTTCGGTTTCGGTGAGGATGTAGGGCGGCGCGGTCAGCATCGTGCTGCCGGTGGCCCGCAGGATGAGACCGCGCGCATAGGCGAAATCGCGGCAGATGCCGCCGGCGAGATCCGGATTGGCAAAGCGGGTGCGTGCCGCCTTGTCGCTCGTGAGTTCGAGCGCGCCGAGCAGGCCCACCATGCGCGCTTCGCCGACGATCGGATGATCGGCGAGCGTCATCCAGCGTTGTTTCAGATAAGGACCGATCTCGTCCCGGACCCGCTCGACCAGCCGCTCCCGCTGGATAATCCGCAGATTGGCGACGCCGGCGGCGCAGCAGACCGGATGGCCCGAGGTCGTGAAGCCGTGCCAGAACTCGCGGCCCTCATGCAGCACGTCGCTGATGTGATCGGCCATCATCACGCCGCCGAGCGGCAGATAGCCGGAGGTCACGTTCTTCGCGAAGGTCATCAGATCGGGCGTGTACCCGTAATGCTGACAGCCGAACCAGCTCCCGGTACGCCCGAAGCCGCAGATCACCTCGTCGCTCACGATCAGCACATCGCGCTCGCGGCAGATGCGCTCGACCTCCGGCCAATAGGTGTCGGGCGGCATGATCACACCACCCGCTCCCTGGATCGGCTCGCCGATGAAGGCGCCGACATTCTCGGCGCCGACGCGATCGATCGCTAGCGCCACTTCCCGCGCGGCCCACAGCCCGAACTCGGCCGGCGACATATCGCCGCCTTCGCCCCACCACCAGGGCTGCGGCACATGGATCACACCCGGAATGGGCAGCCCGCCCTGCTTGTGCATCCAGGTCATCCCGCCGAGGCTTGCGCCGCCGACCGTCGAGCCATGATAGGCGTTGTTGCGGGCGATGAAATGCGTCTTGTTCGGCTTGCCGCGCAGCGCCCAATAATGGCGCACGAGCCGGATGATCGTGTCGTTGCCTTCCGACCCGCTGTTCGTGAAGAAGCTGCGCGTGAAACCCGGCATGAGATCGCCGAGGATTTCCGAAAGCTCGATCGCCGGCACCGTCGTCGATTTGAAGAACGTGTTGTAGAACGGCAGCTCGAGCATCTGCTTGTAGGCGGCGTCGGCGATCTCGCGGCGGCCATAGCCGACGGCCACATTCCACAGACCCGAAAATCCATCGAGGATCTTGCGTCCTTCGACGTCGTAGACGTGGCTGCCTTCGCCGCGCACGATCACGCGCGTGCCGTCGCGGCTGAGCGTCGCGTTGTCGGTGAAGGGATGGAAATGGTGCCGCGCGTCGCGGGCGCGCAGGGACGCGGGGTTCATCGGATCGTTGACGCTCTGGTCCATCGGCCGGCTCATCGGAAAAAGAAGGGTTGCCGGCGTTCTCGACGCGCCCGCGCCGGCGCGCAAGGGCGCGCCGCGCATGCCGGGGACGAGTGCCGCGTCAGTCACGCGCCCGGCGGGCGGCGTGATCGTCGAGCGCCATCTGCGCCCGGCGGGCGGCGCGGCGCCGCTCGGCCGCCGCGCGCGTGGCGGCCAGCCGTGCGACCGTCTCCTCGGCGGTGGCGGCGGAGGTGAGCGCGTGGCGCCGCGCGGCCACGTCCTGTTCGGCCTTGAGGAGACGGTCGGCGATCTCGGCCACCTGCGCGATCGCCGCCGGCAGCCACGCCGAAAAGCCGTGATCGCCAGCGACGGCGGCTGCCGTCTCGGTGGCGATGCGGTCCTGCGCTTGGTCGCGCTCGGCTTCGGTCTGCCGCGCCGCCTGGAGCGAGGCGGCGAGCGCCCGCTCCGCGCTCTGCCGTTCGAGGCGCCGCAATTTGGCAAGGCGCGCGAGGGCGTCAGCCATCCTGCATGGCGGCGGCGAGCGCTGCGAAACTGTCAGCCAATCCCACGCGGGTGCCGGGCGTCTGGCGCAGCATCGCCTCGATCTTCGGCGCGAGCCGCACGGCCTCGTCGGTCGTGGCGTCGGTGCCCGGCCGGTAGGCGCCGAGCCGCACCATGTCGGCCATCTCGGCATGGAGCGCCAAAATCCCGCGCGCGCACCGCACGAGCGCCGCCTCCTCACGCGAGAGGCAACCGGAAGCGGCGCGCGAGAGCGACCGCAGCACGTCCACCGCCGGGTAGCGACCGGCTTCCCCGATGCGCCGGTCGAGCACGACATGGCCGTCGAGAATGCCGCGCACCGCGTCTGCGACCGGCTCGTCATGGTCGTCGCCCTCGACGAGCACGGTGAAGAGCGCGGTGATGTGGCCCGCCCTGCCGTCCGCGAGCACGGGCCCGGGGCCGGCGCGCTCGAGCAGGCGCGGCAGCTCGGCGAAGACGCTGGGCGGGTAGCCGCGTGTCGCCGGCGGCTCGCCGGCCGCCAGTCCGAGTTCGCGCAGGGCCAGGCAGAACCGCGTGACGCTATCCATCAAGAGCAGCACCGACTTGCCCTCGTCGCGGAAATGCTCGGCGATGGTCAGCGCGGCGTAGGCCGCTTCGCGCCGCAGCAGCGGCGGCGCGTCCGAGGTCGCGACCACCGCGACCGATTGCGCGAGACCCTCGGGTCCGAGTTCGTCTTCGACGAATTCGCGCACCTCGCGGCCCCGCTCGCCGACCAGCGCGAGCACCGTGACGTCGGCCGCCGTATGCTTGGCCAGCATGGCCAGCAGCGTCGATTTGCCGACGCCGGAGCCGGCAAAGAGGCCCAGCCGCTGGCCGGTGCGGCAGGTCGCGAAACAATTGAGGACGGCGACGCCGAGATCGAGCCGCGGCCCGAGCCGGGCGCGGCTGGTCGCGGATGGCGGGTCGGCGCGCACCGAGCGCGGCTGCCGGCCGGGAGACAAGGGGCCGCGCCCATCGAGCGGGCGTCCGAGCGGATCGACCACACGGCCGAGCCAGTGGAAATCCGGGGCCAGCATGGCGGCGCGGGGCCGGCCCAGCGGCCCGAGCGGAGCGCTCACGAGCGCCCCGGGCCCGAGCCCGAGCGTCGGCCCGAAGGGCGCGGCCACCAGGCGGCTCGCGTCGCCGGCCACGATCTCGGCCCACAGCGTTCCGCCGCCGCGCGGCGCCAGCGCCACCCGGTCGCCGATGGCCAGCACCGGCCCGAGTCCTGCCAGTTCCACCGAGAGCGCAGACACTCGGCTCACCCGTCCGAGCAAGTCTCCTGGCACGGGCTGGAGCTGGCCAGGCAGGCCGCGCAGACGGTTGAGGATATCCAAATTAAAAGCGTTATCTAAAAAACCGGACATAAACTGGCTCCAACGGGCGTGTTTTGGGGCGAACAGCGGTCCAGGCTCGATTTTTTGCACGGTCTGGTGAAAAAATGATGGCAGAACACACGTGAAAGTGGTAAATGTTCCGCATCGAGAGGTCGGGAGGTTGTGATGCGTGTGCTGCTGGTTGAGGACGACGAGACGGTGGCCAAGGGCATCCTGCTGATGCTCCGGAGCCAGGGGGCGGTGGCCGACCTATCGGGCACCGGCGAGGAGGCGCTCGAGCTTGCGCGCCATTACGACTACGATATCGTCGTGCTCGACCTGCTGCTGCCGGACATGGAGGGTTTCGAGGTCGTTCGGCGCATGCGCGCGGCCCGGGTCGAAACCCCGGTGCTGATCCTCTCGGGCGTGTCCCGGGCGCAGGCCAAGGTGAAAGGATTCGGCGTCGGCGCCGATGACTACATCACGAAACCGTTCGACCAATCCGAACTCGTGGCGCGCATTCAGGCTGTCGTCCGCCGCAGCAAGGGATACAGCCAGCCGCTGCTCCGGATCGGCGCGCTACAGCTCAACCTCGATAGCCGCGAGGTCAATGTCGAGGGCCAGGAAGTACACCTGACCGGCAAGGAATACGCCATCCTCGAGCTGCTCGTGCTGCGCAAGGGCATGGTGCTCACGAAGGAGGCGTTCCTCAACCACCTCTATGGCGGGATCGATGAGCCCGAAATGAAAATCATCGACGTTTTCATCTGCAAGCTGCGCAAGAAGCTGGCGCAGGCCGGCGCTGGCAACCTGATCGGCACGGTGTGGGGCCGCGGCTACATGATGCGCGATCCCAACAGCCAGAACGCGATCGCGGCCGCGGCGCTCGCACACACGCCGGCGCTCGGCGCCGCCGCCTGATACGGATGCGCGCCGGCAACGGCGCGCGGCCCGGCGGCGTTAGGCCGCCCTATGTCGACTTTGTCCCTCGCCGCGGTGCTGCTCTGCGCAGCCTCCCTCTTCGGGGTCCTGAATCATCGCTTCCTCAAACTACCCCGCGCCACCGGGCTCACGATCACCGCGCTTTTCGCCTCACTTGTGATCCTCGGGCTTGATCGCTGGCGGCCCGAACTCGGGCTGCGGCGCTGGTCCGAGCGGCTCGTGGGCAGCGGTGCCTTGCCGCAAGTATTGCTGAACGGCGCCCTGTCGCTGCTGCTGTTCGCGGGTTCGCTCGAAATCCATCTGAGCGACTTGCGCGAGCGCTGGCGCACGGTGCTCATCCTCGTCACGATCGGGGTGGCCATGGCGGCCGCGCTCTTCGCGGCAGGGATCTGGAAAATCTTTGCCCTGCTCGGGGTGCAGGTGCCGTTGGTCTGGTGTCTGGTGCTCGGCGCCATCCTGGCGCCCACCGATCCGGTGGCCGTCGGCGCCGTGATGCGGCGTGTGGATTTGCCGCGCACCTTGCAAACCGTGATCACCGGCGAGAGCCTGCTCAATGACGGCGTGGCGGTCGTCGTCTTCACCGCCGCCCTGCATGCCGCGACCCGAGGTCATGTCACGGCCTATGGCATGGCGCTCGATTTCGCGCGGCAAGCGTTCGGCGCGATTGCGCTCGGTTTCGTCACGGGGTGGGCGGCGTATTGGCTGATGCGCGGCATCGACGAATACCGGCTCGAAGTCATGATCTCGCTGGCACTTGCAACCGGTACCTATGTGCTCGCGAATGCGATCGGCGTCTCCGGGCCGATTTCGGTCGTCGTCGCGGGCTTGTTGATCGGCAACCGGGGGACGAAATATGCGATGAGCGAAACGACGCGCACGCAGTTGAGACAGTTCTGGTTGCTGATCGACGAGCTGCTGAATGCCGTTTTGTTTCTGCTGATCGGATTCGAGCTGCTGTCGCTGCAGTTTCACCGGCTTACATTGCTCGCGGCGCTGGCGTCGATCCCGCTTGCGCTTCTGGTGCGGGCGCTCAGCGTGGTGCTGCCGACCTACTGGCTGCATGTGCATACCCCGAAGAAATGGTCGGGTGCTGCGATGCTCACCTGGGGCGGCTTGCGGGGAGGCATTTCGGTCGCGCTGGCGCTGACGCTGCCCGATACGCCCTGGCGCGCGATGCTGCTCGGCGTCTGTTACGGGGTGGTGGTCTTCACGATCGCCGTCCAGGGGGCGACGCTCGAGCGGCTCGCACGGGCTGCCTACCGAGAGAGGCCGGCCTGATCGAGCGGCAGCGCCGTCTGCCCCAGGACCCAGCCTTCCCATCGCCGGATCGCCGGATCGTCCGGCGCCTGGTCGGGTCGGCGCCCCGCCAGCACGCCGATCACCCCAAGCACGCCGAACACGCAGTCGATCCGGTCCTCGCCGGCGGCATCCGTCCCGAACCCGGCGGACATCGCGGCCGCGAGCCCCGGATCCGCCGTTGCCCCGAGCGCCGCCATCGCCCGGCGCAGCGGTTCGGCATAGGCGAGCCGGTCCGCAAGCCGCCGTTTGCTGCCTGCGGGGCGGATGCCGAGATGGCGCATCGCTTCCGCCGGGTAGGTCTCGGCGATCGCAAGCTGGCCCGGCGCCAGAAGCGCGCGGAACGGGCCCTCGAACGGCCAGAGATGCGGGGGTGCCGATCCGTGCAGGGCGGGCACCACCATCTCGCGCCAGGCGGCGAGCGCGGCTTTGCCGCTCTGGTTGGGGCCGAGGGTCCAGAAGAGCGCGGCGCCGGCGGGCCGTTCCGCGGTGGCGCGGTCGCAGGCCCGCGAGAGTGCCGCGGCACTGTCGAAACCCAATGCATGGGCGTGGGAAAGCCGGGTCATTCCGGCGGCGCCGCGGGCCGGGTAGAAGGGGCGCGCCGGTCCCACTTCCTCGAGGCAAGCCGCCACCCGCCAGAAATCGGCGGCCGGGCCTAGGCCACGCAGGAAGGCCGGAAAATCGGGCCAGCCGGGCAGATGCTTGGCCGCGAAAGCCCGCGGCAGCCCGAACGGGCAATCCAGCCCCAGCGCGACCGGATGGCCGCCGGCGCGGGCGCGAAGCCGGTCGAGCAGCGTGGCGGGGTCGCCGACCGGTTCCGGGGCGCCGACACACCAGCCCGCGCCCTCCGGCCGGGCCACCGCCATCCAGCGTTTCGCCGCGGCACAACTCCAGTCGGCGTGAACGGCGAGGGCCGTCGTCACGGCGGGCTCAGAGCGGTTTGTGGGCCTTGTCGATCAGGCGGGAGAGCAGGCCGGGGGCCTTCTTGGCCTTGGCGGCCTGTTTGGCCTCGCGGGCCTGGGCGCGGGCGGCGGCCTCGCTGTCGCGGGCTTTCTGGGCCAGCCATTTTTCGAGGGACATGCCGGCCTTGGCGGCGCGCTTTTCCTCATAGGCGAGCTGGCCGGGGGAGAGGGGTTTGGGATCGTCTGCCATGGTGGGAGGGGAATTAGAGCATTGGGGGTTTTAGGGAAGGGATTCTTCTTTCTCTGAAGAAAAAGAAGCCAAAAGACTTTGGGGCTGGCCCAGGTGTTTAGTCCCGGCATTGGTGGAGCGGGTTGACGGTAAATCGTTGCGGTTCGGTTTGCCAAGTCTTGCAGACGAATTCGTAGGGGGGTGAGGCCTTTCAGCGTTTTCAGCCTACGGGCGAAATTGTAGGCGGCGACGAAGTCGTCGAGATGGCTGTGTAGCTGTTGGTGGTTGTCGTAGTGGTAACGCTGGACGGTTACTTCCTTGATGGTACGGTTCATGCGTTCGACCTGTCCGTTAGTCCAGGGATGAT
>DAIDJM010000010.1 GCA_027451405.1 Acetobacteraceae bacterium | reverse complement strand
CAGCTTCCCGAACGAGGCCGCTGTCACCCGGCTCATCGGTGCGCTCTTGCTCGAGCAACACGATGAATGGGCCGTGCAGCGCGCCCGCTACATGGCCCTGCAAACCATCGCGCCGCTCAGCGATGATCCGCTCGTCAGCTTGCCAGCCCTGGCAGCCTGACAGGCAGCTCAGCGCTGCCCAGCAACCCCGCTCCTACACCACACAGGGGACACGATCTGAGCTTTATCCTCTGGGCTTCCATCAGAAGGATCCTCCCGATGCTCTGCAACCCATGAAAACTTTCCACAAAAAAATTGAAGAAAAAGGACTCAAAACTTTGGGGCTGTCCCAGGTCCGCTAGGCTATCTTACGGGCTCGCATCAGCGTTGGGAACCGCGGGTGGTTCGTCTGCGGAGCTGCGCGCGTTTCTTTGTTTGGTTGAAGCGCCGCTTCTTCGCCCCGGCCAATCCACTGCACGGCCGCGCGCGCAGGCGCGGTCAAGGCTGGCCGCAGGCCACCGTCGAAGGCGGCGCGAAGCGGCCTTTACGGCGCCGAGCACACGGCCAGGCTAATCGAGCCGGTAATGCACGCGATCACGTTCGGCGCGACCAGCGGCGCAAGCGCCGCAATTGCTCAAGTGGCGTGCCGTAATTGAAGCGGAACTCCGCTTCTTTGAGGAACAGGTGGAAGTGCGCGCGCGGGGTTCCGTTGTAGCACCGGAGCGTGCGCTTCGCGTGGCTCCAGAACTTCTCTATGCCCATTGATATGGTTGCCGGTTTCCTCTTGCGGCGCCGCGACCGCGCTTGCCCTTGCGATGGCCGCCAAAATAGCTTTCGTCGATCTCGATTTCGCCAGTGAAGGGCGCTTCCTGAGCCAGGTTGTCGGCGATGAGCTGGCGAAGCCGGTGGTAGCAATAGGCGTCCGTCTTGCGATTGAGGCCACACAAATCGGAAGCCGTTCTGGCCGTACAACGAGCGACGAAAAACTCGGCGAGCCGCTCTTGCTGCTTTTCCTCGAGCCAACAACGAGGTAACCGCATCCGGGCATCCTAGATCCGACCCGGATCTGGGACAGCGCCAAAGACTTTATCCGAATGGGACGGGGCGGTTGAACCGCCTCGTTTTATGCAGGAAAGGCCTTTTCTTCTTTTTCAAGAAGGAACATTCTTACACTTTGAGCGCTCGCCGCAGCGCGGGGCCCAGCGTGCGCAGTTCCCGCAGATGCGCCTCGGTGAGGCGCTGGAGCACCGCGTGCGCCTTGCCGGTCAGCGCGAGTTCCACCCGCCGCCGGTCGGTCTCTGACTGGGTTTTGGTCACCAGCCCAGCTTCCGCCATGCGGGCGATCAGTTCCGCCGCGCTGTGCGGCGCAATCAGGAGTGCCTCCGCGATCGCGCCCACGTTCGGCGGCGAAGGGCCCGCGTGACCCGCGATCGCGAGTAGCGCCTGGTGCTGCTGCGGCGGCAGGCCGGCGTCGGCCGCTACGGCTTCACTGAAGGCGAGAAAGCGCCGCAGCTCAGCACGGAAGGCGGCGATCGCCTGATACTGCCGGGGTGTGAGGCGCTTGCCGTTCACGCGGTTGATCCTGGATTATGTCGCCATACGATATATATGGTCCCCGCCATGGCGAACGCGCGCACACCCCACCTGGCGGATTTCACCGCCGACCTCCGGCTGCTCATGCTCGCTTTCATGGCGCTGGTGGCCGGCGCGGGCGGGGCCGTGGCGGCCTGGGTGCTGGTCAAGCTGATCGCGCTGGTCACGAATCTCGTTTGGTTCTGGCACGTGTCCTGGGTGCCGGTGCCGATCTCGACGGCGCCGCGCCACCCCTGGATGGCGGTGGCGCCGGTGGTGGGTGGGTTCGTGATCGGGCTGATGGCCCGGTTCGGCTCCGAGCGGATCCGCGGCCACGGCATTCCCGAGGCGATCGAGGCGATCCTGATCGGTGGCAGCCGGATGTCGCCCAGAGTGGCGCTGCTCAAGCCGCTCTCCTCGGCGATCGCGATCGGCACGGGCGGTCCTTTCGGCGCCGAGGGGCCGATCATCATGACCGGCGGCGCGCTCGGGTCGCTGTTCGCCCAATTCTTCCATCTGAGCGCGGCCGAGCGGAAGACCCTGCTGGTGGCGGGCGCCGCGGCCGGCATGACCGGCATTTTCGGAACCCCGATCGCGGCGGTGCTGCTGGCGGTGGAATTATTGCTTTTCGAGTGGCGGCCGCGCAGTTTCGTGCCGGTGGCGGTGGCGGCGATCACCGCGATCTCGATGCGCCCGATCTTCTTCGTGCCGGGGCCGCTCTTTCCGTTCCACGCGATGCCGCTGCTGCCCTGGTGGGGGGCGCCGGTGGCGGCCGGCATCGGCGTGCTGCTCGGGCTGCAATCCGGTCTGATCACGAAACTGCTTTACTGGGTCGAGGATGCGTTCGCGCATCTGCCGCTGCATTGGATGTGGTGGCCGGCGATCGGCGGCATCGCGGTGGGCGCGGGCTGGCTCATCGAGCCGCGCGCGCTCGGCATCGGCTACGACATCATCGCCGACCTTCTGGCCAACCATCTCACGATCGCGGCGATCGGTACGATCCTTCTCGTGAAAGCGGCGATCTGGCTGGTGGCGCTGGCTTCGGGCACCTCAGGGGGCGTGCTGGCGCCGCTGCTGATTTTCGGGGGCGCGACGGGATGCCTGGTGGGGCAGGTGTTGCCAGGATCGCCCGGCTTCTGGGCGCTGCTCGGCATGGCCGGCATGTTGGGCGGCACCATGCGCGCCCCGCTCACCGGCGCCTTGTTCGCGCTCGAACTCACCGGCGACATGCATGCGGTGGTGCCGCTGTTCTCGGCCTCGGTCGCGGCCTTCGCGGTGACCGTTCTGCTGATGAAGCGCTCGGTGCTCACCGAGAAAATCGCCCGGCGCGGCCAGCACGTCACGCGTGAATATGGCATCGATCCGTTCGAGCTCACGCGCGTGCGGGAGGTAATGGTGCGGGAAGTGGATACGCTGCCGGCGGCCCTCACGGTGGCGGAGGCTGTGCGCGAACTCGAGCGCGGACGTCATCGCATCTATCCGGTGCTCGACGAGGCTGGACGGCCGGTCGGGATGGTAAGCCGGACGGATGCGCTGCGCTGGAAAATCGAGAATGACGACGCCGCGCAGGACCGTGTCGCGGACCGCATCTCCGACGCATCGCTGGCGGTGGTTCAGCCGGACGATCTGCTGAGCCGCGCTTTGGAGATCATGCTCGAGACGGAACAGGGGCGCGTGCCGGTGGTCAACGCGGCCACGGGGGCGCTGGAAGGGCTGCTGACGCGAAAGGACGTGCTGCAGGTGAGGGCGGCGGCGCTGCGGTTGGAGCGGGAACGGGAAGCGTTTTTTGTTTGAGGAGCGGAGAACCCTCTTTTCTGAAGAAGAGGTAGCAAAAGACTCTACTCGTATAAGACGACGTGCCTGATACTCCTGGACCAATACGAAGGAGTCTTTTGGTTCATTTTTTCAAAAAAGAACACCTTCCTTCAAACCACCTCTTTGCGGAAACAGGGGGCTATCAAGCCCCCGTCCCAATCCAAAAAACACTCACACCGCCCTGACTTTCGGCTCGCGCTCCCAGAAACGCAGCATTCCGCAGCGGTCCAAGAAGCTTTTTGCCGCCGCCGGGCTGTCAAGCGCGATTATCCCATTGTCCATTTCGACGCAGGCCTTCTCGATGAGCGGCTTCGCGGCGGGGACGACGCCGATGAATTTGCCGTGCGCGAACGCGTCACTCACGAAATCCTTGGCGGTTGCTTCGCCGGAGAGCAGCGCGCAGCCCGCTTCCGAGAGCACGATCGCAACTGCGTCGTAGAGCACCGAAGGGCCGCCAACCACTTTCTGCTTTACGGGGACGGTCGAGCCGTCGCTGGCTTTGATACCGCCGACCTGGGGACCGACCAACTCGATCATCGCGCCCACGGATTTGCAGGCTTCGGCGAGGGCGATAAGCAGTTTCGCGTCCGCGCCATCACTCACGAGCACGCCGAGCTTGCGGCCTTTGAAGCTTTTGGGTCCATTCGCGATGATACTGAGCTTTTCCGACTTGGCGAGCGTGGTGATGGGCGTTTTGGCGGGCTTTGCGCGCTCAGGGAGTTGAGCGAAGCCAAGGCCTTGGGCGACCTGCTTTGCGAGCGCTTCGTCGACGTTCAGCAGGTGCGAAACCACGCGCTCGCGGATGCGGGGCGTTTCGACCTTCGAGAGTTCGAACACGAATGCGTCTTTGATGTGGCGTTGCTCGATCTCGGTCTGGCTGATGTAGAATTGACGTGCCTGGCTGTAATGGTCGGCGAAGCGCTCGGGGCGGGCGCGCATTTTCGCGCCGTTCTCAGGAGCGGCGTAGCTGCGGTAGCCCTCGCGGGTTTCGCGCGGGCCACCTTCGACGCCCCAGGAATTCGGCTCGTAATTGGCGCGGCCTTTGGGGTTACGGAGCGTCATGTGTCCGTCTTGCTGGAAATTCTGGAACGGGCATTTGGGGGCGTTGACCGGGATGTGCGTGAAATTGGGGCTGCCGAGCCGCTTGAGTTGGGTGTCAAGATAGGAGAAGTTGCGCCCCTGGAGCAGCGGGTCGTTGGTGAAATCGATGCCCGGCACGACGTTCTGGGTACAGAACGCGACCTGCTCGGTTTCGGCAAAGAAGTTGTCCACCATGCGGTCGAGCACAAGACGGCCGACAATGCGGATCGGAACCTCCTCCTCGGGGATGATCTTGGTCGCGTCGAGCACATCGAACGGGAAGCGCTCGGCGAAGGCTTCATCGAAGATCTGCAGGCCGAGATCCCACTCGGGGAAGTCGCCTGCATGAATTGCGTCCCACAGATCGCGGCGGTGGAAGTCGGGATCCGCGCCGTTGATTTTCAGGGCCTCGTTCCACACGACTGACTGCATCCCGAGGCGCGGCTTCCAGTGAAATTTGACGAAATGGGCCTTGCCTTTTGCGTTGACCAGCCGGAACGTATGGACGCCGAATCCTTCCATGAAACGGAAGGAGCGGGGAATCGTGCGGTCCGACATCTGCCAGAGCAGCATGTTGACTGATTCCGGTGTCAGGGAAACGAAATCCCAGAAATTGTCGTGCGCGCTCTGCGCCTGCGGGAAGCCGCGATCCGGCTCCTGCTTCACGGAGTGGACCAGGTCGGGGAACTTGATCGCGTCCTGAATGAAGAAGACGGGTATGTTGTTGCCGACAATGTCCCAATTGCCTTCGCGCGTGTAGAGCTTGACTGCGAAGCCACGTACGTCGCGCGCGAGATCGGCGGACCCGCGATTGCCGGCGACGGTCGAGAAGCGCACGAAAGCCGGCGTGCGCTCGCCCTTGCGGGCGAAGATCGCCGCGCGGGTAAGTTCCGGGATCGCCTCGGTGGTTTCGAAATAGCCATGGGCGCCGTAGCCGCGAGCATGGACGACACGCTCGGGGATGCGCTCATGATCGAAATGAAAGATTTTCTCGCGAAAGTGAAAATCTTCGAGCAGCGCGGGGCCGCTTGGCCCGACCCGGAGCGTGTTCTGGTCGTCGGCGACCGGCACGCCTTGCTGGGTCGTCAGAACGGGGGCGCCGCGGGCGATCTGATGGGTTTCGCCCCCGGCGCCGCGCTCGGTTTCGAGGTCTTTCGTCTGCTGGTCCATGCCTGTCTCCTGCGTTGGAGCCGCCAACGCAGGGGACGGGGGCGCGTTTTCTCAAAGCGGCTCAGTTCAACCCATAGACGTCGAGCTCGGTTTGCGTCCCGACATAGACATGTCCGTTGGCGACCGTGGGGACCGCGAATTTGACCGAGGGGCCACCCGTGGTCGAACCGTTCGTGTAGAAGATGTTGGTGATGTTCGTGGCATCCAGTGCCTCGAGCAGAGCCGGAGGTCCACCCTGCGCCAGCCCGGAACTTTCGAGAATCCAGACGATCGCACCCGTCCCGCCATTCGAGGACACGGAGGGTGTCACTCCTGGGAAATTAAACTTCAGCGATCCCGTGTGAGCCGGTGTGGTCGCCATCAGGCCGTTGCTGAGCTTCCATTGCTGCATCACGCCGTCGACACCGCCATTGTAGAGGTTGTTCTCCCACAATGCGAAGGTGCTGAATATGTAGGGATTGCCGCCGACGAAGGATTGGACATAGTGGTTGCCGAATTGGCCGAGGTTCGTCCGATCGAGGAGGAAGAATCGACCGATCTTGTCGGCCACCAAGGCTTCATACGGATGTGTCCCTGATTGCTTCGGAAGAAGGACAACACCGTTCGTGCTGATATCGTAGTCGTCCGCGGAAAGGGTCGCTTCATTGAGGGGCGAAAAATAGTCGGCGACCTGAATCGTTCCGTTGGTCTGAGGCACTAAGCGGAGAACCGACTCCCCGTAGTTGCTGCCCCCGACGTTCGCGTTGAAGGTTCCGTTGCCGGTGGCGAGATAGATGCTCGTCCCGTCGGTCGCCGGCGCCGCGCCGCCGCTCCATATGCCGCCAAGAGAACCCGAGGGGGTCGTGCAGAAAACATGACGCTGCGTCAACGTCTTTGTGTCGTAACCGAACAGCCAGCCGCTGGCGCTGTCGTTCGACGCGTAGGCGATGTAAACCTCGCCCTTGAAAAGCAAAAGTCCGGCCCGCTGCAATGCCTGCGACGGATCGAACGGGATGCCATTGGGGCCGCCGCTGTTGCCTTGCACCACGACCGGGCTTCCTGGGCGCTCGGTGCCGGTGTTCAACGCAAGGGCATGCAGTTTCTGAGTATACACACCCTGCTCGACGGTTTGCGCAGCGACATAGACCGTCTGATTGGCAAGTTTTATCACCGGGGTACTTGTGATGCCGCGCTCGGGAGAAATGATGTCGGTATTGCATTGCGGTTGGGTGTTCGCGGCGCAGGGCATCGTTGTGATGCCCGCGCCGAGGAAGCTCGTGTGCCAGAGCGGTCCGGTACCATTGCAATTGGCATCGAAAGCATAGACGCTGTCGTGCTCGGTCGCGACGATGACGAGATCATGCACCGTGCCGTTCACCGTGACTGAGGGAACCACGAGAGGCTGCGCGTAGATCTGCCCGTCCACCGGGTAGGAGCAGCGCAGACCGAAATGTCCGCCGCTCACGGCGGCAGGGGTGAGGATGGTTTCCTTCGGGTTCAGGCCGTTCCGTGCGTTATCGTTGTGCCAGGTCGTGACGGCGACTTGTGCGTTGGCGGAGACGGCTCCCCACGAAAGGGCGCACGTTACGAGAAGGGGAAGGCGCGGCATGGACGGCTCCCTGAGTTTCTGAATTCGGCCAGAACAGGGAACGGAACGTAGGCGGATGAACCTACAGATTACCATAGCCGCAGAGCGCAACAATGCGTGTGCGATTTAAGCGCGCAAACGGTTGCGGTTTCTCAACCGCTGCCCGTGTCGTTCCAGGACGGTTTAGGATTTGTCCCGGTTGCGATCGCGCCTCAGCTTCACGATTTCGTAAACCGCAAAGACCACCACCACGAGGTCAATCGAGAGCCAATGCCAGATGGTCACGCGCGCTGTCGTGCTTCCAACGCCACGAACAGATCGATTACCCAGGCCACACTCTCATCCGCGCGGCGCCAGGCGCGCTTGCGGCGCGCCGGCAGCATCGGGCCAGGCACCGCCTCGACGAGATAGCGCACGGAAGGCAGGGTTTCGGCCGGCGCCCGCTGTGGTGCGCCGAAGCTCGCCGCGAGCGCTCTGGCGACCAGCCAGGCTTTCACGCCCGGCGGTACGATCGCGCGATAGGAGACGGGATCGAAGCCGCGCGCGCCGGCGGCATGACCGATGGCGCGATAAAGCAGCCGCGCGGCATGGATCCCTGGCCGGCAGTCGCGCGCTAGTTCCGCGATGCCGCAGCCCGAGCGCGCATACAGAAAATCGGCTTCGGCGAGCAGTCGCTGCACCACGAAGCCGAGCGCCGGCGAGAAGCGCGGCCGCACCAGGAACTCTTCGGGATCGATGCCGGCGCTGCGCAGCCAGTCGAGCGGCAGATAGAGCCGGCCGGCACGCGCATCCTCGCCGATGTCACGGGCGATGTTGGTGAGTTGCATGGCGACGCCGAGTTCGCAGGCGCGCGCGAGTGTGGCACGGGCCGAGGCGCCCATGACGAGCGCCATCATCGCACCCACGCTGCCGGCGACGCGAGCCGCGTAATCCTGCAACGCGGCGAAATCGCCGTAGCGCCTTCCCTCGGCATCCCAGGCGAATCCCTCGAGCAGCGCTTCGGGCAGCGCGCGCGGTATCGCGTGCCGGTCGACGACGCCGGCGAAGGCACGATCGGCGGCATCGTCGCAGGGGCGGCCGTCATAGATACGGTCGAGCCGCAGCCGGAGCCGCTCGACCGCCGCGCTGCGCGAGCCCTCGGCCTGATCGACCGCGTCGTCGGCGACACGGCAGAAGGCATAGAGCGCGGTCGCATCCCGCCGTACCCGCGCCGGCAGGACCTTGGCGGCCGCATGGAAACTGCGGGATCCCGAGCAGAGCAGCTCGGCGCACGCGTTCGCGTCAGACATCAGACATAGGCCGCGGCCTCCCCCACTATGCGATCGAGCACTCGAGCCGACGAGAGCACGCCTGGTACCCCGGCCCCGGGATGGGTGCCGGCCCCCACGAGGAACAGATTGGCGATTTGGCTTTTATTGTGTGGCCGGAACCAGGCGCTCTGGGTCAGCACCGGCTCCAATCCGAAACCGGTGCCGTTCACGGCGAGCAACTCGTCGCGGAAATGGAGCGGCGTCATCACGCGCGAGGTGACGATCGCCTGGCCCAAGCCGGGCAGCACGGTCTGTTCGAGATGCCAGGCGATGGCGCGGCGATAATTCTCGGCGAGCTGCGTCCAGTCCGCGCCGCCGCCGAGATGCGGCACAGGCGAGAGCACGTAGAAATTGTCGTGCCCGGGCGGGGCGAGGCTGGTATCTGTCGCGGTCGGGCGGTGCAGGTAGAGCGAGAAATCCTGGGCCATGACGCGGCGATCGAAGATGTCATGGAGGAGCCCGCGATAGCGGGGGCCAAGCAGGATCGAGTGGTGCGCCACGTCCTCGTAGCGGCGATTGGTGCCGAAATACCAGACGAACAGTCCCATCGAGTAACGCGCGCGGTCGAGCCGTGCATTGGACCATTCGGTGCGGGCCTCGGCCGGCAACAGATGGCCGTGCGTCCAGGCACTGTCGGCGTTCGAGACGACGATGTCGGCATCGAGCGTCTCGCCGTCCGACAAGGTGACGCCGGTGGCGCGCCCGTTCGCCACGCGGATTTGCGCGACCTCGGCGTTGCAGCGCAGCGAATTCCCCTGGCCCTCGATGAGCCGTGCCATGCCGGCGATCAGACGGTTGGTGCCGCCCATCGCGAAATGCACGCCGTGCGCGCGTTCCAGGTGCGCAATCAGCGCATAGATGGCGCTGGCGCGGAACGGGTTTCCGCCGATCAGCAACGGGTGATAGCTCAGCACCGTGCGGATTCGCTCGTCGCGGATGAAGCGCGACACGAACCCGTAGACGCTGCGCCAAGCCTGGTGCTTCATCAGCCCCGGGGCGACACGCGCCATGTCGGTCCAGGAATTGAACGGCACGTCGCCGAGCTCCTCGAACCCGGTGCGGTAGATCGCGGCCGCTTCCTTCATGAAACGCTCGTAGCCGTCGGCGTCCTCAGGCGAGAAACGCGCGATTTCGGCGCGCATTTCGGCCGCATCGCCGGTGTAATTGAACACCGCGCCGTCATGGAACCGGATACGGTAGTAGGGAGAGATCGGCACGAGCGTGACATCGTCGGCGAGTCGGCGCCCGCACATCGCCCAGAGTTCCTCGAACAGGAACGGCGCGGTGATGACGGTGGGGCCGGCATCGAAGGTGAACCCGTCTTGCCGGAACACGCGGGCACGGCCGCCGGGCTGGTCGCAGCGCTCGAGTACGGTGACGCGCCAGCCGCGCGCGCCGAGGCGGATCGCGGCTGCCAGGCCACCGAAACCACTACCGATCACGACCGCATGGGGCCGAGGTGTCAACGCCAGCATGAGGGCTGAGTGTAAGGACAAATTGACAAAAGGAAAGTGCTTGCTTGCAGGCAGCACCGCCCGCCCGGCAGGCTAGGCCTGCCATGCCCCTGGTGAAGTCCGGCCATGTCACCGCGCTCAGGCTGTTCGATGTGGCCTATGCAATCGATCTGACCCGCGCCGAGGCGCTCTCGGCCCGGCCCGGCGCCCGTTTGCGGCTGACTGGAACGCCGGCCAAGGCGGTGGCGTTCGGTGATCCGCCGCTCGGGCTGTCGCTGCCGCCATTGACGCTGGCGCTCGCGTCAGGACCGCGGGAGGCCGCGGTCATGGCGCGTCTCTATGGGTTCGGCGTCGTGACCCTCGCGCTGCAAGTGCCGGTCTCGGGGCTCGACTGGCGCGATTTCGCGACCCTCGTGAATGCCATGGCGCTCGGCGAACAGGATCCGCTGTGGGACCAGACGCTGCGGCCGCTTTTGGCGTCGCTCGGACCGGCCCTCGACCGGGCCACCCAATCGGCGCTGGCCGAGGATTACCTGATCGCAACCGTCCATGAATTCGATGAGGCGGTATCGGCTGCCTCGATCGGCAGCGAAATCGATCTCGTGCCGCTGCTCTCTGGCGAGACGCGGCGGCTCTCGGATGGCGCCCGCGCCGATCTGCTCCGCCGGCGCTTCTCCTATTACACCGACGATCTCGTGGTGCTGACCTGGGATCGCGCCTTCATCTACGAGCCGCGCCGCGACACGGACGTGGCGGACGTGCTCGAGGTCGCGAACGCGCAGTTGCTGGAGATGCGCTACTACGACGAGCTGCTCGATGCCGAGTTGCCGCGCATGTACGATCTCGTGGAGGCGACGCGGAGTTGGCGGCGGGGGCCGCGCGGCTTCGCGACGCTCGCGCGCCGGCTCTATGCGCTGGTTGCCGAAGTGACGGAACTCACCGAGAAAGTCGACAACGCGCTGCAGGTGACCGAGGACGTCTATCTCGCCCGGGTCTATGCCGCGGCGCTCGAATTGTTCCGCGTCAAGCCGGTGAGCGAAGCGGTGGACCGCAAGCTCGCCATCATTCGCGATACTTACGCGGCGCTCTACGACGAGGCGGCGAGCGCGCGCGCGGGCCTCATGGAAGCGCTGGTGGTCGTGCTGATCGCCGTCGAGATCCTGCTGGCTTTGTTCCGGATCTGACGTGCATCCGCGCCTTTATCACCGCTCGCGGCGCATGAGCGTCAGGCAGGCGAGCGGCATGGCGCGGTTGATCCTGTCCTGGGCCAGGTAGGTACGCATGGCTGCCTCGGCGCGGTCGAAGAATTCGTGTCGTCGCCCGGGTCCGCCGGAATCGTCGAGCGCCCCGGCCAGCGTCGGGAAGGCGGCGGCACGAAAGAAGCTCGCCCAGCCCGCCGCGTAGGAAGCGGCATCGGCGCCCTGGCCGGTGTCGCGCCAGATCGGATCCTCGCCGAGCGCGAGCATGTCATGTTCGATGGCGAGGCCGTGGAAATCCCCCGCCGCGAAAGGCGCGCGGATCTCCTCGAGGCTGCGGTGATAGGTCGGAACCACCATGTGGGCGCGTTCGCCGGCGGAGAGAAAGCCGCTGCCCTCCAGCTCGAGCACGGCGCGCCAGGCCGCGTCGAAGATGCCGAGATAAGGCTCGGTCGCCGTGCCGCCATCGGCGCGGAACAGCAGCACGATCCGGCCGCCAGGCCGCAGCTCGGCGGCGCGCGCGGCCAGGAAACTTTCCCAGTCGCGGGCCGCCTGCGCCGCGAAGGCGGCGCGAACGCCGGCATCCCGCGAGCAGCCGACCTGCAAATGATCCGGAATCGACACTGGGACGGCGCTCAGCCAATGCAGCGCCCAGGAGGACCAGCCGAGGGTCACGCTGTCTGCGGGCAGAAGCTGGGTGAAGAAGCTGCCGCCGATAGCGGCGGCAAAGGTTTGCGGGAACCGCTTGCGGTAGGAGGCAGGATCGCGGGCGATCGTGTCGAACAGCGCCGCCCAGTCATTGCCCGGCAGGTCGGTGTGGAACACCGATACGGCGCGGCCTTCCCCGAACCGCGGACCGAGGGCGGCGAGCGCGGCGCCGATCGGCCGCAGCGAATTGTGCCCCTGCGCGCAGCCATAATCGGCGATGGCGAGGGACGCCGCCGGCGGCGGCAGCGGCACGGCGGCGGCCGCCTCCACGAGCTTGGCAATGGCGGGCGCCAGCGCCGAGCCCTGGACCGAGGAATGACGGTTGTAGGCGCCGTTCCCCTCCATCGGCGCCGCAGCGACCGAACCTCCCGGCCGGTCCGGCTCAGCCGCCATGGGCCGCCCGGATAACCTGGAGCAGCTGTTGCTGAGCCAAGACCACTTGGGTCGCGCTCGACTGAAACCGCAGCAGGATGAGCGTTGCCTGCCGCAGATCGGGATGACCCAGCATCATGCCGAGCTGCAGATCGGCCACCGCTTCGAAGAGGGAAGTCAGGCTGCTCTGACGTTCGATCGCCGCAATGTCCTCGGCGGTCGCATAAAGATCGGCGAACCGGCGCAGATCGGCCGGTGCCAGGAACGTGGCCGAGCGGTCGGCGATCGCGGCATCCCAGGCGGCGCGGCGCCAGGTCGGCAATTCCATTCCGACCGATTTGCTCAAAATCTGATCCAGCGCCGCCGAATCCGGGGTCGCCGACGCCTTCAGCTCGCCGAGCAGCGTCTCGATGCCCGCTTTGGTCCTTTTGAGGGTCGCCTTGTTGGCCGCGATGGCCTTCTGCAATTCCGCCGTGTTCGCGACGATCTCGCTATCGATACGCGCGCGGCTCGCGGCGGCCGCCTCGCGGTTGCTCCAGGCGGTCGCCGCATCCTCGAGCGCCAGCGCGGTCAGGATCGACAGCACGATCATCGCGTAAGCGCGCAGAAACTCGCGGAAGCTGCGCGGCGCCGGGGCGTGGGCTTCGGGCGGGTGCATCGCCGCCTATTGCCGCCCGCGCGCCGCGTGCGCAACGGTCCGGCGTCACCCGTCGAGCGGATCGCCGTCCGACATGTGGCGACGCAATTCCTGCTCGAGCTCCTCGGTCGCCGAGGTGCGGCTCAGATCCATCGCCTCCTGCGGCGTGCCCTCCGGCACGCCGACCCGGCGCGTGAGCCGGTCCAGCATCTCGATCACCAGCGACACCTCGCGCTCGGTCAGCAGGTTCACCTGCAGGTCGAAATGGTCGCGATGGTCGGAAAGCCGCGACATGCGCCGCTGCTTCATCAGCACGAAGGCGGTGAGAATGACCCCCTCCAGCGAAAGCACCGTGGCCAGGAAGCTGAACGGATACGGATCGAACGGGCGCCAGGGCAGGAGGTGCAGGTTGATGGCCACCCAGAGCCCGATCAGCACCGCATGCAGGGCCACGAACGGGAACGTGCCGACGAAGCCGCCGATCGCGTCGGCCAGACGGTCGGTCAGGCTGCGGCGCCGCGCCGCCTCCGCCTCGAGCGCCAGGATGCGCCGGATGTTGGCCCGCACGGTCTCGGGCGTCTCGAAGCTCTGATCGTCAGTCACAAGCCCGGAGCGACGCAGCCATGCGCGGGTTCCCGGCCGTGTCCGCCGGGGTTCCGCCGGCGGTTCCGACTGGCTATGGGCAAATCCGATTGCGCTCGAGCCGTTCTGTCGCGCACCCCGCTCCACACCGTTTCCGATCGAGGTTCCCCATGACCCCGAGACCCACCCTCCTGCTCGTCGATCCGGCCCATTTCGACGTGCATTACGTGATCAACCCCTGGATGCGGCCCGGCGACTGGGCCGCCGACCCGGACGGCCACCGCCAGGCCGCGCGCGCCAGCTTCGAGGCGCTCAAGGCGGCGCTCAGCGCCGCCGGCGCCAATGTCGAGACCATCCCAGGCGTGCCGGGCCAGCCCGACATGGTGTTTCCGGCCAACGCCGCGATCGTGCTGGACGGGCGGGCCATCGTCGCCCGCTTCGCCTGCCCCGAACGGCGCGGCGAGGAACTTCCCTATCTGGAGGCGCTGCGCGGCTACATCCCGCGCGGGCTGCTCGAGGAAGTCGCGATCTTCCCCGAAGGCTGCTTCCAGGAAGGCGCCGGCGACGCGATCTGGGACGTCAATCGCCAGCTCTTCTGGGCCGGCTACGGCCAGCGCTCGATCCGGGCCGCGGCCGACGAAATCGCCCGCTTCTTCGGGCGCCGCGTCGTCCCGCTCGAACTGGCGACCTCGCGCTTCTACCACCTCGATACGTGCTTCTGCCCGCTCTCGGGCGGTGAAGTGCTGTTCTATCCGCCGGCCTTCACGCCCGAGGCGCTGCGCGTCATCCACGAGCACGTCGCCCCCGAGCAAAGGCTGGAAGCCAGCGAGGCGGACGCGGCCGCGTTCTGCGTGAATGCGGTGAATATCGGCCGCAACGTCGTGATGGCGAAGGCGCCTGCGCATGTGCGCACGATGCTGGAAGCGCGGGGCTATCACGTGAGCGACGTGGCGCTGGACCCGTTCATCCTCTCGGGCGGCGGCGCCTATTGCATGACGCTGCGGCTGGACCGGTCGTCGGCCGCGGCGGCGGCGCGATAGAATCGCGCCCGCTGCGGCCTTATTCGCCCGAGCGGTTACCGGGCCGTCCGATGGCCGCCAGCTCGGGCTTTCCGGAGCCCGGATTAGGGGAGGGCGTTGCCGGGGGTGGGGCCGATGTTGCCGCCGAGGCCACCGCCGCCGCCGCCTTCGCCGGGGATGCCCGCCGGGCGGAACGTGCCCACGTTGCCGAGCAGCTGCTGCATGAAGGTGGCCTCGCTGCCCGGCGAGGGGGTGGCGCCGGCGGCCATCGCGATGTCGTTTCCGTCGGCCTTGTCGAGGGCTTTGAGGCTGCGCAGCGTGCCGTTCGGGTCGAATTTCATCACGACGACCTTTTGCGCCTTCACGCCGGGCACGCGGCCGATGCGGGTGCTCGTGATCTGACCGATATAGATCCAGGTATTGTCGTCGAAGGTGGCGTGGGCGGTGGGCGAGCCGACCAGCGAGGTGACGTCGGCGCGGGTCGAGGTGCCGGGAATGAGCTGGCGGAGCTGATCGGCGTCGATCATCTCGCCGCGCCGGGTGTCGGTGGGCGCGAAGATATGAAACACGCCGCAGCCGCCGACCGCGAGGCTGAGAAGCAGGGGGGCTAGGGTTTTCGGCAGGGACAAGGAATTTACCTCGGGCGAGGGCGCACGGGTTGCCTGTCATGTGGCGGCGGCCCGTGTCAAATGCCCGCTCGGCCGCGCCGCGGCGCGCGACGGACGCCGCAAAATCCAGGCGGACGTTTTCAGGGTTCCGGGTTAGATTCGGGCATGGGCTTATTCAGTTTCGGTGAGCGGGCGCGCCGGGAGCGCCGTGGCTTCGAGCTATACGGGCGCTGCGTCAGAGCCGCGCGCTCGCCCTTCTATTTTGCCGAGCTGGCGGTGCCCGACACGCTCGATGGCCGCTTCGATCTGGTGGCGTTGTTCGCGGCGCTGCTCATCCGCCGGTTGAACCAGGCGGGCGCCGAGGGAGCCGCGCTCTCGCAGGCCGTGTTCGACGCGATGTTTTCGGACATGGACATCAATCTGCGGGAGATGGGGGTTGCCGATCTCTCGGTGGGCAAGCGGGTGCGCGCGATGTGGGAGGCGTTTCATGGCCGGGCGCTCGCCTACGGCGCCGCGCTGGACCGCGGAGAGGGTCCGGCGCTCGAGGCCGCGCTGCACCGCAACGTATGGCGCGGCAGCGCGCCCGATGGCGCGGCCGCGCGGCTTGCCGCGCTGGCCATGTCCCAGGCGGCGCATCTGGAAACACAGCCGATCGAACGGCTGCGCGAGGGCGAGGTCTCGTTTTTGCCTGCGCCGGAACTCACCGCGTGACCCCGGAATTGTCCCGGCCTTTTCCGCTCGACCGGCTCGGCGAGCGGGCCTGCGTGCTCGTGGAGACGAGCGAGGCCGAGCGTGCCGCACTCGCCCATCGCCTCGGCATTCCCAAGGTGCGGGCGCTGACGTGCCGTTTCGAGCTCAGCCCGGGCGAGCAGGCGAGCGTGCTCGCGGCCGGACATCTGCAAGCGCGGGTCGTGCAGGTCTGCGTCGTGTCGCTCGAGCCGTTCGAATCCGTGGTCGAGGAGGAATTCCGGGTGCGGTTCGTGCCCGACGGCGCGGAGGAAGCGCCGTTCGATCTCGAGGCCGATGACGAGATCCCGTATGCCGGGAGCGCGCTCGATCTCGGTGAGGCCACCGCCGAGCAATTGGCGCTGGCGCTCGATCCTTTTCCGCGCCGCCCGGAGGCTGCGCCTCGCATCCCGGAGGAGCCGCGCCGGCCCAGCCCGTTCGAGGCGCTCGCTCGCTTCCGGCCGCTGCGCGACGGCGGCGCGAATGGCGGATCGTGAGCCGGGCTTGCGGGGCTGACGCGCCTCTGTTATCGGCCCCGGCTCCCTGCCATCGTGCTGTCACAGGCGCCACCGGAGACGATCATGGCCGTTCCGAAACGGAAAACCACGCCCAGCCGGGCCGGCATGCGCCGCAGCCACCATGCGTTGCGCGCCGAGGCCCACAACGAATGCAGCAATTGCGGCGAACTGAAGCGCCCGCACCACGTCTGCCCGCAATGCGGCCATTACGACGGGCGCGAGGTGTCGACGGCGGGCCGCGCGCTCAAGGGAACGGTGCGGGTCTGAACCGCTCGTCGGTCCAGGCTTAGCCACCATGCAGAATGGCGGCGGCACGGACGACGCGGCGCACGGCATTCTCCGATCGGTGAACGAACCTTTCACGCTGGCGGTCGATGCGATGGGTGGCGATCACGCGCCGGGCGTGGTGATCGACGGCATCGCCATTACGGCCGAGCGCCATCCGGGCGCACGCTTCCTGCTGTGCGGTGACGAGGCGGTGGTGGCACCTTTGCTGGCGCGCTCCAAGCGGGCGTCGGCCGCCTGCACGCTGCGTCACGCGCCGGATCGTGTATGCAACGAGACCAAGGTCGCGGCCGCCATGCGCATGCGCTCGTCCTCGATGTGCGTGGCGATCGATGCGGTCGCGCAGGGCGAGGCGCACGGGGTGGTCTCGGCCGGCAATACCGGCGCGCTGCTGGCGCTCTCGACGCTCCGGGTCAAACGGCTGGCGGGCATCGACCGTCCTGCCCTGGCGGCGATCATGCCCTCGGCACGCGGCGACGTGGTGATGCTCGATCTCGGCGCCAACATTTCCTGCGACGCCCGCAACCTGGTGGAATTCGCGCTGCTCGGCGACATGTTCGCGCGCACCGTGCTCGGGCTGCCGGCGCCCACCATCGGGCTGCTCAATGTCGGCTCGGAGGAGCAGAAGGGCGACGAGAGCATCCGCAACGCCGCGGAGATCCTCCGCCGCTCCCATATCGCCTCGCAGTTCCATGGTTTCGTCGAGGGGCACGACATCGCCGCCGGCACCGCCGACATCGTGGTGAGCGACGGGTTCTCGGGCAATGTCGCGCTCAAGACGGGGGAAGGGGCGCTCAAGCTCGTGGGTGATCTCCTCAAGCAGATTTTCTCGAGTTCGCTTTCCGCCAAGCTCGGTTACCTGCTCGCGCGCTCGGGTCTGGATCAGATGCGCGTCTGGCTCGATCCGCGGCGCTACAACGGCGCGGTCTTGCTGGGGCTGAACGGGGTCGTCGTGAAGTCGCATGGCGGGACCGACGCCGAAGGGTTCGCCCATGCCGCCGATGTCGGGATCGACATGGTGACGCACCGGTTCAACGAGCGCATCCGGGAGGGTCTGGGACGGATCGAGACCCTGCTGCCGGGGCTTGCGGCCGGACCAACGCTGGCGGTGTCGCGGCACGCATCGTGAGCCTCGTTTCCCCGCCTGCGCTGCGCGCCCGGATCCTGGGCGTGGGCGGCCATCTGCCCGAGCGCTGCGTCACCAATGAAGAGCTGGCGACGCGGGTGGAAACCTCCGACGCCTGGATCGTCGAGCGGACCGGCATCCGGCAGCGCTATATCGCCGCGCCCCACGAGACCGCGACCTTCCTGGGCGCGCGCGCGGCCGAGGCGGCGCTGCGGGACGCCGGCGTTGGTGCGGAGGCCGTGGATGCGGTCATCCTCGCCACCTCGACCCCGGACGAGGCGTTCCCGGCGACCGCGGTGCGGGTGCAGGCGGCGCTCGGCATCCGCCGGGGATTTGCCTTCGACGTCGCGGCCGCGTGCAGCGGCTTCGTCTATGCGCTGGCGGCGGCCGACGCGTTCATCCGGCAGGGCATGGCGCGGCATGTGCTGGTGATCGGCAGCGAGGTCTATTCGCGGATTCTCGACTGGTCCGACCGGACGACCTGCGTGCTGTTCGGCGACGGGGCAGGGGCTTTCCTGCTCGGCGCCGGACCGGCGGAGGGGCCGGGATTGCTCTCGGTGCATCTGCATGCCGACGGGGCGCTGGGCGACCTGCTCTATGTGGATGGCGCGGTGGGGCAGCGCGAGCGGTCCGGTTTTCTCCGGATGAAGGGCCAGGAAGTGTTCCGCCATGCGGTGGTGAAGCTCGCCGCCGTGGTGGACGAGGCGCTGGCGGCGAACGGGCTCGACAAGGCGGATGTCGACTGGCTGGTGCCCCACCAGGCGAACCGGCGCATCATCGACGGGATGGGCAAGCGGCTGGGCCTCGCGCCGGAACGGGTGGTGGTGACGGTGGACCGGCACGCGAACACCTCGGCCGCGTCGATCCCGCTGGCGATGGCGGAGGCGGTGGGGGATGGGCGCATCCAGCGCGGCGATCTCGTGCTGATGGAGGCGCTCGGCGGCGGGATGACCTGGGGGGCTGCGCTGGCGCGATATTAGGCAACAGGTCCGAAGGGCGGCCGGTCACACCTAAGCGCCTGAAACTCACGGATTTCCTTTGACGCCCCGAGCGCCGTTCGATACGCTCCCGAGCAATGCCGACGATCACCCGGGCGCACCTCGCGGAGCGGATCTACACGCAGGTGGGGCTCTCGCGGAACGATTCCGCAGCCTTGCTGGAGGACGTGCTGGCCCGGGTCGCGGCGGCGCTCGAAGCCGGCGAATCGGTCAAGATCAGCGGTTTCGGCACCTTCTCGGTACGTCAGAAAGGGCGGCGCATCGGCCGCAACCCGAAGACGGGCATGGAAGTGCCGATCCTGCCGCGGCGGGTTCTGGTGTTCCGCCCCAGTCAGGTGCTGAAGGCCGGCATCAATGGGGATAAGCTGCCCGGCGATGCAGGCGAGGATGAATGATACCGCCGGCTTCCCCTGCGAACGACGATGCCGAGACGGCTGACGGCCCAAGGCGGCTGCGCAAGGCCGCGGGCGCCTTCCGTACGATCAGCGAGGTGGCCGACGAGCTTCACATCCCCCAACACGTGCTGCGCTTCTGGGAGACCAAGTTCCCGCAGGTGAAGCCGCTCAAGCGGGGCGGCGGACGGCGCTATTACCGGCCGGACGATATCGCGCTGCTGCGGCGCATTTCCGACCTGCTCTACATCCAGGGCTACACGATCAAGGGGGTGCAGCGGCTGTTGCGGGAGGGCGGCGGGCGTCTGGCCGACAATATCCCGCCGGCGACCGCGGCTGAGCGCGCCGAGGCCGAGGCCGAGCGCGTGGTGCCGGCGGCCCCGCAGATGGTCCTGACCATGCCCGAGCCGCCGGCGCCGGTGCGGCGGCTCACCGAGGTGGAGCGCTTGCGGGCGGGGCTCGCGCACGTGCTGGCCGAGCTGGAGGCGATCCGCCGGCTGCTCGGCTGAGGGGCGTTGTGGCGGGGCTTTGCCGGAGGCTGGCGAACCCGTCCTCGCGCTGCTAGACCTCGCGCGTCGGAGCGTAGCGCAGCCTGGTAGCGCATCAGTCTGGGGGACTGGGGGCCGTGGGTTCAAATCCCGCCGCTCCGACCATTGGCCGAGAGCGACGACCGACCATGACCCACGGGCTGTTGATCGCCGGCGGCGGCCAGGCGGCCGTCTCGGCTGCGGCGGAAGCCCGGGCCCGCGGCTATGCCGGGCCGATCCGGATCGCCGGCGACGAGCCCTGGGCGCCGTATCAGCGGCCGCCCCTTTCGAAAGCCTATCTGCTCGGCGCGGTGCCGGCGGCCGAGTTGCCGCTGAAGGCGGAGCGCTTCTACGCGGAGCAGCGCATCGAGTGGCTGCCGGCGACCCGGATCGAGGCGATCGAGGGGCCGGGGCGGGCGCGCACCGGCACGGGCACGATCCGTTTCGACCAGCTCGTGATCGCGACCGGAGCGCGGGCCCGGCGGCTCGATGTGCCGGGGGCGGGGCTTGACGGGGTGGTCTCGCTGCGCGGGCGGAGCGATGCGGACGGGATCGCGTCCCGTCTCGGCGAGGTGGCGTCGGTGGTGGTGATCGGCGGCGGCTATATCGGACTCGAGGTGGCGGCGGCGCTGGCCGGGACCGGGCGGCGCATCACGGTTCTCGAGGCCGCGCCGCGGGTGCTGGCGCGGGTGACCGGGCCGGAGATGTCGGCCTTTCTCGCGGCGGAACATGCGCGGCATGGGGTGGCGGTCCATTGCGGCGCGCGCGTGGCCGCGATCGAGGGCGAGGGGCGGGTGCGGGCGGTGCGCACCGCGGCGGGCGAGCGGTTCGCGGCGGACCTCGTGCTGGTGGCGGCGGGGGCGGTGCCGAACCTGGAGCTGGTGGCGGGGCTCGGCATCGCGGGGGCGGACGGGATCGAGGTGGGGCCCAGCGGCGAGAGCGGGCTGCCCGGCATTTTCGCCGCGGGGGATTGCGCGCGGCAGTTCCGCCCGCTCGCGGGGGCGGCGATGCGGTTCGAATCGGTGCAGAACGCGATCGAGCAGGGGCGCACGGTGGGGGCGGCGATCGCCGGCGCGGTGCGCCCGCCGGCCGGGGTTCCCTGGTTCTGGTCCGATCAGTTCGACCTCAAATTGCAGATGGCGGGGCTGCCGTTCGGCGCGGATGCGCGGATCGTGCGGGGGGACCCGCAGACGCGGCGCTTTTCCGTCTTCTACCTGCGCGGAGGCGTCGCGGTCGGCGTCGACAGCGTCAATATGCCGGCGGAACATATGCTCGCGCGGCGTCTGCTGGCGCGCCCGGCGCCGCTCGACGCCGAGAGGCTGCGCGATCCGGCCTTTGATCTGCGGGAATGGCTGGCCGGCCCTATCGCGAGCGCGGAGGCCGGGGGCTGTTAAAGGTGGAATAACCTTCCGGCGGTTAAATTCCGGCCTGCCTGCCGGCCTTGATTCGGACAATGAGGATCGATGGCCGAGACCGAGTATCCGCCCCTGATCGAAGCCTGGCTGAGCCGGCATCAGAGCTGGCTCAAGCTGGTGTTTCCGCCTGCGCTCGAGGCCCGTTACGAGGCGGACACGCGGCGCGAGCGCTCGCTGATGTTGTGCCGGGCGGGGTTCACCGGGACGCTGACCGGGCTCGCGATCTTTCCGGCGCTCTGCGCGGCGCTGCCGGATGTGGCGCTGCTCTCCTGGCGGCTCTATCTCGAAACCTCGCTGATGGTGGGGTTCGCGGTGGCGCTGGCGATGCGCTTCGACCCGCCGCCGCTGCTGCGCGAAACGCTGCAATGGTTTGCCAACGTTCTGAACGCGCTGGTCGTGACGTTCCTGTTCGCCAAGAGCCGGTCTCCCGAACACACGCTCTACGCCGCCGGGGTCATTACCCTGATCGTGTACAGCACGCTCGGCGTGCCGCTGCGGTTCCGCTTCGCGCTCTCGGGGGTGGTGGCGATCCTCGTGGGGTTCGTGGGCGATCTCGTGCTGCGCGGCTCCGGGCTCGCCGATCCGGTCCGGCGCGACCTGGTGTTGCTCACGGTGGCGACCGGGGTCTTCACGCTGGTGGCGAACTGGCGGCTGGAGTTGTTGCAGCGGCGCAGCTATCTGCTGCTGCTGCGGGAGAGGCTGCGCGGGGAGGATCTGTCGCTGCGCAACCAGGAGCTCGATGAGCTGGTGCGGCGCGATCCGCTGACGGGGCTCGCCAACCGGCGGGCCTATGATTCGTGGCTGAACGCGCTCTGGCAGAAGGCGGAGGGCTGCGGCGAGCCGCTCGGGCTCGTCATGCTCGATGTGGACCGGTTCAAATCCTACAACGATTTCTATGGTCATCCCGGGGGCGATCGCTGCCTGCAGATGGTGGGGCGGTGCCTGCGGGAGCAGTTGCGCGGGACGACCGATCTCGTGGCGCGGCTCGGCGGCGAGGAGTTCGCGGTGCTGCTGCCGGGTCTGGATGCGCCGACCTGCGCCGAAATCGCGGAGCGGCTCCGCGGGGCGGTCGCCGATCTCGATCTGCCGCATCTCGGGCTCGATTCCGAGGGGCGGGTGACGGTGTCGGCCGGGGTGGCGAGTTTGCGGGCGAGCGGCGGGCTGCGCTGCGCGGATCTGTTCTCGGCGGCCGACACGGCGCTCTACGCCGCCAAGGAATCGGGCCGCAACCGGGTTTGCGTGGCCGATCTTGGGCCGGCGATGCCGCCGGGGCTGGGCGGGCTCGGCACGTCGCGCGGCGCGCCGGTCGGTTCAGGGTCGGTCGGTTAAGGGTCGGGCAAACCTGGGGTGCCACTGTCCGCGCCGGCGAGGCGGAGAGCTGGCATGGGCGTGCAGGCGACGAATTCGGTTCCTTTGGCGGAAGAGGCGGGCCGGCTTTGGCGCGAGGCGGAAACGGCGCGCAAGCCGCTCGGCATCGTCGTTTTCGTGATCGACCACCTGTCGGAATATGCGAGCTTCTACGGCAGCGCGGCGACCGAGAGCTGCCGGCTGGCGGTGCTTTGCTGCCTGCGCGAACAGTTGCGCGGCGCGAGCGATCATGTGGCGGAACTGGGCGGCGGGATCGTGGCCGTGCTGTTGCCCGGGGCGGGCACGGCCGAGTGCAGCGATGTCGCGGAGCGGCTGCGGGCGGGTGTCGAGGCGCTGGCGCTGCCGCATCTCGGGATTACGCCGCCGGGCGTGATCGGGCTCAGCGCGGGGGCGGCCAGCCTGGTGCCAGGGGCGGGCCGGAACGCGGCTTTGCTGTTCGATGCCGCCGGGCGGGCGCTGCGGGAGGCGCGGCGGAGCGGGGGCAATGCGGTGCGGATCGGGATGGAGGCGGTGGCGGCGGGGCCGCTGCTCGCGGCGAGGTTGATTTGAAGGGATTCTTCTTTTTCTGAAGAAAAAGAAGCCAAAAGACTTTCGGTTTTTGGGGCGAGGCGGTGGGGCCCGCTCGGGCCAACGAGCAAAAGCTTTTTGGTTCTTTTTTTCAAAAAAGAACCTCTTTTTATTCTGATACCGCAACAAAATGGGCGTGCCAACGAGCGCGCCCGATCAGGCGGTTTTTGGAAAAAGGGGTTGGAGGAAAACCGGGCTCGGGCGGGGCTCGCCATCGGCGGAGGGGGACCACTCGGGGGTGTCGGGCGCCGCGTGGGGGGCGGGCTCGGGCGGGTCGAGGGCGAGGGCGTGGCAGAGGGGGCGGAGGGCGTGGGTGAAGCGGGAGGGTTCCTGGGCGAGGAGGCTTTGCAGGGTGGGGTGGGCCAGGAGTTCGGCCATGATCTGGGCGAGCGGGCTGGTTTCGGGCCAGCGATCGAGGAGCCAGCCGCGGAGGCGGGGGACGATGAAGCAGCGATCGGCGGGGCCGCGCGGTGTGGCGTCGTTGTCGCTTGGGGTGGAGAGGCGGAGCGGGCGGAGCAGGCCTTTCTGGAGCCGGATGATCAGCATGATGAGGCGCGTGACGGCATGGAGCAGCCACATGCTGGCGTGGAAGCGGGCGGGCGGGTCTTCGGCGCGCGGGGCGCCGACGGTTTCCTTCAGACCGTCGACGAGGCGCTCGATCAGGTCCTCGAGGGAGGGGTTGGGGATCACTTGGGATGTATCGAACAAAAAAAGAACATTGTCAAGCCGCGGCCGGTTCTGGGGGGCTTGGGTTGCGGCGTGTTGGGGTTGGAGGGGTGACGGGGACCGCGCTCACGGCGGGGGGTCGTTGTCGGGCCTTGGCATGATGGTGCGGTAGAGGATCAGCTCCTCTGCCATGGAGATCACTTCTCTGGTGAAGATGGTCCAGTTGCAGAATGCATCCGTATCGGTCAGCGGAAGCGTGGCCAAGAGGCCGTTCAGCCGTTCGTCTGAAACACGGTCTTTTATCATCCTTAAAAAAATCCTTAGTCCCGGCTTGGATGGCGGGAGGCTGGCCTCACGAGGCGGCGGCAAGCCCAGCATGTCGGGAGGCTGCTACTTGATTTGATACCCGTCCGAAAGACGTTTCTTGCAGTATGGGCCTTATTCCCGGTTGAGCTCGCGATGCCGAGCACAACTTCGTTTCCGGAGGCCCGGGCTGGGTAGTTGATCATCTCATTGTTCTTCAGCGGCTGGACGATATTCGCGGCCTGATTGTCGGGAGCCCCGTCAAGATCCATCGGGCGTGAAGCCGAGCGAAGCGATGGCGAGTGAGCTGGAACGGCAACGGATGCCGGAGACGCTGAAGGGCCTGGGACCGAAAAATGGCAGGCCCAATTGGCCGGGATGGCGGCGGGTCCGTCTATTACCATCGGCGAAACAACGCGCTGCTGGTGCCTTGATGTAAGGCTTGCCATACCGTTGCAGGATGTCAATGGTGGCTCGGCCTGGCGCAACAGGCCTCAAATGCGGCGGTTTGCTTGCGTCGGCCTGTCGAAATGCCGGACGGATCCCGGCGGCCTCGATGAGGCGCAGGGGTAGAGCCTTTGCCGTCCTCGTGAGCGCTTTTCCGGGCGCCATGCGGCGGATCAATATTCGTTTCAGGTGGATTGGGGGGCACTTTTGGGATGCCCGCTCGGGGCCAGCGTGGCGCCGGGCTGCGAGCGGCTCAGGAAAGCTTCGCGCCGCCAACGGCTAAGGGCCTGCGGCCCGTCTTGACCCGATCGCAGCCTGGTGCCGCCGTTGGGTGGAAAGGGGCGGAAAGCGGGCTTTCTTGGAGCCGAACGGAAAGCGGGGGTTTGGGGTGGGGATGATGAGGCGCTTGGGGGTGGTTTTGATGGGCCGGTGATGGGTTGCCTGCGGCAACCCATCCTTGCATTGGCGGGCTGAGTTGGGCGGTGTGAGTTTCGGCGATTGGGGGCGGTGCGCCAATCGAGGAGGCGGGCTGATGTTTTCGGTGGGACAGAGGGTGTGGCGGCGGGGCGGGCAGAGCGGCGGCGTCGTGGTGGAGTGCGATGGGGACCGGGTTTACCTCCGGCAGGATAACGGCGTGGAGGTGGATTTCCGCGCGGCGGATTTGACGGCGGAGCCGCCGGCGCGGGCGCAGGCGGCGGGCGAAGCGCGGAAGGTGAGTTTCGTTTCGGTGCCTTTGGTCGGGCGGGCGGTGCCGGCGCGCGTGCTGACGGCGCGGGACATCACGCCGGAGCATGAGCGGGTGCTGGCGGTTGTTCCGGTGCGGACCGTGCAGGCGGTTGCGGCGCTGTATGAGCGGCGGCCCGGGGCGGGGCGGTTCAGCGCGCTTGATACGGCGGGGAAATTGAATGTCATTTCCGAGATCACCGCGGTGCCTTATCGGACCATGAAGGAATATAGCGACCGGCCGGGGGAGATGGGGCTGTTGATGGGGAAGGGGCTGGCGGATAGCGGCCGGGCGGGTTGAGGGATGGGTCGGCGGGCTGGGGCCAGGCCTCGTTGGCTTCGGGGTGGGTGTTTCGGGTGCCCGATTTGTTTTGAGGGTGGCACCGGGCTGCGATCGCCTCAAGACCGCTTCGCGCCGCCTTCGGCGGGGGCCTGACGGCCCGTCTTGACCCGATCGCAGCCCGGTGCCGCTGGTGGGTGTGGGCCGGGGCGGAAAGCGGGCGTTTTGATGCCGAACGGAAAGCCGGGTTGTGGCTTTGGGGGTGAAGCGCGGGGTGAGGTCGGTTGGTCGGTGAAGGCTCGCCCCTGGCCACGCCTATGCTTGCTGAGCCACCTGCCCGTTGCTACCATTCCATTCACAAAGCAAACGGTTAGCCAGTTTTTGAGGGGTATTTTGTGGAACGGAAAAAGGTCGATATCGGTGTAGTTATCCCTTTGGAAGCCGAACTCCTGGAGTTCTTGGAGATATTTGAGCCACGAGAGAACTTCTCAACGGAAGAGGGGTTCCTGCAGGTTGTTACGCCTCCAGGCAGCGCATTGACCATTGCGGTCGTCCAGCAAAGCGACATGGGGCGTCTCGAGGCGATGAGAGCCACGCGCCTGATGCTCTCTCGATTCGATGTAAATCTCTTGGTTTGTTTGGGAATTGCGGGTCGCTTATCGAAAGATTTGGAGTTGGGCTCAGTTTGTTACAGCGGGGTTATCTTTGATATATCGGATAATGCGCGTGTAGGAGACCGCGGGGACGCGGTTGCTCTCGACATCAGCCCAACATACTATCAGACGCCGTCCTCAATTACAACCGTCATCGGCTATGTTCGAACTCAAACTGCTCTTAAAGAGCAGTATTCTGAGTGGCGGGAGCAACAGAGGCGGGTAGCCGCTGAGATAATTTCTCAGAGCTTCGAGGAAGGCGAAGCGCCACCTCTAAGGCCTCTTTCCCCGAGCACTCACGTCGGCACAATCGTGTGTGGCGCTGTTAGTAGGAGCAGCAACTACAATGCACTCCTCAGGTCCGGTGATCGCCGGGTATTGGCCATCGAAACGGAGTCCGGCGGTGTCTTTGGCGAGGTCGAAAACGCGGACATTCCAGTACTCACCATTAGGGGAATTTCTGATAATGCCGACGCGGCAAAGGGAGAGCTGGAGGCAACAACGCGTGGATGCGTAAGGAGGATAGCGGCACGCAATGCTGCGAGCTTTTTACGACTTCAGCTTGACAATCCATGGTTTGTGTCGGCCGTACGACAATTGGGTTCCGCTCAGCAGAGCCTTTCTCTGACCGGGACCAGCGTTCCCGCCGAGCCCCTTATTAGTAAGCTTGCTGCTGAGATTGAGGCGCAGTTACGGCAACTTGCTCCGGAACTTCGCGCTCAACCAAAGGGATATCAGTTGCCTATTCCAAGGGCGCGAGAGCGGAAGAGGCCGCGCCCATTCGTAGCAGACAAGCCGTCGACTCCGGTCGAGGTTCGAGAGCTCGTATGCGCACATCGATTGCTCCTAATCAATGTTCCTCGAAATTATCCGGACCGGTGCCTAGCTTGGACGATCGCGCAAGACCTTCTTACTGCCGAAATCGGAGAGCGCCAAGTTCTCCCAATCGTTGTGGACGGAAAGCAGATTGCGCCCCCATCGTCCGGCCTAAGCAAGGTTTCCGGGCGCGATCTTTTCGCTGTTGAGCAGATGGGCGGGCATGTAGGAGTTGTAATTGTCGACGAAGCCCCGGTTGGCTCGCGAACGCGACTCCGGCATCTCTTAAAGGAGATTGAAGGTCTCCAAGATACGCGGTTTGTGCTCCTGGCCCGTGGGGACGGTGAAGCAGCTTTAAACGCCGAGTCTGCTAGCGCATTGAAGTTCGTAGCCTACAACCTCGAAGATGTCTCCTTCTACGAGCTGGCTCTATTCCTTCAGCGCAATTTCAACTTGCCGAGCGGAGAAGCTGACGTTGTTGCACTCAGGCTTCGCGACACCTTCGAGCGTTTTCAGCTTTCTGCACATCCGACTTACTTCGCGGGCATTCCCAGCCAGCTGCTCTCGGTTTTGATCGATGCGAATCGAAGGGCTGAGTTGATTCAGCTGGCCGTAGACGGCGCGCTCAGCTTTGTCGTCGCAACAGACACTAGCGACGTCGCATTGAGTAGAACTACCCGTGCTCGGTATCTACGACAACTCGCGCGAGAAATCATAATCCACGGGAAGACATTTAGACATATCGATTTGGTCGAATTCACAAGCTCTTTTTTCGAGAAGTACGACTATGATGTGGACCCAATCTCGTACATTCAGAGTTTTATTGAGCATGGAATCCTGACCTTTTCTTCGGACACTGTTGCGTTCGCGCTCCCCTACATTCAAACTTATCTACTGGCGCTGGAACTAATAGCAAGCCCGTCAGATGCGGTTGCCTACTTCAGATCATCTGTGGACTATTTCGATTACGCTACGCTGGATTTGTATTCGGAGCTTGGTCCTTCTGAGAAGGTCGTAGAGGCAATCACGCAGGAGGTAGAGTCAGCCGTAGCCTTGCTTAACGCACCTTCTGGTCCTTCGAGAGCAACTTATCTCGCGGCTCCTTCCTCCGCCGGCAATTTAACTCGCTTGACTGCTTTACAGAGACGGCTGGAGCAGGCGGCAAAGGATATTGATGAAAACAAAGATGATCGTCGGCATAAGCAGCAGCTTCTGGATCTGAATGACGCGGTAAAAGCCGCGACTGCGCAAAAGGCGAAAGAGACATTTGAGTCTAGTAATGGCGGTCAGGATCCCGAGATCGCAAATCTCTCTTCTTGCTTTCGCACGTGGGCTAAACAAACGATCTTGCTTGGATCTGGCGCGGAGCACTTGCCGGCTGAGCTAAAACGTCGACTTGCTCAATCAACGGTTCAACTTGGAACTCTCATAATCGATAAATGGGTCGAGATCCAAAAGCGCGTAGACTTCGCGGCAATCAAATCTCAGCTCATTTCGGCAATCGACTCGAAATCTGCCGAGTCGGGAGACGGCCAGCAAAAAGCCGAAGATATAGAGCAGCGGAAGGCTTTGGTGGGAAACCTCGTGGATACGATAGAGTATATGCTCTTAGGTGCGCCTCTGGCTAGTATTTTGTCCACTCTTTGTGAACAAGCACGAGGAGCCGTTTTGGTTAAAAGCTTGGATAACGTTGCGTTTGACGACTCGTTTGACGAGCTAGTTTTAGCCTCGTGGCTCGCCGATATTTCTCCGCGCCGGGGACGGAGAAGGCTAATTGATGCGCTGATATCCTCGTCTGCCGGAGAGTTTATGCGTCAAGTCCTTGCCGCGCAGTACCTAAGTCGTGCTTATTGGCGACACGGGAATCGCGACTCGAAGATGATTATGCTTGAGGCAGCTGACGTGGCTCTCAGGCAAACAGCGAACCCGCTCGACAAAGGCAGGATGAAAAGGATTTTGGAGGCTGCGGTCGCATCAGTGCCGAGCGAATAACTTCAGGTAATTGGCGTATTCGCTCAGTCGGTGTTGCGCACTGAGTGGTCGGCGCTGAAAACAATGGGGTCTGGGGCCTTTCGGCCCCAGTGGGGTGCAGGGGCAAAGCCCCTGCCCGCCGGAGGCGCGGGTCTGCTCGGCGAGCGCTGGGCTTTGGGAACGCCTTCACCCCGGCCCTCTCCTGGAGAGAGAGGGAGCGTTGCCTCGCGCGGGGGTTAGGCGTCCATTTTTAGGGCGGCTAGGAAGGCGCTTTGGGGGATTTCTACCTTGCCGAATTGGCGCATGCGCTTTTTGCCTTCCTTCTGCTTCTCGAGCAGTTTGCGCTTGCGGGTGATGTCGCCGCCGTAGCATTTGGCGGTGACGTCCTTGCTTAGGGCACCTAGCGTTTCTCTGGCGATGATGCGGCTGCCGATGGCGGCTTGGATGGCGATTTTGAAGAGCTGTCTGGGGATCAGTTCTTTGAGTTTGGCGCAGATGGCGCGGCCGCGGTTTTCGGCGACGGAGCGGTGGGCGATGAAGCTGAGCGCGTCCACCGGGTCGGCGTTGACGAGGATCGAGATGCGGACGAGGTCGGACTCGGCGTAGCCGTCCATCTGGTAGTCGAAGCTGGCGTAGCCGCGGCTGATGGATTTGAGGCGGTCGTAGAAATCGAAGACGACTTCGTTGAGCGGCAGGCGGTAGACGGCCATCGCGCGGTTGCCGACATAGGTGAGGTCGATCTGTTCGCCTCTTCTTGCGTTGCAGAGGGTGAGCACGCCGCCGAGATAATCGTCGGGGACCAGGATGGTCGCTTTGATCCAGGGTTCTTCCATGCGGTCGATCTGGCTGGGATCGGGCATGTCGGCGGGATTGTGGAGCTCGATCGTTTCGCCGTTGGTTTTGTGCAGGCGATAGACGACGCTGGGGGCGGTCGCGATCAGGTCGAGGTCGAATTCGCGCGAGAGGCGTTCCTGGATGATCTCGAGATGCAACATGCCGAGGAAACCGCAGCGGAAGCCGAAGCCCAGCGCCGCGGAGGTTTCGGCTTCGTAGTGGAAGCTCGCGTCGTTGAGGCGGAGTTTGGCGAGACTGTCGCGCAGCTTTTCGAAATCGTCGGCGTCGGTGGGGTAGAGGCCGCACCAGACGACGGGGACGGAGGGTTTGAAGCCGGGGAGGGGTTCGGCGGCGGGAGAGCGGTCGTCCGTGATCGTGTCGCCGATGGCGATGTCGGCGACTGTCTTGATGGCGGCGGTGAGGTAGCCCATTTCGCCCGGGCCGAGATCGTCGACCGCGACCATCTTGGGCGTGAAGAGGCCGACCTGTTCGACGATGTGGGTGGAGCTGCGGGCCATCATGCGGATTTTCTGGGCCTTGCGGATGCGGCCGTCCTTCACGCGGATCAGGATGACGACGCCGAGATAGGCGTCGTACCAGCTATCGACGATGAGGGCTTTGAGCGGGGCGCTGGCGTCGCCGGTGGGGGGTGGCAGGCGGGTGACGAGGGCTTCGAGGACGCCTTCGATGTTGAGGCCGGTCTTGGCGCTGATCATGACGGCGTCGTCGGCGGGGAGGCCGATCACGTCCTCGATCTGCGCTTTCACGCGCTCGGGGTCGGCGGCGGGGAGGTCGATTTTGTTGAGGACGGGGACGATTTCGTGGTTGGCGTCGATCGCCTGGTAGACATTGGCCAGCGTCTGGGCTTCGACGCCCTGGCTTGCGTCGACCACGAGCAGGCTGCCTTCGCAGGCGGCGAGGCTGCGGCTGACTTCGTAGGCGAAGTCGACATGGCCGGGCGTGTCCATGAGGTTGAGCGCGTAGGTTTGGCCGTCCTTCGCGCGGTAGGCGAGGCGGACGGTTTGCGCCTTGATGGTGATGCCGCGTTCGCGCTCGAGCTCCATGTTGTCGAGGACCTGGTTGGTCATCTCGCGGTCGGTCAGCGCGCCGCAGGCCTGGATGAGGCGGTCGGCGAGCGTGGATTTGCCGTGGTCGATATGCGCGATGATCGAGAAGTTGCGGATGCGCGCGAGCGGCGTGTCGGTCATGACGGAGCGGGAGATAGGGGCAATTGCCGCCGGTGTCATTAAGCGAGGCGGTGGCGCGGTTGCGCGCGGCGGGGGTGGAGGCGCCGGCGCGGGAGGCGCGGATTCTGTGGCGCGTGGCGGGGGAGGAGGCGGCGGCGTTCGCGCGGGCGGTGGCGCGGCGGGTGGCGCGGGAGCCGGTGGCGCTGATCGAGGGGCGGCGGGGGTTTTGGACGCTCGAGCTCGAAGTGTCGCGGGAGACGCTGATTCCGCGGCCGGAGAGCGAGACGCTGATCGAGGCGGCGTTGGCGGCCTGGCCGGAGCGGGGGGCGGTGCGGCGGATTTTGGATCTGGGGACCGGGACCGGGTGTCTGCTGCTGGCGGCGCTGACGGAGTTTCCGGGGGCGTTCGGGGTGGGGGTGGATCTGGCGCCGGGGGCGGCGCGGCTGGCGGCGCGGAATGCGGTGACGGCGGGGCTCGGAGGCCGGGCGGCGTTCGTGGCGGGGGATTGGGGGGAGGCGGTGGCCGGCGGGTTCGATCTCGTGCTGTGCAATCCGCCCTATATCGAGAGCGGGGCGATGGCGGGGCTGATGCCGGAGGTGCGGCTTTTCGAGCCGGCGCGGGCGCTGGATGGGGGCGTGGACGGGCTCGCGAGCTATCGGCGGGTGATGGCGGCGCTGGCGCGACTTTTGCGCGGGCGGGGCGTTGGGGTGGTGGAGCTGGGCGCGGGCCAGGCGGCTGCCGTGGCGGCGCTGGCGGCGGCGGCGGGGCTCGCGGTGCGGGCGGTTCGGGACGATCTGGCTGGCGTCGCGCGGGCGATGGTTTTGTCGCGTGGGTTGGGGGCTCTTGGCAGCCGGGCCGATGGTGAGTAGGGTCCGACCGCACCGCACCGGGCGACTCCGCTTTGGGAGCGTCGGCCCTGGTGAAGCCCCGGGCGAATGGCCCGGGTCGGGGGCGCGGTGGCTTCGTTGACGGATGGGGCTTGTCGGCGCGGGCGCGGCCCGAGCGCGGCTGGCCGCCGCGATGACACGGAACAGCTAGTCGAGAAGCTTGGATGAACATGAAACGCATGCGCGGACGGAGCCACCGGGGTGGTGGCGGCGGCGGGGCACCGCGGCAATATAACGGGAACTTTCCGCTCAACCGGAACCATGTGTTCGACAGCAGCGGGCCGGATCTGCGGATTCGCGGGACGGCGCAGCAGCTTTTCGAGAAATATCTGCAGCTCGGGCGCGATGCGACGGGCTCGGGGGACCGGGTGCTGGCGGAGAGCTATTTCCAGCATGCGGAACATTATTTTCGCGTGCTGAACGCGATCAACCAGGCGACGCAGCAGCAGCAGGCCCAGCAATACGGGCAGCAGGGCTATCAGGGGTCGCATCAGGCGCATGGGCAGCCGAACGGGCACCGGCGCTATGAGAACGAAGGCGAGGAGGGCGGCGAGGAGCAGCCTTCCGTGGAGAGCCGGGAAATCCCGATCGCGGCGACGGCGCCGGAGCAGTAAGGGGCAAGGGAGGCTCTGCGTCCCGTGCACCCCTTCGCTGGGGCCGGAAGGCCCCAGACCCCTCTCGTTGAGGACAGGGGTGGTTACCGCGACTTTTTCCAGGAATGGGGTCTGGGGCCTTTCGGCCCCAGCGGAGGGTCTAGGGAGGCAGAGCCTCCCTGGCCGCCGGAGGCGCTTAGTGATCCAGCGACTGGACGATTTCCTCGGTCATTTTCTTCGCATCGCCGAACAGCATCATGGTGTTCGGGCGGAAGAAGAGTTCGTTCTCGACGCCGGCATAGCCTGAAGCCATCGAGCGCTTCACGAACAGAACCGTCTTGGCCTTGTCCACTTCGAGGATCGGCATGCCGTAGATCGGGGATTTCGGGTCGGTCTTGGCGGCGGGGTTGGTCACGTCGTTGGCGCCGATCACGTAAACCACGTCGGCGGTGCTGAACTCGTTGTTGATTTCCTCGAGCTCGAAGACCTCGTCGTAGGGGACGTTGGCTTCGGCGAGCAGCACGTTCATGTGGCCGGGCATGCGGCCGGCGACCGGGTGGATCGCGTATTTCACCTCGACGCCGTCCTGCTTGAGCGTGTCGGCCATTTCGCGCAGCGCGTGCTGGGCTTGCGCGACCGCCATGCCGTAGCCGGGGACGACGATGACTTTGGACGCGTTCTTCATGATGAAGCCGGCATCCTCGGCGTTGCCATGCTTGACGTGGCGGTCGCCCGTGGCGGCGGCGGCGGCGGCCCCGCCGCTGTCGGTGCCGAAGCCGCCCAGCAGCACGTTGATGATGCTGCGGTTCATGCCCTTGCACATGACGTAGGAGAGGATCGCGCCCGAGGCGCCGACCAGCGCGCCGGTGATGATGAGCGCGAGATTCTGGATGGTGAAGCCGATGCCGCAGGCGGCCCATCCGGAATAGGAGTTCAGCATCGAGACGACGACCGGCATGTCGGCGCCGCCGATCGGGATGATCAGCAGGAAGCCGAGCGCGATCGCGAGCAGGGCAATGATCCAGAAGATCGCCTGCGCGCCGGTGGCGACGAACAGGATGACCAGCACCGCCAGCGCCGCGCCCAGGGTGGCGTTGAGCTTGTGCTGGCCCATGAAGGTGATCGGGTTGCCCTTCATGATGCCTTGCAGCTTGGCGAAGGCGATGATCGAGCCGGAGAAGGTGATGGCGCCGATCGCCAGCCCGATCGACATCTCGATCAGGCTTTCGACGTAGAGATGCCCGGGCGTGCCGATGCCGAACGCCTGCGGCGCGTTGAGCGCGGCGGCGGCGACGAAGACCGCGGCCAGGCCCACCAGCGAGTGGAAGGCGGCGACGAGCTGGGGCAGCGCGGTCATCGCGATGCGCCGCGCGACGACGGCGCCGACGCTGCCGCCGATCGCGATGCCGAGCACGATCAGCAGGTAGCCCGAGGCGTGCATGCCCGCGTGCACCAGCGTCGCGAGCACCGCGACCGCCATGCCGGACATGCCCATGAGGTTGCCGCGGCGCGAGGTCTCGGGATGCGAGAGGCCGCGCAGGGCGAGGATGAAGAGGACCGCCGCGATGAGATAAAGCAGCGAGGTCAGGCTTGCCGACATGCTGGCCTCACTTCTCTTTCTTCTTGAACATCGCGAGCATTCGCTGGGTGACGAGGAAGCCGCCGAAGATGTTCACGGAGGCCAGCGTCACGGCGATGAAGCCGAACGCCATCGCCCAGTGCGAGGTGGCGAGCCCGGTCGCGAGCATGGCGCCGACGATGATGACGGAGGAGATGCCGTTGGTGACCGCCATCAGCGGCGAGTGCAGCGCCGGGGTCACGTTCCAGACCACGTAGTAGCCGACGAAGCAGGCCATCAGGAAGATGGCGAGCAGGAAGACGAACGGGTTGACCGCCGCCGCCGCCGGGGCGGCGGCGGTGCCCAGCGCGTGCAGCTTTGCCGCCAGCGCGTCGGCCTGGGTCGCGAGCGCATGGGCCTGGTCCGCGAGTTGGTTCGGGTTCATGTCGTTCTCTCCGGGGATCAGGCGGCCGCGGCCGGCTGGAAGCTCGGGTGGACCACGGCGCCGCCGCGCGTCAGCATGACGCCCTTCACGATGTCGTCATCCTCCGGCAGCACCGGCCGGTTCTCTCCCTTGTTCCAGAACGTGGTCAGGAACGTCATCAGGTTGCGCGCGTAGAGGCTGCTGGCGGCGACCGGGATGCGGCCGGGCCAGTTGGTGTAGCCCAGCACCTTGACGCCGTTGGCGGTCAGGGTGAGCTGGCCGGGGACGGTCGCGGCACAGTTGCCGCCGGCGTCGGCGGCGATGTCGACGATGACGCTGCCCGCCCGCATCGCGGCGACCATGGCGTCGGTCACGATCACCGGGGCGCGGCGGCCCATCACCAGGGCGGTGCAGATCACGATGTCGTTCTTGG
>DAIDJM010000009.1 GCA_027451405.1 Acetobacteraceae bacterium | reverse complement strand
GCGCGGGGCAAGCCTGCTGTTCCTCCCGGCCTACTCGCCGGATCTCAATCCGATCGAGCAGGTATTCGCCAAGCTGAAGGCTCTACTGCGCAAGGCCGCGCCGCGAGATCGCGACACCCTCTGGAAAACCATCGGCGCCTCCCTCGATCGCTTCAGCTCAGCCGAATGCGCAAACTATATCCGCAACTGTGGCTACGGACACCCTGCGTGAAACCGCTCTAGAGCAGGATGGTTGGGGTGTGCCTCCAGCGGCCCGGGCTCTGCCCGTGACAAGCCGGGGCCGAAAGGCCCCAGACGAAGTCTTGAAGTAATGGGGTCTGGGGCCTTTCGGCCCCAGCGGAGTGCAGAGGCGGAGCCTCTGCCCGCCGGAGGCGCGCCTCGACCAAAACGCGCTCCGCTCTACGTCGGAACCCCGTGTTCCCTGGCCCAGGCGCTGATCGGGTCGCGGAACGATCCCTGTTTCGTCCCGGTCCTGCGCAAGGTTTCCAGGAACGGCCGGAACGCGCCGAGATCGAGTGCCCGCAGCGTTTCCTTGACGGCAAGCACGCTGGTCGCCGACATCGAGAGCGTGGTGATGCCGAGCGCCACCAGCACCGCGGCATCGAGCGGACGCCCGGCGGCTTCGCCGCAGAGCGACAGGGCGCAGGTCGTGTTGGCGGCAGCGGCGGCGACCTTCTCCAGGATCGCGAGCATCGGCGGGGAGAGGAAATCGTAGCGGTCGGCCAGCGTCGCGGTGCCGCGATCGGCGGCGAAGACGAATTGCAGCAAGTCGTTGGAGCCGATCGAGACGAAATCCGCTTCCGCCAGGAGTGCCGGCAGGTCCCACAGCAGCGCGGGGATTTCGAGCATGGTGCCGATACGCAACGATGCCGGCGGGGTTTCGGCGCGGGCGGCTTCGGCGTCGAGCAGCGCGCGGGCCTGGCGGAATTCGGCGAGGGTCGCGACCATCGGGAACATCACCGAGAGCGGGCGGCCGGCGGCGGCGGCGAGCAGCGCGCGCAGTTGACGGCGGAGGATCGCGGGGCGGTCCAGCCCGACCCGGAGCGAGCGCCAGCCCATGGCCGGGTTTTCCTCGGGCGGCGCGGCGGCGTCCGCGAGCAGCTTGTCGCTCCCTAGATCGAGGGTGCGGAAATGGACCGGCGCGGGGCCGGCCGCATCGAGCACGGCCCGGTAGAGGCGCGTCTGTTCCTCGGCGTCGGCGATCGCGCCGCGCGCCAGCATGGCGATTTCGGTGCGGAAAAGCCCGATGCCCTCGGCGCCGGTCTCCGCGAGCTGGTCGAGTTCGAGGGTGAGCCCGGCATTCAGCATCAGCCGGAAGCCTGTGCCGTCCCTCGTGAGTGAGGGGGCGTCGCGCAGCCGGACGCGTCCGGCGGCGCGGGCGGCGCGGGCTTCGAGCGCGCCGAGGAACGCATGGCGGACGCTGGGATCGGGGCGCAGGATCAGCGTGCCGTTCTCGGCGTCGAGCACGGCCTCGTCGCCCTGGGAGGCGGCTTCGGCGAGATCGCGCATGGCGCCGAGCGCGGGCAGGCCGAGCGCGCGGGCGAGTATCGCGGCGTGGCCGCCGGGGCTGCCTTCCTCGATCGCGACCGCGGCGATGCCGCGCGTGTGCCATTCGAGCAGCTGGGCGGGGCCCAGCCGGCGGGCGACCAGGATCGCGCCCGCGGCTTCGGCGGGCGGCGCGGGACGGCCTTCGAGGGCCACCAGCAGGCGCTCGGCCAGATCCTCGAGATCGGCGAGGCGCTCGCGCAGATAGGGATCGGCAACGCGGCGCATGCGGTCGCGCATGTCGGCGGCGACGCGATGGACCGCGGCCTCGGCCGAAAGTCCGGTGCGGATCGCCTCGTCGATGCGGCGGAGCCAGCCTTCGCCGGCGGCGATGTCGCGGGTGGCGTCGAGGATGTCGCGCGGGGCGTCGCCGTCGGGGAGCGTCGCGTCGATCAGCGCATCGAGTTCGCGGCGCATGGAGGCCAGTGCCGTCTCGAGCCGCTTGCGTTCCGCCTCCGGATCGTCGCCGACCAGGCGGCGGGGGGTGCGGCCGCTTTGCGTGAGCACGACGGGGCCGAGCACGAGACCCGGGGCGAGGATCGCCGCGTCGAACTGGCGTGGCAGGGTGCCGGAGAAGCCTTGCAGGCCGGCGGCGACGGCTTCGGCCACCAGGGTTTCCGACAGCAGCATCGCCACCGTCTCGACCGTCTCGACTTCGTCCTCGGTGTAGTGGCGCGGGTTGCGGTTCTGCACGGCGAGCACGCCGAGCGTCTGGCCGCCGCGGCGGACGGGAACCGCGAGCATCGAGGCGAAAGGCTCCTCGCGCGTCTCGGGGCGGTAGGCGAAGGCCGGGTGGTTCTGGGCGTCGGCGAGGTTGAGCGTCGTGCCGGTCGCGGCGGCGAGGCCGACGATGCCTTCGCCGATGCGCAGCCGCGTGCGGCCGATGGCGGCCGGATCGAGCCCGTGGGTGGCGCGCAGTTCCAGCAACTCGCCGCCGCGCATGGTGTAGGCGGAGCAGACTTCGGCCACGAGCTCGGCGGCGATGAGCGCCACGATATCGGGGAGGGCGACCGCGCCGGTGGCGAGTTTGGCGCGCACGCGCGCGAGCAGGCGGCGGCTGCCCAGCGCGGTGGCGGGGCGGCGCGGGGCAGCGGTTTCCTCGGGTTTCCTAGCCACCCCTTGCGGCCAGGGCGGCCTCGGCCTGCTCGACGAGGTCGGCGAGAATCGCGGCCACCGGCTGCTCGGCGCTGACCATGCCGACCGACTGGCCGGCCATGACGCTGCCATTCTCGATGTCGCCGTCGATCACCGCGCGGCGCAGCGCGCCGGCCCAGAAATGCTCGATATCGAGCTGGGCCGCCTCGCGGGTGAGTTCGCCGGCATTGAAGCGCGCGATGGTGCTGGCCTGATGTTCGAGGAAACGCTTGGTGCCCTCGTTGACGAGGCCGCGCACCGGGATCACCGGAAAGCGCGGGTCGAGTTGCACGCTCGGCAGCGCGTCGCGGGCGCTGGCGCGGATGAAGGCCTGCTTGAAGGCCGGATGGGCGATCGATTCGGTGGCCGCGGCGAAACGGGTGCCGAGCTGCGCGCCCGCGGCGCCCATTTCCAGATAGGCCAGGATCGCTTCGCCGCGGCCGATGCCGCCGGCGACGAAAACCGGGATGTCCTGGATGTGCGGCAGGATTTCCTGTGCGAGCACCGTGAGCGAGACCGGGCCGATATGGCCGCCGGCTTCCGAGCCCTCGATGACGAGCGCGTCGGCGCCGGAACGGACGAGGCGCTTGGCGAGCACGAGCGCGGGCGCGAAGGCGATCAGGCGGGCGCCGCCCTCCTTGACCGCGCGCACCGCGCTGCCGGGCGGGATCCCGCCTGCGAGCACGATATGGGAGACGCGGGCTTCGATGCAGACGCGGATCAGATCGTCGAGCCGCGGATGCATGGTGATGAGGTTGACGCCGAACGGGCGTTCGGTGAGCGCCTGCGTGCCGGCGATTTCAGCCGCGAGCTGATCCGGCATCATGCTGCCGCAGGCGATCACGCCGAAGCCGCCGGCATTGCTGATGGCGGCGACGAGATGGCGCTCGGAGACCCAGCTCATCGCGCCGCCCAGGATCGGCAGGCGCGAGCCGAGGAAGGCCGCACCCCGCGCGAAGAGCTGCTCGAGTTTCAGGCGCGCGTCGCTGCGGCGCTGATCCGGGGGGAGACCGTCAGGCATCGAGACCGTAGGCGGAATGGAGCGCGCGCACGGCGAGCTCGGTATATTCCTTGCCGACCAGCACGCTCACCTTGATTTCGCTGGTCGAGATGACCTGGATGTTGATCCCTTTTTCCGCGAGCGTGCGGAACATCGTGTTGGCGACGCCGGCGTGGCTGCGCATGCCGACGCCGACCACCGAGATCTTGGCGACGTTGGTGTCGGTGATGAGCTGGGCGAAGCCGATATGGGCGCGCTCGGCGTCGAGCGCCGCGATCGCGCGGGGCAGTTCGGCCTGGTTGGTGGTGAAGGTCATGTCGGTGGTGCCGTCGGCGGAGACGTTCTGCACGATCATGTCGACATTCACGCCGGCCTGGGCGAGCGGCCCGAACACCGCGGCGGCGACACCCGGGCGATCCGGCACGTTCTTGACGGTGACCTTCGCTTCATCGCGCGCATAGGCGATGCCGGTGACCAGAGCCTTCTCCACGATCTCGTCCTCATCCACCAGAAGCGTGCCCACGGCTGGCTCGCCGGGCGCGCCGAAACTCGAGAGCACCTGGACCCGCACGCGTTCCTTCATCGCGAGCTCGACGCTGCGGGTCTGCAGCACTTTGGCGCCGACCGAGGCGAGTTCGAGCATCTCCTCGTAGGCGATGCGGTCGAGTCGGCGCGCCCCGGGCACGATTCGCGGGTCGGTCGTGTAGACGCCGTCGACGTCGGTATAGATGTCGCAGCGGTCGGCGCGGAGTGCCGCGGCCAGTGCCACTGCCGAAGTATCGGAACCGCCGCGGCCGAGCGTGGTGACGCGGCCGGTGGGCGCGATCCCCTGGAAGCCGGCGACGACGGGAACCTGACCCTGGGCCATGCGCGCCAGAAGCTGGCGGGACTCGATCGCCTGGATGCGCGCCGTGCCGTGGCTCGCGTCGGTGGTGAGCGGGATCTGCCAGCCGAGCCAGGAGCGGGCGTCGATGCCGTAGGTCTGGAGCGCGATCGCCAGCAGGCCGGAGGTCACCTGCTCGCCGGTGGCGACCACGCTGTCATATTCGCGGGCGTCATGCAGCGGCGACAGCGCCTGGCACCAGCCGACGAGCTGGTTGGTGACGCCCGCCATGGCCGAGACCACGACGGCGACCTGATCGCCCGCTTCCACCTGGCGGCGGACGCGATCGGCAACGATGCGGATGCGGTCGAGATCGGCGACCGATGTGCCGCCGAACTTCATAACGATGCGAGCCATGAGAGCGTGGCTCTAGCGGCCAGGGGGACGGTCAGCAACCCGCGCCCGCGGTTGATGGGTTTGTGCGCTGCGCTCAGAGTGCGGGGCCGAAGACCGAGGGAGATTCGGGGATGTGGGGACAGCGTCTCGTGCAGGGCGACCGGCGGCTGGTGCGGTTCGAGCAGAAGCTCGGCGCGCCGCCGGAGCGGGTCTGGGAGGCGCTGACCGCGCCGCAGACACTGGCCGGGCGGATGGGAGCCGAGGCGGCGGTCGATCCCTGGTCTGGCGGGCGCTACGCGCTGGCGTTCCGGGGCGGGCGGGAACGGTTCGAGGGGCGCGTGACGCGCATGGAACGGCCGCGCGTGATCGAGCATAGCTGGCCGGCGCGCGACGGCGGCGCGAGCGGCACCGTGCTGTGGGAGCTCGAGCCGGCCGGGGAGGGGTGCCATCTGCGGCTGACGCACAGCCTGGCGCCGGGCGACGACGAGGCGGCGGCGCTGGCGGGATGGCACTGGCATCTTGATGCGTTCGAGGATGCGCTGGCGGGCCGGAACCGGGATTGGAACCGCGGCGAATTCCGCGATCTCAAGCTGCGCTACGCGCGTCAGCTCGCTCTGACGCGGGCGGTGCGGGAAGAGACGGGGCCGGGGGTCCGGTGAGCGCCTCGGCGGCCGATCCGGCCGAAATCGCCAAATTCGGCCGGCTCGCCGCGCAATGGTGGGACCCGTCGGGGCCGATGCGGCCGCTGCACCGGATGAACCCGCTGCGGATCGGGTGGATCACGGCGCGCCTGCCGGCGCGGGGCACGCTGCTCGATGTCGGGTGCGGCGCGGGGATCGCCGCCGAGGCGCTGGCGCGGGCGGGGTTCGCGGTGACCGGGATCGATGCGTCGGCGGAGGCGATCGCGGCGGCGCGGGCGCATGCGGCGGATCAGGGGCTTTCGATCGACTATCTCGCGGGCGAAATCTCTGCGCTGCGCGCGCAGGGGCGGCGCTTCGCCGCGGTGACCGCGCTCGAGGTGATCGAGCATGTGCCCGATCCGGCGGCGTTCGTGGCCGAACTGGCGGCGTTGCTGGAACCGGGCGGCCGGCTCTTTGTTTCGACCATCAACCGGACTTTGCGGTCGCTCGCGGTCGCGAAGATCGGCGCCGAGTATGTGGCGCGCGTGCTGCCGGCCGGCACCCATGATTGGCGGCGCTTCGTGCCGCCCGAGGCTTTGGCGGGCTATGCGCGCTCCGCCGGGCTGCGCGTCCTCGATGTCGCGGGGATGTCGATGGAGCGGGGCGGATGGTCCGAGTCGCGCGATCTCGGGGTGAATTACATTGCCGCGTTCGCCGCGGGCGGGCCGGGGGCTTAGCCGTCCCGTTCACGCGGTTCTGTTGCGCAGGCGGTGTAGAACGAACCATGCCAGCAACGCCGCGCAGAGGAGCGCGATCACGCCCTCGAGCGGATGCAGGACGTTGGCGATCCGCGGGTCGCTGCTCCAGTGCCGGCCGAGAAGTTCCCCGACATAGGCGAGTGCCAGGCACCAGAGAAACGAGCCCACGAAGGTGAGGACGTGGAAGCGCAGCAGCGGCATGTGGGCGATGCCGGCCGGGAGCGCGATGAAGGTGCGGATCAAGGGCAGGATCCGGCCGATGAAAATCGCCCAGGTGCCGAAACGATCGAAGAACCACTCCGCGGCGCGGAGATCGGCCGGGTTCAGCAGCACGTAATGACCGTAGCGCAGCACGAGCGGGCGGCCGCCGCGGGCGCCGACCGCGTAGGCCGCGGCTGAGCCGAGATTGCAGCCGATCGCGCCGGCAAGCGCGACCGCGACGAGGCTGAAACGGCCGGTCGAGACCAGGTAGCCGGCAAAGGGCATGACCAGTTCGGAGGGAATCGGGAGGCAGGCGGATTCGAGCGCCATCAGGAACGCGATCCCGACATAGCCGCCGGCGGAAATGGCACCGGTGATCCAGCCGGCGATCATGTGCAGCATGCGACTTCGCTCCTCGTCGGACGTTCGGCTGTAGCGGTCTTGTGGGCATCACGCCAAGCGGGTGGGAATGAGCGAGGCTCCGGTCGATCACGTGGTCGTGTTGATGATGGAGAACGGGTCGTTCGACCGGATGGTGGGCGCGGTCCGGCCGGCCGCCCCTTTCGACGGGGTGGATTTCGCGCGGCCCTTCGTCAATCCGGGGCCGGACGGACAGGAGGTGACGCAGGCGGAGACGCGCACGCGCAGCATCCACCGGGATCCGGAGCACACGCTCCCCGACAGTCTCGATCAATATGCGAACGGTACGAATACCGGCTTCGTGCGGAACTTCGCGCGCATGTATCCGCGCGCGACCGCCGAGGAACGGCAGGAGATCATGGGCGTGTATCCGCGCGGGTTCCTGCCGGCGCTGCACATGCTGGCCGAGAATTTCGTGCTGTGCGACCGCTGGTTCTCATCGCTGCCGGGGCCGACCTGGATCAACCGGCTGTTCGCCCATGCCGGCAGCTCGATGGGCAAGGTCAGCGAGCCGGGCAGCCTGTTCAGTTCGAAGCTGCATCTCTACGACGAGCGCACGCTCTATGATGAGCTGTCGGACGCCGGCGTCGCGTGGCGGATCTATTTCGGGGACGTGCCGCAATCGCTGGTTCTGTCCCACCAGTTCGCGCATCTCGGCAACTACCGGCGCTACGCCCATTTCGCGGACGATGTGCGGGACGGGGATCTGCCGGCCTACAGCTTCATCGAGCCCACCTATTTCGGGCCGGCGCAGAACGATCAGCATCCGCCGCACGACGTGCTGCGCGGCGATGCGCTGATCGCCGAGGTCTATAACGCGCTCCGCGGCAATCCGGGGCTGTTCGCGCGCACGCTGCTGATCGTGTTGTATGACGAGCATGGTGGCTTCTGCGACCACGTGGTGCCGCCCGGGACCGTGCCGCCCGACGACCATACGCATCATTTCGGCTTCGACCGGCTGGGTTTCCGCGTGCCGTCGATTCTCATATCGCCGCTTCTCGATCCCGGCGTGTGCTCGCGCGTGTTCGATCACACGAGCCTGATCCGCCTGATGGCGAATCGGCATCCGGGCGTTCGTCCGCTCGGGCGGCGGGCGGCGCAGGCGAACGATCCGCTGGACGGATTACGCTGGCGCGCGACGCCCAGGCCGGATCTGCCCGAGGCGGCGGTCGCGCCCGATGTGGCGGAGGCGGTGCGCGAGCCCTGGCTGCGCGGGTTCAAGACGTCGCTGTTCGGGCTCAGCCATCATATCGAGAGCCGGGTCCGCAGCGCCACGCATCGTTCGGCGTTGATGCTGCGCGCGCACGAGGCTTTCGCGGATGCGTGGGGCGCGGCGCAGGTCGCGACGGCGCGGTTCGATGCGCTTCTGGAGCAGGAAGCCGGAGGCTCCGGGGTGATCGAGCGGATCGAGCGCGCCGTCGGCCTGAAACGGTGAGCGCAGGGGCGCGGGCGGAGAGTCCGCCCGCGCCTTGGGTGGTCAGGGGCTGCCGTTCTCCTGATCCTGGTCGCCGCTATCGCCCTGCTGGTCGCCTTGCGAGGGCTGGACGGCGACGAAGGCGGGCTGGCCGTCGCGGATGATGCGCAGCGCGACCGCCTGATTGTTGTGCAACGATTCGCGGATCGCGCGACTCGCCTCGGCGGGGCTTGCCACATCGCGGTCGCCGACGCCGATGATCACGTCGCCGGCTTGCAATCCGGCCTGGTCGGCCGCGGAGCCTTGTTGCACATCAGCAATGACAGCGCCGCGCTGGTTATCGGACAGGCCGAGCTGCTGGCGCAGATTGGGCGTGATCGATTGCAGGCGGACGCCGAGGGTGGGCGCTCCCTGGCCCTCCTGGCCGAAACCGCCGCGCAGGTTCATGTCGTTGGGCAATTTTTCGACCGTCAGCTCGGCGGTCTGGCGGGCTCCGTTACGGTAGAAAGTGATGTTGGCGTGCTGGCCGGGCGGGATCTCGCTGATGTTCAGCGCGAGCTCGCGCGGGTTGCCGATCGCGTGGTTGTTCACGTTGGTGATGACGTCGCCGGGCTGCAGGCCGCCGCGTGAGGCGGGGCTGTCTTGCTCGACGCTGGCGACGAGGGCGCCGCGATCCTCGCTTTCGCTCTCGGGCAGATGGAGCGCACCGGCCATCGCCGCGGTGACCGGCTGGGCCGAGACGCCGATGAAGCCGCGCGTCACATGGCCGGTCTTCTCGAGCTGGTAGACGATCGCCTTGATCGTGTTGGACGGGATCGCGAAGCCGATGCCGACCGAGCCGCCGGAAGGCGAGAGGATGGCGGTGTTCATGCCGACCACCTTGCCGTCCTGCGTGAAGAGCGGGCCGCCGGAATTGCCCTGGTTAATCGGCGCGTCGATCTGGATGAAGCTGTCGTAGGGGCCTTCGCCGATGTCGCGGCCGCGGGCGGAGACGATGCCGGCGGTCACGGTGCCGCCGAGGCCGAACGGGTTGCCGACCGCGACCACCCAGGCGCCGGGCTCGACCTTCGAGCTGTCGCCGAGATTGATGAAGGGCAGCGGATGCTTGGGCTTCACGCGCAGCACCGCGACGTCGGTGCGGCTGTCGCGGCCGACGATCTTGGCCGGCAGCGTGGTGCCGTCATCGAGCGTGACCGTGACGGATTTGGCGTCCTTCACGACGTGGTTGTTGGTCACGATCGTGCCGTTCGGATCGATGATGAAACCGGAGCCGCGGGCCTCGACCAGGCGCGGATGCTGCTGCGGCATCTGGAACGGGAAGGGGAACGGAAAGGGCATGCCGCCGAACCCGTGGGGATTGCCGCCGCCGAAGCCCTCGGATCCCTCGTCGCCATTGTCCTGGATCCGGCTCGTGATGGAGACGACGGCCGGCTTCACGGAATGCACGAGGCCGACGAAGTCGGGGAGCTGGGTGCTCGGGCTCGAGGGCTGAATGGCGCCGGGCTTGGGCTCGGCGGCGCTCTGCTGGGCGAGGGCGGGACCGGCCAGGAGCCCCAGGGCCGAGCCGGCGAGGAGAACGGCGTGAAGGCGCGGCCGGGCGGCGCGCGCGAGCATGCGATACATAGGTACTCCCTTTATGAGCGGCCGGCTTCGAGCGGCCCGATGTGGCGATAAAGACGCGGACCTGAACATTTCACGGGGGGTGCGGTGAAAGCTGCGTCATGATCGAGCGATCGTGTCGAGCGGGGGCTTGGCCCCGGCCCGGGTTAGGGACCGAGCTCGGCAAGTTCCTCGTCCGAAAAGACGCGGCTGCGGGTGAGGAAGCGCACGCCTTCGGGGGCTTCGAGCGAGAAACCGGCGCCGCGGCCGGGGACGACATCGATGATGAGCTGGGTGTGGCGCCAATATTCGAACTGGGCGCGGCCGATATAGAAGGGCGTGCCGGCGATCTCGCCCAAATAGACGTCCTGGTTGCCGGTGCGGAATTCGTGCCGGGGGTAGCACATCGGCGCGCTCCCGTCGCAGCAGCCGCCAGACTGGTGAAACAGCAGGTCGCCGTGCAGCGATTTGAGTTTCTCGATGACCGTCACGGCCTCCGGTGTCACGAGAACGCGTTCTGGCATGCGGGCACCTTTAGTTATGAGGTCTGGGGCCCTACGGCCCCAGCGGAGTGCAGAGGTAGCGCCTCTGCCCGCCGGAGGCGCGCCTCAGAACTTCCGAAACACGAAGTCGGCCGGCGGCGCCTCGGCCGCTGCCGCCGCCATCACCCCATGGTCCGGCGATAGCGCGCAGGCCGGATCGACCGCGGCCGCGTCGCCGGTCAGCGCGAAGGCCTGGCAGCGGCAGCCGCCCCAGTCGATCTCGCGGCGGTCGCAGGAGCGGCAGGGTTCGGGCATCCAGTGGGTGCCGCGGAAGCGGATGAAGGCGTCGCTTTCCGCCCAGATCCAGGCGAGCGGCTTTTCGAGCACCGAGGGGAAATCGAAGCCCGGGAGCGTCTCGGCGGCGTGACAGGGCAGCGCGCGGCCGGAGGGGGAGACGTTGATGAAACGTTGCGCCCAGCCGCCCATGCAGGCTTTGGGGCGGACGGCATGGTAGTCGGGCACGACGTAGTCGATGACGACGCGGCCCGAGAGCCGGGCCCGGGCGGCTTCGACGGCCTCCGTCGCGGCATCGAGCTGGGCGCGGGTCGGGAGCAGGGCGGCGCGGTTGATCAGGCCCCAGCCGTAATATTGGACATGGGCGATCTCGATGCGCTGCGCGCCGAGCCGTTCGCCCATCTCGATCATGGCGGGGACGCGCTCGGCGTTGGCGCGATGGACCACGAAATTGGCGGTGAGCGGCAGGCCGGAGGCGGTGATGCGGGTGGCCGCGGCGAGCTTTTTCTCGAACGACTTCCGCAAATGGCCGATCCGGTCGTTCTCGCCGGGGTCGACGTCCTGAAAGCTGAGCTGGGCGTGGTCGAGCCCGGCGCGGGCGAGGGCTTCCATGGCGGAATCGTCGAGCAGGATGCCGGACGTGATGAGGTTCGTGTACATCCCGTGCGCGGCGGCGCGGGCCACGAGGGCGGGGAGGTCGCGGCGGGCCATCGGTTCGCCGCCGGAGAAATGGACCTGCAGCACGCCGAGGGCCGCCGCCTGGTCCAGCACGGAGAGCCAGCCCGCGGTCGGCAGCTCACGGCTCGCGCCCTCCAGGTCGACCGGGTTGGAGCAATAGGGGCAGGCGAGCGGGCAGCGGTGGGTGAGTTCCGCCATCAGGCCCATCGGCGGGGCGAGCGTCGGCGTCGCCTCGGGCGCGAGCTGGGTGAGGCCGTCCATCACGGGGCGGGGCGGAAGGCGCCGGGCGGCGGAAGGCCGGGCGTCACGTAGGCGTGGTGGAGCGCGTCGAGCATCGACCAGAGCACGTCGCATTTGAAGCGGAGCGCGTCGCAGGCGGCGCGCTGTTCGGCGGGTGTGCGGGCCTGTTCGAGCACAAAGGCGAGCGCGAAATCGGAGTCGCGCGGGGCCTGGGTCAGGCGCGGCTTGAAGTAGGCGAGCGTGTCCTCGGTGACCCAGTCGTAGTTGGCGAGCATGCCGGAGACGCGCTCGGCGATGATGGTGGGGGAGAAGAGCTCGGTGAGCGAGGAGGCGATAGCCTCGAGGATGGGGCGCTCGCGGACGAAGGCGACATAGGCGTCGACCGCGAAGCGGGTGGCGGGCAGGAGGCCGGCGCCACTTTCGACATAGCAAGGGTCGAGCCCGACTCCTTCGGCGAGGCGCATCCAGCGGGCGATACCGCCAGTGCCGGGCGCGTCGCCGTCATGGTCGACGAGGCGGCGGCGCCATTCGCGGCGGAGCGCGGCGGTGGGCAGGCGCGCGAGCAGGGTCGCGTCCTTCACGGGGATTTGCGCCTGGTAGTAGTAGCGGTTCAGGGCCCAGGCCTGGACTTGGCCGCGCGTGAGTTTGCCGCCATGGAGGAGGCGGTGGAACGGATGGAGATTATGGTAGCGCTCGGCCCCGATCCGGCGGAGCTCGGATTCCAGTGCAGCTGGGGCCAGCGGCGCGTCGGCTTCGAGCACGGCGGCCTCCTGGGTAGGCTGCCCCGGGCGTCGCCCAAGCAGGGCGGCGCCCAGGGGCAGAAAGAAGCCTTACTTCCGGGTCTCGGCGCAGGCGTAGCTGTTGATTTCGGCGCCCAGCGCCACTTCGACGATCTTCGGTGCCTTCCAGCTCATCTCGAGCCTCCCTTGAGCGTGATTGCGGGCAGACAATGCTCTTCTTATGGCCGGAGTTGCCTCCGGGGTGTCCAGGATATGCCCGCGCGAAGCCGCGATGCAACCAGGCGGCGGCTGGAAAAGTGCTGCTTTTCCGCCACCCTCATTGAAGCCGCCGTTACCCTTCTGTCATAGGCGGGTTGCAGCCGGCGATCGGGGTCCCAACCTGGGCGCCACGCGGGCGCGGGAAAGCGAAGGAGCAGTGCGTGTCGGTTCCGTTGAGGCAGGCGTTGAAGGTGGGCGCGTATGTGGTCCGGCAGCATCTGGCCGGCCGGAAGCGCTATCCGCTGGTGCTCATGCTGGAGCCGCTGTTCCGTTGCAACCTGGCCTGCGCCGGCTGCGGGAAGATCGACTATCCGGCGCCGATCCTCAATCAGCGGCTGTCGGTGCAGGAGTGCCTCGACGCGGTCGATGAGTGCGGCGCGCCGGTGGTGGCGATCGCCGGCGGCGAACCGCTGCTGCACAAGGAAATGCCCGAGATCGTGCGGGGTATCCTGGCGAAGAAGAAGTTCGTCTATCTGTGCACCAATGCGCTGCTGCTCGAGAAGAAGCTCGAACAGTATGAGCCCCACCCGTATTTCTCCTGGGATGTGCATCTCGACGGCGACCGCGAGATGCATGACTGGGCGGTGAGCCAGGACGGCACCTATGACCGGGCGGTGGCGGCCATCAAGGCGGCCAAGGCGCGCGGCTTCCGCATCTCCATCAATTGCACGCTGTTCGACGGCGCTGATCCCGAGCGGGTGGCCAAATTCTTCGATTCCGCCATGAAGCTCGGCATCGACGGCATCATGACCTCGCCCGGCTACGCCTACGAGCGCGCCCCGGACCAGCAGCATTTCCTCACGCGGCAGAAAACCAAGCAGCTGTTCCGCGACATCCTCGCGCGCGGCAAGGGCCACGGCTGGCAGTTCAACCAGTCGCCGCTCTTCATCGATTTTCTTGCCGGCAACCAGGAATATCACTGCACGCCCTGGGGCAATCCGACCCGCAACGTGTTTGGCTGGCAGCGGCCGTGCTATTTGCTTGGCGAAGGCTACGCCAAGAGTTTCCGCGAGCTGATGGACACCACCGACTGGGATAGTTACGGAACCGGTAATTACGAGAAATGCGCCGACTGCATGGTGCATTCAGGCTACGAGGCGACCGCGGTGGTCGATGCGGTGAAGAACCCGCTGAAACTGGCCAAGCTGGCGATGAACGGGCCACGCACAGACGGGCCGATGGCGCCGGAGATTTCGCTCGAAAAACAGCGGCCGGCCGAGTTCGTGTTCAGCCGGCACGTCGAGCAGAAGCTCTCGGAACTGGGCGAAGCCGCGGACTAGGTCTGGAGCCTCACGGTGGACGGTCGGAGGCTGCCGGCCCCGATCGGCAGCCGGGCGTCGAGGCAATCGGGTATGTCGGCCGTCCGCCGTCCGACATACCGGTTCGGGGCAGGGCCCTGCCTACACCCAGCAGCGGCCGGGGTGGACGCCTCCATAGGGGCCGATATATCCGGGCCGGCAGGCACAGGCGCCCAGACCGAGCGCCAGCGCCAGAACGGTGACGAATCGAAAGTATTTGATCATGCGGGAAACTCCTTTCGGCGGCGCACCCTTGGCAGGGTTTCGTGTCCGGCGTGCGGCGGTCTGGTTGCGGATTGCAACAGCGTTGCTGTTGCTGGTGTCCTTTGGGCCCCGCTCGGCCTGGGCGCATGCGGTGCTGGTGGACAGCCAACCCGCGCCGGAATCGCATGTGCCGGCCGGCGCGGTTTCGGTGATGCTCCGATACAACAGCCGCGTCGATGCGCGGCGTTCGAAACTCACTCTGCAACGTCCGGACGGCACGCGCGTGAGGCTCGCGCAGGATCCGGGCGGAGCGCCGGATATCCTCCGCACGCATCTGACGCTGACGCCGGGCGCCTACACGATCCGCTGGCAGGTGCTGGCGACCGATGGGCATATCACGCGCGGCACGGTGCCGTTTACGGTGACCGCGCCCTGATTTCCGGCAAACGCGGCGGCGAGACGGCCGTCTGATGGCGCTGCTCGTCGATCTGTTCGGCTATATCGGCATCCTGCTGCATGGATGCGCGATCGTGGCGCAGTCGCTGGCGATCGGCGGGGCGCTGTTCCTGCTGCTGCTGGTGCGGCCGCTCTATGTGTCGGGGCGGATCGCCATGCGCTGCGAGCGGCTCGCGGCGGCGAGCGCGGCGGCGCTTGCGATCGTGGAACTGCTGAACGTGGCGCTGCAGGGGGCGGTGCTGGTGAGCACCGTCGATCTGCCGTGGAGCAACGTGCTGCAGGCGAATTTCGCGGTGGCCGGCATGGTCAAGGCCGTCGCGGCCGTCCTTCTGGCGGTGGCGGTGCGGCGGCGGGCCCCGGCGGCGCTGGTGGTCGGCGCGGGATTCGTCGTGCTGCTCGCGGCCATTTTCACGACTCATGCGGCCGCGCGGCTCTCGGACAACGCGCTGCTGCTCACGGTCGAGTTCCTGCATCAGTTCGGGGCCGCGATCTGGATCGGCGGCATTCCGTATTTCCTGATTCTTCTGGCCTGGACCCCGGATGCCGCGTCGCTGCGGCTGACCGGGTGGCGGTTCAGCCGCATGTCGATGGCGGGCGTCGCCTGCCTGCTGGCGTCCGGCATCACCATGACGGTGTATTATATCGGCGGCCTGGAGGCGTTCTACGGCACGGCCTATGGCGTGATGGTGGGCGCCAAGATCGCGATGTTCGCGATGCTTCTGGCACTCGGACTCGGCAATCTGCTGGTGACCGAGCGGCTGCGGCGGGATGGAGCGGCGCCGGTGCTGCGGCTGCGGCGGTTCGCCGAGGTCGAGATCGGCATCGGCATCACGATCTTCTTCGCCGCCGCCTCGCTGACCTCGGTGCCGCCGGCGATCGATCTGACGCAGGACCGGGCGAGCTGGCAGGAGATCGTCGCGCGGGATTTCACGCCGGAATGGCCCAGGCTCACCTCGCCGGATCACGACAAGCTGGCGATCCCGGCGCTGCAGGCCGAACTCGATCGGGAGGCGCGCGCGCGCGCGCAGAGCCCACGGGCGGCGTTCGTGGAGGGCAGCGGCGACCTGCCGCCGCGCAATGCCGAGGACATTGCGTGGTCGGAGTATAATCATCACTGGGCCGGGCTGTTCGTGCTGGCGATCGGTGCGCTGGCGCTGCTGAACCGGGCCGGATTGCGGTGGGCGCGGCATTGGCCCCTCGTGTTCCTCGGGCTCGCGGCGTTTCTGTTCGTGCGCTCCGACCCTGAGGTCTGGCCGCTCGGGCAAATCGGGCTGATCGAGAGCCTCAGGGACGTGGAGGTGGCGCAGCACCGGGTTTTCGTGCTGCTGGCGGCTCTGCTCGGGCTTTTCGAATGGGCGGTGCGGACGGGGCGGTTGAAGCGGCCCGGTTATGCGCTCGTGTTTCCGCTGCTCTGTTCCGTGGGGGGCGCGCTGCTGCTGACGCACCAGCATGCGATCGCGAACGTTAAGGATCAGTTGCTCATCGAATGGACGCATACGCCGCTGGCGCTGGCGGCGATCGCCGCGGGGTGGTCGCGATGGCTGGAATTGCGGCTGCCCGGGCCGGTCGCGCGGGTGGCGGGCTGGGTCTGGCCCTGCTGCCTTCTGATGATCGGCGTGTTGCTCCTGCTTTATCGGGAGGCGTGACGCCTCGGGGGGTGCGCTGTCGCCTCCGAGTGGCAATATTTACCGTCTGCAACCAAGTGTAGCGCGGCGGGAACGGCGCTTTTTCTGCGGGCGTTATTGCCCTAACTGACATCGCATGCGCGTTCGTTCGAGGCAGGAGATGCATACAGGCCTTCGCTCCCGTTTTACCGCCGCACTGGTCGCGCTGGCGCTTCCGTTCGCGGCGGCGGCGCAGCCCGAGCATGGCGGCGGTGGACACGGGGGCGGCGGCGGATATGGCAGGCCAGCGGGCGGATACGGCTCGCCGCACGGGGGCTGGGGCGGAGCCGGCTGGCACGGGGCCGGTGGCCAAGGTGGCTGGCATGGCGGTGGCTGGCACGCGCCGGCGTGGCACGGCGGCGGATGGCATGCGAGCGCGTCGCACGGCGCGGGCTGGCACGGCGCGGGCTGGCATGGCACGGGCTGGCATGGCGAAGGCTGGCATGGCGAAGGCTGGCATGGGGAAGGTTGGCACGGCGAAGGCTGGCACCATGAAGGGTGGGAGCATGGCTTTGCCGAGGGCTATCGGGTCGCGACGTGGCAGAGGGCAGGGTGGTTCGGACGCGGGCCCTTCCTGGCCGTGGCCGCGGGACCCGGCGTCTGGCACTGGGGTGCGGCCTGGGGACCTGGGTTCGGGGGCTGGGGCTGGGGTTGGGGCGGCGGATGGGGCGGATGGGCCTGGGGCGGGATCGCGCTCGGGCTCGGCGCCGCGCTGATCGTCGCCCCGCCGGCCTTCGTGCTGCCACCGCCGATCTACGTGGCGCCGCCGCCGGTCGTGCTCGGCCTGCCGGCGATCGCACCCTCGCCGGTTTATGGACCGCCACCGGCCGATTACGCCGAGGCCGCGCCGCCACCCGCGCCGCTCCCGCCGCCACCGGCCAGTTTGCCGCCGGCATCTCCCGGCATGGTCGGCGCGGCGCTGCCGCCTCCGATCCTGGTGCCGCCTCCGCCGCCCGTGATGGTCGCGGCGGCGCCGCCGCCGGTGATTTTTGCGCCGCCCGCCTTTGCGTTCGCGATCGCGCCGCCGGTGCTGGCCTTCTCGCCCATTCCGTCCGTGTTCTGGGCCGGGGGCTTCATCACCGGCGGGATTTTCGCGCGCGGCTGGTATGGCGGCTATTGGGGGCCAGGCTGGCACGGCGTGTATGGCTGGCACGGATACGGACCACTCTATGCCCGGGGGTTCTATGGTCGCCCGGCCTGGCATGGGGGATATTGGGGCCATGGCTTCTGGGGCGGCGGTTGGTTCAATCGCTGGTGGGGCGGCGGGCACCGCGAGGGCTGGGGCCACGCGGAATGGCACCGGGCGGCCTGGGGACATGAGGGCTGGCACGGCGCGGATGCGCGCGGCGGCTGGCATGGGGGCTGGCACGCCGAGGGCGGGCGCTGGCGCTGATTTTCGAGGAAAGCGAGAGAGCGACGATGAAAGTTCTGCCAATCCTGGCGGGTCTGCTGCTGGCCGTCCCCGCCGCCGCCCAAATGCCGCCTTCCACCGCGCCGAACGTGCCGCCGGCGCCGGCCGCGGCACCCGCCTCCGGCAACGATGCGGCCATGAAACAGGCCATCGATCAGCGAATCGCGGCGCTGCAGTCACGGCTCGGCATCACCCAGGCGGAAATGAGCGACTGGAACAATTTCGCCAACGTCATGCGCGACAACGCGACCAACACGAACACGCTGTTCCAGCAGCGGGCGGCCAACGCAGCGACGATGTCGGCGGTGGACAACATGAAATCCTATGCGGCGATCGCGCGGGCCTACGCGGACAACACGCAGCGTCTCTCGGATGCGTTCTCAGCGCTCTACGCGAAGCTTACGCCGGATCAGCAGCGCACGGCGGATGAGCTGTTTCGCGAGAAACCGCCGCAGGAAACCAGCAAGCGGCGGCGATAAGGGAAGGGTTGTTCTTTTTTGAAAAAAAGAACCAAAAAACTTTCTCGTGTCGGATCGGGGCTGATCCGGCTCCGGTCTGATGCGGGAAAGTCTTTTTCTTCTTGTTCTTCAGCAAAAGACGACTCTTCCCGTTATGACGGTGCAGGCGCCGTGATGAGGCCCGCCGACTGGAGGTCGTCGGCGACCGAGATGGCCAGGCGCGTGCCGACGCGGGCCGCGTCGTTCGGCGAGACGGCTTCCGAATCTGCCGTCCAGACCAGGTCGTTGTTGCCGCGCAGAGACCAGAGTTCGGTTTCCAGCTGCGCCACTGAATAGGTGCGTATGGTGGGTGTCCGGACCAGGACGTTGCGATAGTAGTAGCCGTAATAACCGTAGAACCCGCCGGGATAGCCCCAGACCGGAACCGAGCGGACGAAGCCGGGGGTAGTCTCGGTTTTCTGCTCGACGCGGAGAATTCGCGTGGTGAGCACGCCCTCGGCGCCCGCCCGGTCGGCGGCCGCGCGCAGGGCTTGAGGCGTCGGCGCGGCGTCGTTCCCGGGGATCACCGTGTAGGACGGAATGGCCCGCACGCCGCGGCGATTGAGCTCGGCAGCGAAGCTGTCCTCGAAGGTGCGGCGCATCGCGCCGTCGGCGGTCTCTCCCACGACGAGGATCGTGTGGAACGGGGGGCCCTGATAGGTGGGGCTCAGCCAGGCATTGCTCAGTCGGGCGCCGGGGCTGCAACCGGCAAGGAGGATCGCGAGGGCGAGAGCGTGCGCGCGCATGGCGCCAGCATAGACACTGATCGACATCGAAAGGAAGAATGGTCCTCCGGCGGCCAGCGGCGCCCATCCCGGGGGCTGAGAGGCGCGCCGGCTCCGTTCATCCGCCGGCGACGACCACGTTGACCGGAATGGTCATGCCGGGGGGTGGATGGCTCGGCCGGGCCTCGACGAGGTGGGGGTCGCGCCAGGGGCTTGGTCTCCCCGGATGGCCGGGGATGGTGGCTTCGCCGTTCTGGAACTTGCCGCTGGCGAGGCCTCGGGCTTCGGCTTCGTCGCGCGCGTTGACCCAGCACTCGTTCCGGAAGGTGCTCGTCTGCCAGGCGGGATCCTCGAGCTGCGCCACGATGGGCTTGAGGTGAAAGATCGGCATGGGTCGCGTCCCTCGCTTGCGCAGGCGAGAACATCGGCGGGCGGGGCGGGTTCGGTCGGGCGCGACCTTTTGGTTGAGGCGTGCCTCCGGCGGCCCGGGCTCTGCCCGGGACCCGCTGGGGCCGAACGGCCCCAGACCCCAATTCTTTGAATAGGCCGTGCTGGCCTATAACGATCCCTTCAAGAAATGGGGTCTGGGGCCTTTCGGCCCCAGCGGAGTGCAGAGGCGGAGCCTCTGCCCGCCGGAGGCACACGCGATGACGCGATCTCAAAGCAATCGGCTCTAACGCGCAGTGTTGAACCAGAGATTGCCGACGATGGCGTGTTGCGAGGGGTTCGGGGCAGTGCAGGCGGCGTTGGCGCAGAAACCGTTGGGGTTCGCCCCGGGGCCGTAGCCCCAATACCACCAGCTGGTGGAGATCGGCATCGTGCCGGCCGCGAAATGGGGGGCCGCGGGGTCGGGTGAGAGGCCGTTGACGTAGCCGGTGATGTCGATCGCCCAATGGGTTTCGTCGGTGTAGGCGGCGCAGAGGAAGGTGCCGAACGGGCAGTTCGAGCCGTCGAGCGAGGCGCCCATTTCGCCGATCCAGACCGGGGCCAGATTGCGGGCTTCGAGATAGCCCCAGGCGAGATCGCGAAACTGGTCGGCGGCGATGCCGCTGTCGGGTTGCTGGCCGCTGATGTCGGTCGGGTATTCGTGGATCGAGTAGACGACCGCGGATTGACCGGAGGGGCCGGCGATGGCGAGCGGGCCGGCGCCGACGGTCGAGAGATCGCCGATGCCGTTGGCGCCCGAAGGCATGGGCTGGCCGTTGAGGAAGCGGCTGGTGAAATTGATCGGCCCCTGGGCGATGACGAGCGCGCCGGGATCGGCGGTTTCGACGGCGCTGCCGAGAATCTGGTAGGCGGCGCGCAGGTCCGACCCGTCCGCATTGCCCCAGTTCAGCGTATGGCCGGGCAGCTGGCATTGGCCGGCGGCGCAATGGCCTTCGGACCCGATCAGCGGCTCGTTCCAGAGGTCGAAACCGATCACGATCGCCTGGGTGGGATCGACCCGGTGCATTTCGTTGGCGAGCGAAATCTGGTCGGCCAGCGACTGCGCGAAACTGTAGAGGCCCGGATTGCCGCAGCCGTCGCCGTTCGATTGCAGGGTGTTCCAGACGATGCCGCCGACCGCCGCGGTGCCGTTCTGATCGTAGGGCAGGCCGTTCTCCTGCTGGTTCGCGCAGTCGGCGTTGCCGAGCGTGCCTTGCACCCCCTCGTTGGCGTGATGGTCGAAAATCACTTTGAGGCCGGCGAGATAGGCATACCAGACGATCAAATCCTGGTTGAACCAGGTGCAGGCATAATTGCTGGCGGCGGGACAGCTGACACCATCGTACCATGTTTCGCGGACGCAATTGAAGCCGTTGGCCGCGATCTGGCGCATGGTGGAATACAGGAATTGCGCGCTGGCGCTGCTGCTGCTCTGGTGGCCGACGCAGGCGAGCCGGACGGGAACCGTTCCCGTTGCGGTTACCGCGACGATCTGATTGCCCTCCGCGGCGTAGGGACCGGGCGGCAGGAGACTTTGCGCCCGGCCGATGGCGGGGAGGCAGAACGCAGAGGCGAACAGCAAGACGGGAAACGCACGCACGACCGAGCAAACCTCCGTCAGCGCAGGCCCAACGGATAGGCGCGCGCCCGGCCCGGGATCAAGATTTGGCGGCGGCCGGAGGCTTCACCTTATCTTGTGTTCCGATCGAGAGTTGTTGGAAGTGCGGCAATTGCCATGCCGGAATGGCGGAAGCTTCAGGCAGCCTGGCCGGCAGGATGCAGCGCTTGGGAGACTGCCGCGACGACGTGGTTCACCGATATTTCCCAGGAGGTGAGGTGAAACCGCAGGTCGAGTTCCGGCCAGGGCTGACGGGCGCGGCCCAGGACGCAGTCGTAACGGAGATGCATCAGTGCCGCGAGGTGGCGATAGCACCAGTTCACATAGGCATCCATGAGCAGTTCGATGACGAGACAGCCGGGACGCGCGTAGCCGATGTTGGTGAGCGCCGCGCCGTGCGGGGCGACGATGATTTCGGCATGGCGGAAGAGGCGGATCTGATCGGCGACGCTCATCCGATCGGGCTCCACGGAGGTGAAGCCGATGGCCTCGAGGGCGGCGATCAGGGCCGCCTCGTTGGCGAGCGGGCGAAGCCGGGCCTGGCGGCGGTCGATATAAAGGCGACGCGGCAGAGGCTGGGTGGCGGGTGGCGGGGCGACGTTGGCGGAGACGCGGTGGAAGAAATCCGCGACGCAGGGGTGATAGGTCGATTCGCCGCAGACGGACATCGGGTAGATCAGCGTGTCGACGAACAGCGTGTCCTCGCGCTCCACTTCGACGATCGCGAGGCTCGGCAGCAGGTCGAGCAGGGCCAGCACCTCGGGCTGGCCCACCGCGCCTTTCGGGACCAGGAGGCCGGACGCGGCCGCGAGATAGTTGTCGGGCACGGCGGCCAGCCGGGCGAGGCTGAGCAGCATCGAATGGAAATAGTTCTGCTCGCCCCCGGTGAGCGCCGCGACATAGGTGCCGGCGAGGCGGCGGACCGGGCGGCGGGGCAGGGCGATGGCGCGCACGAGGTTGCGATAGTCGTGGCCGGCGGGAGTGGTGTGGGAGAGCGTCTCGGCGATCACCTGATCGCCGATCGCGATGATGCCGGCCGAGGAATGGACCAGCGCCTGGTGCATGACGAAGAGGGGGGGCGCGTAGCTGTCGTAATAGGGGAGTTGCCAGGCGCCGGGCTCAGGGAGTTCGCGGGAGGGCCATTGTTCCAGGAAGAGGCGGCCGGCGCCGAGCGGGGGCAGAGGGACGCGGGCGGGGGCGAGGGAATGATGGTGCTCGACGAGGCGGCCGGGGCCAAGCAATCCGAGCGCGCCGAGCGCTTCGATGGGCCGGCGGTGCAGGATGGTTTCGCCGGCTTGCTGCATCGCTAGTTCTCCCGCCAGGCGATCATTTGTCCGGCCCCATGCACCCTTTGCGCGAGTATAGCGCCTGAATCGGGTGCCGGATCAAGTCGTCCGAATTCCGCAACGACGAGGGTGCCGGGGGCGAGCCAGCCGGCTTGGCGCAAGCCCCTCAGCGAAGGTGGCAGCAAATCCTTTCCATAGGGTGGATCCAGGAAAATCACGTCCTGGGGTGGGCCGGGCGGCGGACGCGTCATGTCCGCGGCGATGATCCTGGTTTCGGTCTGGGCGGCGCAGGATTCGATGTTCCGGCGCAAAGCGGCGAGCGCGGCGCGGTCCTGCTCGATGAACGTGACGGTTGTGGCGCCGCGGGAGAGGGCTTCGAGGCCGAGGGCGCCCGAGCCGGCGAAGCCGTCGAGCACGGCGGCGCCTTCGAGCAGGGCGCCGCCGGCCCAGGGAGCGTGGGCGAGAATGTCGAAGATCGCCTGACGCAGGCGGATGGCGGTCGGGCGCGTGTGGGGGCCGGGCGGGACGGCGAGGTGGCGGCCCCGGAGGCGGCCGGCGATGATGCGGGGGGTGTCGGGCATGGTCTGATCTGGCTGCCGGCCCCTGGGCGGCCTGCGGAGGCGTTAGCCCTACTCCCGCGCCAAGTGGCGGGGGAAGTACGGGAGATCGAAACGCAACGCGCTCTAACGCAGCTGTTCCCGCAGTACCTTCGCCGGCACCTCCACCACGCTGCCCCGCTCGAGGTTGCCCAGCTGGAACGGCCCGTAGGCCACCCGGATCAGCCGTGTCACGCCGAGCCCGAGATGCGCCATGACGCGGCGGATCTCGCGGTTACGGCCTTCGCGCAACGACATGGTGAGCCACGCATTGTCGCCTCGACGGCTGTCGAGCGTGGCTTCGATCGGGCCGTAGGCGACGCCCTCGACGGTGAGGCCGGAGGCGAGGCGGGCCAGCGCCGGCTCCTGGACGACGCCGTGGACGCGGACGCGGTAGCGCCGCAGCCAGCCATTGCCCGGAAGCTCGAGCCGGCGGGCGAGGGCGCCGTCGTTGGTGAGGAGCAGCAGGCCTTCGCTGGTGAGATCGAGGCGGCCGACGCTGATGAGGCGCGGCAGGCCGGGGGGAAGATGCTCGAACACCGTGGGGCGGCCTTGCGGGTCGCGATGCGTCGTCACGAGGCCGGGGGGCTTGTGGTAGCGGAAGAGGCGTGTGCGTTCGGCGGCTTCGACCGGCTCACCGTTGACCGTGACCAGGTCGGTCGCGGTGACGAAGGTGGCCGGGTGCTCGACGCGACGGCGGTTCACGGCGACGCGGCCCTCGGCGATCAGCCGCTCGGCGTCGCGCCGGCTGGCGACGCCCGCGCGGGCGAGGAATTTGGCGATGCGGTCGCCGGTCTCGGTCACGCGCCGGACGCCGCTGCGACGAGCGCTCGGAACAGACGGCCGTCGCCGGGATCGATCGCGAATTCCGGGTGCCATTGCACGCCGATGCAGAAGCGGCGGGCGGGATCCTCAATGCCTTCGATGATGCCGTCCGGGGCGCGGGCATTGACCAACGCGCGGCCGGGATCGGCCACGGCCTGGTGGTGGGAGGAGTTTACCCGCATCGTGGCGCTGCCCACGATGCGGTGCAGGCGAGTGCCCGGGGTGAGAGCGATCTCGTGGCCGGGCTCGTGGCGGGGGTTGGGCTGCTCGTGCGGCAGCGCTCCGGGGTGCGCGTCCGGGATGTGCTGGATCAGCGTGGCGCCCAGCATCACCGCGAGCAGTTGCTGGCCGCCGCAGATGCCGAGCACGGGCATGTCGCGGGCCAGCGCCCCGCGCAGCAGCGCCGCCTCCGCTTCGGTGCGGCCGGATTTCAGCGTGACGGTGGCGTGGGTTTCGGCAGCACCATAGAGCGCCGGATCGATGTCGAAGGCGCCGCCGGTGACGATCAGCGCGTCGATGCGGTCGAGCAGGGGTTCGGCGAGCGCCGGCAGGTGCGGGAGCGCGAGCGGCAGGCCGCCGGCTTCGGCGATGGCGGCTGCGTAGTTCTGGCGGAGCGCATACCACGGATAGGCGGAGTAGGCGCCGGGGGGTTCGGCATCGAGCGTGAGGCCGATCACGGGTGGGGTGGGCATGGGACTGTGCTACGCGCGCGCGATGCGGGACGGAAGGCTTGGGGTGGGAACCGACGCGATGGAGGCGGCGTTGGCGGCGGCGCGGGCGGCGGCGGCGCGTGGCGAGGTGCCGGTGGGCGCGGTCGTGGTCGGGCCGGGGGGAGCGGTGCTGGCTGCGGCCGGAAATGACGTCGAGGCCGGCTGCGACGCGGCGGCGCATGCGGAGCTGATCGCCATGCGGGCGGCGGCTGCGCGGCTCGAATCGGCGCGGCTTTCGGAATGCGATCTGGTGGTGACGCTCGAGCCTTGCGCGATGTGCGCGGCGGCGGCCGGTCTGTTCCGGGTGCGCCGCATCGTGTTCGGCGCCTATGATCCGAAGGGCGGTGGCGTGGAACATGGGGCGCGTGTGTTCGCGACGTCGCCGCACATCCATCAGCCGGAAATCGTGGGTGGCGTGCGGGAGGCGGAATGTGCGGCCTTGCTGCGGGCTTTCTTCGCCGAGCGAAGGTCATCGCCGAAACGGTGACGCCAATGGGCGGGGGTCTTCGGCGGGGTAGGGGGTGATGCGCTGGGGCGGAGCGCGTTGGGTTGAGGCCTGCTGGGTCGCCCTCGACGCAAGAAGCCCTGGAGCAAAATCCGATAAGATGGAATCATCTGATCGGATGAATTTGCTCTAGGTCATCAATAAATAGAGCAACTTACGCCGATCTGACTGAAGCGCTGGCGCTTCAGGCAGATCGGCTGTTGCTCTAACGGCGCCGGCCGCGTTCGATGTTGCGGTCGTGCGCCGCGAGGCTTGTGGCAAAGGTGTGGCCGCCATGGCCGTCCGCCACGAAATAGAGCGCCTCAGTCTGTTCGGGGTGCAGAACGGCCTCGATCGAGGCGAGGCCCGGATTGCAGATCGGGCCGGAGGGCAGGCCGCTCACCACATACGTATTGTAGGGGTCCGCTTGCGCGAGGTCGGCGCGGTCGAGCGCGCGGCCGAGCGGGCCGGCCCCGCCGCTCGCGGCATAGGCTTCGGTGGGATCGGATTGCAGGCGCATGCCGAGGCGCAGGCGGTTGTAGAAGACGCCGGCGATCAGCTTGCGTTCGGCAGGGAGCGCGGTCTCGCGCTCGACGATGCTGGCCAGGATGACGGCATCGCGCTTGGTCCGCAGCGGGAGACCGGGGGCGCGGCCCGGCCAGGCGGCGGCGAGCGCCGCGCGCAGCGCCGTCTGCGCGCGGGCGATCACGGCACGGCGGGGGGTGCCGCGCTCGAAGGCGTAGGTCTGTGGCAGCAGGCTGCCTTCGGGCGGCACCGGCACGTCGCCGGCCAGCCAGTCGGCTTGGGCCAGCAGCAGCGCGACCTGGGCCGAGGTCAGGCCCTCGGCGATGGTAAATTTGTGCAACACCGGGCGGCCAAACCGCAGCACGTCGAGTACGGTCGCGAGGTTGGCGTGCGCGGGAAAGGTGAGTTCGGCGGCGTGGATCGGCCCTTCCCAGACGGTTGCGAAGGATGCGGCAGCGAAGGGCCAGGTGCGCGCGCCGATCACGCCGGCGCGGGACAAGGCCACCGCGACCTCCTGCACGCTGCCGTGCGGCACCACGACGGTACGATCTTCCGGCAACGGGCCGGGGGCGAAATAGAGATGGCGGGCGAACCATCCTAGCCCGCCGGTGATGATCAGGAGCCCGAGGACGATCAGCAGCCACCGTCGCAAGGGCGGGGTGCCGCTTCAGACCCGGCGGAAGATTACGCTCGCATTGGTGCCGCCGAACCCGAAACTGTTCGACAGCACGCAATCGATCCGCCGTTCCTGCGCCGTGTTGGGCACCCGGTTGATCGGGCTCTCCCGGCTAGGCGCGTCGAGATTGAGGGTCGGCGGGGCGACCCCGCTCTCGATGGCCTTGAGCGAGAAGATCGCCTCGACCGCGCCGGCGGCGCCGAGCAGGTGGCCGGTCGCGGATTTCGTCGATGACATGGCGACCTGGCGGGCCGCGTCGCCAAACAGCCGCTCGACCGCTTCGAGCTCGAGATCGTCGCCGAGCGGGGTCGAGGTGCCGTGCGCGTTGACATAGTGGATGTCGGTGGGGTCGAGACCGCCGCTGCGGAAGGCGGCGCGCATGGCGCGGAAGGCGCCTTCGTGGCCCTCGGCGGGGGCGGTGATGTGGTTGGCGTCGCCGGAGAGGCCGTAGCCGACGATTTCGCCGTAGATATGCGCGCCGCGGGCGCGGGCGTGCTCGAGTTCCTCGAGCACCACGACACCGGCGCCTTCGCCCATGACGAAACCGTCGCGGTCGCGGTCCCAGGGGCGGGAGGCGCGCTCGGGCGTGTCGTTGAAGCCGGTCGAGAGGGCGCGGCTGGCGCAGAATCCGCCGATGCCGAGCGGGCAGACCGGCGCCTCGGCGCCGCCCGCAACCATGACGTCGGCATCGCCGATCATGATCAGCCGCGCCGCGTCGCCGATCGCGTGCACGCCGGTGGCGCAGGCGGTCACGGCCGAATGGTTGGGGCCCTTGAAGCCGTATTTGATCGAGAGATGGCCCGAGGCGAGGTTGATCAGGGCCGAGGGGATGAAGAAGGGCGACAGCCGCTTCACCTTCCCTTCGTGCACCTGCACGCTCGCCTCGTAGATCGTCTGCAGCCCGCCGATGCCGGAGCCGATCATCACGCCGGTCGCCTCACGGGAGGGCTCGTCCTCCGGCATCCAGCCGGAATCCTCGACCGCCTCGGTGGCGGCGACCAGGGCGAGATGGATGAAGCGATCCATCTTGCGCTGGTCCTTGGGCGGGATCCACTCGCTGAGCGACAGACCGCCTTCGGCACGGGTGCCGGCCGGAACCTGACCCGCGATCTTGGCCGCGAGGTCGGTGACGTCGAAGGACTGGATCGCGCTGATCCCGGATTGACCCTCGATCAGCCGCTTCCAGACATGGGGGACGCCAAGGCCCAGCGGGCTGGCGATCCCCATTCCGGTGACGACGATGCGGCGCTCGCTACTCCGCATGGGACGCGCTCGCGGGCTGTCCTCAGGCCGCCTTCTGCTTCTCGATATAGTCGATCGCGTCCTTCACGGTGCTGATCTTTTCGGCCGCGTCCTCGGGGATTTCGACGCCGAACGCTTCCTCGAACGCCATGACGAGTTCGACCGTGTCGAGGCTGTCGGCCCCCAGATCGTCGATGAACGAGGCCTCCGGCGTCACTTTGCTCTCCTCGACGCCGAGATGCTCCACCACGATTTTCTTCACCTTGTCGGCGATATCGCTCATCGATGTCTGACCCTTGCCTGCCGTTGGCGGTTAGTGAACTGTTCCGTCGGGCAGACGCATGGCCGCGCGTACCCACGCCCCGCACGAAGTTGCGGGCGCTTAGCACGTCTCCAATCCCCTAGCAAAGCGGGGCCCGGCCGCGGCCCTGGCCCTTTCGGACACGCCGATCTGCTCTCCTTTCTCGCCAGGGTCCGCCGATTTGCCTGGCCTCTGGCCTGGCTGGCCTGGTCCCTCCCGATTCTGGCGTTTCTCGCTCTGCGGGTTCCCCCCTGGCAGAATTCCGACGAGCCTACGCATCTGCTGAGGGCGGTCGAGATCGCGCATGGCGAATGGCTGGCGCACCGGGCCTTCGGCACCGCCGGCGGCCTGTCGGATCCGGCGATCTACACGGCCTATCTGCCGCTCCGGCCGGTTTCGATGCACCCGTCGCGGGCGCCGACCGATGCCGAGCGGGCCGCTTCCGAACGGGTCGACTGGTCCGCGCGGCCGAGCTTCGTGCCGTTCGCCAACACGGCGCAGTATGCGCCCTTTTTCTACCTCCCCGATGCGCTGGCCTATCGCGCCGGGCGGGCGGCGGGCTTGCGCGTCGATGGGGTTCTGCGGCTGGCGCGGCTGCTCAATGCGCTGACATTCGCGGCGCTGGGTGGCCTGGCTCTCGGGCTCGCCGGCCGCACGCGGCCGGCGCTGGCGGCCATTCTGATGCTGCCCATGACGCTCTCGCTCGGCGCGTCGGCCGCCCAGGACGGGCCGATGATCGGCGCGACTGCGCTCGCGGTGGCGCTGATCGAGCGGGATGGGCGGCTCGCCGGGCTGGCCGGGGGACTTTTGGCAGCGTGCGGCATGGCGCGGCCGCCTTATATCGGCCACCTGCTCGCGCTGGGCGCGCTCCCGTGGCGCCGGCGCTGGCTCTGGATCGGGGCCAGCGCGCTGCCGGTCCTGCTCTGGTCGGCGCTGGTGGCGCATCATGTGTCGGTCCGGTTGGGTCAGGCGGACTGGCAGCGGCAACTTTCATGGTTGCTGGCCGACCCGGGCTCGATCCCGCGGATCGCGATCGCCACCGTCTGGAACTTCACCCCGAACTACGCCGAACAATTCATTGGCCGCCTGGGCTGGACCGACACACCGCTGCCCCGAGCCTATCTCGTGGTCGCGGGGCTGCTGCTCGTGCCGCCCTATCTGGCCGCCGGCCGCTCGCGGCCACGCGCCGCCGGCCTTGTCGCGGCGGGCGTGGCCGTTTCGGTGCTGTCGATTTTCGTGTTGCAGTATCTGACCTGGACCTGGCCGGGTCAGCCCTTCGTCACGGGCGTGCTCGGCCGTTACTTTCTCCCGCCCGCGCTCGTGCTTCTGCTGGCCATGCCGGAATTGGCGCCGCGGCTGCGCGGACTGGCCGTGCCCTGCCTTGTCGCTGCGGGAGTCATCACGCCACCGGTGGTGCTGCACGCCATCGCCGCGCGATACGGGGGATGAGCGGCGTTGAGGCGTGCCTCCGGCGGCCCGGCTCTGCTTCTTCGAATGCGTCCCGCTAGATCATCGCCATGCCGCCATTGACGTGCAGCGTGGCGCCGGTGATCCAGACGGCTTCGTCGGAGGCGAGATAGGCCACCGCGGCCGCCACATCCTCGGGCTTGCCCATGCGGCCGAGCGGGATCGCCTCGAGCAGCCGAGTGCGTTGCGCTTCGGGCAGCACATCCGTCATCGGCGTCTCGATGAAGCCGGGGGCCACGACATTCACCGTGATGCCGCGGCTGGCCACTTCCTGGGCGAGTGCCTTGCTCATGCCGACGAGGCCCGCCTTGGCCGCCACATAATTGGCCTGGCCGGGATTGCCGGTGGCGCCCACCACACTCGAGATCTGGACGATGCGGCCGGCGCGACGCCGCAACATGCCCTTGAGGGCGGCGCGGACGAGGCGGAACGGCGCCGACAGGTTCAGATCGAGCACGGATTGCCAGTCCTCGTCCTTCATGCGGAGCGCGAGCCCGTCACGGGTGAAGCCGGCATTGTTGACGAGGATCGCGAGCGGTCCGCCGGCGATTTCCGCGGCCGCGAGGAGGCGTTCCGCGGCATCCGGTTCGCGCAGATCGGCCGGGCAGGGATGGGCGCGCTCGCCGAGCTCGGCCGCGAGCGATTCGAGGGCAGAGTGGCGGGTCCCCGATAGGCACACCACGGCGCCCTGGGCATGGAGCGCACGCGCGATCGCGCCGCCGATTCCTCCCGATGCGCCCGTGACCAGGGCGGTCTTGCCTGCGAGCGAAAACATTCAGAGTGCCTTCACCAATGCTTCGATCTCCGCGGGCGTGCCGGCGTTCAACGCGGTGGCGTCGGGCAGCACGCGCTTCGCAAGCCCGGTCAGCACCCGCCCCGCGCCCAGTTCGACGAAACGGTCAACGCCCATCTCCGCGCAGGCCAGCAACGTTTCGCGCCAGCGCACCAGACCGGTCACCTGCTGCACCAGCAAGGTGCGGATGATATCGGGATCGGTCGCTTTCGCCGCGGTGACGTTGGCCACGAGCGGCACCGCGGGAGCGCGGATGGCGGTCTGGCCGAGCGCTTCGGCCATGATTTCCGCCGCCGGGGCCATCAGCGGGCAATGAAACGGGGCCGAAACAGGAAGCGGCATGGCGCGCTTGACGCCCCGCTCGCGGGCGATGGCGATGGCCCGGTCCACCGCGTCGCGATGACCGCTGATCACCACCTGGCCGCCGCCATTATCGTTCGCCGGCGCCACCACTTCCTGCTTGTCGGGTTCGCCTTCGCGCCGGCACACCGCAGCGGCCTCGCAGATCGACTGCGCCTCGGCGAGTTCCGCGCCGAGCAGGGCGGCCATGGCCCCCTCGCCCGGCGGGACCGCGGCCTGCATGGCCTCGCCGCGCCGCCGCAGCAGGCGCGCCACCTGGGCGAGATCGATCGCGTCCGCCGCGGCGAGCGCGCTGTATTCGCCCAGGGAATGGCCGGCCACCAGCGCGGCGCGCTCGGCCACGCGGATTCCCGCTTCCGCCGCCAGCACGCGGACGACGGCCATCGAGACGGCCATCAGCGCGGGCTGGGCGTTGCCCGTGAGCGTCAACTCGTCCGCGGGGCCCTCGAACATGAGCTTCGAGAGCTTCTGCCCGAGTGTATCGTCCACTTCCTGGAACACGTCGCGAGCCGCCGGAAACGCGGCGGCCAGATCGCGTCCCATGCCGACCGCCTGACTCCCCTGGCCAGGAAAGACGAACGCCGTTACAGCCATGAGACCCCTGCCGATGGACCGGCGGCGGCGCTACCGCCCGGGTCCGGCGCTGTCAATCGAGCCTCGGAGACCGGGCGTGGCATTCCTGATCGAGAAACTCGTCGGCAATCCGGTCATCCGGAAGGACGAGAAGCGCCTTACCACGATCTTGCGGCCGCCGCCCGCGCGACCGCGCGATGTGTTCGAGCAGATCGGCGCGCAGGGCCGGGAGCCGACATTGGAAGGCCTGTTGCGCGGGATCCAACACGGGGGCGCCGATCCGCGCGATATCACGTTTGCCTTTCTCGGCCGCTGGCCGACCGGCGCAGAGCTGGCCGCGCTGCCCACGCCGTATCGCGTCGGCGCTCATATTCGGTCGCTCGTGCAATCGAAAGAGTTTCGGCGCACGTTCGTCCGCCGGATTTTTGATGCGTTTCCAGAACGTAAGCGGCTGATCCACATCGCGATTCCGCGTTCCGGGACGGACTATATCTTGAAGAGTGCGCCCATCGAGCACCCCGTTCTCGATCCGGCGATCGCCGATGCGGTCAATGTGCAGACGGTCGAGCTGTTCAAGCGATTGGGGCCGATGCTGTATCGGTTGCCGGTCGCGAACACGCTGATGGTATCCGTACCGCGCTTGCCGGAATTCGTTTCTTTGCAGCCGGAGACCGTGGGGCTGCTCGGGGCCCATCTTCCGGTGCCTCTCTACCGGCCCACGGATTTGCTGTTCGCGGTGGTCCGCGACCCGGAGGAAATCCTGCTCAGCCAGGCCCATGCAATTCTGGCAGCGCTGCAGAATTCGGCTGCGGCGGCGGACCCGAAGATGCGTCGGTGGCGGGAGCGAGTCGGCGTTCCGCCGGCGCCGACCGACAAGCGCGGTGCACGCGACTGTGTCAGGCGAATCCTGGCCGATCTCGATTTGCGCAATCCCATCTGCACCGCCCTCGGGGACGGTACGGCCGGGCATGCGATCGAAGTCTGCAGGGTTTCGCGCATTTCGCTGATCGGCATGGAACGTCTCACCGAGTGGGCGCGCGGCAATGTATGCGCCGATCCCGATTTTGATGTGACGCGCACACCGTTCGTGCTGAAAGCCGATGATCTGAGCGAAAGCGAGCGCTCAGCGCTGCACGCCCGGCTCGAAGAGGATCGGATTTTCTACGCGCACTTCCGGACAGCTTTCGAAGCAAGCGAAACCGTGGCGGTGTCCGGGAAGGCGCTTTGAGACGGGGACCGGCGCGGACGGCATTCGCCGCGCCGGGTCTCGCCGCCTTCCTCAGAAATCCAGGTCGGCATAATGCGGCGGCGGATCCACGCCGGCCACGCGATCCATCAGCAGCGGCCGGAAACATGGGCGCGACTTCATTCGCGCATACCATTCCCGCGCGGCTTCGCTGACCGACCAATCTATTTCGCCGGTGAAATCGAGGGCGGAGAGATGTCCCGCGGCGGCGAAATCCGCGAGCGAAAGCTGGTTCCCAGCCAGCCATTTCCGGGTTTCTGCGAGCCAGCCGATGGTCTCGAGATGCAGCTTGAGGTTGGCATAGCCGGCGCGCAGCGCGTTCGCGTCCGGATGGCCGCGGCCGAGCAGGCGTTTCATGTGTTTTTCGCCGAGCAGGTTGCGTGTGACGTCATTGGCAAATTGCCCATCGAACCAGGCGGCGATCCGCCGGACTTCGACGCGCTCCGCCAGCGTCCGCCCGAGCAGGGAACTGTCCGGATAGGCTTCCTCGAGATATTCGCAGATGACGCCGCTATCCGGGATGACCAGCCCGCTTTCCTCGACCAGCGTGGGCACGGTGCCCGCGGGATTGAGTTGCAGGTATTCCGGTCGCCGTTCCCAGACCCGCTCGACCTTGAGTTCGAACGGCAGACGCCGTTCGGCCAGCACCAGGCGTATTTTGCGGGAATACGGCGAAAGCGGCAAATGGTAGAGAAGGCGCATGCGCCTACGTCTCGCATAGGCGCTGCTGGCGCCGCAATGTCGGGCGCGCTCGCGTTTCCGGGAGGGGTGGAGGCATGGACAGCAGTCGACTCGTGATGATGGCGAACCAGATCGCTGCGTTTCACCGCCGCAAGCCCCCCGAGGAGGCCGCGGCAGAAATCAAGCGGCACATCCTCCGCTTTTGGGAGCCCCGTATGCGCGCCGAGATCGCGGCCTTCGTCGCCGATGGTGGTGAGGGACTCGATCCGAATGCCCGGGCGGCGATCCTGGCTTTGCCGCCGGTGGGGGCTGCAGTCTGAAGGGGGCGCGGCTTTCTAGAGCAGCAGCCGATCTGCCTGGAGCGCCAGCGCTTCAGTCAGATCGGCGTAAGTTGCTCTAGTTATTGATTTCCTGGAGCAAATTCATCCGATCAGATGATTCCATCTGATCGGATTTTGCTCAAGGGCGTATCGACGTTTGGATCGACACATCCTGATCGCCTCCGGCGGGCAGAGGCTCCGCCCCTGCACTCCGCTGGGGCCGGCAGGCCCCAAACCCCTTTTGGTTGAGGAGGCTGCTCAGTCAGCACGCCTTATTCAGAATGATGGGGGTTTGAGGCTCTCGTCCCCGGCTTGTCCTGGTCAGGGGCCGACGCTCCGCTCTTAGGCCCGCATCGCTTCCGGTTCGGCGAGAGGCACCGGTAGGTAGCGCTCATAGCCTTTGGGCACGATTTGCCAGAAGCGGCTGATTTCCCATTCCCAATCGTGGAGAAGGCGCGCGGCGAAGCGGCTGTTGGTCTCGCGCGCGTGTTCTTCGATGAGGCCCCGAAGCACGCCATTCCAATATGGCGCGCGTATCCGATCCCAGGCGATCGTGTCGCGGTTGGCGCGGCTTTCGAACCGCTTGTCCGGATCGTAGATGAACGCCATGCCGCCGGTGAAGCCGGCACCGAAATTGTCTCCGACGGCACCGAGTACCACGACCGTCCCGCCGGTCATGTATTCGCAGCCGTTGGAGCCGCAGCCCTCGATGACGGCAATCGCGCCGGAATTGCGGACGGCGAAACGCTCGCCCGCCTGGCCGGCGGCGAAGAGCTTGCCGGAAGTGGCTCCATAGAGGCAGGTATTTCCGAGGATGGTATTTTCCTGGCTCACGAGGCCCGAACTCGGCGGCAGCCGCAGGACGAGGGTAGCGCCGGACAGACCTTTACCGACATAATCGTTGGCATCGCCCAATAACTCTATCCGGAGGCCCTGCACCGCAAAGGCGCCGAGAGATTGGCCGGCCGAGCCGCGGAGCCGCACGGTCAGGTGACCGGGCTGCAGCCCGGTCATGCCGAATTGCCGGACGATACGGGATGAGATTTTCGTGCCGATCGCCCGGTGCGTGTTGCGGATCCCGTATTGCAGCTGCATTTTCTCGCCGCGCTCGAAGAGCGGCTGCGCGTCGGCGATCATTTGGGCGTCGAGAGTTTCCGGGACCTCGTTGCGGCCCGTTTGGGTGCAGTGACGGGCGTGCGGCCCGGCATCGGCCTGCGCGAGAATGGGATTGAGATCGAGGTCGTCGAGCAGATCCGAGCCGCGGCTGACCTGTTGCAGAAGATCGCTGCGGCCGACGATGTCTTCAAGCCGCGTGAAGCCGAGTTCCGCCAGGATACCGCGCACTTCCTCGGCGATGAAGGAGAAGAGATTGATTACCTTCTCCGGTGTGCCCTCGAACTTCGCACGCAACGACTCGTCCTGGGTGCAGACCCCGACCGGGCAGGTATTCGAGTGGCATTGCCGCACCATGATGCAGCCCATCGCGACGAGCGAGGCCGTGCCGATGCCAAACTCCTCGGCGCCGAGCATGGCAGCGATGACGACGTCACGACCGGTTTTGATGCCGCCATCGGCGCGCAGCCGCACCCGATGCCGTAGCCGGTTTAGCATGAGCACCTGATGGGCTTCCGAGACGCCCATTTCCCACGGCAGACCGGCATATTTGATCGAGCTCTGGGGCGAGGCGCCGGTGCCGCCGGAATGACCGGAAATGAGGATCGCATCCGCCTTCGCCTTGGCGACGCCGGCCGCGATCGTGCCGATTCCCGAGCGAGCGACGAGCTTCACGCAGACTGCGGCATCGGGGTTGATCTGTTTCAGATCGTAGATCAGTTGGGCCAGATCTTCGATCGAATAGATATCGTGATGCGGGGGCGGGCTGATCAGCATCACGCCCGGCGTCGAATGCCGCAGTTTCGCGATCAGTTCGGTGACCTTGAAACCCGGGAGCTGGCCGCCCTCGCCTGGCTTGGCGCCCTGGGCCATCTTGATCTCGATCTCACGGCAATTGTTGAGATATTCCGCCGTGACACCGAAACGGCCCGAGGCGATCTGTTTGATGGCCGAGGATGCGTTGTCTCCGTTCGCTCTCGGCCTCGCGCGCGCCGGGTCTTCGCCGCCCTCGCCACTATCCGAACGCGCACCTATGCGGTTCATCGCGATGGACAGGGTCTCGTGCGCTTCGGGGCTTAGCGCGCCGAGCGAAATGCCAGGGGCCACCAGGCGCTTGCGGATTTCCGTGATGCTTTCAACCTGGTCCACCGAGATGGGTTGGCAGCGCTCGCGCCGGAAATCCAGTAGATCACGGACCGAAATGGGCGGCAGCTTTCGTACGCCCTCGACGTAGCGGCGGTAGAGCTGGAAGCTGTCGGTTGCCACCGCGCTTTGCAGGAGATGGATCAGATTTCCTTCGAACGCGTGCGCCTCGCCGCGGCGGCGTAGTTTGTAGTGCCCGCCCACCGGCAGGGCCACGAAAGAGGCATTCCAGGCGGCCCGATGCAGCGACAGGAGCCGGCGGGCGATTCCGGAAAGTCCGATTCCGGAAATCCGGGACGGCATCCCGGGAAAGAATTCCGCCACCAACGCGCGCGACAGGCCGATCGCCTCGAAATTATAGCCGCCGCGATATGACGAGATGACCGAGATGCCCATCTTCGACATCGTCTTGAGCAGGCCCTTGTCGATCGCCTTCTTGTAGCGCGCGACGGCCTCCTTGTAGGAGAGCGCGCCGAGCAGCCCGCGACGATGGCGCTCGGCGATGCATTCCTGCGTGAGATAGGCGTTGACGGTGGTGGCGCCCACCCCGATCAGCACGGCAAAGCCGTGCACGTCGAGGCATTCTGCGGATCTCACGTTCAGGCTCGTGAAGGTGCGGAGGCTCGATCGCACAAGGTGCGTGTGCACCGCACCCGTGGCGAGAACCATCGGAATCGCAACGCGCTCGGGACCCTGGTTCTCGTCGGTCAGGACGACGTGCGTGCAACCCTCGCGCACGCCCTGTTCCGCTTCGCTGCGCACCCGCTCGATCGCCCGACGAAGGCCGGCCTCACCCTCCGAGGCCGGAAACGTGCAGTCGATGATGACGGCGGAGCCGCCCATCGTCCGCAGCATCGCATCGAATTCGGCGGTCGAGAGGACCGGGCTGTCGAGCTGTAGCAGATCGCATTGACTTGCATCCTCATCGAGGACGTTCCCGAGATTACCGAGCCGGGTCTTGAGGCTCATCACACCCGCCTCGCGCAGGCTATCGATCGGCGGATTGGTGACTTGCGAGAAATCCTGTCTGAAATAATGTTGCAGACCGCGATAGGTCTCCGACAGCACGGCAAGCGGGGTATCGTCCCCCATGCTTCCGGTCGCCTCCGCCGCGTCGACCACCATCGGGTGCAGGATCGTTTCGATTTCCTCGAGCGTGAGGCCGACCGCGAGCTGCCGCCGTCGCAGCGTTTCGCCCTCGTAGCGCACGGGCTCGGGCGCGTCGGTTTTCACGATATCGTCGATGGAACGCACATGCGCGGCCCATTCGCCGTAGGGGTGGCGCGCGGCGAGCCGGTCGAGCAACGCGTCCGGCTTGAGGAGTTCGGGCGAATCCAGATCGACCGCGATGGTCTGGCCAGGACCGACCCGGCCTTTTTCCGCGATATCCGTCTCCTCCAGAGCCACCATCCCGGTTTCCGAGCCGACGATGAGCAGTCCGGAGTGGGTGACGCAGTAGCGCAGAGGCCGCAGACCGTTCCGGTCCAATCCGGCGATCACCCAGCGTCCGTCGGTGCCGCAGATCGCCGCCGGGCCGTCCCAGGGCTCCATGACCGCATTGCAATAGCTGAACATATCGACATGCGCCGGCGACAGGGTCGCGGGATTGCCGATGCTGGCTGGGATCATCAGCGTCTTGGCCATCGGCGCATCGCGTCCGGCGTGGACGAGAAGCTCGAAGACGTTGTCGAGCACCGCGGTATCGGAACCGCCTGCCTGCACCACGGGCTTGATGTCGTCGATGAAGGAATCGAGTGGCCCGGCCGCGAGACGGGTCTCGTGACTCTTCATCCAGTTGATATTGCCGGAAACCGTGTTGATCTCCCCGTTATGGGCGATCATGCGGAACGGTTGCGCCAGTTTCCAGGTCGGGAAGGTGTTGGTGGAATAGCGCTGATGGTAGATGGCAAAGCGGCTGATGAAGCGCGGATCCGCGAGATCCGGATAGAAAGTCGCCAGGTGCTCGGCGAGGAACATCCCCTTGTAGATGACCGAGCGGCAGGAAAGGGAGCAGATATAGAGCTCGCCGATCTGCGCCGCGATCGCCGCTTTTTCGATGCGCCGGCGGATCACATAGAGGTCGCGCTCGAACGTTGCGTCGTCGCTGCCGAGCGCGTTCCGGACCATGATCTGTTCGATCTCGGGACGCGTCGCATTGGCTTTTTCGCCGATCACCGAGACGTCGATGGGCACTTGCCGCCAGCCATAAATCTGATAGCCGAGCTTCAGGATTTCGCTCTCGACGATCTGGCGGCAGCGTTCCTGGGCGGAGAAGTCCGTCTTGGGAAGAAACACCATACCCACGGCGATGCGCCCGTCCCGCGCGCGATCGCCGCCGCGCTCGATGGCCTCCGCGAAGAAATCCTGGGGTATTTCGATGTGGATGCCAGCGCCGTCGCCGGTTTTGCCGTCGGCGTCCACGGCGCCGCGGTGCCAGACCGCGCGCAGCGCCTCGATCCCGGCCTCCACCACGCGCCGCTGCGGCTTGCCGTCGAGCGCGGCGATCAGGCCCACGCCGCAGGAATCATGTTCCTGAACCGGATCGTAGCTGCCCCGCAGCGCTTCGACGTTGCGCTCCCAGGCGCGCAAGAAATCCTGTTCCATGGTCATGTCACTCCGCCGCGACGCGCAGCCCGGGGCTGGCTGTCTGGGCAAGATAAGCGTGGATTTGCGCGGCGGCGTCCCGTCCGTCGCGGATCGCCCAGACGACCAGGCTCGCGCCCCGTACGATGTCGCCGGCCGCGAATACGCCGGGCAGGGATGTCTGAAAGCTTTTTGGATTGATCTTGAGCGTTCCCCAGCGGCTGACATCGAGCGTGTCTTCCGACCAGAGCGAGGGCAGGTCTTCGGGGTCGAAGCCGAGCGCCTTGATCACGAGGGAGGCTTCGAGCCGGAACTGGCTGTCCGGCACGGTCTGCACCGATTGCCGACCCGACGAATCCGGCAGTCCGAGACGCATGCGCGAGGCGATGACACCCTGCACCTGTTCGTCACCGAAAAACGCTTCGGGCGCGGAAAGCCAAACGAAGCGCACGCCCTCCTCTTCGGCGTTCGCGACTTCGCGCAGGCTACCCGGCATGTTCGCGCGATCGCGGCGGTAGAGGCAGGTGACGGACGCGGCGCCCTGGCGCACCGCGGTGCGCACGCAATCCATCGCCGTGTCGCCGCCGCCGATCACGACCACGTCCCGGCCGGACGCGTCGAGCGCGCCGCTGTCGAAAGCCGGCACCGCGTCGCCAAGACCTTTCCGGTTCGAGGCGACGAGGTAGTCGAGCGCCGGCACGATGCCGGTGAGGCCCGCCCCTGGGCCGCCGATGTCGCGGGCAGCATAGACGCCGACGGCCAGCAGCACCGCATCGTGCCGGGCACGCAGCTCGCCGAATGTGACGTCCCGTCCGACCTCGACATTGAGGTGGAAATGTACGCCGCCTTCCGCGAGCAGCGCCGCCCGGCGTAGGACGATGTCCTTTTCCAGCTTGAAGCCCGGAATCCCGTAGATCAGCAGCCCGCCTACGCGATCATGCCGGTCGTAGACATGGACCTGGTATCCAAGACGGCGCAGCTGTTCGGCAGCGGCCAGTCCGGCGGGGCCGGCGCCGACGATGCCGACCGACTGGGTCAGTTCCGTTGGCGCGACGATCGGCTTGACCCAGCCTTCCCGGAACGCGGTGTCGGTGATGAATCGCTCGACCGCGCCGATGGTGACGGAGTCGAAGCTTTTCTCGATGACACAGTTGCCTTCGCAGAGCCGGTCCTGCGGGCAGATGCGGCCGCATATTTCCGGGAAGTTGTTCGTGCTCGAGCTGACTTCGTAGGCTTCTTCGAGCCGGCCTTCCGCGGCGAGCTTGAGCCAATCCGGGATGTTGTTGCCGAGCGGGCAATGCACCGAACAGAACGGGATGCCGCATTGGCTGCAGCGGCTGGCCTGCCGGGCGGCTTCCGTGGCGGAGAACGACGCGTAGATCTCGTGGAAATCGCGCTGCCGGCTTTCGACGGCGCGTTTCTCGGGCGGCTGCTGGGGCAGCTGCATAAACTTCAGCATCGCTTCGGGCATGGATCATCCTCCGGGCCGCGGAGCGCCCGATCGGCCGAAACGTAAAGTGTCCGGCGCGGGAAGGCGAGCGGAATCCCACGGTTAGGACAAGGGTGCTGCCCTAACTGCCGCGGGCGGAAGGCCATTCCTGGGTGGGGTCAGGGCCTCCGACGGAAGAAAGATCCCGATGCGGACCTATCCGGCTCGCTGCCGCCCCCCTGGCCGGAAACGATCCAAGTAGGTGGGGACGATCAGCTCCATGGGCGTGGGGACGATTCCGAGGCTTTCGAGCCCGGGCATGCCGTCTCCGACCACGTTGTCCCGCTGGAGCATCCGCAGCTGATCGTTTGTCAGGCCGCTGAAGGGGATCGAGGCGAGCAGGCGGGCGGCGGGCGACGGGACCGGTACGAGCGGTCGCCGGCGCTGGGTCTGGGCCAGAATCCAGCCCAGGATTTCCCGAAATGTCAGACTACGGGGGCCACCCAGCTCGTAGATCCGTCCCGCCGCATCTGGCTGCTGCAGGGCGGCGACGACGGCATCGGCCACATCTCCCACATAGACGGGCTGGAAGCGCGTGGAGCCCGCGATTACCGGCATGAAGGGGGCCATTCGCGCGAGCGCGGCGAACCGGTTGAAGAACTGATCCTCGGCGCCGAAGACGATGGAGGGGCGCAGAATCGTCGCCCGCGCAAAATGCTCTCGCACCAGCGCTTCGCCGCGCGCCTTGCTGCGCCCGTAGCCGGAGCGCGAGGCGGGGTCGGCGCCAATGGCGGACACATGCACCAGCCGCTGCACGCCGGACGAGGCCGCGAGCCGCGCAACCCGGCCGGCGCCCTCCGCCTGGAGGGCATCGAACTCGCCGCGCCGCCGTTCGGCAAGGATGCCGACCAGGTTCACGGCCAGCGTCGCGCCTTCGAGCGCGCGCGCGATGGTGGTCTCCTGCGTCAGATCTGCGAACAGCGGCACGATCTGGCCGACATTGCCCATGGGCCGCAGCAGCGCGGCGCGCTCGGGAACCCGCCCGGCGACCCGCACCACGTAATTCATCGCCGCCAGTCGTTTGACGACGTAGCGCCCGATGAATCCCGATCCGCCGATCACCGTCGCGACGCTACGCGTCTCCAGCATGCCTGCCCCTCGTACCGAAAGCCGGGGGGCTCTTATCAGTCCGTCTGGTGCGCTCCAAGCAACCGCGCCCGTCCCGGCGGTGTCCGACGGGTCAGCGCAGGAAGCGTTGCCATCCGCGGGGCCGTAGCAGGCGGGCCGCCGCGAGAGCCGCCCGGACCGAGCCATAGATCAGCGGCAGGCCGCGGGCCTCCTGGCCGACCACCCCGCGCTCCGTGCGCCAGATCGTGAGCAGACAATGCGCGCGGTCCCGGGTGGTCACCCGCAGCAGCTCCTCGAATTCCGCGCCGTCCACGGTGCGGTCGAGCGCGATTTCGAGAGCCAGCCCGGCCTGCTCCGCCCATCGGCGCGCAAAGACCAGGTCCTCCAGCAGGAAGCTAAGCCCGAAGGGCGTTTTTACCGGCGATATCGTCCTGGTCGGCAGGATCGGTGTGTTGGGCACGGGCCTCACTCCCTTTTTGGGTCGGCGAGGACCAACCTTGGAACCTAAACGTTTATATTTTGTTCTCAAGCGCTGCCCTGGCGCGTGCCGCCCGCAAGGGTCTATTGGCGCCCTGTCCGCACTCCGAACGGAGAGACAGAGGAAGGAGCGCACCCCATGTCCCGCGTCGCACTCGTTACTGGCGGAACCCGCGGTATCGGCGCCGCGATCAGTGTCGCCCTGGCCCAGGCCGGCCGACGCGTCATCGCCAGCTACGCCGCCAACGACGAGGCGGCGCAACGGTTCCAGGCAGAGACGTCCATCCCGGTATTGCGTTTCGATGCCGGCAATTTCGAGGAATGCCGTCTGGCGCATGACCGGATCGTCGCCGAACACGGCCCGGTCGAGATTTTGGTGAACAATGCGGGCATCACTCGCGACGCCACGCTCGCCAAGATGACGCGCGACATGTGGGATGCGGTGCTCGACACCAATCTCGGCAGCTGCTTCAATCTCTGCAAGCTCACCTTCGAGGACATGCGCTCGAAGAAATTCGGGCGGATCGTGAATATCGGGTCGATCAACGGGCAGGCCGGACAATACGGCCAGGTCAATTACGCTGCCGCGAAATCCGGCATTCACGGTTTCACCAAGGCATTGGCCCAGGAGGGGGCACGCTTCGGCATCACCGTCAATGCCGTAGCGCCCGGCTATATCGATACCGAGATGGTCCGTGCGGTGCCGCCGGACGTCCTACAGAAGATCGTCGCACGGATCCCCATGGGCCGGCTCGGCCGCGCGGAGGACATCGCGCGCGGCGTCGCTTTCCTGACCGCGGACGAAGCCGATTTCATCACCGGGTCGACGCTGTCGATCAACGGCGGCCAGCATATGTACTGAGGCGTGGTGCCTGGGCGGCGGTCAGCCGGGGAAGCCGGTCTCCCAACCGCCGCCGAGCGCCTTGTAGAGCTGGACCATGTTTTCCGACACGGTGGTCGTGCTGTCGGCGAGCTGTTGTTCCGCGGCAAGAACCGCGCGCTCGGCGTCGAGCACGTTGAGGAAATCGATCAGCCCCTGGCGGTAGCGCTCCTGCGCGAGATAGAGCGCGCGGCGGTTCTGGTCCACGGCGCGCTGCAGCGCGTCGCGCCGGGTCTGTTCGGCCCGATAGGCGATCAGCGCGTTGTCGACATCGTGCCAGGCTTGCAGGACGGTCTGCTGGTAGTTGAGCGCGGCCTCCTGCTGTTGCACTTTCCGCAGCTCGAGCGTCGCCCGCAACTGTCCGCCTTGGAAAATCGGCAGCGTCAGGGTCGGACCCAGGCCATATTGCCGGGCGCTCCAATCGCCGAGATCCTTGAAGCGGAGCGCCTGCAAGCCGATCGAGCCATCCAGAGTGATGCGCGGGTAGAAATCCGCGACCGCGACGCCGATATCGGCCGTGGCCGCGTGAAGCTGCGCCTCCGCTTCGCGGATATCGGGCCGGCGGCGGGCCAGTTCCGAGGGAACGCCGACGGGCACGCGCGGCGGCACCGGCGGCACGGGCCGCGCGGTCGCCAACTCGGAGCGCAGCGCCTCCGGACCTTCGCCGAGCAGGAAACTCAGCGCGTTGATTTCCTGCGCCTCCTGCTGCTGCAATCGTGGGATCTGCGCCTGGTTCGAGGCGAGTTGCGCGGCCGCATTCGCCACGTCGAGCTCCGTCGTCAGCCCGCCACGGTAGCGCGCCTGGGTCAGCTCGAGGCTCTGCTGGGCGGTTTGAATATTCTCCTGGGCGATCCCGATCTGCGTCTGAATGCCGCGGAGTTGGAGATAGTCTCGGGCGACTTCGGCGACGACCTCGAGCAACGCGCTGCGCCGCGCATCGGCCGAAGCCTCCACCGAGGCGTCGGCGCTCTCGACCTCGCGCCGCACGCGCCCCCACAAATCCAGTTCCCAGGACGCATCGAAACCGTATTGCCAGAGGTCGAAAGGCTGGGTGATGGCGCTGTTGTTGGGGATGCCGCCCTGCCGCCCGGTCATGCCGTTGGCGATACCGCCTTGGCCGGCGAAGCTGCCGCTGCTGCCGCCGCCACCGCTGAAGAGGCTCAACACGCCTTTTTCGCTGGGTTTTTCGTGCGTGTAGCTGCCGCTGCCGTTCAGGGAGGGGAATTGGTCCGCTCCGGTGATTTGGCGCTGGGCGCGGCTCTCGAGCAGACGCACGGTCGAGAGGCGCACGTTGAGGTTGGCGGAGGCGACCCGCGTCTCCAGCGCCGTCAGTTCCGGGTCGTGGAACAGGTTCCACCAAGCAGGATCGACCGGCTCGGGCACCGGCTCGCTCACGGGCTTCGCTGGGCGGGAGCTCGGGCCGCCCGCAAACCAGGCAGACGGCGAGAAAAAGCGGGGGGCGTGCCAATCCGGACCCACCGTGCAGCCGGCGAGCGCGAGCGCGATCGCCAGCGATTGAGACGTTCTGACCAGCAAATCTCGCTCCCGGCACCCGGGATGCGGCCAGGCTGCGGCCCGGCCTCCCCGAAAGAAACCCGCTGCCACACGCGTGGCGCGATGTTGACCGATCGGTTCGGTCAGCGTTGACAAGCTAGGCCGGCAGGCCAAATCGTCAAGCAATGAGCCATGCCGAGACGCTGAGCGCTGAGAAGGAGCAGCAGATCCTCGATGGCGCTGCGGCGGTTTTTGCGGCCGAAGGTTATGAGGGGGCGAGCATGTCGCGCATCGCCGCCGAAGCCGGCGTGTCGAAGGGGACACTTTACAATTATTTCGAGAGCAAGGCGGAACTCTTCACGGCCTTCGTCCGGCGCGAGTGTCATCGGATCCTGTTCGTGTTCGACGATCTGACGGATGACACGCCGCTGGAGGAGGGGCTTTGCCGGGTTGGCGAGCGCATGCTGCGAATGTTGGTCTCCGAGCCGGGACTGTTGATCTATCGCATGGTGGTAGCGGAAGCTGGTAAATTTCCGGAGCTCGCCCACGCTTTTTACGGTGCGGGGCCGGCCCGCGTGAAGGAACGCATGGCCGAGTGGATCCGGCACCACGCCGAATGCGGGCGATTGCAGGTCGAGGATGCGGAGTTCGCCGCCGAACAACTCTCCGCGCTGATGCAGACACAGCTTTGCATGAAGCGCCGGTTGCGCCTGATCGAGTCGGTGCCGGATGCGGAAATCCATCGTGTTGTTGAATGCGCCGTGAAGCTTTTTCTGAGCGGCTATGGAGCGAAGCCGGCGGTCCCGACGTAGCCTCTGCGGCGGGGCGTACGACGCCCGGCCGAGTTCTCAAGGAGGCGCCTATGCAGCGGTATGCCTTCATGGCGGCAGCGCTTGTGGTGGGGTTCCCTGCACGGAGCGACGTGCTGACCTATCATCATGGCCCGGAACGCCACGGACTTTATGTGGAGCCGGCGCTCGACGCGCGGGCCGCCGCCCGCCTGCATCTCGATCCCGCGTTCAAGGCGCAGTTTGCCGGGGCGGTCTATGCCCAGCCGCTCTACTGGCAGGCAGGCCATCTGCTGATCGTGGCGACGGAAACCAACCACGTCTATGCCCTTCATGCGGATTCGGGCGCCATCGCCTGGCAGGCTTCCCTCCCGCCAGCGGCGCCGCTGGCGGACAGTGCCTGCGGCAATATCGACCCCGAGGGGATCACCGGAACGCCTGTGATCGATCCGGCAACGGCGACCCTCTATCTGGACGCACAAGTGCTGCGGGCCGGGAAGCCGCACCATGAGATCTATGGGCTGTCGCTCAGGGACGGCCGCGCTCGTGCAGGCTGGCCGATCGATGTGGATACGGAATTAGCGCAGCGCGGCGCCGAGTTCAGCGCCATGACACAGGGTGAGCGCGGTGCGCTCACCTTTTGGCGCGGTCATCTCTACGTGCCATTCGGCGGGAAATATGGCGATTGCCGGCCGTATCGCGGGACCGTGGTGGAAATCGATCCGGCTTCGCCGCCGCGGCTTGCCGCAACCTGGCGGACACGCGCGTCCGGCGGTGGTATCTGGGCGGTGGGGGGGCTGACCGCCACTGGATCGGCCCTGTATGCCACCACAGGCAATACATTCGGCGCCGCGAGCTGGTTTCACGGCGATCACTGGGGCGACGGGGATTCGGTGATCCGTCTGACGCCTGGTCTCGCCGACACGGACGATCCGAAAAACTTCTTCGCGCCCGCCGATTGGCCCAAACTCGACCGGCGTGATCTCGATCTTGGCGGCACGGCGGCAATTCCGCTCGATGTTCCAGCACCGGGAGGACCTGCACACCGTGTGCTCGCACTCGGCAAGGACGGGAAGGCCTATCTGCTCGATGGCGACCATCTCGGGGGTATCGGCGGCCAGCTTGCGGCGGTCTCGTTGTCGAATGGCGAAATCAAGACCGCGCCGGCCGTTCTGCCGGAATCCAACCGCACGCTTGTTGCGTTCGCGAATGAAGACGATCCGGAATGCGGCGGAGAGGCTTTGACGATGATCGCGATTCGCAGTGGAACGTCGCCCGCCATCGCTCCCCTCTGGTGCGTGGCGCTGCACGGGCGCGGTGCACCGATCATCACCGTGGGCGAGGATCACCGAGACCCGATCGTGTGGGTGGTCGGCGCCGAGGGGGACAATCGGCTGCATGGTTTCCTTGCCGATACCGGAAAGCCGGTTTTCGAGGGGACCGTCGCCATGCAGGGCCTACACCATTTCCAAACCCTGATTGCCGCGAATGGTCGTTTGTATGTCGCTGCCGATGGGACAGTGTACGCATGGTCGGATTAGAGCGGGATGCGGTTTGCTGGATTCGCGCCTCCGGCGGCCCGGGCGCTGCCCGGGACCCGCTGGGGTCGGAAGGCCCCAGACCCATGAAATCGAGAAATCATTCGCTCCGGTCTGGGCCGATCGGTCTTAGTTTGTCTCGAGCAGAGCCCGGGCCGCGAGCGGCAGGCATCAACCCGAACGCGTTCTGCTCTAGTTATTGATTTCCTGGAGCAAATTCATCCGATCAGATGATTCCATCTGATCGGATTCTGCTCTAGGCAATTTTTCCGTTCAGATTCTGCACACCGGCGAAGATGATCGTGGTGGCGCCGAGGGCGAGGGTCAGGCCTGTGCTGCTTACCGTTGCATTGTCGAGAGCATCCTGCACCAGCGACGGGGCGTAGTTGAGGAAGGCCACCTGGTTCGTGGAGGAACTGCCGAAATCCTGAAGCAGAATGTGAGTCGGACCGGTGTAGGCGGTGTCGTTCTGTATATAAAATAAGTTGCTCCCGCCGCCCCCAGCAAGGGTTTCGTTGCCTGAACCGGTGAAGAAGATGTCGTTGCCGGCTCCTCCGGCGATGCTTTGATCGGTCATCGGGTTCGTGGAGTCGCCGGCATAGGCCCAGATGTTGACGTCGCCGGCGCTGGCCCCGGCATTCAGCGTCTCGTTGCCGCTGCCGGCGACCAGGATGGCAGCGGATGACTGGCTCGACTGCGCGTAGAAATCGATGCTGTCGCCTGCGCTGCCGAACAGAATGTTGCTGCCGAGAGCGCCGACGAGTGCGGCGGTGATGCTGGGGCCCGGGACGAAGTAAAGGCTGCCGGTTCCGCCATAGATCGTATTGCCGCTCGTGAAATCGAAGAGGGCGGCGTTGGCTGCGCCGGTGCCGACGATGTCATTGGTCTGGCTGGTCGCGGTGAGGCCGTTGCCGGCATTCAGCACGATGCTGAGCGTCGATGCGGCGGTGCCGAGGCCGGAGCCGCCGACGATGGTCTGGCCTGGCGCGTTGGCCACCACGCCGTCAAACATGCCGTCGGCGAGAACGAGCGCATGGCCCTGGTCGAGATAGGCCAGATCATTGGCGGCTGACGAACCGCTCGCGGTGTCGTTCAGCCAAATCGTGTCCTGTCCTGTGCCGGCATTGATCGTTGCGTTGCCTGTGCCGGTGTAGATGGCATCCGAGCCGCTGCCACCGACGATCGAGTTGTTGCCGCTGCCGCCGACATAGCGATTGTTGCCCTCGGCGAAGAGGATCAGGTTGTTGCCGCTGGGTTCGAACAGGGTCGCGCCTGCGTTCGGATCGGCCACGATGACCGAGTCGCCGGCGCCTGAGCCGAAGACGGTACTGGGACCGCTGGCGAGATCCTCGAGGTAGCCACCGTTCGGGTTCATGGCGAAGCGGCTGCCGGCCTGGCTGTTCTGGATTTGATAGACCGTGAGGCCGCGCGTCGGCGTATGCGCTGCGGGGAGGGGGGGCAGGGTCGTGAAATTTGTCGCACTATCGATCCGAGCGGCATAGGTCTCGAAAAGGGCGAGATTGGCCGTGCCGGCAACGTCGAAGGTAATGCTCGTGGATGGGCCGGTTTTGAGGATGACGCTGCTCATGCCAACTCCCGCGGGGTGTGACCCGCTGGGAGTAGCAAGCGAGACGGCAGGGCACCAATGACAGCGCGATGACGGTGTTGCGGTGGGCGGAGCTGGAGGATTTTGGGCAAAAAAAAGCCGGCCCGAAGGCCGGCTTTGATAGACAATCGGAAGACCGATCAGGCGATGTGGCCGTTGAGGCTCGTAACACCGACGAAAGTGACGGTCGAGTTGCCGAGGGTGAGGGTGATGGAGTTGCTGCCCACCGTGGCGTTTTGCAGGGCCGTGTCGATCTGGCTCTGCGAGTAGTTCGAGAACATGACCTCGTTGGTGGCCGAGCTGCCGAAGTCCTGCACCAGGATATTGGTGTTCCCGGTATAGGCCGTGTCGTTGTTGATGATGAAGAGGTTCGAGCCAGCGCCGCTGCCGAGGGTTTCGTTGCCGGTGCCGGAGATGAAGGTGTCGTTGCCCGAACCGCCCGTGATGCTTTCGTTGGTCATCGGGTTGGTCGAGTCGCCAGCATAGCCCCAGAAGATCTGGTTGCCGGAGCTGTTGCCGCCATACAGCGTCTCATTGCCGGTGCCGGCCACGATGACGCTGAGCGGATCGCTGCTGGCGGCGTAGTAATTGATCGTATCACCAGCGTTGCCGAAGATGATGTTCAGGCCGGTGCCGCCATTCACGCTGGCGGAGACATTGACGCCGCCGACGAAGGTGAGGTCACCCGTGCCGCCGTAGATCGAGTTGCCGCTGGTGAAGTCCCACAGGGTCGTGGTGGCGGAGCCAAGGCCGACGATATCGTTCGTCTGGCTCGCCGCCGTCAGCCCACCGCCGGTGTTGAGGACGATCTGCAGCTGGCCGGTGACACTGGAGCCGCCGAAGATGGTCTGGCCCGCGGCATTGGCGACGATCCCGTCGCTGGTGCCCATGGCCATGACGAGGTTGTTGCCGTCGTTCAGGAAGGCCATGTCGTTCAGGCCACCGATCGACGGCGCCGTCGTGTCGTTCAGGAAGATGGTCGCGCGGCCCGTGCCGCTATCCACCGTGGTGTTGCCGGCGCCAGTGATGATCGTGTCGTTGCCCGAGCCAGCGACGACGTGATCGGTCGTGTCGCTGTTGCTGCCGACGAACATGTTATTGCCGTCGATGAAGGTGACGTCGTTGCTGCCGCCCGTGGCGACGTAGGTCGCAGAGTTGTTGATGCCGACCACGAGAACCGTATCGCCACCGCTCGCACCCGTGAGGGAGGAGGGTCCATTCACGGCATCCACCACATAGCCGGAGCCGGGGATGGTCACAGGCGCACCCGTGTATCCGTTCTGCGTCAGCGTGTAGACCGTCGTGCCACCGCTCGGCGGAAGCGACGGCGTGGTTCCATCGAGCGCCACGAAATTGCTCGCCGTGTCGACGGCGGACGCGAATTGACGCGCATAGTTTAGCGTCTGCGTGCCGCTGACCGAGAAGACGAGCTGCGTGGTCGCAGACGTCGAGACCGAGACATAACCTTCGACCATGTTTGCCGCCCCAAATCAGAAAGGTAAACGCGCTGCGCCGCACCAATCCTCTGCGGCTGTTCCGGTCATATCAAAGCGTATTTGCCGGAACAACAACGAACTGGCCCGGAGGCGATTTTTTTTGCCCCGCGTCGCCTTAAAGCCAGGTTAGCCGCGGCAAAAATTCTCGAACCGACGAAATCTATACTTCCATAGTAGGAATAACCCGGGGAGGCTCAAGGCGGTGGAAATGGTAGTTTCAACCTATGGGTGTTTTGCATTGCAACACAATCGAAGTCACGGTTGCGGTCGGGGCATTCCGGCCTTGCGTTCGGGGGATGGCTGCGAGATCGGAGCCAAGCCGACGGAGTTTGGTCGGTGAGCCCCGCCCTCGAGCGGCGCGGAGTCGGGCTGGTGGTCACAGCCCCATCGGGTGCCGGCAAGACGACCGTGACGCGCAAACTGATCGCGCTCGAACCCGCTCTCGCGCTTTCGATCAGCGTCACCACCCGCAGGCCGCGGCCGGGCGAGAGAGAGGGTGTGCACTATTATTATAGAGACCGGGAAGCGTTCTGCCGGCTGGCCGAGGGCGGGGCGTTGCTCGAATGGGCGGAGGTTTACGGGCAGGGCTATGGGACGCCGCGGGCCGCGGTCGAGGCCTCGTTTGCCGCAGGACGGGACGTGGCGTTCGATATCGACTGGCAGGGGTGGCGCCAGTTACGGCGGGCCATGCCGGACGACATGGTCGGCGTGTTTCTGCTGCCGCCCTCCGCTTCGGCGCTTCGCGAACGGCTCGTCGGCCGGGCCGGGGATAGCGAGGCAGACATCGCGAGGCGGCTGGCGGCGGCGGACGAAGATCTCTCGCATTGGAACGAGTACGACTACGTGCTCGTCAACGACGACCTCGAAGCCTGTGTGGCGGCCCTGAGGTCGATCCTGGCGGCCGCTCGTCTGGCTAGATCACGGCAGGCGGGGCTCGCCGCGTTCGTCGAGTCGCTGCAGGCCCGCCCGCGCTTGGGGTGAGGTTCGAAGTCGGGGCGAGGGGGGCTTACCGCCCTGGCGCAAGCTTGCGGGCGGTTCGAAGCAGGAGCGCGCGGTCGTCGGCCGCGCAAGCGCGGTAGAGGCGCAGCAGCGCGAGTTCGTCGCCGGTGAGGGTGCTCGTGGGCCGCTCGCCGATCAGGAGGGCCTCGACGGTGGTGCCGAGCGCGTCGGCAATGCGGGTGATGTTATCGCGGAGCTGGCCGGCGCGATCGGTTTCCCATTGCGCCACCGCGCTGCGGCTGACGTCGCAGGCGGCCGCGAGCGCCTCTTGGGTCATGCCGAGCGCGTGCCGGCGTTCGCGAATCCGCATGCCGACGGTTTCGGGGCGAGTCGTCATGGGCGCGGAGGGTGCCGCACCGCGGGGCGCGGATACAGTTAGAAATGTTGACAGATAAGAGTTAGTCAGAATAACTGTCGCTACACAGTCAGGGAGCGGCAGATGGCAGTGCGCTTGGTCTGGGATGCAGAGCGGGATGAGCGGTTGCGGGCTTTGAGAGGGGCCGGAATGACCTGGGATGGCATCGCCGCAATGCTCGGGTTGGGGCGCAACACCGTGCTCGAGCGGGGACGCCGGATCGGCGCGCGGCGACCGACGCCCGTGCGGCGCGCGGAACCGGAGGATCCGGGCCGGCCGCCTCGCCCGCCGGGCCATCCGGAGACATGGGGACTGCTGACCCGAGGCACTCTGCTGGAGGGTACGCCCTATCCGTTCCCGGTTTTTCTTTGACGGAAAAGGAACATAACGTGAACAATTTAACTGATACACTGCCGCTGCGCGAAGCTGGCTTCGAGGACGGGCTCGATGCGGCCTCGGTGATCTACCGCCTCGAGGAAGCCGGAGCGACGCTGCTGGCACTGCCTGGAACGGGCTACTCGCCACGCCTTCGTCTCAGCCAGATCGAAGTTGTGCAGGAGGCCGTCGCGGCCTTCGCCGGTGGACCGGCGCGATTGCGCCCGGCGGTGCCGTCGGCGGCTCGGATCTCGCGGATGGACGAAGCGCTGGGGTGGATCACGCTCATTCCGAGAGACCGCTATGTCCTGCGGCGGATCGTGGGCGCTCGGAGCTTGGTGAGCCCGGTGACGGAACGGCATCTCTATTCCTGGCGTCGTCTCGGCGAGTTGCTGGGAGCGGACCACAAGGCGGTGCAACGCTGGCACGCCCAGGGGATCGATATGATGGTGGCTGCGATCGGTGCGTTGCGACGGGGCCGGCGCCCGGGAAGGGAGATCAGCGCGTGCGGGTCAGCCGGACAGTGTACCGGCAGCGAGGGGTGACGTAGTCTCCAGCGATGACGCTGCCGGCAAGGCGCGCTTTAAGCGAGAGACGGAAGGGTTTGCCGTCGATGCCGGGGCGCGTGAGCCCGGCATCGATGCGGCCGTCCGGGCCAAGAGCGCCGAGCAGAACAAGCACGCCGGAAGTCGGCGCGAACTCGATGTTGCGGTGACGCACGGTGAGGGTGGCGCGACTTGGCGAGTCGCACTCGCCGCGGACCGGCATCACGGGGCCGGCGAAGATGGCGTCCTGGTCGCCGAGAGCGCAGGAAGCGAGCAAGGCCAGCGGCAACAAGGCCGGATGAGGACGCATTTCTCGACCATTCCACGGCTTTGAGAGGGCAGCAAATCCGGTGGACGGACTTTTTTCTCCGCACACAGATTTTATGCCTTGCCCAGCCGCCCCACTTTTAGGTATAACTTCCTCAACGATGGCGGTTTGCGCTCGCGCCGCGGTGGCCGAAGCTGCCGAGACCCGCTGCGCAAAGCCGGGAAGTCCAACCCGCTCGTCCGCAATCTCCTCAGTCCGACGGAGCCTTGCGGCATGCGCGGAGAAGCGGCCGAGACTGGCTCGCGGCTCGAGAGTGGGCTGGCGCGCTGGGCGGAGCACGTGACCGCGGCGTGGGAGTTCACGCCGGCCCGTCACCATCGGGCGATGATGGAGGCGCTCGAGCGGCTCGAGCGCGACGAAATCCGCAGGCTTATGTTGCTGCTGCCGCCGGGGGCCGCCAAGAGCACCTACGCAACCCAACTTTTTCCGGCCTGGTACCTGGCGCGGCAGCCTCGCAGCTCGGTCATTACGGCCTGCCACACGGCGGCGCTGGCTCAACATTTCGGCCGTGGTGTGCGCGGCATGATCCGCGACCACGCCGAATTCCTCGGCATCGATGTACGTTCGGATGCGCGCGCGGCGGGAAAATTTCTCACCGATCATGGTGGTGATTATTTCGCGATCGGGGTAGGCGGTGCGGTGACCGGCCGGCGGGCCGACCTCGCCATCATCGACGATCCGATCAAGTCTTTCCGTGACACGGATACGCTGTACCGGCGGGATCGCTTGTGGGACTGGTTCCGCTCGGAACTGGTCACGCGATTGAAGCCGCGAGCTCGAATGCTGCTCGTGATGACGAGATGGCACGTCGATGACCTGGCGGGACGGCTCATCGAAAATGGCGGTTGGGAGGTTTTGCGCCTTCCGGCTCTGGCGGAAGCGGAGGATCCGCTCGGTCGACAGCCTGGGGAGCCGCTCTGGCCGGAATGGGAAAGCCGCGACGAGCTGCTGCAAAAGCAGGAAGTTCTCGGAGAACGAACGTTTGCAGCGATGTTTCAGCAATCGCCGCGGCGCGAGGCGGGAGCCCTGTTTGATGTACGCAAAATCTCAGTGCTGGATGAGGTGCCTCCGGGTGTCGCGGTGCGTGCCTGGGACCTGGCATCCACAGTCGCTTCCGGCACCAATCCGGACTGGACGGTTGGACTGAGGCTGCAGCGCAGTCCCAATGGGCAGTTCGTTGTCGATGACGTGATCAGGATACGCTGCGGCCCGCACGAGGTCGGCGATCGAGTGATCGCGGCGGCACGCTGTGATGGGCAGGACGTGACCATCGGACTGCCACAAGATCCAGGGCAAGCCGGAAAGTACCAGACTGTTGTTCTCGGCAAGGAGCTCGCGGGATTCATCGTTAAATCCGTAACGGACCGAGACTCGAAAGGGATTCGGGCCGGACCGGTTGCATCGCAAGTTGGACTTGGAAACCTTGGTATCAGACGCGCGGCCTGGAACGCCGCGTTCCTGGATGAGCTCGGACTGTTCCCGAATGGCACCAAGGACGACCAGGTCGATGCGCTTTCGCTGGCGTTCAATTTGCTGACGGCCGGTAATGTAACACCAGCGCGCTTCCTGTCTATGCCCTTTCTCGCACGATAGTCGCGATGCATCGCGGAGAATATTTTGTTTCGCACCATCTCCGAGCAAGTGCCCTGGGACCGAGCCTATCCCGCGCGGACCCGCCGGTTGGACCTACTCAGGCGCGTACTTGATGGGACCTTGCTTTGCCACCGAGTACCCAAAGCAACGACGGCTGGACGACGTTGGCCAATCAAAGTTGGACGTCAGTAGTTGCCGCAACCGGATCATCTTCTGTTGCCTCCGGGGTGACCGCGATCGCCATGACATCAGTGGCCAATCTTGCTCCCGGGCAGAGTGTCTCAGGAGGGGGAATTGCGCCGGGTACGAGCGTTGTGACCGTGAACACGAGTGGCTCATCCATCAAGCTCTCTCAACCGACAAATGCTGTTATTTCAGCTTCTTCGGACCTCTTGTTTGGCACCAATACAGCGAGTTCAGCTGAGACAGAACGAGTCACCTATAATGTCTATCTACGGGCGAACTATCGCATGCTGGGCTGCAGCGGTGTCATCGATGATGATTCAGTTTTCGCAGATCCGGGCGGCTCGGGTAAGTGGCGGGTTGATCTCGGTTCCGCAAGCGCTGATGGCGTGCATCCATCGGCGGTGCTGCATCAGGCAATGGTGAACTCAAGATTGATCAATGGGGCGATGTTCGCTCCGCCCTGACCTCGGGACGTTCATCCACGGAGGGGAAAAGGGGATTATCATGATGACGCAGAAATTGCTCGCGTGGTTTCGGCAGCCAACGACGGTTGGCGGCTTGTCCGGGTTGGCCGGAGTGCTGGCGGCAATCGCCATGGATCAGATTACCTGGCAGCGCGCGATCCCGTTTCTTGCGGGATCGGTTGTTTCCATCCTCTTGCCCGACAATGCTGGCAATGCCCGTGTGTCGGCTGAAAAGCTCGCTCAACAAGTCGCAGGCGAGATTTCTCATACTTGAAGGAAATAGAATCAATGAAAATCATTTTGTCTGTTTGTTGTTTGGCCGCGATGCTGTGCGGGTGCTCTACTGGATCTGCCACAAGCGCCGATCTCAACGCTGCCTTGAGCGTTGCTAGTGCGGCGGAGACGGCTTATGCAGCCCAGCCTTCGGCAAATCCTCAAACTGTTGCTCAATTGCAGCGGCTGCTTTTGGCGGCACAAGCTGCTATGACTGCCTGGCAGGCAAATCAGGGCTCGGTCGAGCAGGCGGCGCTTAGCTCCGCGATTTCCGCTCTGGTCGCATACGAGTCGTCTATTGGTGTTGCGAAAATCGGGTAGAACATCCATTGACGGGTCCGCCGCAAGCCCCGAACGTGCCGTAAGCACGTGCGGGGAAGCGGCGGTATGATCGGTATAGGCAGCCGGCCAGGGCAGGTTGTGTTGGCCTGCTATCTTGGCTGGACACTCGACGCATTCGACTTCTTCATCATGTCTTTGACGCTTGATGAGGTGGTAAGGGAGTTCCATTCTACCCGAACGATCGTCAGCTTTGCCATTGTGCTCACTCTTGCGATGCGAGCGATCGGTGCATTTGTCTTTGGGCGGCTCGCCGATCGCATCGGGCGCCGTCCGACTCTGATGGCAAATGTCGTTCTCTATTCCCTTTTTGAGTTTGCCTCTGGTCTCGCTCCAACGCTGACGAGCTTTCTGCTGCTGCGAGCCTTATTCGGCGTGGCCATGGGGGGAGAATGGGGCGTTGCTTCCTCTCTCACGATGGAGAGCATACCGGCGCGCTGGCGTGGACCGGTTTCGGGGTTGTTGCAGGCGGGTTACCCGAGTGGATTCCTGTTGGCGAGCATCGTCAGCGCGGTCGGGTTGCCGGTCATAGGCTGGCGAGGCCTCTTCATGCTGGGCGCTTTGCCGGCGCTGCTGGTACTTTACATACGGAAGAACGTTCCCGAAAGCCCGGACTGGCTCCAGCGGCAGACGAAGATTGTCAAGGTTTCGGTTGTAGACACGCTGCGGCAGCATGCAGGCTTGGTCGTGTACGCCATCGGGATGATGACGGCCTTCAATTTCTTCAGCCACGGTACACAAGACCTATATAAGTCATTTCTGACCACGGACTTGCGTTTTTCGTTCCAGTCAACACACGCGGTGCTGATTGGAATGAATGTCGCCGCGATCCTGGGGGGAATTATCTTTGCGTCATTCTCCCAGAAAATCGGCCGCCGTCGCGCCATCTCGATTGCTGCGTTGCTCTCTTTGAGTGCGTTGCCGCTTTGGGCCTTCCCGCAATCGCCGCTCGGGGCGGGTATCGGGGCATTTTTGATGCAGTTCTTCGTGCAGGGTGCCTGGGGCGTGGTGCCAGCTCACCTCAACGAACTCTCACCGCCGGAGGCCCGTGGCACTTTTCCCGGATTGACCTATCAACTCGGCAACTTTCTCGCGGCCGCCAATGCCGTTCTGCAGAGCGGGCTCGCGGACCGGTTCTTTGGCGGTCACCTAAATTGGCCTCTTGCGGTCGTAGCGGGCGGAGTCGCTGTCGTCCTGGCCGTCCTCGTCGCGGCCGGCCCCGAGGATCGGGACCAGCAAATGGGCAGTCATCCAGGATTTGCGCCCATCCCGGAATGACAGGGCCAGCTATTGACTGGCCCAGACGATCCGATGGATCCAGGCTACTTCTTCCAAGGCGAAACTATAGTCCGGGTGTTCCGGGTTGAAGCTCTTGAGTTCGATCCGGCGAGCCGAGCGCCGCGTGAGTTGCTTTGCCATCACCTCACCGCGCTGAGTGCGCACTACCACGCGATCGCCGCGCCGGATCGGCGCCGAGGGTGAGACCACCACCATGTCGCCGTCCCGAAATACGGGCTCCATGGAGTCTCCTGCGATTTCGAGCGCATAAGCGTGGGGGTCGGCCACTTCCGGGATGCTGACCTCGTCCCAGCCAGCGCCGGCGGGATAGCCGCCATCGTCGAAAAAGCCGTTCCCACCAGCTTGCGCCATTCCGATCAGGGGAATCCGGCGCGCGGGTGCCGGCGCCGAAGGCAGCACGCGGCCCCCCGAGACCAAAAGAGCGAACGACTCCAGGTTAGCACCGGTGGCAAGCAGCACTTTGGCAAGGCTTTCGGTGCTTGGCCAACGCGCGCGTCCGTCGGGCATTCGCCGCTTGGAGGGATTGAACGTGGTGGGATCGAGGCCAGCACGACGCGCAAGACCAGAGGCGGAGAGACCGTTTTCGGCCGCCAGCGTGTCGAGCGCGCGCCAGAGCTCGTCATGTTTCATGGAGGGAAACCCTGACACGGAAAATCTGCCTTGACAATAGGAATTTCGACAGATTTTGGACTCTTGTCCGGCTTTCTCTCGTGGGTTGTTCTTTGTATGTTCACCTCTTCCCCTGGTTGAGCTACACTTGCCTCCGGCTTCCGCGGCTCACGATGGCGGATGAGGAATTAAAAGGAATATATTCCTTGACAGGTCTCGCCCCACCGACCTAGCATCCGCCAGTCCGCCGGGGCAGAACCGCCCGCCCCCGGGCAGGAGGTATCGTCCATGGCATTCGAATTGCGTAACTTATCGGTGCTTGCCTACGCCAACGGCTTTACCCTTTGGCATTACCGTGCCGCGGCCCGGGAGGTGAAAAGCGTGAAGCGCCAGGGCTATTTTGACGCCGCGGGGGACATGCTGAGCGCCGGCGACATCGTTCTCATCTCTTCGCCGGGTGGCGCAGGGATGCTGCACGTGGCGGCCGGACGAAACGGAATCGCCACCTTGCCGCTAGGCTGAGGGTTTGACCGGCGCGATCTCCTGACGATGACGATCTTTGCCGATCTCACTGATGAGATAGCGCGAGTCGCCGTCTCGGGAAGCGAACCCGAGTTCGTGGAGGCGCCGCAAACAGGGCCCGTCTTTCAACGCCGGCGGGCGACCGATCTGGCCTGCCAGCCAAAGACGATGCAGAGCCGAGCGGCAGCAGGTCTCGAGGTAAGGCTCGTCCCACATGCGCGCCTCATCGCGCGCGGATGGCGATCTCGCAAGGGGCTTGCGGAAAAGCCGGGCGGCGGGCGAGGAGAGGGGATCCATGCTCTCCCGTCTGGCGCCGCTCCTGCGGTTCATTCCCCCCGAACCGGCTCATACGCTCGCCCTGCGCGCCCTCGCTGGGGGCCTCGTAGGCCAGTATTCCTATACCGGTGCTGAGCTTGCCGTCGAGGCGCTGGGCCTGCGGTTCGCCAATCCGATCGGACTTGCCGCCGGTTTCGACAAGAATGGGGAAGCGCTCGCAGCGCTCGGTCGGCTCGGTTTTGGATTTCTCGAGGTGGGAACGGTCACACCCCGTCCGCAACCGGGTAATCCGAGGCCCCGTCTGTTCCGATTGCCCGCCGAGCGCGCGGCTATCAACCGAATGGGGTTCAATAATGCCGGTATCGAGGCGCTCTGTGCCCGGCTGACCGCGCTGCGCGCCCGCTCGGTGCCAATCGGCGTCAATCTCGGGATCAACCGTGAGGGCGCCGATCCGCTGCGAGATTACCCGGCTCTTGTGGGGCGGGTCGTTGGGCTGGCCGACTATATTGTCATCAATGTTTCGTCGCCGAACACACCGGGCCTGCGGGATCTGCAAGGGGAGAGTCGGCTTCGCGCCATTTTGGGCGCTATTCAGACGGCGGTGCACGACGCGCCGCCTCTGCTGGTGAAGCTTGCTCCCGATCTTTCCGATGACGGATTAGCCGCCATCGTCGATCTGGCCCTGGAGGCGGGCATCGCTGGACTCGTGCTGACCAACACGACGCTGGCGCGACCGACAGGTCTTAGGGGCCGGCACGCAAGCGAAGCGGGCGGACTATCCGGCCCGCCGCTTCGAGCCCGTTCAACGGAAATGCTGCGTCTTGCCTTTCGTCGCGCGCACGGAGGGCTTGTTTTGATCGGGGCCGGCGGGGTCGAGACAGGCGAGGATGCGCTTGCCAAGATCGAGTCCGGGGCGACTCTCGTCCAACTCTACACGGCGTTCGCTTATGGTGGGCCCCGGCTGATCCCGCGTCTCCTGGCCGAATTTGCAAACGCCCTGCATCAGCGGGGTCATTCCGATGTGGCGAGCGCGATCGGCTGCCGAGCATGACGTCCCTGTTTTCAGGGCTCGGCCCGCTCGCCTCCCGCTATGAAGGTTTCATCGTCGATCTCTGGGGCGTCGTGCATAATGGCGTCGCCGCTTTTCCTGCGGCGATCGACTGTTTGAGTCGGCTGCGCGGCCGGCCGGTTTTGCTGCTTTCGAACGCCCCGCGCCGGGCCTATGCCGCCCAGGAAACGTTGCGCCGCCTTCATGTGCAGGACGATCTTTACAGTGCGATTCTGACCAGCGGTGAGGCCACCTGGCAGGCGCTGCGGGAACGAAACGAGCCTTGGTTCGCCCGTCTGGGGCGACGAGTGTTCCATCTTGGGCCGGTCCGCGACCGGAGCGTTATCGAGGGGCTCGGGCTGCAGCTCGCCGATACGCCCGGCGATGCCGATTTCGTCGTGAATACCGGCCCGGATGATGAAAGCGACACAGAGCCCGTCGAGGCTTTTCTGCCGGTGCTGCATGCCTGCCGTGCGGCCATGCTTCCAATGATCTGCGCGAACCCCGATCTCATCGTGATGCGCGGCACGTCCCGGTTGCTTTGCGCAGGGGCGCTTGCTGCCCGTTATGCCGAGCTTGGTGGGGAAGTCTGCTGGATCGGCAAGCCGGACCCTGCGATCTACCAGATGGCGCTGCAGATGATGGGGCTGCCGGCCTCCACCGTGCTTGCCATCGGTGACTCGCTGCGCACCGATATCGCGGGCGCCCGCAATGCTGGTATCGACAGCGCATGGGTTCTGGGCGGCATTCACGCGGACCTCGCTGACGAGCCCGAAAAAGCCAAAATCCTACTGGTAGAGTCAGGGCTGGAACCGGTGGCTCTGCTACCCGGCCTGGCCTGGTGAGATTGGAGGTTTGCCGGGCTTTACCCTCCTCACCCCGCGGCTTTCGTTACGGCCCCTCGCGCTGACTGACTTACCCGATCTGGTAAGGCTGAAATCGGATCCGCTGGTGTTCGGACAGATGCTCGGGGGGGTGCGGCCCGCCTGGCGGGTATCCGACGAACTTGCGAGTGATATTGCGGATTGGGGCCGGCTCGGCTTCGGCATGTTCGCCATCCACGAGGGAGCGGTTTTCCACGGGATCACCGGCATCCATGTGCGGCCCGATGGGCGCGGCCCCGCGCTGCGCTTCGCGGTCTGGCCCGAGGCGCGCGGGCGTGGCGTGGCGCGCGAGGCGGCCGGTGCCGCATTGCGTTTCGCCCATGACCGAGCGGGCCTTACGCGCATTGTCGCCGTGGCCCGTGCCGATAATTTTCCCTCCCGTACGATTCTTGGGTCAATTGGCATGCGAGAGGTGGAGCGCTTCACACGCGACGGGCACACCATGATCGTCTATCTGAGCGATGCCGATCGCGTTCGGATTGCGCCGTCCGATCCGTTCAGCTCCTGCGCTCGACGACACGAGGCTTATGGATGATGCGGCAACCCGAATCCTCCCGCGGCACGTGATCCTGCGTTCGAAGGCTGAGGTTGGGGTTATAGAACGGGTCGCCGCTGGCGAGCAGTCCGGCCCAGCGCTCCACCATGCGTTTGGTGTCGGCGGGATGAAATACCTGCTTGGTCTGGCTCCGTGTCGCAGATTCATAATGGAAAAGCATGGTGTACCCGTCGTAGAGCACGCGATAGCCTGCATCGCGCACGCGCAGGCAGAGATCGGTATCGTTGAACCCGATTCCGAAGCTTTCATCGAAGCCTTGGATCTCCTCGAACACCGAGCGGCGCATCATCAAACACGCCGCGGTGACGGCAGAGTAGTCGCGCACCGAAGTCAAAGCGCAATTATAGCCAAGATTGCGGCGCCCCTGCCGGTCGTGAAACACGTCCTGCATGCGGAGCGAATGGTCCGCGGAATTGTTGAAGCCGATCACCACCCCGGCATGCTGAACGCGCTGATCCTCATACATCAGCAAGGCGCCGACCGCCCCGATACCGGGCCGCGCGGCGAGCGAGGATAGCCGCTCGAGCCAGCCACTCTCGGTCGCCTCGATGTCATTGTTCAGGAACAGAATGAATTCAGCACCATCGCCGTAACGCGCGACGGCCATATTGTTCATGCGGGAGAAATTGAATTCTCCCTCGTAGGGCATGATGGTGTGCCGCGAGGCGATCTCGCTGAGATAGGCGCGAGTCGCCGGATCGTCGGATTGGTGGTCGATGACGACCAGGTGATAGTCGGCGGTGCCCGCGGTTCGTTCGATGGACGTCACGGCTTTCTCAAGCAGCGCGCGGCCGTTCTTGGTCGGGATAACGATCAGGATGCGGCCGGTCGCAGCGGGCCAGTCGATCCGGAACTGGTTGAACCATGGTCCTTCGCTCACGCGCGCACCCGTTCCCAGCCGATCGAGATGGCGTTGCAGCGCGCCGATCGTCGCCGCCATGACCTGCTCTTGCTTGGCGTGACCCGTGCTGTCCGGGTGTGTTCGCCAGCGGTAGAGCACGGCCGGCACGTGCGCGACGTGGCGGGACGCTTCGATCGCTCGCAGCACGAAATCGACGTCGCCCGAAATCGTCAGGGATTCGTCGTAGCCGCCGATCCGTCTGGCCAAGTCCGTCCGCACGCAGACGAGATGCACGAAATACGGGTGGCTCAGATAATAGTCGTGACTGAAGGCAGGACGGAGCCTGAATTCGAGGATGCCGTTCAGAGTATCGTCCGTCAGCACTTCATCCGAATAGATCAGGTCAGCATCGGTTTCTGCCGCGGCGCGTATCAGTTGCCAGACCGCGTCGGGTTCGAGATAGTCGTCGTGATCGACGAACGCGACATAGTCGTGGCGCGCCGCGCGAAGCCCGAAATTGACGGCGCGCTGGATGCCGACATTGTCCGGTGAATGCAGCACGCGCACCCGGGGGTCGCGGGCGGCGTAGCTGCGCAGCAGCTCCTGCACATGCGGTTCGGTCGATCCGTCATCGATGCAGATCAGCTCCCAATGATCACAGAATTGCCGCCGTACCGACTCGAGCGCTTCCGATAGCCACTGCCGTTTCGTATTGAAAACCGGCATGATCAGCGAGATCGCGCGGTTGCCCGCGCGATGATTGAGGGCCCGTTTGAGGCGCGGCAGAGCGCCCGGGCGCGCCTGAAAAATGTCACGCCGACGCAAGAAGCGCTGCATCGCCAGATTGGGCAGGATGCGTTGCGGCGAGCCGGGCAGCACGAGGTCGGTTCCGGCGACCCGGGCGATGATCTCCCGGCCCATCAGCCGCTCGTAGTGCCCGGAGAGGTCGATCCGGAACGCGCAGAGCCCGTCAGCGAGGCCGGCGCCCAGCAGGTCGCCACGGAACTGGTTCGCAACCGCGCGCCCCAGGATTTCGCCCTCCGGCCCTACCGCCTCCACCGTGAGCGGCGTCTTCGGCCGATTGCGGTCCCAGGCCCAGCCATGCAGCGAGCGCCCATGCAGCGTGTCGAGGCGGCCGGCGATCGCCGGTGCCGGGTCGATGATCAAAGGGCTGCCGGAGAGCTCGGTCCGGGTGCCGGCGAGGCGAACCGAAATCCGGCGACGCGCCGAGGGGGTTGCCGGCTCCGGGAGCGTCGCCGCGAAGCCTCCGAACCCGTCGCCGAGACCGCTCTGGCGTAAATCGTCCCGACCCCGGTCGGCCGAGATGCCGGCTACCACCTCGGTGTCGCAGACCACGTCGAGCGCCACCCGGCGCTTGGGATCGCGCAGATCCACGGCCCAGCCTTCCACGCGCTCCGGGGTTGCGACATCGAGGCAGCCGATCACGCCGAGCGCACCCGGCGGCAGTTCCAGCACGCAGGTCGGCAAGAGCCTCCCGCCGATCCGCGCCTGCAGCCGGATCGCTTCCCCGGGCTTGGGCAGGGTCGCGAAATCGGTGGCGTAGCGCCAGAGGCCGGCGCCGTTGCGTCGCGCGATGGCGCGTCCGGCCAGGCCGCCCGGCCCCAGCAGATCGACCCCGATCGCATCGGCCAGGAAGGCCGCTCCCGTAAAGCTGCCCTCGAGCCGGTTTCCGGTGAGCGTCGCCGGCCCTGCCTCCACCCCGTACACCGAGTCGAGCGGGTGCGGCAGGCCAAGCAGGCTCTCCCCCTCCGGGCCGGCGAGCAGGTCCAGCGCCTCGAAAACCAGGCGGTCCGGCAGCTGTGCGGAAAAACGGACGGTGCCTCGCCCGGCAGGTTCCGGGCGCAGCAGCGCATGCATGGTCCCGTCCAGCACCATCGCGATTTCGCCCGGGAGCGCGGCCTTGGGTGCATGGATGCGCCCTTCGATCCTGCCGTCGGGGTGCACGGCAAGTGCGACCCGTCTGGCGGAGCGAGGCGACTTCATGGCAGGAACTTTTCGGACCCGGGGATTGCGCGCAAGAGGGCCGTGCCCACCCGGGCCAGGATGGCATTGCCGCCCGTCGAGGGCACGCAGGCGATCCTCGGCCGCAACCTTGTAACGAAGCATTGCCTGCATGCGCATTCTCCTGACCGGCGGTTGCGGCTTCATCGGATCGGCCGTGGTCCGCCATATCATCGGCGCAACGGATTATTCCGTCGTTAATGTTGACAAGCTGACCTATGCGGCCTCGCTCGAGGCTCTGGGGGTCGCGCGGGATCACCCGAGGCACCAGCTGGTGCAGGCCGACATCGCCGATGCGGAAGCCATGCGCCGGGTCTTCGCCGAAAGCGAGCCCGATGCGGTGATGCATCTCGCGGCGGAAAGCCATGTGGATCGCTCGATCGACGGGCCCGCCGATTTCATCCGCACCAACATCGTCGGCACCTTCACGCTGCTCGAGGCGGCGCGCGCCTATTTCGCCACGCTTTCAGCCGATCGTCGCGCGCGTTTCCGTTTCCATCACATCTCGACGGACGAGGTCTGGGGCGCACTGGGCGACGAGGACCCGCCCTTCAACGAGCGCACCTCCTACGACCCGCGCAGTCCCTATTCCGCGAGCAAGGCCGGCTCCGACCATCTCGCGCGGGCATGGCAGCACACGTACGGGCTGCCTACCATCGTCAGCAACACGAGCAACAATTACGGCCCGTGGCAATTCCCCGAAAAGCTGATTCCGCTCGTCACGCTCAATGCGCTCGAGGGTAAGCCTCTTCCCGTCTATGGCACCGGCGCCAACAAGCGCGACTGGCTCTATGTCGAAGACCACGCGGTGGCGCTGCTGCGCGTGCTCGAACACGGCGTGCCTGGACAGACTTACGCGATCGGCGCGCGACAGCCGCGCCGCAACCTCGACGTGGTGCACGCGATTTGCGCGGTGCTGGACGAACTCGTGCCGGATCCCGCCGGCGCGCGCGAGCGCCTGATACATTTCGTCACCGATCGTCCCGGCCACGATTTCCGCTACGAAATCGATCCGAGCGAGACCGAGCGCGCGCTCGGCTGGCGCGCCGAGCACGATTTCGCCGCCGGTTTGCGCAAGACGGTGGCATGGTATCTGGAAAACCGGGCCTGGTGGGAGGCGATCCGGGCCAAGACCTACGCGGGGCAGCGCTTGGGGACGGCGGCATGAGCCGGCATTTCGGGGACGCGACATCATGAACATGAAGGGCATCGTGCTGGCCGGCGGCTCCGGCACCCGGCTCCATCCGATGACGCTCGCCGCCAGCAAGCAGTTGCTGCCGGTCTATGACAAGCCGATGGTCTACTATCCGCTGACCGTGCTGATGCTGTCGGGCATCCGCGACGTGCTCATCGTTTCCACGCCCGACGATCTGCCGCAGTTCCGCCGGTTGCTCGGCGATGGCGCGCAGTGGGGGATGCGTTTTTCCTACGCCGAGCAGCCCCGCCCCGAAGGCATCGCGCAGGCGTTTCTCATCGGCGACGAATGGCTTGCCGGCGCCCCCTGCGCGCTCGTGCTCGGCGACAACCTGATTTTCGGCGAGCATCTTTCGACCGCCTTCCGAGGCGCCGCCGAGCGTCCCGACGGCGCCACCGTGTTCGCCTACCAGGTGCGCGATCCGGAGCGTTACGGTGTCGCCCTCTTCGACGAGACCGGCCGTGCCACCGATATCGTCGAGAAGCCCACGACCTATATCTCGCCCTGGGCGGTGATCGGCCTGTATTTTTACGACGCCCGGGTCACCGAGTTCGCACGCAGCGTGAAACCCTCGGCGCGCGGCGAACTCGAGATCACCGACCTCAACCGGCTCTATCTCGAGGAAGGAACATTGCAGGTCGAACGGCTAGGCCGCGGCTGCGCCTGGCTCGATGCCGGCACGCCCGACAGCCTGCTGCAGGCCGGTGCCTTCGTGCAGACCATCCAGTCCCGCCAGGGCATGCTGGTCGGCTGCCCGGAGGAAGTCGCCTATCGGATGGGCTATATTGATGCCGAAATGCTGCGCATGCATGCAAAGCGGCTCGGCAAGACGGAGCTTGGCCGGCTGTTGCATGATCTGGCAAGCGGTGTGCATGCCTGATACGGCGGTGAAGGCGACGCGGAGCCGGCAATGAAGGTCGAGAGCCTGTCAATACCCGAGGTGAAACGGATCACCCCGGCCCGTTTCGGCGACAGCCGGGGTTTCTTCTCCGAAACCTTCTCCGCGCCTCGGCTCGCCGCCGAGGCGGGAATCGATCTTCCGTTCGTGCAGGACAATCAGAGCTTCTCCGCCGCCCGCGGCACGATCCGCGGACTTCATTGCCAGGTCGCACCCTATGTCCAGGGCAAGCTCGTGCGGGTGATCCGCGGCGCGATCTGGGACGTGGCCGTCGATGCGCGCCAGGGCTCGCCCACTTTCGGGCAATGGGCCGCCGCCGAGCTCTCCGCCGAGAACTGGGCCCAGCTTTGGATCCCGCCTGGCTTCCTGCACGGCTTCTGCACGCTCGCGCCGGACACCGAGGTGATCTACAAGGTCACCTCACTATACAGCCGGGAATGCGAACGCGGCGTGATCTGGAACGATCCGGATCTGGCCCTTCCCTGGCCCGTCGAGGCGGAGGCAGCGATTCTCTCCGACAAGGACAAGGTTCTTCCCGCGTGGCGCGAGGCCCAGGGCTGGTTCCCCGCATGAGCGCCGTCCTCGTGACCGGCGGCACAGGCCAGCTCGCCAGCGCGATCGGCCGGCAGGCCGGCGGCGCGGTCCGTGTCGTCGGCCGGCCCGATTTCGATTTCGACCGGCCCGAAACGATCGACGCGGTGCTCACCCAGTTTCGCCCGCGCCTTGTGATCAACACGGCCGCCTGGACCGCGGTCGACGCCGCCGAAGCCCATGAGGTGGAGGCCTTCCGCGCCAATGCCGAGGGACCGCGCCGCATCGCTGCTTATTGTTTGGCGAATGCCGCGGGTCTGATCCACATCAGCACCGATTACGTGTTCGACGGCAGCAAGGGCGCCCCCTATGTCGAGACGGATCCGACCTCGCCCGCCGGTGCCTACGGGCGGAGCAAGCTGGCCGGCGAGCAGGCCGTCCAGGAGACTTGTCCGGACGCGGTCATTCTGCGCACGGCCTGGGTCTACGCCGAGCAGGGCCGGAATTTCGTGCTGACGATGCTGAACGCCGCCCGCCGGACCGGCACGCTCCGCGTGGTCGCCGATCAGCGCGGTTGCCCGACCCATGCCGACGATCTCGCCGAAGCCGTGCTCGGCGTCGCCGAGGCGCTGCTCGCCCGCGGCGCCTCCGGACTGGGCGGCATCTATCACGCCTGCGGCAGCGGGGAGACGACCTGGTTCGATTTCGCCCGGACCATCTTCGATGAGGCCGCCCGGCATGGCTGGCCGCAGCCGGTGGTTCAGCCGATCGCCACCGCCGACTGGCCCACCCCGGCCAAGCGCCCGGCCGACAGCCGGCTCGATTGCGGCAAGCTGGCGCGCGCCTTCGGCATCCAGTTGCCCGACTGGCGTCCCAGCCTGTCGCGGGCGGTCACCGCCATTTGCACGGTGCCGGCGCAAGCCGCGGTCTGAGTTCCGCGCCGTGGCGGATCAGCCCCAAGTCGCGATCCTGCTGTCCACCTGGAACGGTGCCGCCCATCTGCCGGAACAGCTGGCGAGCTTCGCGGCCCAGCAGGATGTCGAATGGCGCCTATTCTGGCGCGATGACGGTTCCGCCGATGAGACCGTTGCCTTGATGCGCAGCTTTGCCGAGGCCTGGCCCAACCGTGTGCAAGATTGCAACGACCGTCACGGCCGCATCGGCATCACCGCGAGCTTCCTCTCGCTGCTGCGCCGCGTGCCCGCCGGCATGTTGGCCGCTTTCGCCGATCAGGACGATGTTTGGCTTCCGGACAAGCTCGCACGCGGCGCGGCCGCGCTCGCCTCGGTCCCGGCCGAAACGCCCGGGCTCTACTGCGCGCGCCAGATGCTGGTGGACGCCGAGCTGCGGCCGATCCGGCCGAGTCCTCCGATCGACGGGCATGCGGGCTTTCCTCAGGCCCTGACCCAGAACATCGCGACCGGCTGCACCGTGATGCTGAACCCGCCGGCGGTGCGGCTGGTCGGCGCGTCGCTCGAGCCGGCCGGCACCTTGCACGATTGGTGGGCCTATATCGTCGTGGCGGCGGCTGCCGGGTGCATCCTGCGGGACGACGAGCCCGCCGTGCTCTATCGCCAGCATGCCCAGAACGCGGTCGGCGGCCGGGCCTCGTTCTGGCGCCGCGCGCTCGCCGCGGTCCGCCGGGGGCCGAACGTCTTCATGCGCGTGTTCCGGGCGCATGTGGAGGCACTGATGGCGCAACCGAACCTGGTCGCACCCGGCTCGCGCGAGGCCCTGGGCCGGATCGCGGCCAGTCTGGGACAGGGTGTCCTGCCGCGACTCCAGGTTCTCCGCTATCCGGGGCTCCGGCGGCAGACGGCGGCGGAGACTTGGCTGTTCCGGCTCTGGTTCCTACTGGGCTGACCGACCGAAAAACCGGCTCTCGGCGATCGCTCCCACGGGAGGCTCCAGCCCGAGGCGCAATTCCCTGGCCAGCAGCCGCAGCCCGCCGGCCTCCCCGCGTCCATAGAGCGTATCCCCGGCGATCGGCCACCCGGCCCAGGCACAATGGACCCGCAGCTGGTGGGTCCGGCCGGTCTGCGGCCGCAGCGCGATCCACGTACATCCATCCCGCCGCTCGATCACCTGCCAGCGGGTGGCCGCGCTCTGTCCGCCCGCATCGACCACCACCCGCCAGCCGCCCCGGTCGTGCCGTTTGAGCAGGGGCTGCGCGATCTCGCCGGCATCCTCCGGCGGTTCCCCCGAGACCCACGCCCAGTAAAGCCGTTCCACGCGTCCCGCCGCGAAGGCGGCCTGGGCCTCGATCAGCGCCCTGTGCCGCAGCGCGACCAGCAGGCACCCTGACGTATCCGCATCGAGCCGGTGCACCAGCCACGGCCCGGAACGCCGCCGAGACAACAGCGGAAACCAATCCTCCACCGACGGGCCCGCCCGCGGTCCCGCATGCACGGGCAGTCCCGCCGGTTTGTTCAGCACCACGAACCGCTCGTCCCGGAACAGGATTTCCGGTGCCTCGCCGGCTCCGCTCAAAACGGCCAGACCGTTCGCAGCCCCGCCCCGTCGAGCCCTCCCGCCGGCAGCGCTTCCGCCGGCCCGCCCGACCAGGGCCGGCTCGCCTCCCAAGCGCCCGCCGCGACATCCGCCCCGCTGGGCAACCAGCCGTCGGGAGCGGCGAGCCAGGCCAGGATATCCGCCTCGACGAGCGCGCGGTCGTGATCGCGCAGCAGTAAATGGTAGCCGTTCGGGTAGAAGCCCCGGCGCACCTCGGCCGGCAGTCTGGACCAGGCGGCGCTCGTCGCCGCCGGCGGCACGATCATGTCGCGTCCGCCGCTCAGGATCAGCACCGCGCCATGCAGCCGCGGCACCGCGCGCTGCGCCATCGTCATCAGGTCGACCAGCCCGCGCAGCGTGGCCACGGTCGGCCGCCGCAGCGTGAGCGGATCACGTCCCATCCGGCGGAGTGCGTCGAAATTGTCGCTCGCCACGATCTCGCCAGGAACCTGGTTCGGGTTCGGCGCCCAGCCCGGCGCCAGATGATCGGCCGCGAACAGCAGCGCGGCGAGGCGCGGGTCGAGCTGCCCCCATCCCCAGACGGCTGGCGCCAGCAGCACGAACGCGTCGGCCGGCGGATGCGGCCGCGCCGCGAGACAGAGCGCGATCGCACCCCCCATGCTCTCCCCGAGCAGGATCAACCGCTTGCCCGGATAGGTGGCGCGCAACTGTCCGGCGACCTCCGCCGCATCCTCGATCAGCCGCGCCGCGCCCGGCCAGGTGCCACGGCTCGCCGTGCCGCCGAACCCTCGCTGATCCGGCGCGATCACCGCATACCCGGCACGGGCGAAATCCGGGCCCGCCAGTTCGAACCCGTCGCGGCTGTCCGTGAACCCGTGCAGCGCCAGTATGATGCCCCGCCAGCGGGTGCCGGCCGGCGGCAGCCAGCTCCGCGCGGGCAGCACCGTGCCGTCGCGCAGCACGAAGACGTGGTCGGGCGGAATCGGCGGATCGAGCCGCACATGGAGCGGCACCGCGGCGCAGGCGCCGAGCATCAGGCACAGGCCGAGGAGGCTGACCTTCGCCGAGCGCCAGGCTATCATCCGCCATCCCATCGCAAGGCCCAGCATGACATCCGCGACCCCGACTCCCAAGCCTCCCACCGGCCATGTCGAGACCGAGATCGTGGAGAGCCGGGTCATTGCCTGCGACGGCGGGCGTGGTCCACTCGGCCATCCGCGCGTCTGGCTCCGGATCGCCGGCGAGCAGACCTTCTGCCCCTATTGCTCGCGGCTCTTCGTGCTGCGCGAAGGCGCGGGAGCCGACCACGGACACTGAGGCCGCCGCGCCGCCGCGGCTGATCCTGGTCGACGGCTCCGGGTATATTTTCCGCGCCTTCCACGCGCTGCCGCCGATGACGCGGCGCGACGGCACGCCGGTCAACGCGGTTTTCGGCTTCACCAACATGCTCGCCAAGTTCCTGCGCGAGCATGCGGCCTCGCATCTGGCGGTGGTGTTCGATGCCGGGCGCACCACGTTCCGAAACCGCATCTACGACCGCTACAAGGCGCAGCGGCCCGAGCCGCCACCCGACCTCATCCCGCAATTCGCCCTCGTCCGCGAGGCGACGGCAGCGTTCGGCGTCGCCAGCATCGAACTCGAGGATTGGGAGGCCGACGACCTGATCGCGAGCTACGCGCGCGCGGCGCTCTCCGCGGGGCTCGATGTCACCATCGTCAGTTCCGACAAGGATCTGATGCAGCTGATCCGCCCCGGCGTGACCATGCTCGACCCAATCAAGCAAAAACCGATCGGCCCGGCGGAGGTGCAGGAGAAGTTCGGCGTCCTGCCGGAAAAAGTCGTCGACGTGCAGGCGCTGATGGGCGACTCGATCGACAACGTGCCGGGGGTCCCCGGAATCGGACCCAAGAATGCCGCCGAGCTGATCGGCTGCTATGGCGATCTCGAGGGCGTGCTCGCCGCCGCGCCGGCGATGAAACCCTCCAAGCGCCGCGACAATCTGCTGGCCCACGCCGAAGCCGCGCGCATCTCCCGCCAGCTCGTGCAGCTTTGCGACGAAGCGCCGTTGCCCCTGCCGCTCGACGGTCTCGTCGCCGCCCCGCCGGACCGCACCCGGCTCGGGGACTGGCTGCGCGCCATGGGCTTCCGCAGCACCGCGCTCCGTCTCGGCCTCGACGCCGCCGAGCCGGAAGCCGCTTCCCAGGCCGCGACCGAGCCCGAGGCGCCGCCGGCGCCCTTTGGCCCGTATCGCGCCATCGCCGACCGGGCCGAGCTCGAGCGACTCATCCACGAGGCCGTTCGCGCCCGCCGCCTCGCGCTCCATGTGCAGACCGACGGCAATCCTCGACCGCTGCAAGCTGCGCTGCTCGGCATCGCGCTCGCAGTCGAGCCCGGCCAGGCCGCCTATCTTCCCTTTGCCGGCGAGGAACTCACCGAGCCGCGTCTCGCGGCGGCCGACATTCTCGGGGCGCTGCGCCCGCTCCTCGCCGACCGCTCGGTGCTCAAGATCGTGCCGAATGCGAAATACGCCTGGCTCGCGCTGGCCGCATCCGACACGCCCCCGCCCGAGCCGGTCGACGACCCGCTGCTCATCTCGTTCGCGCTCGATGCCGGCGCGCACGACCACACCATCGACGCGCTCGCCCCCCGCCATCTCGGCCACACCCCCCCGACGCTCGACGAAACCACCGGCACCGGCCGCAACCGCCTGCGTTTCGCGCAAGTCCCGACCGACCGCGCCGCCGCCTTCGCCGCAGCCCAGGCCGACATTGCGCTCCGACTTTGGCAAACGCTCAAACCGCGATTGCGCGAGGCGAAACTGCTCGCCCTCTATCAAACCCTGGAGCAGCCGCTCATCGCGGTCCTCGCCGGCATGGAGCAAGCCGGCATCCGCATCGACTCCGGCGAGCTTCGCCGCATGTCGGTCGATTTCGCCGAGCGCATGGCGGTGATGGAGCAGGAGGCGCATCGCCTCGCCGGCCGCGAATTCGCGCTCGGCAGCCCCAAGCAACTCGGCGAGGTGCTGTTCGACGAGCTCAAATTGCCCGGCGGCAAGCGCACGCCCTCCGGAACCTGGGGCACCGACGCGAGCGTGCTGCAAACCCTTGCCGAACACGGTCACGCGCTCCCCGAACGCGTTCTCGAATGGCGGCAGCTCTCGAAACTGAAATCCACCTACGCCGACGCGCTCGTCGAGGAAGTGAACCCGAAAACCGGCCGCGTGCACACGAGCTACGCCATGGCCGCGACGAGCACCGGCCGCCTCTCCTCGAACGACCCCAATCTGCAGAACATCCCGATCCGCACCGAGGAAGGCGCGCGCATCCGGCGCGCTTTCGTGGCCGAACCCGGCCACGTGCTGCTCAGCGCCGATTATTCCCAGATCGAACTGCGCCTGCTCGCGCATGTCGCCGACATCCCGCAGCTCCGGGAAGCCTTCCGCGAGGGCCAGGACATCCACGCCCGCACGGCAAGCGAGGTCTTCGGCATTCCGCTCGCGCAAATGGATCCGGTCACGCGCCGGCGTGCGAAAGCGATCAATTTCGGCATCATCTACGGCATTTCAGCGTTCGGGCTGGCACGCCAGCTCGGCATCGAGCCGCCGGAGGCCAAAGCCTATATCGACCTTTATTTCGCGCGCTATCCCGGCATCCGCGATTACATGGAACGCACCAAGGAAGAAGCCCGCATCCACGGCTTCGTCACCACGCCTTTCGGCCGCCGCTGCTGGATTCCCGGCATCGCCGACCGCAACATGGCCCGCCGCGCCGGCGCCGAACGCCAGGCGATCAATGCACCCTTGCAAGGGGGGGCTGCGGACATCTTGAAACGCGCCATGGTGCGCCTGCCGCGCGCGCTCCGCGACCGCGGTCTGCAATCGCGTTTGTTGCTGACGGTGCATGACGAATTGCTGTTCGAAGCGCCCGAATCCGAAGCGGAAGCGCTGGCCGATACGGCGCGGCGCGTGATGGAGAGCGCGGCCACGTTGGCGGTGCCGCTCGTGGTGGAAACAGGCGTGGGTCGGTCGTGGGGCGAAGCGCATTGAGGCGTGCCTCCGGCGGCCAGGGCTCCGCCCTGGACCCGCTGGGGCCGGAAGGCCCCAGACCCCATTACGAAGAAGATACGTTGCTGCGGTCCGCAATCGAGGATGCAGCGTCGGCGTTTGGCACGAACGAGCAGGCTTATCTGGCGCTTACGAGCAAGCCCGAGCACCTCCGCCCGAGGCGCGCTTCCGCCCCCACCTTGCCGGCCGGCCCCACACCAGCGTTGCCGACATCACGTAGTTCCACACGCCGCCGATGATCGCGCCCGCCGCCCCGGACGGTGTCCATCCCGTATGCATTCCGTAATAAAGTGCCCGCGCGATGCCCACGTTCGCGACCGCGCCCACGCCGCACACCGCAAAAAACAGCAACCGGCCGCGCCACAGCCGCCCGCCGCGCAGCCGCTGATCCCGGTAGGTGATCCGGTTGTTGAGTTCGAAATTCGCCGCCATCGCCACGAGTGTCGCCGCGCTCTGCGCGACCCCGAAACTCACGCCCACCGCATCGGCGATCGCCAGCACCGTCAGATGCACGCCGAGCCCGAAAAGCCCCACCAGCGTGAAGGAAACGAACCGCAGCGGCACCAGCCCGCCGGTCGCCTTGTCGAACAGCAGTGCCGCGAATTGCAGCATCACGAGCAGCGAGAGCTTGCTCTCGCCCTCGCGGCGCGCATGGAACGGCGCGCCGATCTCCTCCACGCGCAACCGCGCCGACGAGGACAGCAGCAGATCGAGCAGTATCTTGAACCCCTGTCCGGTGAGCCGAGGCGTGGCTGCCTCGAAAAGCTCGCGCCGCACGGCGAAGAACCCGCTCATCGGATCGGTCAGTTTCGTGCCCAGCATGATCTGCGCGGCGCGGATCGCGACGGCCGACAGTGTATGACGCGATCGCGAGGCGAGCCCCGCCGCATCGCCCCCTTCCGCGAAGCGGCTCGCCACCACCAGGTCCGCGCCATCCTCGCGCAGCCGCGCCAGCATGATCGGCAGCCGGGTCTCGTCGTGCTGCAGATCGCCGTCGATCACGGCGGCGAACGGCGACGAACTCGACAGCACGCCCTCGATCACCGCCGAGGCAAGTCCCCGGCGCCCGATCCGCCGCACGCAGCGAATCCGGGCGTCTCGTGCCGCGATCGCGCGCACCGCCTCGGCCGTGCCATCCGGGCTGTCATCGTCGACGAAGACGGCTTCCCATGCGATGCCGTCGAGCGCTGCGGCGAGCCGCGACGCCATGGGCGCGACGTTCGGCCGCTCGTTGTAGCAAGGAATGACGACCGTGATTTCCGGCGCGGGCCGCAGCGCGCCCTCCATGGGAGAGAGCGAGACGAGCCCCTCAGCCAAGCGCCGCCAGCATCGCCTCGGCCCGGCTCACATCGAAATCGCCGGGCTTCTCAACCGCCAGATGCGTGACCTTCTGGTCCTCCGCGATCAGCGCGAAGCGTTGACTCCGGATCCCCAATCCCCGCGCCGTCAGATCGAGTTCAAGCCCGAGCGCCTTGGTGAACAGGCCGGACCCATCCGCCAGCATCACGATATCCTCCGCAGCCCCGGCCTGCTTGGCCCAGGCCCCCATCACGAAGGCGTCGTTGACCGCGAGGCACACGATGCGCTCCACGCCCCGCGCCCGGAAATCGGCCGCATGATCGAGAAAGCCCGGCAGATGCCGCGCCGAGCAGGTGGGCGTGAAAGCGCCGGGCACCGCGAACATCACGGCCTTGGTGCCCCCGAAAATCTCGTCGGTCGAGACCTCGCGCGGACCCTCCGGCGTCGCCGCCATGAGTTTCATCGAAGGTAACCGGTCGCCAACCTTGATCATGGGAATCCTCGTCCCCCCCTGGGTGCGCGGGCGCATGAGTAACCAAAGGGATACGAACTGTCACGGTTTAGGCCGGGCCCTCGGGACGGCTTGCGCAAGTGCCGGCCGGCGCCAAAGTGCGTCTTATGAGCGCTTCGAGACAACGCGCCGCGAAACCTGGACCGGAGGATGAAGGCCGGCTGACGGGGCAGATGCTGATCGCCATGCCCAGCATGAACACGCCGGCCTTCGCGCAGGCGGTCATCTATGTCTGCGCACACACCGCGGACGGCGCGATGGGCATCGTCGTGAACCGTCCGCTGGCGTCCCCGAGCTTCGAGGACATCCTCGAGCAGCTGGAAGTCGTCCCCCGCCCGCCGGTGCGCCGGATCGAGCTGTTCCGCGGCGGACCGGTCGATGCGGCCCGCGGGTTCGTGCTCCACACCGCCGACTGGACCGGTGACAATTCGCTTCTGGTCGATGACGGCGTGGCGCTGACCGCAAGTCTCGACGTGCTAAAAGCGATCGCCGAGGGCTGCGGCCCGAAATCGGGGCTGCTGGCGCTCGGCTACGCCGGCTGGGGCCCAGGCCAGCTCGATCAGGAGCTGCAGGAAAATGCCTGGCTGCACGTGCCGGCTCAGCTCGATCTGATCTTCGATCCAGACCACGAGACGAAGTGGCGCCGCGCGATGGCCGTGCTCAAGATCGACCCGCTTCTGCTCTCGGGAACCGCGGGCCACGCCTAGAGCAAAATCCGATCAGATGGAATCATCTGATCGGATGAATTTGCTCCAGGAAATTAATAACTAGAGCAACTTACGCTGATCTGACTGAAGCGCTGGCGCTTCAGTCAGATCGGCTGTTGCGCGAGTGCGGAGCGAGCGGCCCGGGCTCTGCCCGGGACAAGCCCATGACTTTGAATAGTCCGTGCTGGCCGAACAACGTCCTTCAGTCATGGGGTCTGGGGCCTTTCGGCCCCTGCGGGTCCCGGGCAGTGCCCGGGCCGCCGAAGGCCAATCACGTCACAAACGAGGCCGTTTGCCGCTCCACTTTCTGTGCCGCGGCTCCGCGCGCATGGTCGATCCCCTTTGGATACCCGCTGCGGTCGCTATAGTCGCGGATGGCACGGCCGCGGGCGTGCCGGGCCCGCACCCCGGCGGCGGCCGCGACATCGACGATCGCCACACCGATCAGCGCGAGCAGGGCGAGGCGCGCGTTCTGCCGCTGCGGATTCCGCCGCCGGTCGGCCGCCGCCACGGTTGCGATATCGAGCGCGTCGCCGGCCACCCGCGTCACGAGCCCGAACGTAGAGTCGATCGACAGCGTCAAGAGACCGCTGCCGATCTCGCGCGCACCAAAGCCGCGCACCAAAGCCTCGCGCCCGCGCAGCCCGAGAAAGCGCGTGACCAGCCGCGGCGCCATCAATTCCACGCCGCCGAGCCCGAGGCTGAACCAGCCGAGCGCTCGCCCGAGCCGGTCCACGCTGCCAAGCGAGCTGCGTCCGGTCCGCAGGAGCTTCGGATCGCCTTTGGAGCGCGCCAGATTGCCGAGATACCGCATGATGCCTCCAGGGGTCAGGGCTTCAGCACGACCTTGATGCAGCTATCCTGCTTGTCACGAAAAACCTTGTACATTTCAGGACCCTCTTCGAGCGGCATGGTGTGGGTGATGACGAACGACGGATCGATCCGGCCGTCTTCGATGTGGCGGAGCAGTTCGTCGGTCCAGCGGTTCACATGCGTCTGTCCGGTGCGCACGGTGATGCCCTTATTCATCAGCATGCCCATGGGGATTTTGTCGTCGAACCCGCTATAGACGCCGGGGATGGAAATGATCCCGCCGCCGCGGCAAACATAGATCATCTCGCGCAGCACATGCGGCCGGTCGTTCTCCAGCATCATCATCTGCTTGGCGCGATCGTAGATCGTGTCGGGTATGGTCGGCGTCACATGGCTTTCCATGCCGATCGCATCGATGCATTTCTGCGGTCCCTTGCCGCCGGTCAGCTCGTTCAGCCGCTCGACGACGCTTTCGTGTTCGAAATTGATGGTGAGCGCGCCGCCGGCCTCCGCCATGGCGAGGCGCTCCGGCAGGCGATCGATCGCGACCACCTGGCGCGCGCCGAGCAGCACCGCGCTGCGGATCGCCATCTGCCCGACCGGCCCACAGCCCCAGATCGCCACCGTGTCCGTCGGTTCGATATCGCAATGCACCGCCGCCTGCCAGCCGGTGGGCAGGATGTCGGAAAGAAACAGCACCTGTTCGTCGGTCAGGCTATCGGGCACCTTGATGTGCGTCGTGTCGGCGAACGGCACACGCAGATATTCCGCCTGCCCGCCGGGATAGCCGCCCGTGAGATGGGTGTAGCCGAACAACCCGGCCCCGGCATGGCCGAAAACCTTGTCCGCAATATGTTTGTTGCGATTCGTGCGCTCGCAGACGGAGAAATTGCCGCGCCGGCATTGCTCGCATTCGCCGCAGATGATGGTGAAGGGGATGACCACCCGCTCGCCCTTGCGGAGCCGACCATTCACCCCGGAGCCGACCTCGACCACTTCGCCCATGGTCTCGTGACCCATGATATCGCCGGGCAGCATCGCGGGAATGAAATTATGGAAGAGATGCAGGTCCGAGCCGCAGATCGCGCAGCTCGTCACCTTGATGATCGCGTCGCGAGGATCCTGGATTTCCGGATCGGTGACGGTATCACAACGGATATCTTCTTTGCCGTGCCAGACAAGGGCGCGCATGCGATGGCCTCCGATGGCGGGGAGATGCGCCAACGCCGCCGCCCTTTGGCCGGGCGGGGACTGGCTTGGGCAGGACGCCCAGGCCAGGTGCAGGGTTCACACACGAAGCCGTTAAGGGTCTTCTTTTTCTGAAGAAAAAGAAGCAAAAAGACCGTTCTTCATTTGAGCGGGGCTGCTGCGGCGATTTTCCGATGTGACCCGCATCCGATGCGGCTGCCCCAAGCCTCGTTCAATGAGCCGAAGTTTTTTGGTTCAGAAAAGAACGCGTGTTCAGCTGATTCCTCGCGCCCGCCGCACGCGCGCGTGAAACTGGTACAGCACCACGTTGCCGATCACGAGCGCCGCCATGGCGCCGGTCCAGACCCAGGCGCCGGCGCCGAACAGATGCCCCTGCGTTGCCCGCAGCGCCGCCATCGCCAGCGTCGCCGCGACGAGCGCCAGTCCGGCGAGCAGCGTGACGCTGCCGGCGCTTCCCGCTTCCGGGGCGCTCAGATCGCGGCCGGCCCCCAGCATGCTCCAGCCGCAGGAGGCGAAGAACACCGTGCAACTCAGCAGGATGACCAGGTTGCGCGGCGTGTCCGCCGCCGTGTGGCGCAGACCCAGCCAAAACAGAACGGCGCCGAGCACCGTGAGCGAGAGGACGCCCAGCGCCATGAGCCGGGCATGCGAACCATGAGCTGAAGACATGCAGGCCGAGCCTCCCTGTTCCAGGGGAAAAGCCTAGCTCAGGCCTGGCCCCGCACCAAGACCGATTTCTCCGCGCGATACAGCGCCCGCATCGAGGCGCCGAGCTGCCACAGCGCGGTCGCCCACAGGATGCTGCCTGAGAGAAACAAAACCGGGACGAAGTGCTCGCGGAACAGCGCGGCCACCACCAGCATGGCAGCCCCGGTCGCGTACTCGACCGGCGCGCGGAAGAGCCAGGCAAGCGGGAAGAAATGGAGCCCGACGATGGCCGCCACCGCGGCCGGAATGGCGTCCGCCATGCCGCGCGCCGCAAGTCCCACGGCCGCCACCCCGATCGCGATCCACTGCACCGCGTTCACCAGCCAGAAAAACCGTGCGGTGGATCGCTCGAAAGTCGGTTGCGGCAGCCGGCCCGCCTGCGTCACCAGCCGCGAGGCGAGGGCGACCATCGCGAGCATCGGCAGGCCGATGAGCAAGGCACCCGCCCCGGTGTCCCGTCCGGTATTCGCCATGCCCAGCCACAGCCAGCAGGAACCGAAGCCGGCGAGGAAGAAGACGCCGATCGCGGCTCCGCGGGCCCGCCCGGCGTCGCTCGGCGCGACGCGCAGCATGCCTACCAGACGTGCCCGAGCGAGCCTGCGATGATCGTGAGAGCCCCGAGCGCCACATTCACGTGGAGCAAGGTGCGGATCCGCTCAAACAATTCCAGACCCGGACGAATCGCCCGCCGCACCCGCTGCCAAGGCAGGTAATATGTGTAGAGGAATACGCCCGCCATGATGAGGGCGAGAAGTTGCATGGTGTTGATCGATGCCGGCAGGCTCGCGAAACCGCCCCAGGCGAGGAACACCATCGCCCAGCCGGTCAGCAGCATCAACGGCATCGCCACCCAGACGACGCCGAAGAAGCGCTTCAGCGTCCGCATCTGCACCTGTCCGCGCGGCGCCGGCTCCAGGGCGGCGACCGCCGGGCGCAGCACGACCAACGCATAGAACATCCCGCCCACCCAGGCCGCGGCACCCAGGAAATGCAGCGCCAGCAGGATGTTTCGAAGCAGCACCAGTCCCGTCATCATGCGATCGTCTCCGCGAGCGCCGCCGCCAGCGCCGCGAGCTCCTCCGCGGCGGCCGAGCGCGGCTCGGTCTCGCCGACGCCCATACCCCGCGCGAAGGCGAGCGCATAGGCGTGACGGTTGCCGAGCGTCTGCGGCAGCAGCCTGAGCCCCCGCGCGGCGACCTCGCGCTCGATCGCGGTCCGCAGCCGCGAGCGCGCCGGCGCCCGGTTCAGGACGAGCGCCACCGGGCGCCGCTCCTCGGCCGCCAGCGCGAGCGTTCCCTCCGCGGCCCAAAGGTCGGGCGGGCTCGGCTGCAACGGCACCAGCACGAGGCCGGCCGCGCGGATCGCCCGCGCCGCGTCCGCATCGATCTGTGGCGGCGTGTCCACGATCACGATGTCGGCTTCTGCCCGCAGCCGCTCGAGTTCGCCCCCCAACCGCCAGCCCGAGACGCAAGAGAACGCGATCGCGGCGGCTCCCGCCGGCCGCAGCCCATGCCATCGGGTCAGGCTTCGCTGCGGGTCGATGTCGAGCAGCGCCACGCGCCGCGTCCGCGCCCAGTGCGCCGCCAGATTGGCCGCCAGCAACGTCTTGCCGGCGCCGCCTTTCTGCTGTGCCACGGTCAGGATGCGGGCCATGATGGCGACTCCAGAACGCCCCGAGTTTAGAGCATGCGGGTTTAGAGCATGCGGGTTGGGAGGAAGCGGGCGGTCCCCGGCCGCAGCGAGGAATCCGGCCGATGCATGAGCTGCTGAGCCCGAAGGAAATGGCCGAGGCCGACCGGCTCGCGATCGAGGCCGGCGTGCCCGGCCCGCTTCTGATGGAACATGCCGGCTGGGCCGCCGCCCGCGCCATCCGGGCACGCTTCGCGCCATGCCGCACCCTGGTGCTGTGCGGTCCCGGCAACAATGGCGGTGACGGCTACGTGGTCGCGCGCCGCCTCGCCGAGGCCGGCTGGCCGGTCTGGCTTGCCGCGACCGGCGCGCCGATCCGTGGCAGCGACGCCGCCCTGGCCGCTTCGCGCTGGCGAGGCCGCCGCGCCCGTTTCGGCGCCCGCGCCGCCGGCCGCGCCGACCTCGTGATCGACGCCGTCTTCGGCGCCGGCCTGTCGCGCGACATCGACGGCGTCACCGCCGAGACGCTGCGCGCCGCGAAGCGCGTGGTCGCCATCGATGTGCCAAGCGGGCTCGACGGCGCCTCCGGCGCGGTGCGCGGCTTCGCCCCTCAGGCCAGGCTCACCGTCACGTTCTTCCGGGCCAAGCCCGGCCACTATCTCCTGCCCGGCCGCACGCTCTGCGGCGAACTCGTGATCGCCGATATCGGCATCCCCGGCCGCGTGCTCGCGCGGGTGAGGCCGCAGACCTGGCGCAACGGCCCATGGCTCTGGCCGGCCCGCGCGCCGGGCGCGGCGGACCACAAATACAGCCGTGGCACCGTCACGGTTTGCGGCGGGGTCATGAGCGGCGCCGCGCGACTGGCGGCGCTCGCCGCGCGCCGCGCCGGCGCCGGGCTCGTCGCGATCCAGGCCGAGGCCGGCACCGAGGCCTATCGCGGCACCGAAGCGGGTACGATCCTGATCCCCGGTCCGCTCGCCGAGTCGTTGCGCGATCCACGGCGCGAAACCTGGGTCTGCGGCCCCGGTCTCGGCGCCGAGGCCGCGCGGCGCGCCCTCCCGGCGCTGCTGGCAGCAGGCCGCCGCGTGGTGGCTGACGCCGATTGTTTTACCGCCTTCGCGGGCCGGCCCGAGGCCTTCACCGGCGCCGCCGTGCTGACGCCCCACGCCGGCGAATTCGCGCGCGCTTTCGGCATGCCGGGATCCGACCGGCTTGGTGCGGCGCGTGCCGCCGCGCGCCGCACCGGGGCCGTTCTGGTGCTCAAAGGCAGCGACACCGTGATCGCCGCCCCCGACGGCCGCGCGGCAATCAACGACAACGCCCCTCCCTGGCTTGCCACGGCCGGGTCGGGCGACGTGCTCGCGGGCGTGATCGCGGCCGGGCTCGCCGCCGGTCTCGGCCCCTTCGAGGCGGCGTGCGCCGGCGTCTGGCGACATGGCGAGGCCGGCCGCCGGGCAGGGGAGGGGCTGATCGCGGAGGATCTGCTCGCCGTGCTGCCGCCGCAGGGCGGCGACGCGATTGACGCCGGTTGATCGGAACTCGCGAGCCTGTCTAGGCTTCCCTCTGGGCGATCTGGGTCCGGCAGCCCGGCCGGGGTAACCAGGGAGGCGCCAAGTGCCACGCCGTTTCCGCCGTGCCGGTCTCGCTTTCGCGACGGCGCTCCTGTTTGCCGCCGGCGCACACGCCGCCGATGTCTCCTGCGCGGCGCTCGCGTCCGGGACGGAAGGTGGTTCCCCCGGCTACCCGACCGGCCGCAAGCCGACCGACAAGACCTGCATCGCCGCCTATCTCGACGGCCCGATCCAGCGCGGTGATTTCGACAAGCTTTCCGCGCTGGTACGCGCGAACCACCCGTTTCTCGCCGACCTCTATGTGAACTCGCCCGGCGGCGACGCCGCGGAAGCGATGCGCATCGGCACGCTCGTGCGCAAGCTCCTCGTTTCCGTCGAAGCGCCTTTCTGGCGCAAGGATCGCGGTCAGGCGCCCGAGGCCGAATTGGTGGCCGTCACGGGCGATACCATCTTCGAGCTTTGTTCCGGCAAGCCCGGCGAGTGCGGCTGCGCCTCGAGCTGTCTGATCGTCTGGGCTGCCGGCGCCCGCCGCAACGGCGACGTGCTCGGCGTCGCGCCCCCAGCGATATCCGAGCAGGATTTCGGCGGCGAGCCGGCGGCGCGCGCCTACCCGAAACTGATGCGGCGCACGCACGATTTCCTGGCCGAGATGGAAGCGCCGCCCGACGTGCTGGCCATGAGTTCGGCACAGCCGGGCAGCTTCACCTGGACCAAGCCGGCGAGCGGGGGCGAGCGCTATCCGCCTTCGGTCGCGTCATGGCTCGCGGCAAGCTGCGGTACCTACACCGACGAGCAGCGCCAGGCGCTGCTCAAGGATATCGGGTTGCAGCAGGTGCGGCCGCTCTCGCCCTCGGAGCGGGTGCGGCTGGCCGGCGAGGACCGGCTGATCGCGGACGTGCAGCATTGCCGCGCGCAGAAATTCCGCGATCACCGGGACCGGGCAGACCCTTGGTCGCAGGAGGCGCGGCAATAAAGCGGAGCGTTTGCAGGCCTTCGCCGGGCAGGGGCATGGCCCCGGCACCCCGCCGGGGCCGGTGGCCCGAAACCCCGGTTTTTGAGATCCCGGGCCGCCGGAGGCCCGGCTCGACGACAGCGCGCTTCGCTCAAAGCGACGCCAGATAGGCCGCCACCTCCCGCATCTGCTGATCCGTCATCTGTTGCACGTTTTCATGCATGGTCTCGTTCGCGCGCGAATTGGCGCGGAACGCGGTGAGTTGATCGACCAGGTAATGCGCGTGCTGCCCCGAAAGCCGCGGCACCTCATCGGCGCCTTCGCCCTGCGCCCCGTGACATGCCGAGCAGGCCGGAACATTCTCCGCGGGAATCCCGTCTGCCACGATTTTCTTGCCGGCGGCCGCGAGCACCGGATCAGCCGGTTCCGGCGCTTGCGGGGTCTGCTGGGAGAAATAGGTGGCGACGCCCTCGATCATCGGGTCGCTGAGCTTGGCGGCCATGCCCCACATATAGGTGCGTCCGTGCGGGTCCGCGCGCTTATGGTCCCGGAAAGCCTTCAGTTGCGCGATCAGATAGGCTTTCTGCTGTCCCGCCAGATTCGGAAAATCGGGATTCTGGCTGCGTCCGCCGAACCCATGGCAGGAGCTGCAGACATGCACCGTGCCCGCCACCGAACGGTCGTTGCCGACCATGCTCTTCGTCACGCAGCCGCTGAGCCACACGGCGCTCGCGAGAAGCAGCGCGCACGCGGCCGCGCCGGCCGCCGCCTCAGAAGGCAAGCCAGGCAAACAGATAGAGCGTGTTGTTGGCGGTCGCATTCGTCCCGGCTCCGTCATAGTTTTTCGAGGCACCGTCGAACTGCGTATAGTAGGTGTATTGCAGTCCGAACTTCACGTTGAGCCATGGCCAGAAAGCCGGCCCGCCGTGGTTGAAGGGCATCCAGTCGAGTTCGCCGATGAAGCCGGACGAATTCGGGCTGTTGTTGATCGACGTCGCGCTGTAGAGCGCGGCATCCTTGCTGCCGTTGATGTCGAACCAGGTGAGTTCGCCGCCATAGGTCTGATCGTAGAAATAGCTGGCCATGATGCGCGAGCTATAGAGGCGGTTATGCCGGTTGGAGGCCGAGCCTTGCGCGTAGCTCGCGGCATTGCTCTGTTCCTCGGTGATGAAGCTGCCCTGCAGGATATAGCTGTTGACGTCGTCGAAATGCTGATACTGCGCGTCGAACCCGATATCCGTGTAGTGGTCGTTGCCGAACCCGCTGATGTCGCTCGGCACGACCGAGGCATCGAGCCCGAACGTGCCGATCTCCAGCGTGTTCGCCCCCCATTTCGGCTCGATCGCGAGCCGCCAGTAGGGCGCCACCCCGCTGATCGGGGTGGGGGGACCGGGATTGGAACCGAGCTCGTAGAGGAGCCGGTTGCCGAGCGACCGGTAGAGTCCGAATTCGGCATAGATCAGCCGGTTCCAATACGCGTAGGCGCTGACACCCACGACCTGCTGCGCCAATCCTCCTTCGATCAGCGTGCTGGCATTCGGCCCCGGCGCCAATCCCGAACCCAGCCACGGGAAATACCAGGCCGGCACGGTATTCCACACATCCTGCACGGTCGGATTGTTGTTCACGTCGATGCCGAGCAGCAGCTCCTTCTGATCGACGCTGATGGAATCGACGAACCGCAGATCGGTGTTGTCCCAGGAGAGATTTTTGCCGATATTGTCGTAGGTGATCTGGCCGAACATGCCGACATGCGGCAGCAGCACCCCGCCGTAGAAGAGGCTCGCGAAATCATACGCGACGTTATCGTTTTTGGCGAAATGCGGTGCCGCCGACGGCAATTGATCCGCTTGCGTATGCGTAAAGGACGCCACCATCATCGCCGACACCGGCGGCAGGCTCGACTGGCCGCCGCCGAACGTGTAGCCGTTGAGCTTGAACAGCCGCCCATACGGCGTCAGTTCCGGAAACACGATATGGCAGGCCGCGCATTGCTGCCCGGTCTGCCGCGCGTAGAGCGGAATGGCATGGGCGGGAAGCGCGGGCAGGAATGCCGCGGTGGTGACGAGGGCGATCCGCAGAACGCGCACTTTGCTTCTCCGTGCAGGCCGTGGTGGCGATCTGCACACAACCGTGAGCGCGTTCGGGCCGCGCCGCTTTGACTTGGATCAACCCGGTCCCGTATCCGTCAGACAATCGAACACGTCGCCGGCCGGGACGTGCCCTTCGACATGCGCGCGATGCCAGAGCGCGTAGAACAGCAGGAGCCAGGCCGCCATGCCGGCCCGTCCCCGCCCGGCTCGCGCGAACACCCCGCGAACCTGTTCCGGGTGAGCAATTTCCGCGACGCCCGCCTGCGCCGCCACGAGCCGCCCGAGCCGCTCCCCTTCGGCGCCGATCCATTCGCCGACGGGAACTGTGAACCCTTGTTTGGGCGCGAAGGGCCTTGCTTCGGGCAGTGCGCGCGCGAGCCATGCGCGCAGCAGATATTTGCCGCGTCCATCGCGTAGCTTGAGCCCGTCCGGCAGCCGGAAGCTGGCGGCCGCCACCACCGGATCGAGGAACGGCGTGCGGCCCTCGACACCGTGCGCCATAAGGCAGCGATCGAGCTTCGTCAGCAGATCGTGCGGCAGCCAATCGGCGATGTCGGCAGCCTGCGCGCGCTGCAGCGCGCTGCGGCCCGGCATCGCCGCCCGCGCCTCCGCGGCCGCGAAGCCGGCGCGCCACGACGAGGGCTCCTGGCGTAGCACGCCGAGCCCCTGCAGAGCGCCGCGCGCCCGCATACGGCGCGGAAACAACCGCCGCGTCGCGGTCCGATAGCGGCCATAGCCGGCCAGCATCTCGTCGCCGCCCTCGCCCGACAACACCACCTTGACCTGCTCGCGCGCCCGCCGTGCCAGGAACCAGGTTGGAACGATGGCGTAATCGGCGGCCGGATCGTCCATCGTCGCCACGATCGCCGGCAACGCGCGCCAGAAATCCTCGCGCGTGACCAGGATCGTCTCGTGCTCGGCCCCGGCTGCCCGCGCCACGGCGGCAGCCGCCTCGCGCTCGTCGGCAACGCCGGGCACGTCGAAACCCGCGGTGAAGGCGAGCACCGGCCGCGTATTCAGCCGGGCCATGCAGGCCAGCACCGCGGCGCTGTCGATGCCGCCGGAGAGAAACATCCCGTACGGCACGTCGCTCTGCTGGTGCAGCGCGACACTGTCCATCAAGGCGGCATCGAGCCGCGCGAGCGCATCGCTCTCGCCGATGGTCTCCGGCCCTCCCTCGGGCAACGCGGATAGGCGCCGCGACTGAACGACGGACCCGTTCTCGATCCGCACCGTCTCGCCCGGCAGCACGCGCCGGATCCCCGCAAGCGCGGTGCGCGCGCCGGAGGTGAACTGCATTTGCAACAATTCATCCCGAGCGGCCGGCTCGACCCGCCGTGCCACCAGCCCGGTCGCCAGCAGCGCGCCCGGTTCGGAGGCGAAGGCGACGCCGCCGGCGATGTCCGCGACATAGAGGGGTTTGATGCCGAACGGATCGCGGCTCAGCGTGAGGCTGCCCGAGGCGCGGTCATGGATCGCGATCGCGTACATGCCGCGCAACCGCGCCGCGTATCCGTCGCGTTCGCGTAACCAGATATGGAGCGGCGGCTCGCAATCCCCTCCGGTCGCGAAGGCCACTTCCGGCATCGCCGCGCGCAGCGCGCGGTAATTATAGATCTCGCCGTTCGCGATCAGCGCCGCCTCGCCCGCGAAAAACGGCTGGTCCGCCCCCTCGACGTCGATGATGGCGAGCCGCGTATGCGCGAGCCCCACCTCGCCCGCGATGGTCATGCCGCTGCCGTCTGGTCCGCGGTGCCGCAACGAAGCGGCGAGCGCCTCGAGCCGGACCGGGTCGGGCGGCGGTGCGTCCCGCGCCATCGCGATCCCGGCGATGCCGCACATCAGATTTTCTCGATCGTATCGAGGAAGTGCCGCCAGGCGCCGAGCACGGCCCGCTCGCCGTGCCGCGCTTCGAAATCGGCCCGCCCGGCAGCCGCCATCGCTGCCGCCTGCGCCGGATTGCCGAGCACGCCCTCGATCCCGGCGGCGAGGGCCACGCCGCTATCCACCGGCACCAGCACCCCGTTCCGCCCCGCCTCGATCAGCGCCCGCGGCCCATCCGAGGAGGCCGCCACCACGGGCCGGCCGGCCGAGAAGGCTTCCAGCACCACGTTGCCGAGCGGCTCCACGCGCGACGGACAGACGAACACATCCGCCGCCGCCATCAGGGACGCGATATCGTCGCGCCAGCCCAGGAAATGCACGCGCGCGCCGAGCCCCGCCCGTGCCGCCAGCGTCTCGAGCGAAGCCCGCTCCGGCCCGTCGCCCGCGATCGCCGCATGGCATTCGGGCGGCAGCCGGGTCATCGCGGCGAGCAGCACGTCGAACGCTTTGTGCCGATGCAGCCGACCCACCGCGAGCACGAGCTTCGACCCGGCCGGCAGCCCGAGATCGGCCGGGGTCGCCCCCGCCTGATCGGGCACGAAGTTCGGCAGCAGATGGATCCGGGCCCGCGGCATGCCCTGCTCGGCGATCCAGTCCGCGATCGCCGGCGTGTTCGCCACCAGATGCTCGCAGCGCCGGAAACGCTTCAAGTCGTATTCGCCCCCCAGCCTCCCGACGAGCACCCAAGGTCCCGGCGGCGCGTGCGAGGCCGCCCGTCCCATCCAGGCCACCGTCACGCGCGGCGCAAAGGCCCGCAGCCGCGACGCGACGAAAGGCCGCGTGAATCCGTCGAGCGGCCCGCCGAACCGCGCCGCCTCGGGCGCCAGCCCCGCCGACCGCAGCCGCGCCACCCGCCCCGGCTCCGGCCGCACGATCGGCAGCACCTCGTCCCCGGCCCGCACGAGACCGACGCACAGCCGCTCGAAGAACCGCTCCGCGCCGCCGTCGAACGAGCCAGCGATAAGCTGCGCCGACCTAGACATTAGGCAGAACCGGGGCAGGGGCCGCGCGCTCGAGCAGCAAGGTCGCAGCCCGCAACGCCGCCCTCACCGGCAAATCCTCCATGGTGCGTCCCTCGGCGACCACGGCCGCCGCATGCGGCCCCGCCGGCCCATATTCCTCGGCCGAGGTCGGCCCGAACAGTCCCAGCGTCGGCACCCGCGCCGCCGCCGCGAGATGCATCAGCCCCGAATCGTTGCCGACGAACAACCGGCAGCGCGCCAGACACGCCGCCGCCTCGGGAACGGAGCATTGCCCGACCAGGTCGATCGCGCCCGGCAACGAAGCCAGCACCGGCGCGGCCAGCGCGCGCTCGGCCTCGCCCGGTCCCCCGAACACCGCCGCCCGCGCGCCAGGCATTTCGGCCGCGAGCGCCTCGTAGAGCGCCACGAATCGCTCCGGCGCCCAGATCTTGCCCGCCCAGTTCGCGGTCGGCCCAAGCCCGATCACCGGGCCATCCTCCGGCACGAGCCGCGCCGCGCGCGCCCGGTCGGCCGGCGCGGTCCAGGCCACCGGCAGCGGCGGCGTGCGCAGCCCGAGCGCGCCGGCCAGATGCGAAATCCGGGGTCCCTCGCGCCGCCCGCCCCGCATGATCGCCCGCGCCCGTGCCCGCAACAGCAGCGTCAGCGCCGAGCCGCGAAGATCGACCGCGAGATCCCAGCGCGTCCCGGCAAGCCTTGCCCAGAGCGCCGGCCAATGCAGGTCAAATCGCCGCTTCTCGACCACGATCCTCCGCTCGAGCCGCGGCATCCGCTCGAACACGCCCGCCGCGATCGGGCCGCAGGCCACCGTGAAAAGCGCCTCGGGATGTTCATGCAGCAGATGGTCGAGCAGGCCGGTCGAGAGCACCGCGTCGCCTAGGCGGGTCGCGGTGAGGAAGAGGATGCGCATCGCGCCGGCGGCGTAGAGCAGAGTCGCGTGGGCCGCCAAGATGTTCTTTTTCTGAAGAAAAAGAACCGAAAAGACTTTCGTCTGTCTGACCCGGGCTCTGGCGAGATCGCGTCCGATACGGAAGACGTCTTTTTTCAGAAAAAGAACGAATCTTGCCTGCATCCTCGCCGCGCGCCATCTGCCTGCGCATGAAGCTTGCCCATCTCCCCGAGCGCGCCGTGCTCACGATCACCGGTTCGGATCGGATCAGCTTCCTCAACGGACTCGTCTCCAATGATGTGACCGAGGCTGGGCCCGGCCGCGCCGTCTGGGCTGCGCTGCTGACGCCCCAGGGCAAATGGCTCGCCGATTTCTTCGTCTTCGCCGAGCCCGACAGGCTGCTGCTGGATGTCGAGGCGGGCCATGCCGCCCCGATCGCGCAGCGTCTCGGCCGCTACCGGCTGCGCGCCGATGTCGCGATCGCGCCTGCGCCGCTCGCCGTCTACGCCGCCTGGGACGGCACGCCGGAGCAGGCGGGCGCGATCGCCACCCCCGACCCTCGCTTGCCCGAGGCCGGCTGGCGGCTGCTGGCCAGCCATTTGTCCACGAATGCGACCAGCGCGGATTGGGATGCGCACCGTCTCGGGCTCGGCCTGCCCGATGGCTCCCGCGACCTCGAGCCGGAGAAGACCGTGCTGCTCGAAGCCGGTTTCGATGAGCTCGGCGGCGTCTCCTGGACCAAAGGCTGTTACATGGGTCAGGAGCTCACGGCCCGCACGCGATACCGCGGGCTGCTCAAGCGCCGCCTCGTGCCGGTCCGCGCGGCAGGGGCAGTGCCGCCTCCCGGCACGGCGATCCGCGCCGGCGAGCGGGAGGTCGGCGAGATGCGATCGGGCCGGGGCGACCGGGGGCTCGCCCTGCTTCGCCTGGACGCGTTCGAACAGAAGCTGGAAGCGGACGGGAACACGCTCGAGCTGGCTCTGCCGGGCTGGTTCCGGCTGCCCGAGGCGCCTTCTTCCGCGAGCCGCGAATCCCCATATCCCGCGCCATTGGAGGGGAATCCCAAACCATGAAACGCATTGTCGCCCTGGGCTTCGCGCTGATGCTCGCGCTCGCCCCCGCCGTCGCGGGCGCGCGCCCGGGGCTCGGCAGTTCGATGGGCAGCCGGGGCAGCATGACCTGGTCGGCGCCGCGCAGCACCAATCTGGCGCCGTTCGGCGCCTCGCCTTTCACCCGCAGCGCCACCCCGAACTACGGCTCGGGCTACAGCAGCTACAGCCGCCCCTACGGCTATGGCGGTTACGGCTACAACCGCTCGCCCTTCATGTCGGGCCTGATGGGTGGCCTGCTCGGCGCCGGCATCGGCGGCCTGCTCTTTGGCCACGGCTTTTTCGGCTTCCATGGCGGCATGGGGTTCCTGGGGCTGCTGCTGCAGCTGTTCCTGCTCTACCTGCTGGCGCGCTGGGTGATGCGGTCGCTGTTCGGCGCCGCGGTGCCGGCCGGCGTGTCCGGCATGGCGCGCCAGGCGTTTCAGGCGCCCGGCCGCGCCGGGTTCGGCTTCGGCGGCGGCGCCACGCGTCAGCCGATCTCGCTCACCGGCCAGGACTACCAGGCCTTCGAGCAAACGCTGCGCAACGTGCAGGCGGCCTGGTCCGCCCAGGACATCCCGGCGCTGCAACGCTTCGCCACCCCGGAGATGGCGGGCTATTTCGGCGAACAGCTCGCCGAACTCGCGAGCCGGGGCCAGCGCAACATGGTCAGCGACGTGCGCCTGCAGCAGGGCGACCTCTCCGAAGCCTGGCAGGAGGGCAACCGGCAATACGCGACCGTCGCGATGCGCTTCTCGATGATCGACGTCACCCGCGACATCGCGGGCCACATCGTCGATGGAAGCCCGACGGAGCGGGTGACGGCGACCGAGTTCTGGACCTTCGTGCGGGCGCCGGGCGGGGCTTGGATTCTGTCGGCCATCCAGCAGGCTCGGTAGGGCCTCGGGCAGGGCAGGGGCCTTGGCCCCTCGCGTTCGGCGGGCCCGCCCCAGACCTCGTTACGGTTCCAGCAATCTGAGCGCATGCGCTGCGGCTGCGCGGCGTATGTCCGCGCGGCCGCCCTCGAACACACGCCGTTCCGCCATCGTGATGCCCTGCTTGGCCAACCCGAACCACACCAGACCCACGGGCTTTTCGGCGCTGCCCCCGGTCGGTCCGGCAATGCCGGTGATGCTGACGGCGATATCGGCCCCCGCCCGCGCCCGCGCGCCTTCCGCCATGGCCCGTGCCACCGCCTCGCTGACCGCGCCATGCGCCGCGATCACCGCTTCGGGCACGCCGAGCAGCGCGATCTTGGCCTCGTTCGCGTAGGTCACGAACCCGCACAGGAACACGTCCGACGCCCCGGCGGGCTCGGTGAGCGCCGCCGCAACCAGCCCTCCGGTGCAGCTCTCCGCCGTCGCCACCGTGAGCGACGCCCGCCGGAGCTTCTCGAGAAGCTCAGCACTCATGGCCGACAGGCTCCGGCAGCGGCAGCTCGCCGCCGGCGACGCACCCAAACCCCAGCCGGTGATGCCGCGTCACCCCGTGCGCCACCAAAGCCTCCCGATGCTTCGCCGTCGCGTATCCCGCATTGGTCTCCCACCCATAGGCCGGAAACCGCGCGCTCAGCCGCCGCATCGCCCGGTCGCGCACGACCTTGGCGACGATCGAGGCCGCCGCGATGGAGAGACACAAGGCATCGCCATCGACCACGCAGCGGGTCTCGCAAGGCAGCGCGGGCGGCCGGTTGCCGTCCACCAGCGCCATGTCCGGCGGCGCCGGCAGCCGCCGCACGGCCCGGACCATGGCAAGCAGGCTGGCATGGAGAATGTTCAGCCGCGCGATCTCGGCCACCGAAGCGGCCCCCAGCCCGATCTCCGCTTCGCCGCAGCGCAGGAGTGCCGTGAACGCCGCCTCCCGTGCCTCGGGCGTGAGTTTCTTCGAGTCATCGATCATCCCGGCGAGCCTTCGGCCCGGCCGCGCCCGGAACACCACGGCGGCGGCCACGACCGGGCCGGCAAGAGGACCGCGGCCGGCTTCGTCTATACCGGCCACCCGTCCCGGATACTGCGACTCGATGCGCCAGGTTGGCATGCTGCGATCCTAGCGCGGGCGCAGAAGCTGGCGAGGACAGCATGCCGGATCCCTGGAATTGGTTGCCGCCGGAATTCCGCCACGATGCGCTGCCGGTCGCGACCGCGGCGCTGCTCGGGGCCGCGGTGGGTGCCGAGCGCGAGTGGCGGCGGCATCCCGGCGGCTTGCGCTCCTGCGCGCTGGTGTCGGCCGCGGCCGCGGTGTTCGGCGCGCTCTGCCTGCGGTTCGGAATGAACAACCCGGCGGGCGCCTTCGGCTCGATCGCGACCGGCGTGGGTTTTCTGGGCGGCGGCGTGATCCTGCGCACCCGGGCGCAGGTGCGAGGCCTCTCGACCGCGGCGACGTTCTGGGCGGTGGCCGCGGTCGGTCAGGCCGCCGGCATGCAGGCCTACCCCATGGCGCTGACGCTGACGGCGATCATCCTGTTCGCGCATGTCGGCCTGCGCTCGGTCTCGGCCTGGATCGAGCGCGTCGCGCCGCCGGAGGATCCGGGCCCGCGGTGATGGCGGCGGGCTTGATCGCCGTCGGCCCGGAGGCGACAGATAGACCATGCGCGCTCTTGTTCTGCTCTTCGTCCCGCTCTGGCTCGGCTCTGCCGCCATGGCATCGGCCGCGGTCGAGGTTCCGCCCTCGGTGCGCGCCGCAATCCGGGCGTTCTTCGACGCCCGGATGGTAACCCCGGACACAACCATATGGCGCTTCGATCGCGTCGGCCCCTCACCGATCGGCGGGACGGTCTATTGCGGCCGCGTGAATATGCAGAATAGCTTGCAGCAATATCTCGGTTTTCGCGAGTTTTACGCAATTGTATTGCGTGGCCGGGTCAGCGAGGGTGCCATTATGGAGCGGGCCCGCAGCGATCCCACCGGGAACGAAGCCTTCAAGATCAACGCGCTCTGCCACGGCTGACGGAAACGAACCGCGCCGCAGCCAGGACGCGCGCGCGTGCGTTGCCAGTGCTTGCGCGGCCTCCAACGCCATGGAATAGCTCGCAGGATAATGTTTGAGCTGACGGGAAGAGCTTCGCGGACCCCCGCGGACGGCGCGCTGGCGTTGTCCGCGGTGAAGGACGCGCACTCCGTCGGCGGCGCGGCTCATTCCGGCGATTTCGCTGCGAAACCGCAGCGCCCGATGCGGCATTTTCCGCGGCGTGGCGTGACGGTGTCTGCAGCGGCGCGCTCTGGCCGCCGCCCCCACTGAAGGACGGCTGAGGCATGGAATACGCCTACCCCTCCGGCAACCCGACCCGGAAGCTCGTCGGTTTCGCGATCGCACTGGCCTTCCAGGCCTTCCTGATCTTCGCGCTCGTCACCGGCCTCGGGAAGAACATCGTCGAGAAGCTGAAGGCGCCGATCGAGACCAAGATCATCAAGGAAGAGAAGCCGCCGCCACCGCCGCCGCCGCCACCGCCGCCGCCGCAGCTCGCCGCGCCGCCGCCGCCCTACATCCCGCCGCCGGAAATCCAGATCCAGCAGCCGCCGCCGCAAACGCACGCGATCCAGGCAGTGACCCATGCGGCCCCGCCGCCCGGCCCGATCCAGATCGCGCGCCCGGCGCCGGCGGTCCCCGATAGCGGCCCGAGCAGCAACCCCGCGGTCGGCAGCAGCCGTCCGCAATATCCCGACGCCTATGCCGACCAGCCGCGCGCCGGAACGGTGACGGTGAACTGCACGATCCTGGCCTCCGGCCGCCCGACCGGTTGCTCGCTCATCAGCGTCCAAGGCGGCGCCGCGTTCGGCCAATCGGTGATGGCCTGGCTGCACAGTGGAAGCGCGCTCTACCGACCCGCCATTCGCAACGGCAGGCCCGTGGACGCGCAAAGCACGCTCCGCATCCACTTTGAGCCGGCCGAATGACGCGCTACTCCCCGAATCCAGAAGAAATCGCTCGGCCCCAAGCCGAGACCAGGAGACATTCCATGACTGCTCGCACCCTCCCGGCGCTTGCCGCCGCCCTGGCCCTCGGGGCCGCGACGATGGCGCCCGGCATCGCGCTCGCCCAGGCTGCCGCGCCCGCTCCCGCGGCCCCGGCGCCGGCCGCACCCGCCGCCGCTTCCCAAGCGCCGGCCG